>SRJI02000041.1 GCA_005473895.2 Carideicomes alvinocaridis
CGCCGCGCGCTCCGGTCCGCCGGCCGCCCGGCTGCGCGCCGCGGCGGCCCTGCGCGATCTCGGCCCCGGTCTGGGCGACATGGCGCTGCGCTGCTGCTGCCGGATGCAGGGGCTGGAGACGGCAGAGCGGGAAATGGGCTGGTCCGCGCGCTCGGGCAAGATCGTCCTGCGCATTGCGCTGCAACGGCTCAAGCGCCACTTCGACGCGCAGCGGGACGGGCCGGGCGCGCTGCTGGGCTGAGCCCCTCACCGCCGGCGCCGGTTCGCATGGCGCCGGCAGGTGGCTCAGGCCCAGTCTCAGGTCCAGTCTCAGGCCGGGCCGGGCGAGGCGAAGCGGCGTTCGCGGAAGAGCGTGTAGAGCCCCGAGGCCGCGATCACGCAGGATCCCGCGATGGTCCAGCCGTCGATGACCTCGGAGAAGACGGTGATGCCGATCGCCATGGCAAAGATCAGCCGCGCGTAGCGGAAGGGCGCCACGGCCGAGATCTGGCCCACCCGCATCGCGGCGGTCAGTGCGTAATAGCCCCCCGCCGTTACCAGGATGGCGCAGAAGGCATAGGTGCCGGACCGGGCGGTCAGCGGCACCACCCCGTCGCCCCCCAGCAGCATCATCAGCAGGCCGAAGGGCACCACCGCCGCAAAGCCCCAGGAGGCGAGCGAGATCGCCGGCAGGTGGGCGGGCGAGGCGCGGGTCGTGAGGTCGCGGATCGTCAGCGCCAGCGCCGAGACCAGCGCCAGAAGCGAGGCCGGATCGAACGCGTCCGAGCCGGGCCGCAGGATCATCAGCACCCCCGCCATGCCCGTCGCGATCGCCGCCCAGCGGCGCCATCCCACCTGTTCGCCGAAGAACAGCGCCGCCCCGATCGTCACCATCAGGGGCATCGATTGCATGATCGCCGAGACGACCGAGATCGGCACGTAGGCCAGCGCCAGCATCACGGTGGAGGCGGCCGCCATCTCGGCCAGGCAGCGCAGCAGCACCACCGGGTGCAGCACCTCGCGCGAGAAGAAGGGCCGCCGCATCGCCAGTGCCGTTCCCCCGAGGATCAGGGTCGCGCCGCCGCCAACGATGGTCATGATCTGCATCGGCGGCATCAGCGCGGTGGCGAGCTTGACGAAGGTGTCGCTCAGCGCCAGCCCGGCCATGGCCAGGACCATCAGCAGAATACCCCTGAGATTGTCCGTCATGCCCGTCCCGCCGCTTCGCTGCCCGTTTCGGAACAGGGCTACGGGGTTTTCCGGGGGATTGTAAGCCTCAGCCGTCTTTTCGCGCGGGCTTCACCGGCACGCCGTAGAGCTCCAGCTTGTGGCCGGTCAGGCGATAGCCCAGCCGGGCGGCGATACGCTCCTGCAGGACCTCGATCTCGGGGTCGCAGAACTCGATCACCTCGCCGGTATTGAGGTCGATCAGGTGGTCGTGGTGATCCCGCTCGGCATCCTCGTAGCGGGCGCGGCCGTCGCCGAAATCCACCTTTTCGAGGATCCCGGTCTCTTCCAGCAGCTTGACCGTGCGGTAGACCGTGGCGAGCGAGATGTTGGAATCGATGGCCGAAGCGCGGGAATGAAGCTCTTCCACGTCGGGATGATCCTCGGATTCCTGCAGCACGCGGGCGATGACCCGGCGCGGGGCGGTCATGCGCAGGCCCTTGTTTTCGCAGCGCGCGATGATCGGTTGGCTCATGGGGGCGCCCCGGCGGTCTTTTCGGTTCCAGAGATCTAGGGGATTTGCCGGGGCGAGGAAAGCCCCGCGCGCCAGCCGCATGTGACCGTTCGGGGGTCGCCGGCGCGCCCGTGAACGATCCGCGGGGCGGGCGAAGCGGTGGTCTGTCGCATGGCATGCGCCCAGGCGTGACACCGGCGAGCGGGGGATCTTCAGAACAGCCGCAGCCAGCGCAGGATCAGCGCCATGACGATGCCCACCGCCACCGTCGCCGCCGTCAGGACCGCGAAGGCGCCGGGGGTCTGGGTGCCGGGCATCCCCGCCACGTTCACCCCGAAAAGCCCGGTGAGAAAGCTGAGCGGCAGGAACACCGCCGCGATCACCGAGAACACGTAGGAGTTCTTCGCCAGCCGCCCCTGCTGCTGCATGTCCACGTGGTCGGCCAGCGCGTTCAGCCGGTCGCGGGCAGCGTCCAGAAGCTCCACCGCCCGGCGGGCGCGGTTGCCGGTCTCGTGCAGCGCGGCCACCGCCTCGCGCCCCAGCACCGCGTGGCCGCTGCGCGCCGCCTCTTCCAGTGCCATGGCCTGCGGCAGGGCAAAGCGGCGCAGGCGGATCGTGGCCCGGCGCAGTTCTGGCAGGCGGTGCTTTTCCTCGTCCTCGTCGGGATCGTCGAAGAGCAGCTCCTCGATCTCGTCCACCCGGTCCTCCAGCGCCTCGGTCTCGGTCTCCATCCGCCCGGCGAGCCCATCGGCCAGCAGCGCGAGGAAGGCGTCGGGCGAGTCCGGCGCGGTGCCGCGGGCGGCCTCCTGCCGGATCTCGTCGATGGCATAGACCTTGCGGGCGCGCACGGTGACCGCGAGACGCGGCGCGATCCAGATCCGGACCGAGACCATGTCGTCGGGGAACTGCCCGGGATTGAGGTTCACCCCGCGCAGGATGATCGCCAGCCCCTCGTCCAGCGCCAGCATCCGCGGCCGCGTCTCGGTCTGCAGCAGCGCCTTGCGGCCGCCGCGCGGCAGGTGGGCGCGGGCCCAGCCGTCGAGCTCGGGGTCGTTCAGGTCGAAATGAACCCATCGATAGCCCTCGGTCGGCAGCGGAGTGTCGAGCGTGGTCTCGGTCGCCCGCCCCTCGAGCACGTCGTAGACACAGAGCGCGGGCATCAGACCAGCCTGCCTTGCATCACGCGCAGGGCGCGGCCGCTGACGGTGACGCGCGGCCCGTCGGTCGCCAGCCCGATGCGGCTGGGCCGGCCCATGTCGTCGCCCTGCCGCAGCTCGAGGTTGAGGTCCCGGCCCTCCGCCTCGGCCAGCAGGGCGGCGAGCGTGGCGGCGGCGCTGCCGGTGGCCGGATCCTCCGGGATGGCGACGAGGGGGGCGAACATGCGGGCGTGGATCGTGCTGCCCTCGCGGACATAGGCATAAAGGGCGAAATCCAGCTCCGAGGGGTACATCTCCGCGGCGCGGCGGGTGGCTTCCGTGTCGGGTCGGCAGGCGGAGAGCGCCTCCCGGCTGTCGAGCTCCACGAAGGTGAAGGCGAGGCCCAGCGAGGCCATGACCGGCGGGCTGGCGACCTGTGCCGGGTCGAGCCCGAGCGCCGCCGCACAGAGCGCCGGGTCGGGCTCGGCGATCCGCTCCAGCGCCGCGCGGGTGGTGAAATGGGCGGCCCCGTCCGCGGCCCGGGCGGCAAGCGGGCCGACGCCCAGCTCCAGCACCATGTCCGGGCCGTGCCCCGCCTCGGCCAGCGCCACCGCCGTGCCGATCGTGGGATGACCGGCAAAGGGCACCTCGCCGCCGGGGGTGAAGATGCGCACCTTCGCCGTGTGGGCCGCATCCTCCGGCGGGTAGAGGAACACGGTCTCGGAAAAGTTGAACTCGCGCGTGATGGGCAGCAGGTCACGCTCCGGCAGGCCGGCGGCGTCGGGGATCACGGCCAGCTGGTTGCCGCCGAAGCGGGTTTCGGTGAAGACGTCGTAGACGAGGTATTCGGTCATGTCACATCAGGTCCGGTTGGCGGCCGAGCCGGGTGGCGAGCGGCCCGACGGTCAGACCCTGCACGATGATCGAGAAGATGACCACCACATAGGTCGCGGTCAGGATCAGCGGCTTCCATTCGCCCTCGGGCAGGGACAGGGCCAGCGCGACCGAGATGCCGCCCTTGAGCCCGCCCCAGGTCATGATCGGCACCACGCCCGTGGCAAAGCGGCGGAACGGGCGCAGGATCAGCACCGGCACCAGCACCGCGACCAGCCGTCCGACAAGCGCCAGCCCGATGGACACCACCCCGGCCAGCAGGTGCGAGCCGTCGAAGGCCAGCGCGAAGACCTCGAAGCCGATCATCAGGAACAGCACGGCGTTGAGGATCTCGTCGATCAGCTTCCAGAACGCCTCCACGTAGCGCCGGGTCTCTTCGAACATGCCGTGGCGGGCGCCGATATCGCCGATCAGCAGCCCCGCGCAGACCGCCATGATCGGGGCCGAGACATGCAGCGCCACGGCCAGCTCGTAGCCGCCGAAGGCGAGGCCGAGGGTCAGCAGCACTTCGAGCGCGTAATCGTCGATGTGGCGCATCACCCGGAAGACGAGCCAGCCCAGCACGACGCCCAGCACCGCGCCGCCGAACGCCTCGCGCACGAAGAGTTGCAGCGCGTCCTGCCACGTCTCGGTATGGCTTTCCCCGCTGGGAAAGGCGAGCCCGACGACCACCAGGAAGACCACGTAGGCCACGCCGTCGTTGAACAGCGACTCGCCCGCGATCTGCGTTTCCAGCGACTTGCTCAGGTGGGCTTCGCGCAGCACGCCCAGCACGGCGACCGGGTCCGTGGGCGACACGATCACGCCGAAGACCAGTGCCACCAGCAGCGGCATGCCGGTCAGCCAGGAAAAGCCGAAGCCGACCAGCGCGGTGGAAAGAGCGACGCCGATCGTCGCCATGAGCATGACCAGCTTCCACTCGGCCCGCAGGTCCGAGAGCTTCACGTGCAGTGCCCCGGCAAAGAGCAGCAGGCCCAGCATCCCCTCCAGCAGCGCGTCGGAGAAGTCGATGCCGGTCACCACCATGCGCACCTCGTCCGCCACGCCGAGCGAGGGGACGAGCAGGTCCAGCCCGAGGATCACCAGCGAGGCGGCCAGCGCCACCACCAGGATGCCGATGGCGGCGGGCAGGCGCAGCACGAGGTAGTTGATGGCTCCGAAGGCGCCGGCCAGGACGATCAGGAGGGAGGTGATCTGCAGGATGTTCATGCGCGCGGACTCCGGCCTGTTGCGTCGCACCGAGGTAGCACGCCGCCGCCGCCGCGGGTAGGGCGGGCTTCACCCAGGCGCCGGGCCGTGACATGGTCACCGCAAGAACCGGTTCGGCAAAGGAGGAGTGCGATGATCGACATCGACAAGGCGCGGGTGATGATCCGCGAGGCGCTGGCCCACGGCACGGCCGAGGGCATGAAGCCGCTGGCGGTTGCGGTGCTGGACGCGGGCGGGCACGTCATCGCCTTCGAACGGTCGGACGGTTCGCCTCCGGGCCGCTTTGCCGTCGCCCGGGGCAAGGCCCATGGCGCGGTGATGATGGGCATGGGCGGCCGCGCCCAGAGCAAGCTGGCCGAGGGGCGCCCCTTCTTTTCCGCGTCGCTGGTGGGCGCCTTCGACGGCGGCTTCGTCCCGGTGCCTGGCGGCGTCCTGGTGCGCGACGGGGCCGGCGCCGTGGTGGGGGCGGTGGGCGTCAGCGGCGACACCTCCGAGAACGACGCGGCCGCGGCCCTGGCGGGCATCGCCGCGGCGGGGTTCGAGGGCGAGGCCTGAGCGCGGCGGTCGTTGTTTCGGGCAGGGCCGGGCGGCCTGCCGGACTGGCTCGTCCTGCCTGTTTTCCCCGCTTCTGTGCGCTGAGGCACAAAGCGCGACCCGGTCTGCGGCTGCCCGCCTCTTTCCGAGCGGGGCGCATGGCATTATGTTTTTCGCATACTTGCATCGAGCGGAGCCCGCCATGACACGTCCCGTCGTCGGCATCATCGGCAATCATCACCTGATCAACGAGACCTACCAGGTCCATGCCGGCGGGGCGATGAATTCCGAGGCGGTGGCCAAGGTGGCGGATTGCATCCCGATGCTGATCCCCGCCGATCCCGCCTATGTCTCGGTCGAGGAGCTGATGGAGGTCTGCGACGGTTTCGTGCTGACCGGCGGCCGCCCCAACGTCCACCCGGAGGAATACGGCGAGGCCGCGACCGAGGCGCATGGCGCCTTCGACCGGGCGCGGGACGCGATCACCCTGCCGCTGGTGCGCGCCTGCGTGGAGCGGGGGCAGCCCTTTCTCGGCATCTGTCGCGGCTTCCAGGAGGTTGCGGTCGCCATGGGCTCGACCCTGCATCCCGAGATCCGCGACCTGCCCGGCCGGCTCAACCACCGCATGCCGCCGGACGGCACGATCGAGGAGAAGTTCGCCCTGCGCCACATCGTGACGCTCAACGAGGGCGGGCCGTTCCACCGGCTCTGGGGCACGACCGAGGTGATGACCAACACGCTGCACGGGCAGGGGGTGACTCGGGCCGGGACCCGCTTCGTCATCGACGGTTACGCGCCCGACGGCACGCCCGAGGCGGCCTATGTGGAGGGGGCCAAGGGCTTTACCCTCTCGGTGCAGTGGCACCCGGAATTCAATGCCGCGAACGACCCGGTCTCGCGCCCGCTCTTCGAGGCCTTCGGCGACGCCGTGCGCGCCTGGGCCGCGGGCGCCGTCCGTCCCGCGCTCAAGACCGCCTGAGCCGCCGGGGCGGAGCAGACCGCCTCGAATAACATACCGCATGAACAGACGCCTGCGAGGCGCTGCTGCCTGGATGACGCCGGGGGCGCCTCCCCGTGTGGGATGTCGGTAAGGGTCATCCGCAAGGGAATGTCTGACGCCCGCCGCACCTTCGCGCCACGCTCTGCACGGGATGGGATTGCCAGGGAGCCTCCGGGACTCGGGGCGGCCAGGAAGGTTCGCGAGCCGGGCAGGGGCCCTTCACCCGCGCGCCCTGCTACGTCAGGCGGCGACGAGCTCCGCCTCGAACCGGCGGGCGCACAGCCGCGCGGCGGGGCCGTAGGCCGCAGGATCGGCGCGCAGGTGGGGGAAGAGGGCGAAGATCTCCTCGCGCTGGCGCGGGGTGATGGCGTCCAGCCCCATATCCGCCAGGTGAAAGCTCTCGGTCGGCGCGCCTTCCGCGTAGATCACGTGGTGCCGGTCGAACATCAGGTGCAGGTAGGTGACCTCGCCGCCCGCCTCCTGCGTCACGTGGCGCCCGTCGATCAGGTGCTTCGCGGGGATCAGCACCTCGGGCTCGCCGAACAGCAACTCGGCGCGGTAGCCGGTCAGCAGGAACCGGTGCTGCGGCGAGACGGCGAGCGCGCGGCGCGCGCCCTGCAGCGCGGCGGGCTCCAGCCGCACGGGGGCGAGGTTGCCCTCCGCTGGCACCCGGCGCCGCCCGGTCCAGCGCAGCGGCTGCGCGCCGGCGTCGCGGGTCATGATCAGGTCGCCGGGCCGCAGGCTTTCCACCGGACGCTCGCCCGTGGGCGTCAGGATCATCGTGCCCGGCGTGAAGCAGATGATGTGCTCGATCTCGGAGAAATTGACGGTGGAGCCGTCCTGCAGCTCGACCGAGCCGGTATAGCCCACCGTGTCGTCGCCGCCGGTGATCTGCAGCGTCGTGCGGTCGGCCACCCCGCCCAGGTCCAGCGTGTCGCCCTTGGTCTGGCCGTCATTGCCGCCGCGGATCGTGATGTCGGCCTTGCCGGGCTCCGACAGGTCGCGGAAGACGAAGGTGTCGTCGCCGCCGTCGCCGAAGGCGATGTCGCCCTGCGAGACCTCGACCACGTCGTCGCCGTCGCCGCCATGCATCTCGTCCGCGCCCTCGCCGCCGATCAGCGTGTCGTCGCCGTCGACCTCGGGGATGGTGTCGAAATGCACGTCGGTGACCCAGACGCCCTGGGTGCCGTTCATGTCGTTGGCGTAGTCGATGGTGATCTTGCTGACCGGTCCCGCGACCTCCACCAGCAGCGACCCGCCCTCGTCGTCGGTGTCCTGCGCCTGGCTGCCGGCGGTGACCGTGTTGCCGGAGACGGTGTCGCCCGTCCCGGCGGTGAGGCTGACCGTCACCGGGTTGCCGTCGGCGTCCCAGGCATTGACCTCGATGATGTCGCGGTGATTGCCCGATCCCCAGTCGACGTCGTTGACCCGGAAGACGACGTTCTGCACCTCGTCCGTGGCCTGGCTGCCGCTGGAGGCGGCGAAATCCATGGTCACCCGCGAGGTGTCGCCGCCGCCCTTGCCGAAGAGATAGGCCGAGGAATGGGCGTCCATCGGCTCGCCCGCGCCGACATACTGGGTGTCGCCGCTTTCCACCTCGAAGGTGGGCTTGTTGTTGCCGGTGCTGGCGAAGGAGACGGTGACATCCATCTCGCCCGTGCTCTGGGTGAAGCCGCCGGCAATGTCCTGGCCGTCGCCGCCCTGGCCGGACCAGTCGAGATATTCGTGGCCGCCCGCGGCCTCCCCGTCCGAGCCGCCGTGGATCACGTCGTCGCCGCTGCCGCCTTCCAGCCAGTCGGAGCCGCCGCCGCCCTCGACCGTGTCGTCGCCGAGCCCGGCCTCCACCGTGTCGTCGCCGTCGCCGGCCAGAACGTGGTCGTCCAGCCCGTCGATGCCGCCGCCCCAGCCGCCGTCGATCTCGTCGCCGTCGGCATCCTCGGCATAGGTGGCGTCGATCAGGTCGTCGCCCTCGGTGCCCTCCACCAGGCCGTCGCCCGCCGGGCCGGGCGCCGTCTGCACGCTGCCCGAGAACAGCAGCGTGACGGTGCCGCTGTCGGGCACGAAATAGGTGTTGCCGTCGGTGGCGTGGTAATACTGGCCCGAGCCGGTCTCGTTGGTATGCCAGCCACCGTCCCAGCCGGTCCAGGTCCACTGGCCGGTGCCCAGGTTGCCGTCTGCCGTGAAGCTGGTGGACCAGCCGGAAATGCCGTCACCGGCCTCCAGCAGCCCGTTGCCGCCCAAGTTGACGAGGTAGCCCTGTGGCATCCTCCGTGTCTCCTGCCTCGATCGGGCCGCGTGGGGCCGTCACTGCTCGCGGGCTGGGGTCGCTTGTCGCGACGTTCTGTGCGCCCGGCTGTATCGAGGGCCATTTTGTCCCGCTTTCCTGTGCGAAAACAAGGCCAAACTGGGGAATTTGCAGGGAGGTCAGAGATTGGTGCGCAAATGCCAGAGCTCGGGAAACAGCTCCACTTCCAGCATCCGGCGCAGGTAGCTGACCCCGCCGGTCCCGCCGGTGCCGCGCTTGAAGCCGATCACCCGCTCCACCGTGGTCACGTGGTTGAAGCGCCAGCGGCGGAAGTAATCCTCGAAATCCACCAGCTTCTCGGCCAGCTCGTAGAGCTCCCAGTGGCGGTCGGGATGGCGGTAGACCTCGGCCCAGGCCTCGGCCACGCGATCGTCCGGCTCGTAGCGTTTCGACCGGTCGCGCTCCAGCACCTCGGCGGGCAGGGGGATCGTGTCGTTCAGGCAGTCGAGCGCCACGTCGTAGAGCGAGGGGCGCGCCAGCTCCGCCTCCAGCAGCTCGATCAGGTCGGGCCGGTGGGCATGGGGTTTCAGCATCGCCCGGTTGCGGTTGCCCAGGGTGAACTCGATCAGCCGGTACTGGTAGGACTGGAAGCCCGAGCTTTCGCCGAGCGCGTCGCGGAACTGGGTGTAATCGGCGGGCGTCATGGTGCGCAGCACGTCCCAGGCCGAGTTCAGCTGTTCGAAGATCCGCGCCACCCGGGACAGCATCTTGAAGGCCGGGCGCAGCTCGCGCCGGACAAGCGCGCCGCGGGCGGCCGAGATCTCGTGCAGGCCGAGCTTCATCCACAGCTCCGAGGTCTGGTGCTGGATGATGAAGAGCATCTCGTCATGGGTGTCGGTGCGCGGCTTCTGCGCGGCCAGCACCATGTCGAGCCCGAGGTAGTCGGTATAGGACATGCGCCCGTCAAACGACATCTGGGCGCCTTCCTTCTGCGGATCGTAGGTGTCACTCACGTCTTTTCGTCCTTCAGGTCGAGCGTCATCGGCCATCGGCGCAGCACGACGCCGCCACGGTCGATATCCTCGGGTGTCTCGCCGGTCCAGCCGCGGCGGCGCAGGAAGGCCCGGAAGAGATGGCTGGCATCGGTGGTCAGCCGCGCGAGCCCCTGTTCGCGGGCCCAGTGCAGCATGGCGTCGTAGAGCGCGGGCATGGCGCGCCCGCCCATCCAGCTGGGCCGCACGAAGGCCAGGTCGAGATGGCCCTCGGGGGTCACGGACAGGAACCCTACCGGCTGGCCGCGGCCCACGGCGACCCAGACCTCCTGCTCGCGCAGCCGCTCGTGCCAGCTGGGGGGCGGCGGGCCGTCGGGGGCCCAGGCCTTGCGCTGGCGGGAATCGTAGTGACCCTTGGCGCCGTCGCGCACCGCCTCGACGAAGATCCGGTGCAGGGCGGCCTCTTCGCCCGCGCGCATATGCCGGATCAGGACGCTCATGTGACGGCGGCCCGCTTTCGATACTCGGCCGTGTCCCAGAGCGCGCCCTGCATCACCTCGCCGATGATCGCCGCCGCCTCGCGCACGTCGTCGGGCGAGATGTAGAGCGGCGTGAAGCCGAAGCGCATGATGTCGGGGGCGCGGAAATCGCCGATGACGCCCCGGTCGATCAGCGCCTGCATCCCGGCATAGCCCTCGTGGAAGCGGAAGGAGACCTGGCTGCCGCGCTTCTCCGGATCGCGGGGCGAGGCCAGCTCGAGCATGGGCGCCTGCCGCTCCACCTCGGAGATGAAGAGCTGCGACAGCTCGATGGAGCGGGCGCGCACTTCGGCCATGGTGGTCATGTCCCAGACATCCATGGCGGCGTCGAGCACCGAGAGCGCCAGCACCGGCGGCGTGCCCACGCGCATCCGCTGCACCCCCGCGCCGGGGCGGTAGTCGAGGTCGAAGTCGAAGGGCGCCTCGTGCCCCAGCCAGCCCGACAGGGCAGGGCGGGCGACATCCGCGTGGCGCGGGTTGACGTAGATGAAGGCCGGCGCGCCGGGGCCGCCGTTGAGGTACTTGTAGGTGCACCCCACCGCGAAATCCGCATCGAGGCCGGAGACGTCCACGTCCACCGCGCCCGCGGAATGCGCGAGGTCCCAGATCACCAGCGCGCCCTTCGCGTGCGCAGTCTCGATCAGCCTGGCCATGTCGTGGCGGCGGCCGGTGCGGTAATCCACCTCGGTCACCAGCACCACGGCCACGTCGTCGGCGATGGCGCCGATCAGCTCTTCGGGCGCCACGGTGCGCAGGCTGTAGGCGTCGCCCAGCGTGCACACCAGCCCGTCGGCCATGTAGAGGTCGGAGGGGAAGTTTCCGGTATCCGACAGCACGACCGAGCGGTCCGGGTTCAGCTCGAAGGCCGAGGCCAGCGCCTGGTAGACCTTGATCGACAGGGTGTCGCCCATGACCACGTGGCCCGGCTCCGCCCCGATCAGCGCGCCGACGCGGTCGCCCAGCCGGTTGGCCATGTCCATCCAGCCGGCACGGTTCCAGCCGGTGATGACCATCTCGCCCCATTCGTCGCGCATCACCTTGGCGATCCGCCCCTCGGCGGCGCGCGGCAGCGGCCCCAGCGAATTGCCGTCGAGATAGATCACGCCCTCGGGCAGGTGAAACTGCGCCCTGGTCGCCGCAAAGTCCGTCATGTCATCCCCATCCCGCGCCCTCGGCCTCCGGCCCGGTACGCGCCACCTTGTCCGGCCGGCGCCCCATCCCGTTGGGGCCGAACCGTTTCCGTCGGACATTGGATCACATCCAGCGGCGAGTGCAAGGGTCTTGCCGCGCCGCGGCGTCGGGCGGCGCCGGGGGGACGCGCCCGAGGTCCTTGGATCACGGCAATCTCTGCGATGCCTGTCCGGGTTGGCCCCCGGCGCTCCGCGGTGGCCCGCACCGGGGCGCCGGGGATGTAGCTCTAGACCTGCCCGCCGGCGATCCGCAGATCCTGCCCGTTCACGCTTTCCGATCCCGGCGCGCAGAGATAGAGCGCGGTCGCCGCCACCTCCTCCGGCAGGATGAGCCGGTTGTGACGGTTGGCGCTGACCATCATCTTCAGCGCCTCGTCCTCGCTGACGCCGGCGCGCCGGGCGATGCTGTCGGTGTTGCGGCTGACGATGGGCGTGTCCACGTAGCCCGGGCAGATCGCGTTGAAGGTGAAGGGCTTGCCCATGAAATCCTCGCTCAGCGAGCGGATCAGCCCGATCACCCCGTGCTTGGACGCCGAATAGGCCCCGGCGCCGCGCAGGCCGCGCACCCCGGCGATGGAGGAGATTGCGATCACCCGGCCCCAATCGGTGGTCACCATGGATTTGAGGCTCTCGCGGATGGTCAGGAAGGCGCCGTCGAGGTTGATCCCCATGACCTGGCGCCAGAAGTCCATGTCGGTCTTGTGCAGCGCGCGCCCCTCGGCCACGCCGGCATTGGCCACGCAGATCCGGATCGGGCCGCGCGCCTCGACCATGGCCTGGGTGCCCTCGACCACCTGGGCCTCGTCGCTGACATCCATCGCCATGGCGTGGATGCGGTCGGTCGCGACCTCTTCCAGCACCTCGCGGCGGCGCCCGGTGATGGTGACCTCGGCCCCCTGTTCGGCCAGCGCCCGCGCGATGGCGAGGCCGATCCCCGTGCCGCCGCCGGTGACCAATGCGTGCTTGCCCTGCAATGTCATGTCTCTCTCCCTCGGTTTCGCCGGAGTGTGTCCAATGCCGGGAGGACCCGCAAGTGTGACGCGGCGATGTGGCGGGGGTTCGGGCGCAGCGGTGGACCAAGACTTTTCAATGAAAAGTCTTGCAAAAGTCTTGGTTCAAGACTTTTGGGCGCGGGCGTGAGAGGCAGGGGCGCGCCGCCGGCGCCGCAAATGCCACTGTTTGCGCTAGCGCTCCGCCTGCGGCATTGTCAGCACCCGCCCTGCGGGTTACCCCTTTCGCCAACCCGCGGAACCTGCGGGACGGTAACGGACCTGAAGGGGGACCATTGACGTGAAGATCGGAACGCCAAAGGAAGTGATGCCGGGGGAGGCGCGCGTCGCGATGACGCCGGACAGCGCCCGCCAGCTTCAGAAACTTGGCCATGACTGCATCATCGAGACCGGCGCGGGTGTCGCCGCCGGCTTTCCCGACGCGGCCTACGAGGAGGCGGGTGTCACGATCGCCAAGACCGGCGCCCAGCTCTGGAAGGACGCCGACATCGTCGCCAAGGTGCGGCCGCCCACGGAAACGGAGGCCAAGCGCTTTCGCGAGGGGCAGACGCTGATCTCCTTCTTCTGGCCGGCCCAGAACGAAGCGCTGATGGACCAGCTCGCCAAGAAGGGCAGCACGGTCATCGCCATGGACATGGTGCCGCGGATCTCCCGCGCGCAGAAGATGGACGCGCTGTCGTCGATGGCCAACATCGCCGGCTACCGCGCGGTGATCGAGGCGGGCAACAATTTCGGCCGCTTCTTCACCGGCCAGGTGACCGCCGCGGGCAAGGTGCCGCCGGCGCGCGTGCTGGTCGTCGGCGCCGGGGTGGCGGGCCTTGCCGCCATCGGCACCTCGACCTCGCTGGGCGCGGTGACCTATGCCTTCGACGTGCGGCCCGAAGTGGCCGAGCAGGTGGAGTCGATGGGCGCCGAATTCGTCTATCTCGACTTCGAGGAGGACGTGGCGGACGGCTCGGAAAGCGGCGGCTATGCCAAGCCCTCCAGCCCCGAGTTTCGCGAGGCGCAGCTGGCCAAGTTCCGCGAACTGGCGCCCGACATGGACATCGTCATCACCACGGCGCTCATTCCCAACCGCGAGGCGCCCGAGCTCTGGACCGAGGACATGGTGAAGGCCATGAAGCCCGGTTCGGTGATCATCGACCTCGCGGCCGAGCGCGGCGGCAACTGCAAGCTGACCGTCAAGGACGACAAGATCGTCACCGAGAACGGCGTGACCATCGTCGGCTATACCGACTTCCCCAGCCGGATGGCGACGCAATCCTCGACCCTCTACGCCACCAACATCCGCCACATGATGACCGATCTCACGCCCGAGAAGGACGGGGTGGTCAATCACGACATGGAGGATGACGTGATCCGCGGCGCCACCGTGGCGCATGCGAAGGAGGTCACCTTCCCGCCGCCGCCGCCCAAGACCAAGGCGATCGGCGCGGCCAAGCCGAAACCGAAGGAAAAGGAGAAGACGCCCGAGGAGCGGCGCGCCGAGGAGGCCGCGGCCTTCAAGGCGCAGACCCGCAACCAGGTCACGCTGCTGGGCGTCGGCGCTGTGCTGATGCTGCTGGTGGGGCTGGTGGCCCCGGCGAGCTTCCTGCAGCACTTCATCGTCTTCGTTCTGTCGGTCTTCGTTGGCTTCCAGGTGATCTGGGGCGTCAGCCACTCGCTGCACACGCCGCTGATGGCCGTGACCAACGCGATCTCCTCCATCATCATCCTGGGCGCGCTGATGCAGATCGGCTCGGGCTCCTGGCTGGTGATCCTTCTTGCCGCGCTTTCGGTCTTCATGGCCGGGATCAACATCTTCGGCGGCTTCCTCGTGACACGGCGCATGCTCGCCATGTTCCAGAAATCCTAAAGGGGCGGAGGGTAACATGGATACCGCATTCACCACCGCGGCCTACGTGGTCGCAGCCGTCCTCTTCATCCTGTCGCTGGGCGGGCTGTCGGGCCAGGAAAGCGCCAAGCGCGCCGTCTGGTACGGCATCGTCGGCATGGCCATCGCCGTGGTGGCGACGCTGATCGGGCCGGGCTCCGGCCTGTGGCTGCTGTCGCTGATCCTGATTGCCGGCGGCGGCATCATCGGCTGGTACGTGGCCACCAAGGTCGAGATGACCGAGATGCCGCAGCTGGTCGCCGCGATGCACAGCCTCGTGGGCCTGGCCGCCGTCTTCGTGGGCTACAACGCCCATATCGAGCTGGCGCGCGTCCTGCCCATGGACGAGACCCTGCGCGAGGGGCTCAGGGGCTTTGCCGCCATCGTCGCCCACAAGACCGCGGCCGAGGTCAACGTCCTGCGGGTCGAGCTTTTCCTCGGCATCTTCATCGGGGCGGTGACCTTCACCGGGTCGGTGATCGCCTATGGCAAGCTTTCGGGCAAGGTCTCCTCGGCGGCGACCAAGCTGCCGGGCGGACACATCCTGAACGCCGCGGCGGCCGCGATCTCGGTCCTCTGCCTGGTGTGGTACTTCAGCACCGGGGGGCTTTTCCCGCTGGTCCTGATGACGCTGCTCGCGCTCTTCATCGGCTACCACCTGATCATGGGCATCGGCGGCGCGGACATGCCGGTCGTGGTCTCCATGCTGAACAGCTATTCCGGCTGGGCGGCGGCGGCCATCGGCTTCAGCCTCGGGAACGACCTGCTGATCGTGGTGGGCGCGCTGGTGGGCTCCTCGGGGGCGATCCTGTCCTACATCATGTGCAAGGCGATGAACCGGTCCTTCGTGTCGGTCATCCTGGGCGGCTTCGGCGGCTCTGCGGGTCCGGCGGCGGAGGTCGAGGGCGAACAGGTCGCCATCGATGCCGACGGCGTGGCCCAGGCGCTGGAGGAAGCCGACAGCGTGATCATCGTGCCGGGCTACGGCATGGCGGTGGCGCAGGCGCAGAACGCGGTGTCGGAACTGACCCGCAAGCTGCGCGCCAAGGGCAAGGAGGTGCGGTTCGCCATCCACCCCGTGGCCGGCCGCCTGCCGGGGCACATGAACGTGCTGCTGGCCGAGGCCAAGGTGCCCTACGACATCGTGCTGGAGATGGAGGAGATCAACGACGATTTCCCCGAGACCGACGTGGTCATCGTCATCGGGTCGAACGACATCGTGAACCCGGCGGCGCAGGACGATCCCAACAGCCCGATCGCCGGCATGCCGGTGCTGGAGGTCTGGAAGGCCAAGAACGTCTTCGTCTCCAAGCGGGGGCAGGGCACCGGCTATTCCGGCATCGAGAACCCGCTGTTCTTCAAGGACAACACGCGGATGTTCTACGGCGATGCGAAGAAGTCGCTGGACGAGCTGCTGACCAAGATCAGCTGAGCCGTCCGGAGTTTGGAACGAGGAAAGGGGCGGTGCTGCGGGGGCCGCCCCTTTCGCGTTGGGGGAGGAAAAATTCTGAGCCAAAATTTTTCGGGAGAATCGTTATTAACGATTTTCGGTCGTTCGGGACGTGACGTCTGGAATTGACCTGCATATCGCATCGCGTGACCGTGCCGCGGCAGGAGGAGGCGAGGCGATGACGGAGCAGCTGGAATACGGGCGGAAGATTCTCGACGCGCAGCCCTTCAGCAAGCTGGTGGGGGTGGAGATCGACAGCTTCGAGCGCGGTCGCATCACCCTGCGCCTGCCGCTGCGCCCCGATCACATGCAGCATCTCGGCATCGTCCACGGCGGGGTCACCGCGACGCTGGCCGACATGGCCATCGCCTTTGCCGGAGGGTCGCGGCTGGGCAACGTGGTGACGCTGGAATTCAAGCTGAACCTGATCCGGCCCGGCCGCGGCGAGGCGATGCTGGCGCGCGGCGAGGTGCTGTCGCTGGGACGCCGCCAGGCGGTCTGCCGGGCCGAGATCTATTCCGTCGAGGACGGCGAGGAAAAGCTCTGCGCCGCGGCGCAGGGCACCATGGCCAAGGTCGAGGGCAGCGGCCCCGTTCCGCGGATCGAGACCTGAGCCCGCCCGGCGCCCCGCCTCCCGGCCCGCCCGGCTACCCGTAGGTCCGCGCCTCCATCGGCGTGCGCTCGATCGCCTCCTGGAGCATCCGCAGCAGCGCCGTCTCCGCCCGGTTCTTCACCGTGGCGGGGTTCCAGACCACGTGCACGTCGATGGCCGGCAGGTTCTCGTAGGGCGGCGTCTGCCAGAGTTGGCCGTCCTCCACGTCGCGCTGCGCCACGTGGACGGGCAGGGGGCCGATGCCGATCCCCGCGATGATCATGCGCCGCACCTCCTCCAGGTTCGACGACGTGCCGGTGATCGTCTCGCCCAGGCTCGATTGCGCGCGCATCACGGTCACCGGTTTCAGCACGTCCTGCAGGCGATCGGTGTCGAAGCTGACGGTGGCCTGCCCCGCCAGGTCCCGCGGCCCCAGCCCGGTGCGGCCGAAGAGCGGGTGGCGCGGCCCGCAGAAGAGGCCGAAATATTCCCGGTAGAGCCTGCGGTATTCCAGCCGCGGGTTGCGGTCGCGCACGAGGCAGACGGCAAAGGCCGCGCGCTTGGCCTGCACCTCGGCCACCGCCTCGGAGGAGGAATGCACCGCGATCGACAGCGAGGCCGCGGGATAGTCCGCGTGGAAATCCGCCAGCACCTCGTCGAAAAGCGGGCAGACCACGTGGCTGGCCACCGCGATGCCCACGTGGCCGCGCACCTCGTCGGTCACGTCGCGCAGCAGGGTCGACAGCCGCAGGATCGAGCCGTTTATCTCCACCGCTTCGCGGTACAGCAGCCGCCCCGCCTCGGTCAGGTCGTAATGACCCGGCTTGCGGTCGATCAGCCGCCGGCCCACCCGGTCCTCCAGCCGCTTGAGCGCGGTGGAGACGGAGGGCTGCTTGAGCCGCAGCCGCGCCGCCGCCTCGGTGATCGAGCGCGCCTCGGCCAGCGCGACGAAGGTGCGCAGGAGGTTCCAGTCCAGCTCCCGTGCGATGCGCTCGGGCTCGTAGCGGGCGGAATGGTCGGGGCGATCCATAGTTACTGCCTATAGTCACAATTCTGATTATCTATTTGCTCAATGAATGACGCGGCGACATGCTGACGGCAAGACAAAACGAATAATGTCGTCGAACAGGGACCGGATCATGTCCGTCGAAGCACGCGAGGCGCGCCAGCCGTGGATTCTGCTGTCGCCGGCCCTCACCGCGGTTGGGCTTCTGCTCTTCGTGCCGCTGCTCTTCATCGTCGTCTACAGCTTTTGGCTGCGGACCGCCTCGGGCGCCGACCAGGTGGGGTTCTACCTCGACAACTGGAACGAGGCGCTGACCGATGCCTTCTACCGGGACATCCTGCTGAACACGCTGAAGATCGCGGTGATCACCACCATCGTCTGCGCGCTCATGGGCTACCCTTCGGCCTATTTCATCGCGCGGTCCAAGGGGAACAAGCCGCTGCTGCTTCTCCTGCTGATGCTGCCCTTCTGGATCAGCTACATCATCCGCACCATGTCGTGGATCAACATCCTCGGCGTCTCGGGCGCACTGAACACGCTGCTTCTGTGGCTGGGCATCATCGATGAGCCGATCCAGATGCTCTACAACGAAACGACCGTGATCCTGGGGCTCGTGCATTACCTGCTGCCCTTCATGGTGCTCAATGTCTTCGTGTCGCTCGACGGGATCGACACCACGCTGGAGGATGCGGCCAATTCGCTGGGCGCCACCCGCTGGCAGGCCTTCACCCAGGTCACGCTGCCGCTGTCGCTGCCCGGTCTCGCCGCCGGCAGCCTGCTGTGCTTCGTGCTGGGGGCGGGGACCTACATCACGCCGCTGGTGCTGGGCGGGCCCACGGACGCGATGTTCGCCAACCTCGTCTTCGAGGCGATCATCACGCAGCTCAACTGGCCGCTGGGCTCGGCCCTGTCGCTGATGCTGCTGGTGGTGCTGGGGCTGCTGGTGATGATCTACAACCGCTATCTCGGCATGGCGCAGCTGATGAAGGGGCTGGGATGATGGCACCCCTTGGATGGCAGTTGATCCGCGGCTGGGCGATCCTCGTCTACCTCTTCATGTTCCTGCCGGTGGCGGTGGTCGTGCTGCTGAGCTTCAACGCCTCGCAGTTCGGCTCCTTCCCGATGACCGGCTTTTCCTTCCGCTGGTTCGTGGAGCTGTGGAACAACGACGCGATCCTGCGCGCCTTCCAGACCTCGATGATCCTGGGCGCGCTGACCGCCGTGATCTCCACCACGCTTGGGGTGCTGGCGAGCCTCGCGCTGGTGCGCTACCGGGTGCCGGGGGCCAACGCGGTGACCACCATGCTGATCGCGCCGATCCTCGTGCCGGAGGTGGTGCTGGCGGTGGCGCTGCTGCTGTTCCTCAACTTCCTCGGCATCAACAAGAGCTTCACGCTGCTGCTCTTCGGCCATGTCATTTTCACGCTGCCCTTCGTGATCCTCGTGGTGCAGGCGCGGCTGGTCTCGATCCGCCGCGACGTGGAGGAAGCGGCGATGAGCCTTGGTGCCTCGCCGATGCAGACCTTCTTCCAGATCACCCTGCCGCTGATGATGCCCGCGGTGCTGGCGGGGGGGCTTTTCGCCTTCACCATCAGCTTCGACGACATCACCGGCACGCTGTTCTGGAAGCCCGGCGGGGTGGAGACGGTGCCGACGCAAATCTTCGCCATGCTGCGCAACTCGATCAGCCCCGAGATCAACGCGCTGGGGACGGTGATGATCTTCCTCACCGTGGGGCTGCCGCTGCTGGGCGCGGCCATCGCCCGCAAGATTTCCAACAAGGGCGGCACCTGAGAACCGCCCGTCGCCACCAAGAATGACAGAACCGACAAGGAGAGACGGATGACACGGAAACTCGACAACACCACCCGCTACGAGCGCCTGCGCGAGCGGTACATGAACGGCGATCTCGACCGCCGCAACTTCCTTGGCCTGCTCGGTGCGGCGGGGCTGGCCTATGGCGTGCAGACGCCCTTTGCCCGCTATGCCAATGCCCAGGGCGTCAAGCAGGTGCGCTTTGACGGCTGGGGCGGCGTGGTGTCGGAAGCGCTGCGCGAGAACGCCTTCGACCCCTTCACCAAGGAGACCGGGATCGAGGTCGTGGACGGCACCTTCGGCGGCGGCGACGAATATATCAGCCGGGTGAAGGCGGCGCAGCCGGGGGAATACAACGTCGCCCACCTGTCGGGCGTCTTCGACTATGCCCGCTACAACGATCTGGGCCTGACGACGGAGCTGAACGAGGACAACATCCCGAACCTCCAGTACGTCATCCCCAAGCTGACCGAGGCGTTCCGCAAGATCACCAACGGCACGCTGTCCTGCGTGCCCTATGATTACGGCACCACCGGCATCGCCTATAACCGCAAGCACATCTCGGACGAGGAGATGAAGGAGAAGGGCGCCAAGATCCTCATCGACGAGAAGTACAAGGGCAAGATCGCGGGCTGGTCCGACTGGCGCACGCGGATCTGGTTCGCCTCGCTTCAGACCGGGCAGGATCCGAACAACGCCGAGGACATGGATGCCGTCTGGGACGCGATCCGCAAGCACCGCGATCTGGCGCTGAAATACTGGACCTCGGGCGCGGAGCTGATGAGCCTGCTGGCCGAGGAAGAGATCTACGTCACCGAGGGCTGGTCGGGCCGCATCTACGCGCTTCAGGAGCAGGGCCACGACATCGGCTACATGGACCCGCCCAACGGCTACGGCTGGCAGGAGTGCATGTTCGTGCTCAAGGGCTCGCCCATGGAAGCCTGCGAGGAGCTGCTGAACTTCATGCTGGCGCCAGAGACCTCCATCGCCGTGGCCGAGGGGCAGAACTATCCCCCGGCGCTCGACCCGCAGAAGGTGGACCTGGGCGACAAGATCCCGACGCTGCCGGCCTTCGACCCCTCGGGCACGCTCGACGGCCTGACCTTTGCCGATCCGAAGTACTGGAACGGGCACGAGCAGGAATGGTCGAAGGAATTCGGCCGCGTGCAGAAGGGCTACTGAGCCCCGCGCCACGCCATCGCGGGGAGGGGGCTGCCCTCTCCCCGCCACCCTCCGCCCGAGATCTGCGCCCAGGATAACCGCTCATGAGCTCCGTCACCCTATCGAACATCGTCAAGCGGTTCGGCACCTTCACCGCCGTGCACCAGACCACGCTGGAGATCCCCGACGGCGCCTTCGTCACGCTGCTGGGCCCCTCGGGCTGCGGCAAGACCACCAACCTGCGGATGATCGCGGGGCTGCTGGACCCGACCGAGGGCGAGATCCTCGTGGGCGGCAAGCGGGTGAACGACGTGCCGATCCACAAGCGCAACCTCGGCATCGTCTTTCAGAACTACGCGCTGTTCCCGCACAAGACCGTGGCGGAAAACGTGGCCTTCGGGCTGAAATACCGCGACGTTTCGAAGGCGGATGTGAAGAAGCGGGTGCAGGATGCGCTGGACCTCGTGCAGCTGCCCGATGTGGGCGACCGCTATCCCAAGGCGCTGTCGGGCGGGCAGCAACAGCGGATCGCGCTGGCCCGGGCCATCGTGGTGCAACCCGACGTGCTGCTGCTGGACGAGCCGCTGTCCGCGCTCGACGCCAACCTGCGCGAAGACATGCGCGTGGAGCTCAAGCGCATCCAGGACCGGATCGGCGTCACCACCGTCTTCGTCACCCACGACCAGTCCGAGGCGCTGGCCATGTCCGACCAGATCGTGGTGATGAGCAACGGCCGGGTCGAACAGGTCGGCACACCGCAGGACGTCTACAACCGCCCGGCGTCGGAATTCGTGGCGAATTTCCTCGGCGCCTCCAACATCCTGCCCGCGCGCTGCCTGTCGCGGGGGCCCGACGGCGCGCTGCTCGATGCGGAGCTGTTTGGCCAGGTCACCGTCCCCGCCGACAAGGCCGAGACGGTGCCGGGCGAGGGACCGGCCAAGCTGGTGCTCCGGGCCGAGAAGCTGCTGCTGATGGCCGAGGGCACGGCCGCGGATGGCATGGTCACCGCCCCCGCCACGGTGGAGACAGTGGATTACCAGGGCCAGACCGTGCGCTATTTCATCCGCGTGGGCGACCGCCAGCTTCAGGCGATCAACCTGATCGACGGCCATCCCTTCGAGGAGGGCACCGGCGTGCAGGTGGGCTTCCGGCCCAAGGATTGCTCTGCCCTCGGGCAGGGCTGAGGGGGCGGGCAAGCGATGAGCCACCTCTTCTACCAGGGCCGCAACCGCAAGCCGACGCTGGACCAGGCGCGCGGCGTCTACATGTGGGACACCGACGGCAAGCGCTACCTCGACGGCTCCTCCGGCGCCATGGTCTGCAATATCGGCCATTCGAACGAGAACGTGCTGGCCGCCATGCGGGTGCAGATGGAGCGCTCCACCTTCGGCTACCGGCTGCATTTCGAGACCGAGGCGTCGGAGAAGCTGGCCGCCCGCACCGTGGCGAAGATGCCCGAGGGGCTGGACCGCGTCTTTTTCGTCTCCGGCGGGTCCGAGGCGGTGGAAAGCGCGATGAAGCTCGCGCGCCAATACGCCGTCTCGGTGGGGCAGGGCAGCCGCTGGAAGGTGATCAGCCGCCAACCCTCCTATCACGGCTGCACGCTGGGGGCGCTGGCGGTGACGGGCTACGCGCCGCTGACCCAGCCCTTCGCGCCCATGATGCGCGAGATGCCCAAGGTGCCGGCGCCGCGCGCCTATCTCGACGGGCTGGACCCGGATGACGAGGCGACGGGGCACCATTATGCCGACATGCTGGAGCACGCGATCCGCGCCGAGGGGCCGGAATCGGTGCTGGCCTTCCTGCTGGAGCCGGTGGGCGGCGCCTCCACCGGCGCGCTGGTCCCGCCGCGCGGCTACATGGAGCGGGTGCGCGAGATCTGCGACCGCCACGGCGTGCTGCTGATCATGGACGAGGTGATGACCGGCGCGGGGCGCACCGGCGCCTTCCTCGGCTGCTCCCACTGGGGGCTCCGGCCCGACGTCGTGGTCCTGTCCAAGGGGTTCGCCGCGGGCTACATGCCGCTCGGCGGCATCGTCGCGCCCTCCTGGATGGTGGAGCCGGTTCTGGACGCGGGCGGTTTTGCCCATGGCTTCACCTATGCCGGAAACCCGCTGGCCTGCGCCGCGGGCTCTGCCGTGCTGGACGAGATCGACCGCCAGGGGCTGGTGGCCAACGCCGCCCGTATGGGCGACCGGCTGAAGGCACGGCTCGAAGGGCTGATGCAGCGCCACGAGATCATCGGCGACGTGCGCGGCAAGGGCCTGCTGCTGGCCTTCGAGTTCATGGCCGACCGCGAGACCAAGGCGCCGCTGCCCGCGCATCTGCAGGCGCATCAGCGCTTCGTCGACATCGCCTACGAGAACGGGCTGATCGTCTATTCCCGCCGCTCGCGCAACGGGGTGGAGGGCGACCACATCCTCGTCTGCCCGCCGCTGATCGTGACCGAGACGCATCTCGACGAGATCACCGAGGCGCTGGAGCGCTCGCTGCGCAAGTTCACCGCCGAGCTGCCCGCCCGGGTGCCACTCTAAGCCGGGGACCCCATGTCGAAGATCCTGATTTCCTGCGCCGTCACCGGCTCCATCCACACGCCCTCCATGTCGCCGCACCTGCCCGTGACAGCCGAGGAGATCACCGAGCAGTCGCTGGCCGCCGCCGAGGCCGGGGCGGCGATCCTGCACCTCCATGCCCGTGATCCCGCCGACGGCCGGCCCTCGGCCGATCCTGCGCATTTCATGGCCTTCCTGCCGCGGCTGAAGCAGGGGACGGATGCCGTGCTGAACATCACCACCGGCGGCAGCGCCACCATGACGCTCGACCAGCGGCTCGAGGCCCCGAAGCGCGCCGCGCCGGAGATGTGTTCGCTCAACATGGGCAGCATGAACTTCGCCCTCTACCCGGCGGCCGAGCGGATCACCGAGTGGAAACACGACTGGGAAAAGCCCTTTCTCGAGGGCTCGGACGACCTGATCTTCAAGAACACCCCGCGCGACATCGCCCGCATCCTGACCGAGATGGGAGAGGAGCGCGGCGCGCGGTTCGAGTTCGAGTGCTACGACCTCAGCCACCTCTACATGCTGCGCCACTTCGCGGACCGGGGGCTGGTGCGCGCGCCCTTCTTCATCCAATTCGTCTTCGGCGTGCTGGGGGGCATGGGGCCGGACCCGGAGAACCTGACCCACATGGTGCGGATCGCGGACAAGCTGTTCGGCACCGACTACGCCTTTTCCGTCCTCGCGGCGGGGCGGCACCAGATCCCGCTGACCAGCATGGCGGCGGCCATGGGCGGGCATGTGCGCGTGGGGCTGGAGGACAGCCTGATGATCGCACGCGGCCAGCTTGCGCGGTCGAATGCCCAGCAGGTGGAAAAGATCCGCCGGATCGTGGAGGATATGGGCCGCGAGGTCGCGACACCCGAGGAGGCGCGCGCGATGCTGGGACTGAAGGGCGCGGACAGGACGGCGATATGAGCGGAATGCAGATGCGGGTCGCCGGGCCGGAACACGCGGCGCAGGTCAACGCGGCGCTGTCCCGGCTGTCGGAGGTCTTGGGCGATACCCATGCGGCCAGCGACGAGGATATCGCACGGGCGCTCTCCGGCCCGCACCCCGCCGCCCGCGCGGCCCTGGCGGAGACCGGGGTGGGCGAGACGGTGGGGCTGGCCCTCTATTCGCCGACCTATTCGACCGTCCGGGGCGCGGCGGTCTATGTCTCGGACCTCTGGGTCTCGGACGCGCTCAGGGGGCAGGGGCTGGGGCGGCGGCTGCTGGGCTTCGTGCTGCGCGACGGGCAGGCGCTGTGGGACGCGCGCTGGCTCAAGCTCAACGTCTACCACGGCAGCCCGGCCGCCCGGCGGTTCTACGACCGGCTGGGCTTTGCCGAGGCCGACCATTACACCGAGTTGCAACTGACAGGCCGCGCCGCCGAGGCGCTGAGAGGAGAGACATGAAGGGCTTCTTCGACGAGCGACAGTGGAACCACGACCCGAAGCATTTCATGGCCAACGGGGTGGCCTCGCCCAACCCCGAGCAGCCGCGCCGCATCGAAGTGCTGAAGGGCGCGGCCGAAGAAGCGGGCTGCGTCTTCACCACGCCGCCGGATGCGGGCCTCGGGCCCATCGCGGCGATCCATACGGCGGAATACCTCACCTTCCTGCGCAACATCTACACCCGCTGGTCGCGGATGGACGGCGCGGGGGCCGAGGTGATCCCCAACATCCACCCCGCGAACCGCACCGACAGTTATCCGAAGTCCGCCGTCGGGCAGGCCGGCTATCACCAGGCCGACACCGCCTGCCCCATCGCCGAGGGCACCTGGGAGGCCGCCTACTGGTCCGCCCAGAGCGCCATCGCGGGGGCGGATTTCGTCGCCGCCGGCGACGGCCCGGCCTATGCGCTGTCGCGCCCGCCGGGGCACCATGCCTTTGCCGACCTCGCCGGCGGCTTCTGCTTCTTCAACAATTCCGGCATCGCGGCGGAGCGGCTGCGGGCGCAGGGATTCCGGCCCGCCATCCTCGACGTCGACGTGCATCACGGGAACGGCACGCAGGGCATCTTCTACCACCGCGAAGACGTGCTGACCGTGTCGATCCACGCCGATCCCGCGCGGTTCTACCCGTTCTTCTGGGGCCATGCCCATGAACGCGGCGAGGGCGCGGGGCTGGGCTACAACCTCAACCTCCCGCTGGAGCGGGGAACCGGGGACGACGACTACATGCGCACGCTCGACCGGGCGCTGGCCCGGGTGACGGATTTCGGCTGCGACGCGCTTGTCGTGGCGCTCGGGCTCGACGCCTCCATCGACGATCCCTTCCAGGGGCTGGCGGTGACGCAGGAGGGGTTTGCGCGGATTGGTCGGGCGATGAAGCAGACCGGGCTGCCGGTGCTCTTCGTGCAGGAGGGCGGCTATATCAGCGACACGCTGGGGGCCAACCTGCGGCAGGTGCTGGACGGGTTCCAGTCGGGGTAGCCCGGCTCCCCGGCCGGGGTTTGGGTGGAGAGTGCGGGAGCCTCCGGCGGGAGTTTTTCTGGCAAGATGAAGGGCGAGCGGGCGCTTTGCCGGGCGTCGGGTCGGGGGTGAGCTGTGTCGTGGGTGGGCGACTAACGCCAAGGCGCGGCGGGGAGGTTCTTCAACAAATGCGCTCTTTCGCAGAAATCTGCGCGCGTGCGGTCGCGTGGAATGCCGGGACTGCGGACAAACCGAAAATTTGCTGCGATATGTCCAATGACCATTTCAAAGCAGTCGCGCTTGGTAAGCAGCTTATAGATCTTGACGATCCAAGAAGGGCTTCTCAACCCGCCACCATAACCATCCGCCGATGACCCCGGCGAATAAACCTATGGACGAAATCGAAATCAAGGCTGCCAAGCCGTCCTTTGTCGAAAGCGCAAGAAAGATTGAACTACCCAGACCAACTGCGGCTCCCGCAGAAAGTGCGACTGGGCGGGGAGCCTTAAATGTCAGGCCCAAGATCATTCGAAGCAACGCTCCCACCGGCATCGAACCAAGAGCTATTAAGAGTGCAATCGGCTGTGCGATCACCCAAAGGCTCAGACCCGCAGGAGCTGCCAGCAAGCCGCTATCGAGGATCATTATTCCTATACAAACGACAAGCGCCCCAGCTTCGATCGCGACAAAGCAGGCCAAGAACGCAAGCACGAGGTTGAATCGTCTGATGGACATTTGAGAGTGCATCTTCTCCAGCGTGCTTCTTCAAACAAGCCTATCAACGCAGACTTCTCCAATCCAGACGTTCGTGCGCAGCGCTGCATTGGTCGAAGTGGGCTCAAAGCGGACCCTGGCCAGCAACGACTAAGCCATTCCGCAGGCGCGATCAGCAACACATCTGGCAAGGGGTTTAGTCCCCCCTCCGGCCGTACTTTCAATCGAGCGACAAGACCCCCGAAGAACACCCCCCCCCTCAGGCGGCGTCGGCTTCGGCGAAGTCGATGCGGGGCAGGGGGGCGAGGGGGGCGGTGGCAAGGCGGCGGGCTTCTTCCACCGGCAGGCCGAGCGAGCGCAGCATCATCTCTGCCGTGTCGCTGCCCGCCTGGCGCCAGGTGGAGCGGCCGTTCAGCACCAGCACGATGGCCGAGAAGGTCAGCCCGCCCATGGCCGAGGCCAGCGACAGCTCCTGCTCGGGGCGGAAGTCGAAGCGCCCGCAGATCCGACCGTCGCGCAGCTCTTCGGCGGGCAGGCGGACCCAGAAGCGGCCCAGCCGGCGCTCCACCATGGCATAGCGCGCGAGGAAGCGGCCCCAGTCGGGATCGTCATGCACCCGCTGCACGCAGAGCCGGATGATCGCCGCCACCCGCTCTGCCGGGTCGCCCATCGGCGCGATGGCCGCCACGAGCGAGGCGCGGAGCTCGTGTTTCACCGTCTCGCACAGCTGCTCGAACAGCAGGTCGGGCTTGTCGATGTTGTTGTAGATCGTGCCGCGCGACAGACCGGCCTCGCGCGCGATGTCGCTCACCGCGACCTGGGCGCCGTCCTGGTCGGCCAGGACCCGCAGGGCCGCCTGCAATATGCGGGGGGTGACTCCGTTCATGCTGACCGTTTGCCGCGAATGCGCGCCGAGGTGAAGTGATCGCTTGCCGAAAAATCGAAGCTCAAAAGCCCATTGACGGAAATTGAACACGCGTGTTTAATCTCTGTCAATAGCGTTCAATCCGCCGGGGAGGATGGCGGCGAACGCGATAAAGGGTCGGGCCCGAATGCGCCCGATGGGAGGATCGATGATCTACTGCGACGGCGCAGCGCCGCGCACCCGTTCGGCGGTGCGCTGAATGGAGGTGCTGCAACTACTGATCGGCGGGATCGCCACCGGCTGCATCTACGGGTTGGTCGCGCTGGGCTTCGTGCTCATCTACAAGGCGACCGAGGGCGTCAACTTTGCCCAAGGCGACATGATGATGTTCGGCGCCTTCCTGGCGCTGGGCTTCGTCAATTCCGGGCATATGGGGCTGCCGTTCCTGCCCGGCGTGCTGCTGGCCGCGATCGTCATGGGGGGCGTCGGCTACGGCATCGACCGGGTCGTCGTGCGGCAGCTTTTCGGGCAGCCGCAATTCTCGCTGGTGATTCTCACCATCGCGCTGGGCTTCGTGCTGCGCTTCGTGGCGGGGACGATCTGGGGCTACACGCCGGTGGTGCTGGAGACGCCCTATTCCGGGCGCTCGCTGAGCCTGGGCGGCGTGATCATCGGCTACGAGGACATCATCACCATCCTCGTGACCGGGGTGCTGACGCTCCTGCTCTGGGCCTTCTTCGCCAAGACGCGGCTGGGGCTGGCGGCGCAGGCGGCGTCGCAGAACCAGATGGCGGCCTATATCGTGGGCGTGCCGGTGCAGCGGCTGAACTCGATCATCTGGGGGCTGTCGGGCGCCGTGGCGACGATCGCGGGCGTGCTTTACGCTTCGAAGGGTGCGATCGATCCCAATATCGGCCTCTTGGGGATCAAGGCCTTTGCGGCGGCGGTGATCGGCGGCTTCGGCTCCCTTCCGGGCGCGCTGCTGGGCGGCATCCTGATCGGCGTGGTGGAGCCGCTGGCGGCGCGCTACCTGCCCTCGGGCATCAGCCAGATGAGCCCTTACGTGATCATGCTGGTGGTGCTGGTGACGCGGCCCAACGGGCTTTTCTCGCAAATCCAGGCGAAGAAGGTCTGAGCCATGCGTTTCGTCTTCAAGACCTCCTACGACCGCGACATCGACCTGCACAAGGATGGCTGGTCGCGCGCCCGGATCGCGCTGCTCGTGGTGATCTTCGCGCTGCTGCCCTTCGCTGTGGGCGACTATTACCTCGCCGAGGCGGCCAACACCCTGATCTGGGCGCTGGCGGGGATGGGGCTGATGATCCTCGTGGGTCATACCGGGCTGCCCTCGCTGGGGCACGCGGCCTTTCTCGCCATCGGGGCCTACACGGACGCGGCGCTGATGAACGCGGGCCTCCCGTTCCTGGTGAGCTTCCCGCTCGCCGGGCTGGCGGCGGGGGTCTTCGGCGCCATCGTGGCGATCCCGGCGGTGCGCATGTCGGGCATCTACCTGGCCATCGCCACCCTCGCGCTTTTCGTCATCGTGGAGGAGATGGTCATCATCCTCGAGCCGATCACCGGCGGGGTGGGCGGCATCTTTGCCCCCTCGATCGAGATCGCGGGCATCGGCTTCGACCGCTACGCGAACCTCGCCAATTTCTACTGGCTGGTGCTGGCGATCGTGGTGGCGGTGACCTGGTGCTATGCCAACCTGCTGCGCTCGCCCACGGGGCGGTCGTTCCTGGCCGTGCGCGACAGCGAGGTTTCGGCCCGGGCGCTCGGCATCAACGTGACGGCCACGCGGGCGCTGTCCTTCGGGCTGTCGGCGGGGGTGACGGGGCTCGCCGGCGGGCTGATGGGACATTTCATCGGTTTCTTCAACTACGAGGCCTTCTCGATCTTCATCTCCATCAACCTGCTGCTGGTGGTGACCATCGGCGGGCTCGGCTTCATCCAGGGGGCGTTCTTCGGCGCGATCCTGATCACCGCGGTGCCGCAGCTGCTGGCGATCCTGCGCGACGGGCTGGGGGGCTGGGGCGTCGACATCTCGGCGATCCCGGGGCTCGACACCGCGATCTTCTCGCTGATCCTGATCGGCTTCATCGTCTACGAGCCGGCGGGACTTTACGGCCGCTACCTCAAGATCAAGGCGTATTTCACGCTCTTCCCGCTCGCCCGCCGCGACATGTTCCGGCGCAACAAGACCTACGTGAAGACGGAGCGGATGCGATGAGCCTGCTGGAGGTCGAGGACCTGGCCATTCATTTCGGCGGGGTGAAGGCGGTGGACGGCGTGTCCTTCACCGTGGAGGAGGGCGAGGTGTTCTCCATCATCGGGCCGAACGGCGCAGGGAAATCGACGATCTTCAACCTGATCTCGCGCTTCTACCGGCCGACGCGGGGGCGCATCCGCTTCGACGGGCAGGACATCACGGGGCTCGCGGCGCACCAGATCGCGCCGCTGGGCATCGCGCGGACCTTCCAGAACATCGAGCTCTTCGACCATTCCACCGTGCTCGACAACCTGCTGATGGGGCGGCACACGCACCGGCGGACCAATTTCGTGCAGGACATCCTGTTCCTGCCCAAGGTGCGCCGCGAGGAGCGCGCCCATCGCCAGCGGGTGGAGGAGGTGATCGAGTTCCTGGAGCTGGAGCATTACCGCGAGAAGATGATCGCGGGGCTGCCCTACGGCGTGCGCAAGGTGGTGGAGATCGGCCGCGCCCTGTCGATCGGGCCCAAGCTCATCCTGCTGGACGAACCGGCCTCGGGCCTCTCGGTGGAGGAAAGCGAGGAGGTGGCCTTCTGGATCGAGGACATGCGCCGGGACATGGGGCTGACCGTGCTGATGGTGGAGCATGACATGGGCCTGGTGACGCAGGTCTCGGACCGGGTGCTGGCGGTGGCGAACGGCCAGCCGCTGGCCATGGGGACAGCGGCGGAGGTGCAGGACGACCCGCATGTGAAGGCCGCCTACCTGGGAACGCCAGAGGAGGACGCGGCATGACGGCTGGGCTGATCGATCCGACCGGCCGCCGTCCGGCCCTGGAGCTTTGCACGGAGGGACGCGCCCGACCCTGGGTGGGCGCATCTCACGGGCGAGGTGTCGCGCCACGGACCCTTAAGCGTGAGCGTCGTGCGGGTTGGAACGTTGCAACATGCGCCCTCCCGGGGGGATGGTCGGGCGCGGCCCGGTCCTTCGGCCCGTGCCCGGAGGTGGAGATGCGCGGTGCCTTTGGCCTGAGCCTGGCGCGTGTTGCAGGCGGTACGGAGGCCACGGCATGAGCGTGCTCGAGGTTCGCAACGTCGAAGCCTTCTACGGCGCGATCATGGCGCTGCGGGGGGTGACGCTCGACGTCGAGGAGGGAGAGATCGTCACCATCCTCGGGGCCAACGGGGCCGGCAAGACCACCCTGATGAAGACGGTCTCGGGCCTGATGGACCCCGAGAAGGGCCAGATCACCTTTGACGGCAAGCGCATCGATCATACCGATCCCGACCGCATCGTGCGCATGGGGCTCGCCCATGTGCCCGAGGGGCGCGAGGTCTTTCCATATCTCACGGTAGAGGAAAACCTGCGCATGGGCGCCTATGCCCGCAAGGGGCGCGATTTCTCCGACGATATCGAGCTGTGCTACGGCTATTTCCCCATCCTGAAGGAGCGGCGCAACCAGCCGGCGGGGACGCTGTCGGGCGGGCAGCAGCAGATGCTGGCCATCGGCCGCGGCCTCATGGCGCGGCCGCGGCTGATGCTGCTGGACGAGCCGTCGCTGGGCCTCTCGCCGCTGCTGACGCAGGAGATCTTCGGCATCATCAAGCGGCTCAACGCGGAGCAGGGCGTGACCATGCTGCTGGTGGAGCAGAACGCCCACGTGGCGCTTGCCACCGCGCACAAGGGCTTCGTGCTGGAGATGGGGCGCATCGTGATGGCGGGCTCGTCCGAGATGCTGCGCAACTCCCCCGACATCCAGGAATTCTACCTCGGCCGCAAGGAAGAGAGCCAGCGCGGCCAGAAACGCTGGAAGAGGCGCAAGACATGGAGATGACCCGCGACGCCTTCCGCACCGGCCCGTTCGAGATGGATGGCTGCGACACGGTGGTGAAGCTCTGGGCGCTGCGCTGCCGGGAAAAGGCCCGGCAGACGGCCCACCGCTCCAAGGAGCTGGGGATCTGGCAGGCCTATTCCTGGGCCCATTTCCACGACAGCGCCAAGGCGATCGGGCAGGGGCTCATGGCGCTTGGTCATCGCAAGGGCGAACCGGTGCAGATCCTCTCCGAGGACCGGCGGGAATGGATTTACTGTGACATCGCAGTGGCGGCCATCGGCGGCATTCCCTCGGGGGTCTACACCACCGACAGCGCCAACCAGCTTGCCTACCTGATGAGCGACAGCGGGGCGCGCTTTCTCTTCGTGGAAAACGACGAGCAGCTCGACAAGTACCTGAGCGCCCGCGAGAAGATGGCGCATGTGGAAAAGGTCATCGTCTTCGACCGCGAGGGGCTGGCGACGTTTCAGGACGACAAGGTCATGTTCCTCGACGAGCTGATGGAGATCGGCCGGACATGGGGGCTGGAAAACCCCGACGCCTTCGACCGCGCGCTGGAGGCGGTGCGGCCCGAGGATCCGCGGATGCTGATCTACACGTCGGGGACCACCGGGCCGCCCAAGGGCGCGATCATCACCCACGCCAACATCATGTACCAGCTCTGCGCCGGGCAGGATGTGTTCGACTATTCCGAGACAGACGAGCTGCTGTGCTTCCTGCCGCTTTGCCACGTGCTGGAGCGGGTGGCCTCCTGCGAGAACTCCATCGCGTCCGGCTGCACGGTGAACTTTGCCGAAAGCCCCGAGACGGTCTTCGAGAACCTGCAGGAGGTGGGGCCGCATACCTTCGCCGGGGTGCCGCGGATCTGGGAAAAGATCGCCAGCCGGGTGACCATCATGCGCTCCGAGGCCGGGTGGTTCGGGCGCCGCGCGTTCGACCTCGCGCTCGATGCCGGGCTCAAGGTCTACGACCTGCGGCAGGAGGGCAAGCGCCCTGGCCCGGGACTGAGGCTGCGGCACCGGCTGCTCGACTGGCTGGTGATGCGCAATATCCGCCACATGCTGGGGCTGGCGCGTGCGCGGCGCTGCACCTCGGGCGCGGCCCCCATCTCGCCGGACCTGCTGCGCTGGTTCTGGGGGCTGGGCGTGCCGCTGATCGAGGGGTACGGCATGACCGAGACCTCGGCCATCGTCTCGGTCAACCAGGTGAGCGAGAACCGCACGGGCACCGTCGGCCCGCCGCTGCCGGGGCTGGAGCTGCGCATCGCCGAGGACGGCGAGCTGCTGGTCCGCGGCCCCGCGGTCTTTGCCGGCTACTGGAAGAAGCCCGAGAAGACGGCCGAAACGATCACGCCGGACGGCTGGCTGCATACCGGGGACCTGGGCCGCATCGACAACCACGGCTGCCTGACCATCACCGGCCGCGCCAAGGACATCATCATCACCGCCGGCGGCAAGAACATCACCCCGGCCGAGATCGAGTCCCGGCTCAAGTTCAGCCCCTACATCTCGGACGCGGTGGTGATCGGCGACGGACGCAAGTACCTGACCTGCCTCGTGATGATCGACCAGGAAAACGTCGAGAAATTCGCCCAGGACCACCAGATCCCCTTTGCCGATTTCGCCTCGCTCACCCGGGCGCCCGAGGTGGTGGCGCTGATCGGCGAGGTGGTGGACCAGGTGAACCGCGATTTCGCGCGGGTGGAGCAGATCAAGGATTTCCGCCTGATCGACATCCTGCTGACCGCCGAGGACGACGAGTTGACGCCGACCATGAAGCTCAAGCGGAACTTCGTGAACGACCGCCACAAGGGCCTGATCGACGCCATGTACCAATGACCCGCCCGGGGAGGGCGGCATGACCGGGCGCGCCCGGTGAACCAAGGGAGGAGATTGAAATGAAATCCTTGAAGACCCTTGCCGCCCTGGCGGCACTGACATTCGGGGGGGCGGCCGCGGCCCAGACCCCCGGCGTTACCGACGACGAGATCCGCATCGGCGGGGCGCATGACCTCTCGGGCATCTTCGCGCCCTTCTCGGTCCCCGCCGTCAAGGCCGCCAACCTCTATTTCGACGAGGTCAACGCCAATGGCGGCGTCCATGGCCGCAAGATCACTTACATCGTGGAAGATCACGGCTACCAGGTGCCCAAGGCGGTGCAGGCGGCCAACAAGCTGATCAACCGCGACCAGGTCTTTGCCATGCTGCTGTCGCTCGGCACGCCGCACAACCTGGCCATGTTCCAGTTGATGGAGCCCAAGGGCATTCCCAACGTCTCGCCGCTGACCGCCGCGCGGCAGATGAACGAGCCGCCCGCGCCGTGGAAATTCGCCGGCACCGCCACCTATTACGACGCGACCAAGGCCGCGGCGAAGTACCTGGTGGAAGAGCAGGGCGGATCGACGCTCTGCACGATGTACCTGCCCACCGACTTCGGCAAGGAGATCGAGGCGGCGCTCAAGGACTTGGCCGACAGCGGCACCGGCACCTATGGCGGCGAGACGACGCACAAGCCGGACGAGACCGATTTCACCGGCGCGCTCGGCAAGATCAAGGACATGGGCTGTGACGTGGTGGGCCTCGCGCTGGGCGTGGCGCAGCAGATCAACGCGGTGGCCACGGCGCACAAGCTCGGGATGGAGGACGTCAAGTTCCTCGTCTCCTCCGCCGGGTTCCACACCGTGGTGGCCAAGGGGCTGGCGGCGCAGGGCGTGACCTCGGGTCTTTATGCCGGCGCCGGCTGGCAGGACATCGAGGCGCGGATGGACACGCCCAAGGTCGCCGAATGGGTCAAGAAGTACAACGAGGCCACGGGCGAGCAGCTGCCCGGCACCGGCGCCCTGCTGGGCCGGACCGCGGCCGAGATCCTGGTGAAGGGGCTTGAGGCCGCGGGGCCTGACCTGACCCACGAGAGCTTCATCAAGGGGATGGAAAGCCTCGACTTCGACGATCCGCTCGCCGGCAACCACGTGAAGATGGGCGAGGGCGATCACGTCGCCGCCGAGGATATCTTCGTCTCCGAGGTGCAGAACGGCACCTGGCAGCTGGTCCAGACGATCGAGGCGGACCAGATGTCGAACTGATCGACGGGGCGGGGCGCGACCTGATCGTGCCCCGCCCGCGTCTCGGTCATCCCGGGACAGGCGCGCTCCTGCAGAGGCTGCGGGAGCGCGTTGCGTTTCGGGACCTCAGCGGCGGCCGGGCAGCTTGCGCATGGCCTCGCTGGCGGGCGGGCGGCACCATTCCGGGTGACGCGCCGCTTCCCGCTTCATGGCGCGGCGAAACCGCAGCCATGCGCCCGGTCCCGGCAGGCGGGGGATATGCGCAAGCTCCCAGTGAAACCCGTTCAGCGGATCGTCGAAGAAGACGGCATAATAGCCCGGCGCGTAGACCGCGTATTCCTGCGGAAGGTCCGTCACCGCGATCCCCCGCGCGCAGAGGAAGTCGCGGTGAAAGGCGTCGATCTCCGCCCGGTTGCGCGCCCAGAGCGCGATGTGATGAAGGCCCACGGGTCGCGCCGCGTGGTCCAGCCGCGTCCCGGAGCGGGCGGGCTGGATGCCGATATAGCTGTGGGGCACCGGGAAGCGCGCCATGTAGTAGGTGGAGCGATAGCCGATATCGAGGGTCCAGAAGCTCTTGTAGCCCAGCCAGCCGAACATGGCATCGTAGAAGGCGATCGACCTGTCGTAGTCGAGAACCGAAAGCTCGATGTGGTTGACGCCTCTCCAGCGCATCGACGGCGACCTCCCGTGCTGGGCTACCCTGCCGGGCGGGCGGCGCGCTGTCAAAGGGGCGGCACGAAAAAGGGCCGGTCGCGGTGACCGGCCCTTCGCATGATCCGTCCGTCGGAGCGGATTATTCGCGGTTGCCCATGAGCTGCAGCAGGAACATGAACATGTTGATGAAGTCCAGGTAGAGCCGCAGCGCGCCCATGATGGCGGCCTTGCCCATCCATTCGCTGTCGCCGTGGCCGGCATGCTGGACGTATTCGTTCTTGATCGACTGGGTGTCGTAGGCGGTCAGCCCGGCGAAGATCAGCACCCCCAGAACCGAGATGGCGAACTGGATCGCCGGCGATCCGAGGAAGATGTTGATGATCGAGGCCACGATCAGGCCGATCACGCCCATGATCAGGAAGGAGCCCCAGCCCGAGATATCCTTTTTCGTGGTGTAGCCCCAGAGGGACAGGCCGGCGAAGGAGATCGCGGTCACCAAGAAGACCTGCGCGATCGAGAAGCCGGTGAAGGCCACGAAGATCCAGGACAGGGACAGGCCCATCACTGCCGCGAAGGCGTAGAAGAACAGCTGCGCCCCGGCGGCGGAGAGCTTGTTGATGGCCGCGCCGAAGGCGAAGACCATGATCAGCGGGGCGAACATCACGATCCAGCCCAGGATGTTGGGCTGCAGCGTTTCGGGATTGCGGAACACGGACAGGAGTTCCGGGCTGGTGCCGACGGCCCAGGCCACCAGGAACGTCAGGAACATGCCGACCGACATGGTCCCGTAGACCTTGTTCATGTGGGCGCGAAGTCCCTCGTCAATCTGGCCGGCACGCGCGCCCACGCCCGCCCGGATTGTGTTGAATTCCGCCATCTAAGCCTCCGATTTCATACCTTCCCTCGTTGCGGAGTTTCCTCTCCGCAACCGTCAGGGGAGATATTGGCAGAAGACGCGCGATTTTCAAGGTTCCCTGCGGCCCTGTGGCGCCTGTTCACGCGACCGTCAGAAGGCGGCCGGGACCGGCACTTACGGGGGATCGTCTCCGCGGGCCCGCCGGCCTCAGCGGAGCCAGTGCTGCGGCACGTCCCAGGGGGCGCGCCGCGCTTCGGTCCGGGCCTCCGCCTCGGTCAGTCCGATATCGTCGAGCCGCGTCGCGTCGAGCTGGGCCAGCTGCTTGCGCTGCCGCCACAGGGAAAAGAGGTCGAGCAGCCCGACCCGGCGCCGCCGGACCAGGGGAGAGCCGCAATCGCCGGCGACGGAACGAGAAAAAGACATATCGCTTTCCTTTGCAAACGGTGATGATCGAGGGGCAATTCATTTCATGCCTTGATATATCGCCCGGCTGTTGCATAATGAAAGCGAATGTTTGGAATGCGAGTCATCAGCGGTCGTGAAGCTTTGCGCCGCGATCCGGCCCCGGGGGGATCATCGATGCGAAACATGGATGTGACGACGCTCCGCTCCTTCGTGGCGGTGGCGCAGAATGGCGGGGTGACGCGCGCCGCCGGCTTCCTGAACCTGACGCAATCCGCCGTCTCCATGCAGATCAAGCGGCTGGAGGAGATGCTGGGCATCGCGCTCTTCGACCGCACCGGCCGGCGCATCCAGCTCACTCCGGCGGGCGAGCAGATGCTGACCTATGCGCGGCGGATGGTGGACCTCAACGACGAGGTCATCACCCGGCTCACCGATCACAGCCACGAGGGCGAGATCGTGCTGGGCGTGCCCCATGACGTCGTCTACCCGGTCATCCCGCGGGTGCTGAAGCGGTTCAACTGCGAATATCCCCGGGTGAAGGTGCAACTCATCGCCTCCTACACCGATCACCTGAAGGCGGCCTATGCGCAGGGCAAGGTCGACCTGACGCTGACCACGGAATACGGGCTGGACGAGGGCGGGCAGACGCTGGCCGAGGTACCGTTGCGCTGGATCGGCGCGCCGGACGGCACCGCCTATCGCACCCGGCCGCTGCGCTTTGCCTCCGGGCGGCGCTGCCGGTTCCGGCCGGTGGCGATCCGGCTGCTGGACGAGATGGGCCTGCCCTGGGAACTGGCGGTGGATTCAGAATCCGACCGCACCATCGAGGCGACGGTGGCCGCCGACCTTGCCGTGGGTGCCATGCTTGAAGGGACCGAGCCGCCGCACCTCGCGCCCCTGCCGGCGGGCTGCGGGTTGCCGGATCTCGGCACCCAGCTGATCAACCTCTATGTCAGCGACACCGGCCCGCTGACCCGCGAGCTGGGCGAGATGATCCGGCAGGGCTATGCCGCGCCGGAACGCGCCACGGAACGGGTGGCCATCCGCGCGGTCTAGGCAGAGCAGAGCGCCGGTTAACCGTTTTCGCAATGGTTGTGCAAAAACTGCACGTTCGACAACCGGCGCTTTTCCGCGCGCTCTCCCGGCCTTGGCGGGCGGGCAGGAGGCCCGCTCGCCGAAGGCCCGGCGCGCGCCGTCATTCCGTCGTGCGGATCACCACCTTCCCGGTGCTTTTCCGGCTGCGCAGCAATTCCAGCCCTTCCGACACCCGGTCCAGCGGCAGCACGTGGCTGACATGCGGACGAAGCCGGCCCGCGCCGTACCAGTCGAACAGCCTGCGGTAGCTGTCGGCGATGACCTGCGGGCGGAAGCTCTTGTAGGCGCCCCAGTAGAACCCGTGCACGGTGATGTTCTTGACCAGCAGGTGGTTGGCCTTGATTTGCGGTACCTCCCCGCTGGCGAACCCAATGGTCAGCACGCGGGCCTCGGGATTGCAGGCGCGGAAGGCCGCGGTGAACTGGTCGCCGCCCACCGGGTCATAGACCACGTCGGCGCCGCCCAAATCCTTGATTGCGCTGCGTAAATCGGTTTCCGTCGCGTCGATGAGATGGTCGGCGCCGGCGCGCTGCGCGACCTCCAGCTTGTCGCGGCCGCGGGCCACGGCGACCACCTCGGCCCCCATGATCTTGCCGATTTCCACGGCGGTCAGGCCGACCCCGCCGGCGGCCCCCAGCACCACGAGGCGCTCGCCCGGCTGCAGCCGTGCCCGGTGCTCCAGCGCCACGTGGCTGGTGCCATAGGCGATCTGGAAGCCGGCAGCGATCTCGGCCGGCATGTCATCGGGCAGGGGAATGACCTCGGAGGCGGGGAAGCAGCCGTATTCCGCGAGCCCCCCGTGACCGCCCACCACGGCGATTCGAGTGCCTGGGGCCGGCCCCTCCACGCCTTCGCCGAGCGAGTCGATCGTGCCTGCGACTTCCATGCCAAGCGTGAAGGGCGCGTCGGGGATATCCTGGTAGGTGCCTTTCTCGATCAAAATATCCGCAAAGTTGAGGCCGCACGCCTCGATCCGGACACCCACCTGACCCTTGCTCGGCGAAGGTCGGCCGATTTCCGTCAGGCGCGCCGGCGCTCCCTGTTCGGCGATATGGAATGCGCGCATGCTGATTTCTCCTTTGTTCCAAGGGCTAAGCCTGAGCCCGGCAGAGTGGTGAAATCAAGCACGATGTCGCAACGGAAGGCCGCCTGCGACTTGAAGCTTGCATTTTGAAACTCGTTAAAAGTGTGTCAAAAGACAGGTCTCATCCTAAAATTTTGCTAAACTGCTTGCTGCCGGTCACGATCTTGCTATGGTTTCGCCACGCTGAAGGGATGCGCGGCGTGCGAGAACAGGACCGCCTTGCGGTTGAATTTCCAGTGCGGACCGCGCTCGGCGGTGCCGCGTACTGACGAAAAGGAAACGAGTATGACGCACCCGGTGGACGTGCATGTGGGCAAACGCATCCGGCACAGGCGCTGGCTTGTGGGGATGACGCAGCAGCAACTCGCAGAGCATGTCGGAATCAAGTTCCAGCAAATCCAGAAATACGAGACCGGCGCGAACCGCGTCAGCGCCTCGCGGCTCTGGGACATCTCCGACGCGCTCGACGTGCCGGTGAGCTTCTTCTTCGAAGGGCTGGAAGGCGGCGGAGAGGCCGGGGCGGAAAACGTGCCCGCCGACCTGCTGGGCGACAAGGAGGCGCTGGATCTGGTGCGCTCCTACTATGCCATTCCCGAAAACCAGCGCAAACGCCTGTTCGAACTGGCCCGCGTGCTGAGCGACGTGGCCTGACGGACCATGCTGCAGGCGCATTATGGCGCTTGACCGGCTGAGGCGCCACGTGGCAATTGGCGCCTCATGCCCGACCAGACCGATCCCCTGACAAGCGAATTGTGGGCCACGGCACATGCCATGGCCGATGCCGCGCGTACCGAAACGCTGCGGCATTTCCGCGTCGCGGGGCTGGTCTCCGACAACAAGCTGGCTTCGGGCTTCGACCCGGTCACCGAGGCCGATCGCGCCGCCGAGCGGGCGATGCGCGCCGTGCTGGCCGAACGGCGGCCCGAGGACGGGATCCTGGGCGAGGAATTCGAGTCGAGCCAAGGCACCAGCGGCCTGACCTGGGTGATCGACCCGATCGACGGCACCCGCGGCTATATCAGCGGCACGCCCACCTGGGGGGTGCTGATCGCGGTGGGAGACGGAGACCGCGTGCAGTTGGGCATCGTCGACCAGCCCTATATCGGCGAGCGGTTCTGCGGCGGTTTCGGCGAGGCCTGGGTCGACGGGCCGATGGGCCGCGCGCCGCTGCGCAGCCGGCCCTGCGCGGGGCTATCGGATGCGGTGCTCTTCTCCACCTTCCCCGAGGTCGGCAGCGAGGCCGAGCGCCGCGGCTTCGAGGCGGTGCGCGACCGCGTGCGGCTGACCCGCTACGGGATGGATTGCTACGCCTATGCGCTGGTCGCGGCGGGGCAGGTGGACCTGGTGATCGAGGCCGGCCTGCATGCCTATGACGTCCAGGGCCCGATCGGCGTGATCGAGGCGGCGGGCGGGATCGTCACCGACTGGCAGGGCGGCCCGGCGCTGAATGGCGGCCGGATCGTCGCGGCGGGTTCGGTCGAGGTCCATGCCGAGGCGCTGGAGCTGCTTTCGCGCGCGATTTGAAACACTTGCGCCGCGCTTTTTGCTTGGAGCCGCGGGGCGCCGCGGCCTAGTCTCGCCCATCCATTGGCCCGAGGTTCCGATGCCAGACCTGCTGATCCGCGCCGCCGACACGATCCTGACCATGGATGACGACCGGCGCGAGCTGTCGGGGGCGGATATCCTGCTGCAGGGCGGCGCGATCGTCGCGATCGGTGCGGATCTGGAGGCGCCGCCGGGGGCCGAGATCCTGCGCGCCGAGGGCTGCGTGGTGACGCCCGGCCTGGTCAACACGCACCACCACCTCTACCAGAGCCTCACCCGGGCCGTGCCCGGCGGGCAGGATGCGCTGCTTTTCGGCTGGCTGCGGACCCTCTATCCGATCTGGTCCCGCTTCGGCCCGGAAGAGATGCGCATCTCGGCCATGACGGGGCTGGCGGAGCTGGCTTTGTCGGGATGCTCGCTCAGCTCCGATCACCTCTATCTCTATCCCAACGGCGCCCGGCTGGACGACACGGTGGAGGCCGCGCAAGAGGTCGGGCTGCGCTTTCACCCGACCCGCGGCGCCATGAGCATCGGCGAAAGCGATGGCGGCCTGCCCCCCGACGCGCTGGTCGAGGCGGAGGGCGCGATCCTGGAGGATTGCCTGCGGGTGATCGACGCCTTCCACGACCCGTCGGAGGGGTCGATGTGCCGGGTCGGCGTGGCGCCCTGTTCGCCCTTTTCGGTCAGCCGCGAGCTGATGCGCGACGCGGCGCTGCTGGCCCGCGACAAGGGGGTGATGCTGCACACCCACCTGGCCGAGAACGCGGAGGACGTGGCCTATTCCGAAGCGACCTTCGGCTGCCGGCCCGGCCAATATGCCGAGGATCTGGGCTGGACCGGCCCCGATGTCTGGCATGCCCATTGCGTGAAGCTCGACACGCAGGAGATTGATCTCTTTGCGAAATCCCGAACCGGGGTGGCGCATTGCCCGTGCTCCAACTGCCGGCTGGGATCCGGGATCGCCCCGGTCCGGGCGATGCGGGATGCGGGCGTGCCGGTGGGGCTGGGCGTGGACGGCTCGGCCTCCAACGACGCGGGCAACCTGGTGCTGGAGGCGCGGCAGGCGATGCTGCTGCAACGGGTGGCGCAGGGGGCGGATGCGATGAGCGCGCGCGAGGCGCTGGAGATCGCGACCCGCGGCGGGGCCGACGTGCTGGGCCGGCCCGATTGCGGGCGGCTGGCCCCCGGCAAGCGCGCCGATATCGCCATCTGGGACGTGAGCGGCGTGGAAAGCGCCGGCAGCTGGGATCCGGCGGCGCTGTTGCTGGCCGGCCCCACGCGGGTGCGCGACCTGCTGGTCGAAGGGCGGCGCGTGGTGGCGGAGGGCCGGCTGGCGACGCTGGACCTGCCCGCGCTGCTGCGGCGCCAGAACGCGCTGGCCCGGCGGCTGGCGGAGGCTTGAAAGGAGCGATGCGATGAGGCTCATGATGGCGGCGCTGCTGGCGCTGGGACTGGCGGGCCCGGGGATGGCGGATCCGGTGCCCGGCGCGGTGCGGGCGCTGAACGAGTTCCGCGTCGCGCAGGGGCGGGCGCCGCTCGTGGCCTCGCCGGTCCTGCAACAGGTGGCGGAAGGCCATGCGCAGGACATGGCGCGCAACGGCTTCTTCTCGCATCGCGGATCGAACGGCAGCACCATCGGCAACCGCGCGCGGGCGGCGGGCTACGGCTATTGCTTCCTGGCCGAGAACATCGCCCGCGGGCAGCGCAGCCTGGACGAGGTCATGCGGGGCTGGGCCGGGTCGCCGGGCCATCGCCAGAACATGCTGAATCCGCAGGCGCGCGAATTCGGCCTGGCCCGCCAGCGCGGCAACACATGGGTGATGGTTCTGGGCCGGCCCGGCTGCTGAGGCCGCGCCACGATCCGGGGGCGTGATCCAGCGGGGCGCTTCCGCGCGCTTTCATTGTCCAAATCGGCGAGGCGACGCGCCGCTGCCGGCGTTGCGGCGGATGAGAGGTGACGGCCAGTGCTGGGGAGGCCGCTGAGGGGCGGGTCTGCCCTCAGCAGGCCATATCGATGGTGAGGCGAGTCGCGCCCGCCTCAAGGACGCTGACGCGCCGCCTGCGGCGGTGGCCTGCGGCCCTCCTTGACCCGGTCCCGACTCGCGGGCCGGGCTCAGGCGGCGCGCTTGACATCGCGGCCGCCGATATAGGTGGCGGCGATGGCGCGGTCGTCGCCCATCATGATGGTGGCAAAGACCTGTTCCCACAGCGTCTCGGCCCGGGCGGCGCGTTGTGCGATGGCGGGGGTGGAGGCCAGGTCGAGCACCACCAGGTCGGCCTCTCGTCCGGCCACGGCATTGCCGATGCGGTCCTCCATGTGCAGCGCCCGCGCCGATCCGCAGGTCGCCAGCCACAGGAGCTGTGCCGCGTGCAGTGGCGTCCCCCTTAACTGTCCGATCTCGTAGGCCGCCGCCATGGTGCGCAGCATGGAAAAGGAGGAGCCGCCGCCGGTATCCGTGGCGAGCCCCACGCGCTGCCCCTCGGCCACGAGCCCGGCCATGTCGAACAGCCCCGAGCCGATAAAGGTGTTGGAGGTCGGGCAATGGACCAGCGCCGCGCCGACCTCCCGCAGCCGGTCGCGTTCGCGGGGCTCCAGGTGGATCGCGTGACCGTAGAGCCCGCGTTCGCCCAGCAGGCCGTGTGCCTCGTAGGTGTCGAGGTAGTCGCGCGCCTCGGGATGCAGCGATTTCACCCAGGCGATCTCGTCCACCTGTTCCGACAGATGGGTCTGCATCAGGCAATCGGGCTGCTCGGCCCAGAGCGCGCCCATCGCCTCCAGCTGCTCCGGCGTTGAGGTGGGGGTGAAGCGCGGCGTGATCGCGTAGGAGAGCCGGTCGACACCGTGCCAGCGCTCCAGCAGGCGGCGGCTGTCGTCATGGGCCGATCGCGCCGTGTCGCGCAGCCCGTCGGGGGCGTTGCGGTCCATGCAGGTCTTGCCCGCGACCACCCGCTGCCCGCGCGTCTGCGCCTCGGCAAAGAAGGCCTCCACGCTTTCGGGGTGGATGGTGCAGAAGCTGCACATGGTCGTCGTGCCATGGGCCGCGGTCAGGTCGAGATAGGTGGCGGCGATCTGCGCGGCATGGGCGGGATCGCCGAAGCGCATTTCCTCGGGGAAGGTGTAGCTTTCCAGCCAGTCGATCAGCCGCTTGCCCCAGCTCGCGATGATGGCGGTCTGGGGATAATGGACATGCGGATCAATGAAGCCCGCCATCACCAGCCGGTCGTTGAAATCGTGGCGCTCGGCCTGCGGGTGACGGGCCGCGAGCGCGTCGGCCGGCCCGGCCTCGGCGATCATGCCGTCGCGGATCAGCAGCCCGCCATCGCTGTCGATGCGCACCGCGTCCTCCGGCGGAGCGGTGAAGGGATCGCCGGTGAAGGACAGGATCTGCCCGCTGATCAGGATGTCGGGCATGGGCCCTCCGCTCGATTTTGCCGCGCGCCAGAATAGGCCGCGGCACCGGGGCGGGTAAATCGCTCCTTTGGCCGGGATTTCGCGCAAGTGTTTCTTCAATTCGCGATGCCCGCAGGCTATGCGTGCGGCATGATGGATGAACCGCTCGAGAATCCGGAAGAGGCGGAGGCCGAAGAGAACGCCTACGGGCTGAGCCCGAAGACCGTTTCGGCCATCCTCTACGCCGTGGAAACCGGCGACAAGGACCAGCTCGTCGAGCTGATGGAGCCGTTGCACGCGGCCGACATCGCCGACCTTCTGGAGCAGATCAACGCCTATGACCGACGCCGGCTGATCGAACTCTACGGCCGCGAATTCGACGGCGACATCCTGTCGGAGCTCGACGAGGGCGTGCGGGAAGAGATCATCCCGCTGCTGCATCCCGAGGTGCTGGCCGACGCGGTGCGCGAGCTCGACTCGGACGACGTGGTCGACCTGATCGAGGATCTCGAAGAGCCGCAGCAGGAGGCGATCCTCGGCGCTCTGGAGGATTCCGACCGGGTCGCGGTGCAGCAATCGCTGACCTTCCCGGAATATTCCGCCGGCCGTCTCATGCAGCGCGAGGTGGTCTGGGCGCCCGAGCACTGGACCGTGGGCGAGGCGATCGACTACCTGCGCTCCACCGAGGAGCTGCCAGAGCAGTTCTACCACATCGTGCTGGTGAACCCGCTGCATCACCCGGTGGGCAACGTGACGCTGGGCAAGCTCATGGCGTCGCGGCGCGAGGTCAAGCTCGCCGACCTGACCGAGAGCGTGTTCCGCGTCATCCCGGCCACGCAATACGAGGGCGACGTGGCCTATGCGTTCAACCAGTATCACCTGATCTCCGCCCCCGTGGTGGACGAGGAGGAGCGGCTGGTCGGCGTCATCACCATCGACGACGCCATGGCGGTGCTGGACGAGGAACACGAGGAAGACATCCTGCGCCTTGCCGGCGTGGGCGAGGGGTCGATCTCGGACGGGGTGATCGCCACGACGAAGCAGCGCGCGCCCTGGCTGGCGGTGAACCTGCTGACGGCGGTGCTGGCCTCGCTGGTGATCGCGCAGTTCGAGACGACCATCGCGCAATTCGTGGCGCTGGCGGTGCTGATGCCGATCGTGGCCTCCATGGGGGGCAATGCCGGGACGCAGTCGCTGACCGTGGCGGTGCGCGCCATCGCCACCCGGGACATCACCGGGTCGAACGTCTGGCGGGTGATCGGCCGGGAATGCGCCGTGGGGCTGATCAACGGGGTGATCTTCGCGGCCGTGATGGGCGTGGTGGGCGTGGTCTGGTTCGGCTCGCCGGTGCTGGGCTACGTGATCGCCACGGCCATGGTGATCAACCTCGTGGTGGCGGGGCTGGCGGGCACGGTGATCCCCATCGTGCTGGAGAAGGTGGGCGTCGACCCGGCGCTGGCCTCGGGCACCTTCGTGACCACGGTGACCGACGTGGTGGGCTTTTTCGCCTTTCTCGGGCTGGCGGCGGTGGTGCTGCTGTGAGCCTCGACGAGGTCAAGGCCGAGGCGCGGCGCGCGGCCTTTGCCCGGCGCCGTGCGGCGCACGAGGCCGCGGGGCCGGGCGC
>SRJI02000206.1 GCA_005473895.2 Carideicomes alvinocaridis
TGGTGCCGGCCCGCTCCATCGTCCCCAAGGCACGTCTGGCCTGCGACTGGCTGGGCCGCTACGAGAAGGGCGAACCCGTCGCCACCGCCTACGCCGACCTCGCCGCAGCTATCTCCGAAAGGATCACCGCATGAACGAGAAGCAGTCCGAACCCGACCTGAGCCTGCGAGCACAGCGACGCAAGCCCACCCCGGCCCCCCAGACCCCGGCTCCCGGAGCGGTGATCCCAGCAGAGCCGGCAACAGCCTCGGACCCGGCCGACGGGTATGCGCCCCTGGCGCGGCGGGGGGCGCCGACCGTGGCGCTGAACGTGCGGGTGCCCGAAGCGATCCGCGACGCCGTGCGCCGAGAGGCCGCCACGAACCCGGCAACGCCCAGCCAGGCAGCGGTCATCGAGGCTCTGGTCCGCGCGCACCTGATGCACTGACCGGCGCACCTTCAGCACGGTGCAGGAGAGCACCTTGACATCGGGCGTCACAAGAACATGGTCGATGGGGGAGCGGAGCCAAGCCGGAACGAAGGACGGCCAGGGCCCCGGCCGTGGTGGGCAGTGTCGGCCAGGTGGACGATGTCGACCAGCGGGCCGTGGCGCAGGGTGGCGTTGAGGTCACCCTGCCG
>SRJI02000207.1 GCA_005473895.2 Carideicomes alvinocaridis
TTGGTGCGGGATGCGGGACTCTTCCGATGAAGTGCTCCCGTGGCTTGTAGTGGSCTTCTCGCCGGTTTCCATCTCCYTCTTGGTGTGATCTCCCGACATCACTTCGAGCGGTTAGGCTCTAATGAAGCACCGGGCTCYGATACCAATTGAAAGTCGCCTAGAGGGGGTGAATAGGGCRAAWCTGAAATTTACAAASTTAAKCACAACTACAAGYCGGGTTAGCGTTAGAAATATAAWYGAGTCCGMGAGAGAGGGTGMAAAACAAATCGCAAGYRAATAARRAGTGTGACACGCGTATTTGTTTTACCGAGGTTCGGTTCTYGCAAACCTACTCCCCGTTGAGGWGGYCACAAAGRCCGGGTCTYTTTCAACCCYTTCCCTCTCTCAAACGGTCCCTCGGACCGAGTGAGCTTTCTCTTCTCAAATCAAMCGGGAACAAAACTTCCCCGCAAGGACCACCACACAATTGGTGTCTCTTGCCTYGGTTACAATTGAGTTGTTCGGAAGAAAGAATGAAAGAARGAAGCAATCCAAGCGCAAGAACTCAAAAGAACACAACAAATCTCTCTCACTAATCACTAAAGCTTGGTGTGGAATTGGGAGAGGATTTGATCTCTT
>SRJI02000208.1 GCA_005473895.2 Carideicomes alvinocaridis
TTGATCGCCGGCGTCGTCCTCGGGCTGGGCCAGGCGCTGGTGCGACGCCTGCTGGATTCCCGCATCCGTACAAGGGATGACCTCGAGGAAATCACCGACGCGCCGGTCCTGGCCTCCGTGGTCCGCTATAGGGGCTCGGACCGGGCCAAGGACGGGGCCGTTCCCGCCCGAGGCACGGCCTGGGCCAGCGCCGAGTCGTATCGGAAGCTGCGCACCGCCGTGGGCTTCGTCGCTCTCGGCGGTGAACGACGTTCGTCCATCGTTGTCACCTCCTCGGTGCAGGGTGAGGGCAAGACCGAGACCGCGACGAATCTGGCCAAGGTCCTGGCCGAGACCGGCGCCCGGGTCCTGCTGGTTGATGCGGATCTGCGCCGCCCGCAGGTGGGGGCCAGGCTGGGCCTGGATGACGAGCTGGGCCTGTCCGATGTGCTGACCGGCCGAGCCGATCTCAACGACGTGCTGCTGTCCGTGGACGACCTGTCGGTCCTCACCGCCGGAACGGTTCCTCCGAATCCGTCCGAGCTGCTGGGGTCGGAGGCCATGGCGGAACTTCTCGCCCTCGTCGAGGCGCACTTCGAGTACGTCCTCCTCGATGCCCCACCGCTGCTGCCCGTGAC
>SRJI02000209.1 GCA_005473895.2 Carideicomes alvinocaridis
AGGATGCCGCCGATGCCGCTGACCATCTGCCACGAGAGGATCGCACGGGTGCTCTGCTCCCCGAGGGAGGCGACCGCGCCGATCACGAGCGTGAGCGAGCACAGGATCAGGATGGCCCACAGGTACCGAGGCTCGCCGTCGTAGAGCACGGAGTAGATGCGGTAGATCGCATAGACGCCCACCTTGGTGTGCAGGGCGGAGAAGATCGCGGTGACCGCCGGCGACGTCGAGGGGTACGCCTTGGACAGCCAGCCGTGCAGGGGCACCACGGACGCCTTGATGGACAGGGCGAACAGCACCATGAACCCGGCGACGGCGACCCGCTCGTCCCGCGCCGCCGCGCCGGCCAGCACGGCGAGGTTGACGCTGCCCGTGATGCCGTAGATGAAGCCGACGCCGACCACGAGGATCGTGGAGGTGAACAGGTTCAGCGTGACGTAGAGGCGGGCGCCGTCCACGCGGCGCAGGGGCTCACGCCGGTTGGCGGAGAGGACGAACAGGCCGTAGGACGGCAGCAGCATGACCTCGATGAACACGAAGAGGTTGAACAGGTCCGCCGTCAGCAGGGCGCCGTTCACCCCGGCCGTGAGGACGAGCAGCAGCGGGGCGAAGTAGAC
>SRJI02000210.1 GCA_005473895.2 Carideicomes alvinocaridis
TGCGGGGCTGTCCGCCTGTCGGCGGAGGACTCAGATGTCGTCCTCGTACGCGGGGCCGCCTTCGTTCTCCAGGGCCTCGAGGCGCCGGGACTTCTCGGCGGTGAAGATCCGGCGGACCCCCGTGCCGCCGAACTCGTCCTCCGGGACCAGCCCGACGCCGTACTTCCGCAGGGCCTTCTCCAGACGCAGACGCTCGTCCACCCGCAGGTCGGCCAGCCCCTTCTCGAAGCGGCGCAGCTGCTCCTTCTCGAGGCCGGCCGCGGTGGCCAGGGTGCGGACACTGACCTGGGCGAGCGCGCGGCCGGCGCGTGCCACGTCGAAGGTCATCGGGGTGGGGTACATCAGACATTCTCGATTCTGCAGTTCTTGACGGGATCCGGTCCATGATGGCCACGCCCCGGATGAAGGGACAAGGGCGCGCCAGCCTAGAACCCGCTGTGCGGCAGGCGCGTCGCTGACCCATCGCTCCCGCCACGCCAGCGGGACGCGGGCGGGCCCGCCTCCGGTCACCGGAGGCGGGCCCGTCGTCGTCGTGGGATGTCAGTCCTGGACGAAGTACATCTGCTTGTTGACGAACTCGTCCATGCCGAGCGGGCCGAGCTCGCGGCCGAAGCC
>SRJI02000042.1 GCA_005473895.2 Carideicomes alvinocaridis
GCACCGGCCGCGGCGGCGTGCCGGTGGGGCTGTTCACCCCGGAGGGGCTGGTGGCCTCCGCCACCGCCCGGCTGCCACGCGCGGACGTGGCCGCCGCGGGGCTGGGCGAGGCCGGCTGCGGCTTCGAGTTCCCGGTGACCGAAGAGCTGCGCGCCCGGGCCGAAGAGGCCGGCGGCCATCTCGAGGTCCGGGTGCTGGAACGCCCGCAACACCGGCTGGGCCGCATCACGCTGGCCACCGGGAAGGGCCTCGCGGTGGAGGACGATCCCCGCCGGCTCGCGCTCTGCCGCAGCGCGCTGCACGGCGATCTCGTGGCGCTGCAGGCCCTGCTGGCGCAGCTGCCCGAGGAGGACACCCCCCCGGACACCGACGCGGAAACCGCCACGACGCAGCCCCCCCGCACCCCGCCGCTCACCCGGCACGGGCGGCTTTTCGACACCCGCGCCCTGCCCCCCGGCGCGCCCGAGGCCGGGCTGCCCGCCTATCTCGACTACGTGCGCTACCGCTACCGCATGGACGCCACCTTCGACGTGGCGCCGGGCCTCGCGGCGATGGAGCATTACCTGAACTGGTACATCACCCATTACCGTACCGGCGCCCCGGGGCAGGAGCCGCGGCGGGTGCCGCTCAGCGCCGGGGTGATCGACCACCTGAACGCGCCGGTGACCATGGGCGGGCAGGCATTTGCCCCGAGCCGGATCATGTGGTGGCGCCTGCTGGCCCGGCCCGACCGGCTGGCCGGGCTCGACCTGCAGGACCGCGACGCCTGGACCGACCTCGTCTTCTGGTGGGTCCACGACGAGGCGCCGGGGCTCTATTACGAGGATTGCCTCGTCCCCGACCGGTTCGCCGACCTGATGCGCAGCGTGCATCCCGCCCGGCGCGGCGATGCCTATCCGCTCAACGCCTTTCTCGAACGGTTCCACCGCGCGGCGCCGCAGCTGCGCTTTCTCGATACCGGCAGCGACCGGGACCGCCAGACGCTGGTTCTGGCGGTGATGGTCATGGCGGCGCGGCGGCCCGACCTGCTGCGCTACCTGCCCGCCCGCACGGTGGAGACCCTGCTGGAGCGGGATGGCAGCGGGCGCTCGGATTTCGAACGTTTCCTCGCCGGCATGCTGGGCGAGGCCGCGCCGCGCCTGCCCCGCGCCCGGTTCGAGGCGGCGCTGCGGCGGGCGGGCTACGACCTGCCCAGCCGTCGCTTCACCACCCGCACCCCCGACGGCCACCGGCTGGAGGCGGCGGCGCTGCCCCTGCCCGGCCCCGACCGGCCCCGCGCCGAGGTCCAGCTGATCGGCCCGCTGGCCAAGACCTCGGGCCTGGGTCAGGCCACGCGGCTCTCGGCGGAGGTGCTGCGCGCCACCGGGCTCGACGTGCGGGGCGTGGATTTCGACCTCGACAACCCGGCGCCCGAGGGGTTCTCGTCGGACACGATGATCGAGCCCTACGGCCCGGCGCGGATCAACATCCTGCATCTCAACGCGGAATCCGTGCCGCTGGCCTATGCCTACCAGCCCGACGTCTTCTCGGGGGCCTACAATATCGGCTACTTCTTCTGGGAACTCGACCGCCCGGCGCTCTGCCATTACCTCGGGATGGAGCTGCTGGACGAGATCTGGGTCTCCACCGAATACGGCGTCTCGATCTACCGCCCCGATGCCGGCGACACGCCGGTGGTCAATGTGGGCATGTGCTACGAGGAGCATGCCGACATCACCCGCGAGGCCGCCCGCGCCTTCGTCAACCGCCGCTTCGGCTTCGACGACAGCCATTACGTCTGCCTCGTGGCCTTCGACAGCTTCTCCTTCGTGCAGCGCAAGAACCCGGTGGGCGCGCTAGAGGCCTTTCGCCGCGCCTTCCCGGACGTGCCCGGGGCCCGGCTGGTGGTGAAGACCCAGAACCGCGACAACGTGCTCGACCCGGTGCAGAGCCGCATCTGGGACCGGGTGGAGGCGATCATCGCCGAGGATCCGCGCATCGTGGTGCTGAACGAGACGCTGACCTACCGCGACCTGCTGCATCTCAAGGCGGGGTCCGACTGCTACCTGTCGCTGCACAAGTCCGAGGGCTGGGGCTTCGGCATGATCGAGGCCATGGGGCTGGGCGTGCCGGTGGTCTGCACCGCCTATTCCGGCAACATGGATTTCTGCTCGGAGGAGACCGCCTGGCTGGTGGATTACGAGGAAAAGCTCCTGGCGCCCGACGAATATATCGTGGTGCGCGAGGGATCCCGCTGGGCCGAGCCCGACGTGGCGGACGCCGCCCGCCAGCTGCGCGCCGCCCATGACGCCCCCGAGGAGCGCGCCGCCCGGGTCCGCGCCGCCCGCGCCAATATCCGCGCGCATTTCACCGCCGAGGCGGTGGCGAAACGCTATGGCGGGCGCCTGCGCCAGATCCTCTCCGCCCTCGATCGCGGCGAACGCCCCCCCGCCCCGCAGGACGAGCCGGAACAGGGCGCTTCATGAGACATGTCATGGGGGTGAGCTGGCCGCGCAGCGGGCACCACATGCTGGTCCGCCTGCTGCAGCTCTATTTCGGCCCGGCCTTCCATTACTGCGAATTCCACGTGGGCCACCCGGACCACCCCGATATCAAGCGCTGCTGCCGCGAGGCGCCCTGCCGCCACCGGGACCGGATCCATTTCACCAAGAACCACGATTTCGACCTCGCCCTGCCGCAGATCCCCGGCCAGCCCTACATCATACAGTACCGCGACTTCGCCCATTCCACCGTGTCGGAATTCGAGACCTTCGTGCGCGCCGGCGGCGAGGACAGCGCGGAGTCCTTCCGGCGCCACGTGAGCGAGAAGTTCGGCCGCTACCGCGATTTCATGGCCAAGTGGGTGGAGGCCGACTTTGCCCACGGCCAGCTTTTGCTGCGCTACGACGCGGTGCTGGCCGACCCGCAGGCGGCGCTCGACCGCGCGGTGCGGCTGTTCGAGCCGGGGGCGGAGCCCGACGCGGCGCGGCTGGCCCATGCGGTGGCCAATGTGGACGGCCAGAAGATCGAGCGACGGGAGGTCACGCTGCTGCCCCGCTCGGGCGTCCACGCGGATCGCGACCTGCGCGATTTCCGCTATTACGACCCCGCGCTCTTCGACCGGATCGCCGCCCTGCGCCTGTCGCGGGCCGAGGTGCTGCAGGCCCTCCCCCCGGGCCGGGAGCCCGACGAGGCGCGGATGCTCGACTGGCAGGGTTACGAAAGCGTTGAGCGGTTGCGGCGGGATCTGCTAGGCAGAAGGCGGTTTCGGTACATGTTTTCCCGCTTTTTCCGCTAGATAACGGCCATGAGGTCCCCCGCATGATCACCCCCATCCTCCTCTGCGGCGGCTCCGGCACGAGGCTCTGGCCGCTGTCGCGCAAGAGCTATCCCAAGCAGTTCGCCGAGATCATGGGCGAGGAAAGCCTGTTCCAGGCCTCCGCGCGGCGCTTCACCGGCAAGGGGTTTGCCGACCCGGTCCTGGTCACCGGCAACGAGTTCCGCTTCATCGTGACCGAGCAGCTGGACGCGGTGGGGGTCAGCCCCGCCGGCATCATGATCGAGCCCGAGGGCCGCAACACCGCCCCCGCCGCCATCGCCGCGGCGCTCTTCGCCGCCGACCGCGACCCCGAGGGGCTGATCCTGCTGGTGCCCTCCGACCACGCGGTGCCCGATGCCGAGGCCTTCCGGGACGCGGTGGAAAAGGGCGCCGTGGCCGCGCAGGAGGGGCAGATCGTGACCTTCGGCATCGCCGCCTCGCGCCCCGAGACGGGCTATGGCTGGCTCGAGGCCGGGGAGGCCACCCACGAGGGCGTCCACGCGCTGGTCCGCTTCATCGAGAAACCCGATGCCGCCACCGCCAAGGCGCTGTTCGCCGATCGCAGCAACCTCTGGAACGCGGGCGTCTTCCTGGCCCGCGCGCAGACCCTGATCGAGGCCTTCGAGACCCATGCGCCCGAGATCCTGGCCACCGTGAAGGCCTCGCTCGAGGCGGCGGAGCGGGACCTGGCCTTCACCCGACTCGACCCCGCGCTGTGGCGAGAGGTGCCCGAGGATTCCATCGATTACGCGATCATGGAAAAGGCCGGCAACGTCTCGGTCGTGCGTTTCGACGGGCATTGGTCCGACCTGGGCAGCTGGGAATCCGTCTGGCAGGAATCGGGCCGCGACGAGCGGGGCAATGCGCTGTCGCCCCGGGCCACGGCCTTCGATTGCGAGCAATCCCTGCTGCGCTCCGAGAACAACGAGATGGAGCTGGTGGGCATCGGGCTGAAGAACATCGTGGCGGTGGCCATGCGCGACGCGGTGATGGTCGCCGACATGTCCGACAGCCAGAACGTGAAACAGGCGGTCAAGGTGCTCAAGCAGCGCGGCGCCAAGCAGGCCGAGGAATTTCCCATCGACCACCGGCCCTGGGGCTGGTTCGAGACGCTGGTCCTGTCCGAGCGGTTCCAGGTCAAGCGGATCCATGTCCATCCCGGCGCCTCGCTCTCGCTGCAGAGCCATGTCCACCGCTCCGAGCACTGGATCGTGGTGGCCGGCACCGCCCGGGTGACCGTGGACGGCGAGGTGACGCTGGTGACCGAGAACCAGTCGGTCTACATCCCGCTCGGCTCCGTCCACCGGATGGAGAACCCGGGCAAGGTGCCGATGGTGCTGATCGAGGTGCAGACCGGCTCCTATCTGGGCGAGGACGACATCATCCGCTACGACGACAAATATGCCCGCGGCCAGGGGGCCAGGGGCTGAGGCGCGTGGGGCTGAGGCAGCTAGCGTCAGAGACTGATCCACAGCGGAACAGAGCCTGTTCCGGCCCAACTCACGCCCACCGCCCGGTCGCGGTGAGCGCCACCGCCACCGCCACCCGCGCGCCTGTGCCCTCCCAGGCCGAGACCGGGACGCCGCTTGCCGTGGCTGCGCCGAGGCTGGCGAAATGCGCCCCGCCCCCCTGCGCCGTGGCCTGTACCACCGGCGGGCTGCCCGCCGCGAAGCCTGCCGGGAAATCCCAGTCCACCGCGCCCCCGGTCCCGGCGGTGAGCACGTGCCAGCAGATCTGCGTGCCGTCCGCCCACCGCACGTAATCCCCGCCGGCGCCCGCGCCGCGCTCGATCACCGCGCCGCTGCTCTGCCCGCCGCTCCGCGCCACCGTGCCCACCAGGCCGGGGCCCGAGACGGCGCCCTCCAGCCGCACCCCCTGCGGCAGCACCACCCGGCCGGTCGCCGCCTCGGCCCGCAGCGCCTCGGTCCAGGCGCTGCCATCGGCCGAGACCTTGAGCGCGAAATCCTCCGTCCCCGCCGTGCCCATCTCGGCCCGGCCGGACCAGCCGGTCTGGAACAGCAGGCTCGCCGTCTCGCCCGCCGCCGCCTTGTTGATCTTGAGCCGGTGCCCCGCGCCCTCGTGGCTGAGCAGCGTGGCGGCGGCCGAAACCGCCAGCCGGTTCACCGCGTCGGCGCCGGCGTTGAGCCCCAGCCGTTCGGCCGAGAGATCCGCGGGCAGCGCCGCCGCCTGCCAGGTGCCGTCCCGAAACAGCACCTCGGCCCCGCCCTCGTCCAGCACCGCGGCGCGCCAGCCCGACCGCGGCGCGAGGAACAGCCAGCCGGTCCCGTCCCGCAGCGCCAGCGTGCCCGCCGCCTGCCCGGCCCAGTCGCCGCTCGGGCCGCCCCCCGGCGTCCCGGCCAGGATGTAGCGCGCCCCCTGCGGCGGATCCGCGGGCGGGGCGGACAGGCTGCGGCTTTCGACACCCAGCTGCACCACCGCGTCGAGGATCAGCAGCGCCTCGTTATGGGTCAGGTGCTTCTGCGCCTGGGCGGGCGCCAGGTAGGGCATGGACAGGTTGGCCGAGAGGTCGGACATGGGCAGCTCCGCGCGGGAATGATGGACGACCCGAGGCTAGGCGCCGGGGGCTTAACCCCTCCCCTCGCCACCGCGCGCCCTCCGCGCAACGGCCCCGACGGCCCCGGATCCCCGATCGGTCACGGCGGGCAGTGCCCCTGCCCGACCGCCCTGCCGGAAGATGGTGACCAAGGGAAAAAACAGACCCTGTTCCGGCCTAAACGCGGCTCAATAGAGGAACATGTCGTCGGCGATATCCGCCATCTCGGTGCCGGAGAAGACCGCCCGAACCCCCTGGTCGGCGAAGCGGACGCCGTCTTCCGTCTCCTGCAGATGCGCCCGGATCTCCGCCGCGCTTTCATAACCGAACCCGTCGAAGCGCAGCAGGTCGCCACGCTCCAGGTCGGCCACCACGTGGCGCGAGGCGACCCCCGCCTCGAAGAGGAAGCAATCGCTCAGCATCCCGCCCATCAGCAGGTTGTAACCCCCGCCCCCGTCGAGCACATCGTCGACCCCCCGGGCGCGCTGCCAGGCGGCGTAATCCTCCGCCATGGCCTCGCGCAGCGCCTCGGTCTGGATCAGCTCCTTGAGCAGGTCCGCCCGCTCGAACCGGCGGGAGAGCGCGGCACTCCACGTGTCGACGAAGCCCTGCCCCGCCTCGCGCCCCAGGATGTCGCGGTGCAGCGCGCGGACAAAGCCTGCATCCTCCAGCCCCTCGTATCGGGCATGGAAGGCCGGGCTGCGGGCGAAATCGCGCACCATCCCGGTGTAATCCTCCCCCTCGACCAACTGATGCGACCAGTCGCGCAGCTCCTCGAGTTCGGGCTCGCGCCCCTGCGTCACCCGGCAGAGCCGCCAGAGCTCCTCGGCCAGGTCCGCCTGCACCCCGGCGCGGTTGTAGCGCATGGCATCGGCGGTGGTCACCTTGATGAATTCCGGGCTCTCGGAAAAGCCCAGCACCACCTGGTCGCGGTTGCGCGCGCCGGTATCCAGCTCGCCGGTCCAGTGGCTCATCCCCAGCTCCTTCGGCGGCCGGCCCAGCACGTTCTCGAACAGCAGGGTGACGAAGGCGGGGTTGTCGACGCCGCCATAGATCTTCTGGAATTCCAGGCTGCGGGTGAAACCCGAGGCCACCTCCTCGAGGCTGTGGCCCTCCTTGAGCGCGCTGCCCCAGTGCAGCACCCCCTCGGGCTTGGGCTCGCGGCCCAGCACGGCGCGGAACAGGCGGTAGACCTGGCCGGCCTCGGGGTCGAATTCCGGGTGGGCCCCTTCGCCCAGCAGCCGGTCGCGCCCCTCGAAGCCGCGCAACGTGTCGGGCCGGGCATCGCCCAGCAGCGCATCCTCGCCGGCGCCGCCCGCCTGCTCCCGCGCACCGGGCAGCCGCGGCGGGGCGACCGGTTTCGGCAGGGGCGCCGGTTCGGGGACGGGCTGAGGCTCCGGTTGCGGTTCGGGGGCCAGGTCCGGCTGGGGCTGGGGCTGCGGCGCGGGGGCAGGTTCCGGCGCCGGTTGGGGCTCAGGTTCGGGCTGGGGCTCAGGTTCGGGCTGGGGCGCGGGCTCCGGTGCAGGTTCAGGTTCCGGTTCCGGGTCGGGCGCTGGCTCGTCCGAGGGGGGCGTCACGTCGATATGCCAGAGGTCGCGCAGGCTCTCCACCGGCAGGTCCGCGGCATTGAGCGGCGCGCCATCCGCCGTCTCCAGCCGCAGCACCTCGGCGCCGAAGCGGATCTCCGCGCCCTTCTCCGTCGACCGGATGTCGAGCGCCCCGGCCGTGTAGAACCGCCCCCAGGCCGAGAGGTCCAGCCGGTCCAGCCCGGGCTGGTAATCCATCACCCGGTCCGCGGCCCCGTCGGCCATCAGCACGAAGATGTCGGCCCCCGCCCCGCCGCGCAGCCGGTCCGCCCCAGCCCCGTCGATCAGCACGTCGTCGCCCGCCCCGCCGCGCAGGTCGTCATCGCCCCCGCCGCCATGGATCTGGTCGCGGCCCGCGCCGCCATCCAGCCGTTCGCCCGCCTCGCGCGGCCCCACCGTGACGCCGATCGTGCCGAGTTCGGCCCGGATCCGGGTGATCCCGCCGCCGGCGCCGAGCGCCCCCTCGCCCTCCGCCTCGGGCCGGTCGCCGGCGGCGAAGATGTCGAGCCCCGTGGCATCCGCCGCCAGCGCCAGCGCGCCCGGATCGGTCAGCGCCATGGCCAGGTCGTCGGCGATGCTGTCCAGGTGCAGCAGCCGCCCGCCCGGCAGCAGCGTCAGGAGGCTCAGCCCGTCATCGCTGCCGCCGGCCACCGCGTAGACCTGGCCGCCGATCTCCGCCACCTCCAGCACCGTGACCCCGGCAAAGCGGGTGTCCCGGTCATCGCCCACCATGTCCGTCAGCCGCATCCCGGAGGGCTCCAGCGCCACCACCGCCAGCGCGCCGTTCGCGCCGCCGACCAGCGCGTAATCCTGCCCCGCCACCGAGGCCAGCGCGACCTGCCCCGGCCGGTCGAGGTAGAGCCCCTCGGCAGGGGTCAGCCGCGCCTCCTCCTGCAGCCGGCCCGTCGCGTCCAGCCGCAGGTCAAGCAGCGCGTTTTCGCCCGGCAGCACGGCAAGCACCCGGCCCGGCCCCGCCACGGCCAGATCGGCCGCCGGCCCGGTCCCGGCGATCTGCGGATCCTGGTCCACCTGCACCAGTCTCTGGCCCTGCGGGTCCCAGACCTCCTGCCCGGCGCCGTCCCGGGCCGTGCCCAGCAGGAAGTCGCGGCCGCCGCCCTGGACCACGGCCAGCGCCGTAAGAGCCCGCGGCAGGGCATCGTCGAAGCCCAGGGCCTGGCGCGGGGCGAGCGTGCCGTCCGCCTCGATCCGCCAGGCCTCGATCCCGGTGCCGTGGCGCCCCGGGGCCAGCAGCAGCGCCTCGCCGTCCAGCCTGGCCCGGACCAGCCCGCGCGGTGCGTCGAGCGCCCCCGACGCCCCGTAGCTCTCGGTGTCGCGCAGGGCCATGTCGCCGCTGGTTTCGCGCAGCAGCAGCCCGCCCCCCATGGCGCTGGCCGAGACCAGCCCCGACCCGGCACCGGCTCCCACACCGGCCCCCGCCCCCAGCACCTCCAGCGCGCTGACCGAGGTCATATGCGTCGCCGGCCCCCCGGCCTGCGTCACCTCATGCACCAGTATCGCCATCGCCACGCCCTGCCTCCACGCCGCCATCCGGGAAGGCATCTGCCCCTCCCCTGGGGTGGCGGCCGGGGGATTTTCCGGCAGAAATGCGGTAACTCGGGAGAATTCGAGACAATTGGAGCCCTATTGGCTCCGCGCCGCTCTGCAGGGCAGGTCCGCCGGTGACGGAGCCCTGAAACGCATGTCGGGCGCCCCGCAGGGCGCCCGCCAATCGTTCAACTCACATTCCGAAGGCAGCGGCCTCCTGCAAAGAGAAGCCTCGCCCGCCCTTTCGAAATGCCTCAGGCCGCTTTCTTGCGACGACGCAGAGCGCCAAGACCGCCGAGAGCACCCACGAGCAGAAGGCCAGCGGCCGGGACCGGAACCGCTGCGGTGAAGGTCACACCGGTATAGGCCTTGTTGCCGAGACCTACGACGAAGTCGTCGTGCAGATCATAGGTGATGCGGTAGCCGTTGTCGAAAAAGACCGTGCCGACGCCGCCATTCTCCCATTCCAGGCTACCGGCACTAAGCAGACCGCCGACGGTCGCGAACCAGCCATCACCGGTGGCGCCGCCGCCGCCGCCCGGAGGAGGAGCGGAGAAGTAGAGGCTCGCGGTCACATCGTAGGTTTTGCCACCCAGGCCGCTACCCGTGATCTCCCACTCGATGAAGTTGTCGACGGTTTCGGTGAGGCTGCCGCTCACGACGTTCATGGAATGATCGCCGACGTAGTCGCCCACCAGAGTACAAGAACCTAAGCAGCCACCACCGGTCTCTTCCACGAGGATTTTCGAGTTGGGAGAGGTTGAGTCAAAGGTGAAGGTCGCAGCGCTGGCCACGGAAGCTGTCAGCGACGCGGCTGCGACGACCGACAGGGCAAGGATTTTCTTGCTGATCATGTTGTTAACTCCTGAGTATTGGTTGGTTGGTTGGTAATGCAGAGCCGGCGCTGGTCTCCGAAGCCGGCTCGCGGGATAATGCGGGTGACCCCGTTCTTGGTCTTGGATGCCGGAACCCGCTCGTAAATCCGGGCGGGGGGCACCATGAAAAACAGCTGCAGGCCCGTGGCCACGGACCGGCAGCTGTCAAAAGGGATCCGCCGTACCCGGAGCGGGCCGGCGGAGAGTGCTGGACCAACCAAGTCCCAGGAGCGGCCAGACGGCGGCGCCCGGTCCTCGGCGATCGCGTAACGGTTCTCGGCGCCGCCACTGCGGACGAGGCCGGCACATTCCGGGGCGAAGGCGGCGACGCAGGGGCCGCCCGGCATCCTCAACGCCAGGGAAAGACGGGAGAGAAGCTCGACAGGCCGCAGCCGGCGCGTGACGACGGGAGCCTCCGGCGCGGCGCGGCCGGTGCTGCCGCGCAGCGCACTCTGCAGCGGCTCGAGCTCGGCGCCCTTGCGCAGGGACGGAAAGGCATCCCGGCGGCGCTTGCCGAAAAGTCCCAGCCCCCCGAGGGCCGAGACCAGCAGCCAGCCCGCCATCGGCAGCGGCACCTCGCTGACCGGCGAGGTGATCGTCTTCCAGGCAGGCGTATGCTTCACGTCGTCCAGGAAACCCTCGAAGACGGTCGGGGGTACCACCAGGGGTTGCTCGCTTTCCGCGAGCATTCCGGGAACCCCCTCGGCCTCCTCGACACAGACCCCGGGGGTAACCCCGTCGGGTCCGAGGCAGGAATAGGGTGTCTCATCGGGGGAAAACGGGGTCTGCGTCGCGGCGAAGGCCGGTGCGGCAAGTCCTGCGCATACCAGCATCATGGCCAGAAGCCACCGGGCGAAACGCCACTGATATGTGAACAGGAAATCCATTTCTGACAAAGGACTCAACTACACTACGCCAAAACGGGACGTTGACCTCGAATCTATTAACACAACCTTTGCCCGAAATCCATCTTCCTCTTGCCTTGTTTTCGCCTCATTTGCAGGCGGAGCGGGGCTGGAACCCATCTTGCCCTCTCGATGAAATGTGCTGCCGGGGCCGGGCCGCCGCATTGGTGCGCGCCAGGGCGGGACCGGTACGGATGCGCCGCCGGCTCACGGGGCGAGTCGGCTGAGGGGATCCGGGCCGCGGAACAATCCGACGCGTGAACCCCTCACTATCCTCGTTTCGTCAACATTCCTCCCGCCGCCAAACGAAACGTGGCAAAAAAAGTGGATCTCTGTGGCAAAAATCTGGCGCCCCCGCGTCTTGCCGCTTCAACCCCGGCTAAGATGATGATATCGCCGCGCAATCCGGATAGGTGGCGGGCGCCCGAAACCGGCTTCGCCGCATGTCCGGACCGGCCCGGAGGCCCCCCGCGCCGGGGGGAGACATTGCCTTCCGGCCGCGCCGCCATAGCCTAGAAGGCAAGACCCGGCCGCCAGGCAGGGGCCCCGACGCCGACAGGGACATCTCCTCCGGCAAAGGGCTCCGAACCCCGGGCGGCCCGGGGCCGATCCGGGCCCCGAGAAACGCCTCAGAAAGACGAGGAGACGACCTCTTGTTTCGCTTGATCACGGCCATGCTGCTGGCAGCTACCGGCCTCTTCACCACGCCCGACAGCAACGAGGCGTCGCTCCGCCAGGCGGATGTGGCGGACAACATCATGTTCGGCCCCGGGGACGTGTTCCAGGGGCTGGGCGGTGGCGCCCGCGCCGCGGGGCTCGCCAACGCCGCCGGGAGGGTCGCGGGCGGCGGCGCACCCTTCGCCTTCGGTCCGCTCTGGTCGGTGGACCGGCTGATCCGCAGCAGCTTCGAGACGGCCGGCGGCGATCTCTACAACGATTTCTACGGGCTCCTGGCCGATGGCCGGCCGGGCCTGCAGGGCAATCCCTTCGCCTCCGATGCGACCGGCGGCTCCGGATGGGACCGGCTCGCCGACATTGCGGCGCCGGGATCCGGGTTCGGGGGCGGCACCGCCCGTCCGGGCGGAAAGAACAGCGTCACCCGGCCCCTCTTCGACAGCGCCGGGACCTCGAGCAAAGGCACCGGGTCGGGCAGCGGCGGCAGCCTGTTCCCGCTTCCGGGCGGCGGCGCCCAGGTCGCGGGCGGCCGGTCGAATGACGGGGTGACGAACGGGACGCAGGGCGAGAGCGGCAGCGCCATCGCGCCCGATGCCGTGGCGGCGGTCCCGCTGCCCGCCACGCTGCCGCTGCTGGCCGGCGCCCTGGGTCTTGCCGGCGCGGCGGGACTGCGGCGGCGGCGCCGGGGCTGACTTGCCCCATTTTCCTGCGACGACATCCGGAGCGGAGATTCGGCCCGCCCGAACAGGGGCGGCGCCGGCCGATCCCTCCCCGGAAAAGGCGGGACAGCCCGCTGTGACGCCGCGCGACCCACTGCAGATTGTTCACGTTTCGGGCCCAGTTCCGGCCCCGCCCGGAGACTGGTTCCGAAGACTGGCGGTTTCGCCAAAAAAGTGTGTTTTCATAAGGAGTTCTCGCCGAATCTTCACGGTTTTACGGTTTGACTCCGACCGATCTTGAGTTAGGTAGGAATGTGGCGAGATCAGGGCACGCGCGTGTCGCGTGCGTGTCCTAAAAGGGACCCAAACCTCAGGAGTTGAGATGATTAAACTAAATGACATTACGAAACTTGCAGGCGCAACTGCACTGGCTCTCGCCGTTCCGGCAATGGCCAGCGCTTCTGTTGTGCCAATGACGATCAACAATGACGCGCCCTATAGTCTCGACGACTACAGCGCCGTCTATCGCTGGGACACCGAGGATGAGTTTGAAGATACCAATACCTCAGGCCAAGAGTATTATTTCAAGTTTTCGGCATCTGATCTTCCTCAAGGCACATTCAGCACAATCACTGTCAACACGCTCGGCGACTTCGAAGATCTCAAGATCGCTTGGTCCGCAAACCAATCGCTTGATTCTGATGACACTTATATCCCCCTCAGTGGTTCGGTGGACTTCAGCTTCGCCGTGCCGGATAGCACGTACTATCTGGTGACATCCTATACTGGTCGCTCAAACGGAGGGAATTTGGACTATAGAATTTCTGCCGTGCCGGTTCCGGCCGCAGGCGGGCTGCTCCTGCTGGCGCTCGGTGGCCTGGGCGTCGCACGCAAGCGCCGCAAAGCGGCCTGATCGACCGATTCGATCTAGGATAAGAAAGGGCCGCGCGAGCGGCCCTTTCTTCGCCCCTTCAGAGCTTACCCCCGGTCGCCTGGCGCAGCATCCAGGCCATGCGCCGCAGCCGCAGCCGGACCAGCACCCCCGCCGCGCGCATCCGTTCGCCCAACCCGTCGAGCTTGGGGCTGAAAAAGACTTTCGGCATGTGCACCAGCGCGCTTGCCGGCATGGCCAGCGCCTTCAGCGCCCAGCGAAGCCGCGACGCCCCGCCGGTATCGTTCAGCGCGAAGCTCTCCTGCGAGAGGCGCAGCCATTTCCGCCGCAGCTCCGCCCAGTCGGCCCTTGAGGGGTGGCTCACCTTCAGCCCGTCCTCGTAGATCAGCCGGTAACCCTTGGCCGTCGCCCGCAGGCTCCAGTCATTGTCTTCCGACACCCCGGTGCGGAAGCCGCCCACGTCGAGGAACACCGCCCGCGTGGTCACCAGGTTGCCGGCGCCGGAAAACCCCTGCCGCTCGACATAATCGCGGAAATTGAAGGCAAAGACCTTCTCGAAGGCCTCGGCGCCGCTGCGCGGGGGCGGCGTCTCGTCGAAGACGTCGACCCGGCCGCCGATCAGGTCCGCCCGCGGCGCCACCGCGCGGGCCGTGGCGACCCAGTCCTCGGCCGGCACGCAATCGGCATCGATGAAGGCCAGGACCGGCGCGCTGCTCTCCGCCACGCCGCGGTTGCGCGCGGGGCCGGCCCCCTTCTCGGGCTCGGTGAGGAAGCGCACCCGCGGAAAGCGCGGCTTCAACCGGTCCGGCGGGTCGGGGGAGGCATTGTCCACCACGAGGATCTCGGCGCCCTCGAGGTCGTTCTTCATCAGCTCGACAAGGCAGCGTTCGAGCCGGGCCACGTCGTTGTAATGCGGGATGATGACCGCGATCTCCGGCGTCCCGGCCGGATCCGCCCCCTGGGGCTCCGCCTGGCCGGGCTCAGTAATACCCGTATTCGTATCCATAGGCCCCGTCCGTGTAGCGGCACTTGTTCAGCACCATTCCCATCACGTTGGTCAGCTCCGCCACCTGGCGTTCGGCCACGTCCAGCTGGGTCATGCTGGTCTTTTCCGCCGCCACCATGATCAGCGCGGCATCCACATGCTGGAGAAAGCCGAAATTGTCGTCGCTGGCCATCAGCGGCGGCATGTCGACCAGCGTGATGGCGGGTTGGTAGACCGCCTCGATGGCGTCCAGCGTGTCATGGGTCCGGCTGCTCTGCAGGATCTCCGAGGCGCGATTGGTGGCGCTGCCATTGAACCCGAAGGCCACGTTCTCCTCGTAGCGCCTTCCATGGCTGGCAAAGCTCACCTCGCCCGAGAACACGTCGATCATGCCGTGATCGGGCCGCTGGCCCAGCATCCGCGACAGGCCGAAGCGGCGCAGGTCGAGATCGAGGACCAACGCCCGCAGCCCGGGCTGGCGCGACATGCTGAAGGCCAGGTTGGCGGCGGTGGTGGACTTGCCGCAATTGCTGTGCGGCGAGACGATGGCGATGCGCTTCCAGCCGTTGGTGCGGGCCTGCTGCAGCATCCGCGTGCGCAGCATGTCGTAGGGGCCGGCCTCCTTGCCCTCGTGAAAGGCCACGAGCCGGTTGCGATGCATCAGCCGGTCCTGCAGCTTGACCGGGGCCAGCGCCTCCCAGGCCTGGTCGACCTCCGAGGGGGTGGTCTCCAGCACCGGCTCCGCCGGGGTGGCCGCCGCCGCCCTCTGGCCCGGCACGTCGCGGGTCTTCCGCTGGGCCCGGGCCTTTTCGATCGCTGCCTGAAGTCGTTCCATCAGAATCTCTCCATCGGGAGGCCGGTCACCACCGCACACCCAGCTTGTTCATCGCCCTATCGGCCAGCAGGTCGAGGGGCAGGTAGTAGACATGCACGGCGTAGATCGCCGCGGGGATGCCGGTGAGGATCACCAGCATGATCAGCAGCTTGACGCCCCGCTGGGTGAAGAGCTGGCGCCGGGTCCGCACATAGGGCAGCGTGGTGAGCGGGGTGATGTTGAACCGCTTGACCAGGTCCTCGGGCCGCCGCGGCGTGTTGTTGAGCAGCTCGATCAGCAGGATCAGCCCGATCCCCGCCGCAATCCCCAAGAAGACACCGCCACCGGCAATCAGCACGCGGTTCGGCTTGGTGGGCTGGCTGGGCACGGCGGGCTGCTCGATCACCGAGATCCGCTGGCCGCGCGACCGGGTCTCGATCCGCTCGCCGGTGCGGGCCTGGGCCAGCCGGTCCTCGGACTGGTTGTACTGGGACTGGAGGCTGGCATACCTGCGCTGCATCTCCTCCAGCGTGATCGACACTTCCGGCGTCGCGCCGATGCTCTCTTCCAGGGCCTCGAGCCGGGCCTCGATCTCGCCTTTCTGCTCCTCCAGCACCTTCGCCCGGCTCTCGAGCTCAGCCAACTGGATGTTGAGCACCGGGGGACGCCCCGGATCCTGCCCCTCTTCGTCCGAGGATCCGGAGGCCCCGACCTTCGCTTCCAGCTCGGCGATCCGCGCACGCAGCAGCTTCACCCGGGGATTCTCCTCGGAATAGACCAGCAGCGCCTCCTCGAGCTGGGCGCGCATGTCCTGCAGCCGCCTCTGCTCGGGCGAGAGGCTGGCTTCGGCCTGCCGCGCGCCGCCACCCACCTGGCCGGTGGCCTCGTAGATCCGGATGAGCTGTTCGCTCTGGCGGCGGACCGTGGCGATGTCGCGGGTGATCTGGCTCAGCTGCTCCTGCAGGTTCGATTGCTGGCCCAGACGATATTCCAGGCTGTCGGGCAGCGCGCCCTGGTGGGCCTGCTTGTACTGCAGGATACGGGCGCTCTGCGCCTCGACCTCCTGGCCCAGCCGGTCCACCTCCTGCTCGAAGTAATCCAGCGTCTCGCCCGCCCGGCCGCGGCGGAACTCGGTATCCTGGCGCTGGATCAGCGTCAGGTACTCGTTGAGCACCGCCGCCGCCTTGCGCGCCTCGGGCGCCTCGAAGGTGATCGACATCAAAGGTAGGGTATCGCGCCCGACGCGGGGGACGTCCATGGAGGTCCGAGCGCGCATCGCCTCGACGATCTGGTCGGGGTTCATCTCGTCCAGGTCCGGCAGCACCTCGAGCCGGCGGGCGATGTCTAGCATGTTCTCCCGGGTCAGCAGGCGCTGTTCCAGCAGGCGCAGCTGCTCCACCGGGTCGGTCTGCACCGTGGAGGCGGCCAGTTCCTCGGGGATCTGCGGCCGTTCCACGATGATCTGCGTGCGGCTCTCATATGCCGGCGGCAGGGTCAGCGCCACGGTCACCGCGATGGCCGAGATGATCGTGGCGACCACCAGGAACCAGGGCAGGCGCCGCAGGAAAATCGAGAGATAGTAGCGGATATTCTCCATCAGGCCGTGTTTTCCTCTGCCAGCGGCGCGCCCCCGAAGAACACCCCGTCCTCGATCACCTGGGCCACCGTTTCTTCCGTAATCCTGTGCTGCTCCCCGCTCCAGGCGTAGAGCATGGCGAAATCGCAAAGCTGGTTGACCAGCCGCGGCACGCCCCCGGTATGTTCGTAGATCAGCGCGCAGGCCTCCCGGGTGAATTCCTCGCCGCTTCCCCCGGCGATCCGCAGGCGATGGGCGACATATCCGGTGAGCGTCTCCGCGTCCATCACCTTGAGGTGAAAGCTCGCCGCCACCCGCTGGGCGAGCTGGCGCATCTTCGGCCCCCGCACCATGTCGCGCAGCTCCGGCTGGCCCACGAGGATGAGCTGCACCAGCTCGTCCTTGTTGGAATTGACGTTGGTCAGCATCCGCAGCTCCTCGAGCCCCTCGATCGACAGGTTCTGCGCCTCGTCGAAGATCAGGATCACCCGGCGGCCGGCGGCATATTCCTCGATCAGGAAATCCTGCAGCACCTGGAACATCTGCACGTAGCTGGCCTCGCGCGGGCTCTCGACCGAGAGCGCGTTGAGGATCCATTGCAGCAGCTCGCCCCGCCCGCCCTGGGCGTTGGAGATCAGCCCGATCGTGACCTCTTCCTCGATCTTGCCCAGCAGCGCCTGCAGCAGCGTGGTCTTGCCGGCGCCGATCTCGCCGGTGACCAGGGTGATGGGGGCGTGGGACATGATGCCGAATTCCAGCACCGCGAAAGCCCGCCGGTGCTGGGGCGACCAGTAGAGGTAGCTCGGATCCGGAACCAGCGTGAAGGGCCGTTCGCGCAGCCCGAAGAAGTCGACGTAGAGCGTGTCAGCGGTCATGAAAAACTACGGAAAACCCCGATCTCTTGCCGCCCGGCCAGTCCGGACGCTCTCCCACATGTAATCCCTGATACCGCGACCTACATCCAAAAATAATGTCCCGAATCCCGCCGTCAGAGCCGACAGGTACCCGGTAAACCAAGCGAATTTGGGGCGAATCGGTGAAAATGCCAAGTTACGGATTTTCCGGATCTTTCAGAAATCCCCGGCCGGGGCGACCCCATCCCTCTTCAATTCTTCCGGCAGTGGTCCCGGCCCTCTTCCCGGCAGGCGCCGCGCCCGGGACAGAACCGGGACGGGGCCAGGACAGATCCAGTACGGGGCCCTGTCCCTGAACGAAAGGCGGGGAAGGCCGTGACCCTCCCCGCCCGGTTTGCGATGGTGCCCGCAGCCGCTCAGCCCCGGCGGCGGGTCCCGGCGAGGCCCAGACCGCCCAGGGCGAGGCCCAGCAGCCAGGCCGCGGCCGGCAGCGGAACCGGCGCCACCGGGTCGGCGGTCACCAGGTTCTGCTTGTGCGGCGAGCCGGTGCTTTCGAGGAAGGTCAGGTCGAAGGCCTGGGGCCCGGCATAGCCGGCGGCCGCATTCAGGTAGCTGCCCGCGAAGCCGTTGGCGTTGTTGCTGCCGGTGGCGGAGACCTGGAAAATACCGCTCCCGATATCGTAATCGTCGTCGTAGAGCGCATCCCACAGCGCCATCTGGAAGCCCGCCGACTGGTCGCTGTTGGACACGTCCACGCCCCCGTAGCTGGAATCGAACAGCGACTGGATCCGGCCCAGGGCCGCCTGGGTCAGCGTGGTCAGGCTGTCGCCGGCGTCGTAATCATGGCTATTCGAGGTGCCCAGCGGCGCGGCGATGTCGAGGCACCAGGCCACGAAATCCTCCAGGGTGCCGGTGGTGTCGCTCATCCTGAGCCCGCCGGCGGCGGCCGGATCGAAATAGGGGGTGACCGGGGTGGGGCCGAAATCCACCGAACGCCAGGCGGTGAGCCCGTCGAATTCAAGCTCGACCGACACCGGGGTGGCGGCGGCGGGAAGCGCCATCGCGGCCGGGGCCAGCGACAGGGCAAGGATTTTCAGAATCTTCATCTGATCTCACTCCAAACCATTTAACAAAAGCACTGTTCAACCTGGCCGACCCGCCCCGATCTAACCGGATCGAAGGGGCCGACACATTGTCGACACTATCTCGCCACATGGGGCGCAAACAAGCCTAATAGTCGGAAACAATTGGGCTTTTCCGCTTCCATTGTGGCCCCCTCGCGGCCCCGGTCAGCCGCAAAGCCCTCCTGCCGTCAAGGCCCGGCCGCGGATCGGCCCCCGGCCCCGCTGCCGGGCGGCGCGAAGAGGCGCCGCTTGCCAATGCCCGCGCAAGGCGTCAGGGAGAAAAGCCATGTATCCGGCGCGTTCCTCCCGGGCCTCCGAGGCCCTGCCGCCCCGGACCGCGGGCGCGCCTCTTCCCCGGCCCTCGCCGGTCCTCTGGGCGCTGATTCTCGCCTGCTGCGCGGTGGAGCTCACCCTGATGGCCGCCGATTGGGGGCTTGTCGGCACCCGGCAATGGCGCGGGCTCGCCTACCAGTACGGGGCCTTCTGGGCCGGCCTGCTGTACAACTGGCAGCCCAACTACGCCGCCCAGCCCTGGACCATGTTTCTCAGCTACGCCTTCCTGCATGGCGGGTTCTGGCACCTGGCGGGCAACATGGTGACGCTGCTGGCGCTCGGCCTGCCGGTGGAGCGCCGGGCCGGGCGCGTCGGTTTCCTGGCGATCTACCTTGTCTCGGCGGTGGGCGGCGGGGCGGTCTTCGGCCTGCTGGCCCCCGGCTCGCAGCCCATGGTCGGCGCCTCGGGGGCGCTCTTCGGCCTGGTCGGGGCCTGGCAATACTGGGAATGGCGCGACCGCGGCCGCGCGGGCCGGAGCCGCGCCCCGGTCTGGCGCGCGGTGATCTGGCTGGCGGTGCTGAACGCGGTGCTCTGGGCGGCACTCGGCGGGCTGCTGGCCTGGCAAACCCATCTCGGCGGCTTCCTCGCCGGCTGGGCCGCGGCGGCAGGGCTGGCGCGGCGGCGGGGATAGCGGCCGGGTTGGCGGCCGGGGATGGCGAAAGGGCCGGAAAAGGCCCTGTCTTCCGAACATCATGGACTGTCCCGGCGGGGACGAATATGCTCTTCCGTCAAGGCAGTATGGCAGAACGGCACGGGTAATGGGGCAGAAGCGGAAGCATGTCATGGCGGTGGCCTCTGCCGGCGGGCACTGGGTGCAGCTCTCCCGTCTCGCCCCGGCCTGGGCAGGCTGCGAGGTGACCTACGTGACCACCGATCCCGGCCTCGAGGCCGAGGTGCGGGAGGCGGCCGAGGCGGCGGGAGAGCCGCAGCCCCGCTTCCGTACCGTGATCGAGGCCAATCGCTGGCAGAAGCTGCGCCTGCTGCGGATGGTGCTGCAACTGGCCGCGATCCTGGTCTGGCACCGGCCGGACGTGGTGGTCACCACCGGCGCGGCGCCCGGCGTGATCGCCCTGCGGCTGGCCGCGCTGATGCGCACCCGCACCGTCTGGATCGACAGCATCGCCAATGCCGAGAAACTGTCGCTCTCCGGCCGGCTGGCGGGCAACCACGCCGATCTCTGGCTGACCCAGTGGGAACATCTCGCCGCGCCCGAGGGGCCGGATTTCCGCGGATCCGTCGTATGATCTTTGTCACCGTCGGAACACAGCTGCCCTTCGACCGGCTGATCCGCGCCGTCGACAAGTGGTGCGCCCAGAGCGACCTTGGCGGCGAAAGCTTCGCGCAGATCGGCCGGGCCGAGGCCGGGACCTACCGCCCGGAGCATATCTCCTGGGCGGAGACCATCCGGCCGGCGGAATTCCAGGAGCGGGTGCAGGCGGCCCGGGTGATCGTCAGCCATGCCGGGATGGGCTCGATCATCACCGCGATGCGCTTCGGCAAGCCGATCGTGATCGTGCCGCGGCGTGCCGCGCTCGGCGAACACCGCAACGACCACCAGCTCGCCACCGTGAAATGGCTGGGCAACCGGCCGGGGATCTACCCGGTGCTCGACGAGGCAGAGCTGCCGGCCCAGGTGCAGCAGATCCTCGAAAGCGGCGCCGCGGGCGGGGCGGTGCCGGCCTTTGCCGAGGACCGGCTGATCGAGACGCTGCGCGGTTTCATCCACGAGGGGTAGCCCCGACGCCCCCACCAGCCCCGGAGGTGCCCATGCCGCGCCCGTTCAGGACCCTCCCCGCCGCTTTCCTGTCGGCCTGCCTGTTGCTCCTGCCGGCCCTCCCGGCGACGAGCCAGGACGCGCCCCGGGACGCGGTCCAGCCCACCACCACGCAGACCGCCGCCGCGCCCGGGCTCGTCCCCGTCGAGGAGGGCGTCGCCACAGTGGAGGAGGACGACCTCCTCCCCTTGCCCCATGACCGGGCGCTGATCCGGGTCGACGTGCCCCGCGAGGGCGAGGCGCCGGTGCTGGCGCCCTCCCGCACCGGGCTCGCGGCCGAGCGGCTGCGGCGGCTCTATGCCGATGGCGAGGCGGCGGGGAACTGGGGCGATCTCTACGAGAACCGCGACCGGGGCCATTCCGCCCTGCCCGCCGACGCCTTTCCCCAGCTCACCCGCATCGCCTATGGCGACAGCCTGTCGCGGGGGCGCGGCTACGGCGTGGCGCTGGACCTGGTCTACGACGCGCCGCTGATCGGCAATTCCTCCACCGCGCTGACCGGGGGCACGCTCTGGCGCTCGCAGCCGCGCTTCGCCCTGACCCGGCCGGGCGGGCCGGCGCGGCTCTATGCGAATTACCGCTCCGGCCAGGTCCATGTCTATCCCGAGCATCGCGACCACGATCCCGAAAACGGCGACCTGCTGACCGCCAATACCCCCTATTACCTGATCTCCCAGGGCTCCTCCGGATCCGACCGGCCGCACCTGGAGGCGCTGGCGATGATCCTCGCCGCCTTCCGCCCCGAGACCAAGGCGCGGCTCAAGGCCGAGGGGCTGCTGGGCTCCACCCTGCAGATGGTCTATCGCCGCGGCCGGGACGGCGCCGCGGCGCGCTACGCCTATCTGAGCGGGGCGGCCCATCCGGCGGTCTTCGACGCCAAGGGGATCAACCTGGCCTCCATGGTGACCCTCGCCAATGCCATCGCGCCCGACGAGATTCCGCCGGTGGTGCAGCTCCAGGTTCTGGAGGAGACGCAGGCCCGCGAGGGGGTGGATTACTTCGGCGAGGGTCTGGACGAGCGGATCTTCGACACGCCCTCGGCCATCGCCCGGGTCTGGCGCTCCGGGGCCTGGCGGCGGGAGATGACGCTCTCGGCCGCGGAGACGGTGGATCCGAACGGGCGCGAGCTGAGCTTCGACTGGGTGCTGCTCAGGGGGGATCCGGCACGCGTCCGCATCGAGAAGCTCACCCCGGACGGACGCTATGCCCATGTGAGCATGGAATGGCAGGCGCCGCGCCCGGTGCCGGGGCGGCCCGACATGATCTCGCCCCGGGTGGAGATCGGGGTCTTCGCCGATAACGGCGCGCAGCTGAGCGCACCCGCCTTCGTCTCGGTCCTGCTGCCGCGCCACGAGCGCCGGGTCTACGAGACGGCCCCCGGCGGCGGCAAGCGGATCGCCAGCCTCGACCGCCGGGCGGCGGAGGGCGTCTATGCCGATCCGCTGGTCTTTCCCCGGATGCCCTGGCGCGACGTCTACCGCTACGACGCGGAGGGGAAGCTCGCCGGCTGGCTGCGCCACGGGCCGGAGGGCGAGACCCGGTTCGACCCGCAGGGCCGCCGGCTGCGCGACGGGGGGCCGCCGGAAAAGCTGCACTACCGGCCGGTCCAGGAGGAGAGCGGCGCCACGACACTGGAGGTGGAGGTGGTGGCCGACGAGTGAGCGAATTCAACGATTCGGTCACGGGAGGAGCATTGTCCTCGTCAGGGAAACGATTAGCGACCATTGTGGTCGAAATCGCAACGCGCCACACCGCCACGGCGGGGGCCGGCCACCGAAATCCACCATTATTTTGCGCCCCGCCCGGGGGCGCGTCCCGCACCCGCGATCCGGGCCGCTCCGGGGCGTTCCATCCCACGGACCGACAAGGACAAACCGCCGCCGCCAAGGGGCGCCGGAGGGGGGCCGGAGGGCCTTCGGACGGGGCGCGCACCGGCGCTACCCGAAGGCGGAAAAGGCGTGAAAATCCGTTTTCCGTCATGGGGATGCACCCCTGCCCGCCCGGGCTCTCCCCGGCTGATCACGGGACAGCGAGCTGGAGTTTTTTTGTTTGATCCTTCGAGGGGTTGGATTACCTTGTTGTCGGTGGTGGAAGTTGAACCCACCTGGCCTTGGGGGCTGGACGACCAAGCTTTTTCATATTCGCAGGGGCCTCCCGAGGGGGGTCCGGCAAGTATTTGATACAGTGTTTCGTGAAAGGTTATTGGGGGCATGACAGCATATTTCCGCGACCTGGCGCTCGAGCAGGACGCCGCGTCGCTTAGCCAATCCGAACCATCAGATCCGACCGGCAGTATCCGTCCCCGGCGTGGCGTGTACCGCAACAGGGGGAAGGTGTTTCTGGATATCCTGCTGGTGACGATCTCCCTGCCGGTGCTCCTGCCGGTGATCGCCATCCTCGCGCTCCTGGTCTCGCTCGACGGCGGGGCCCCGTTCTACCGGCAGCGGCGTCTCGGCCGGAATGGCCGCGTCTTCCAGATGCTCAAGCTGCGCACCATGGTGCCCGATGCCGAGGCCCAGCTCGAGGCCTGTCTCGCCCGGGACCCGGAGGCGCGTCGCGAATGGAAGAGCAAGCAGAAGCTCTGCCACGATCCCCGCATCACCCGGCTCGGCGTGATCCTGCGGCGCACCTCGCTCGACGAGCTGCCGCAGATCTGGAACGTGCTGAAGGGCGACATGTCCCTGATCGGGCCGCGCCCGATGATGGTGGACCAGGAAGGTCTCTATCCCGGCCGCGCCTATTACGCGCTGCGTCCGGGCATCACCGGGCTCTGGCAGGTCTTCGGCCGCAACGGCACCAGCTTTGCCGAACGCGCCCGGTTCGACGACGCCTATGACGCGTCGCTTTCCCTCGGGACAGATCTGCGCGTGCTTGTCCGCACCGTGTGGGTCGTTCTACGCTGTACCGGTTATTGAGTCATCCGCGCCCGGGTGACGCCGGGACGGAAGACCCCCGGGGGCGGAGAAGGAAACGGTAGGACCCATGATCAGACGTCTGGCCCTTACGGGGTGTCTCGCCATCGGCCTCGGGCTGCTGGCTGCCTGCGATTCCGCCGAGGAACGCGCCCAGGAACATTTCGAGAAGGGCATGAGCCTTCTGCAGGAGGGCGACGTCGACCGAGCGCTGGTGGAGTTCCGAAACGTCTTCCAGCTCAACGGCTATCACCGGGAGGCGCGGCTGGCCTATGCCCGCGTCGAGGAGGAACGCGGCAACGTCCCCGAGGCCTACAGCCAGTACCTGCGGCTGGTGGAGCAATATCCCGAGGATCTCGACGGGCAGCGCGCCTTGGCGCGTCTCGCCACCGAGATCGGCAAGTGGGACGATGCCGAACGGCACGCCACGGCCGCCGCCGCGCTGGCCCCGGAGGATCCGGTGATCCAAGGGGTGCAGGCCAGCCTCGCCTACCGCCAGGCCCGGATGGACAATGATCCGAAGGCTACCGAGACCGCGGTGCACAAGGCCCAGGCCCTGCTCGAGGAGGATCCTGAGCTGAACTCAGCCCGCCGGGTGGTGATCGACGACCTGCTGACCCGCCAGGCCTGGCCCGAGGCGCTCGAGGCGGTCGAGGCAGCGCTCGAGCAGACCCCCGACGATCGCCGTCTGTGGCAATTCCGGCTCGGCCTGCTGGAACAGCTCGGCCGCGACGAGGAAATCGAAGGCCAGCTGAAGGAGATGATCGAGCGCTTTCCCGAAGACGAGCAGATACAGGGCCTGATGCTGCGCTGGTACATCTCGCGCGGGCGCACCGAGGCAGCCGAGGACTACCTGCGCAGCCGGATCGAGCCGGGCGCCGAGGACCCTGCGGCACAGGTGGAACTGGTGCAGTTCCTGGCCCGCATGGAGGGCCCCGAGGTCGCCCGCGACGAAATCGACCGCGTGCTCGAGGAGAGCGGCACCGAGGGCGCCAATGCCCAGCTCTTCCGCTCGATCCGCGCCGGGCTGAATTTCGACCTCGGCAACCGCGACGAGGCGATCGCCGAGATGGAATCGATCCTCGAAGAGGCCGAGCCCTCCGAGCAGACCGACCGGATCAAGGTGGCGCTGGCTCGGATGCGGATCGCCACCGGCAACCCGGTGGGCGCCCGGGCCCTGGTCGAGGAGGTGCTGGAACATGACGCCTCCCAGGTCGAGGCGCTCAAGCTCAAGGCCAGCTGGCTGATCGACGACGACCGCACCGGCGACGCGCTGATCGACCTGCGCCAGGCGCTGGACCAGAGCCCCGACGACCCCGAGGTCATGACGCTGATGGCCCGCGCCCATGAACGCGCCGGCAACCGCGACCTCATGGCCGAAATGCTGGGCCTGGCCGCCGAGGCCTCGGGCAACGCGCCCGAGGAGGCGCTGCGCTACGCCCGCTACCTCATCCAGGAAGAGAAATACCTGCCGGCCGAGGACGTGCTGAAGGCGGCGCTGCGGCTGCAGACCGCCAACATCCCCCTGCTCAAGACGCTGGGCGAGCTCTATGTCCGCATGGAAGACTGGGGCCGCACCCAGGGGGTGATCGACCGGCTGGGCGAGCTCGAGGATCCGGCCGCCGAAACCGCGGCCAGGGAACTCACCGCGCGCCAGCTGGCCGGGCAGCAGAACGAGGAGGAGCTGCGCGGCTTCCTGAACTCGATCGCCGAGGGCCAGGGCGGGCTGCAGGGCATCGCCTCGCGGATCCGCCTGCGCCTCTCCGAAGGCGATGTCGAAGGCGCGCTCAAGATGGTCCGCGAGGAGATCGAGAAGGCGCCGGACGAGCCGCGCCTGCGCTTCATCGAGGGCACGATCCTGGCGCGGGACGGCCAGACCGAGGAGGCGCGGGAGATTCTCCGCGACCTCGCCGGGGCCCACCCGGAAAACGACCGGATCTGGATGGCGCTCTACAATCTCCAGCGCAGCGAAGGCGACCCCGAAGGCGCCTCCGAGGTGCTGGACGAGGGTCTCGCCGCGGCGCCGGACTCGGATTCGCTCCGCTGGGCCAAGGCCGGCGAACTGGAGCGCGGGGGCGATATCGACGGGGCGATCACGATCTACGAGGACCTCTACGAGAAGAACAGCGATTCCGCGGTGATCGCCAACAACCTCGCCAGCCTGATCTCCTCCTACCGCGAGGATGACGAGAGCCTGGAGCGCGCCTACCGCGTCGCCCGCCGCCTGCGCGGCACCGACGTCCCAGCCTTCCAGGACACCTATGGCTGGATCACCTTCCGGCTGGGCAACCACGAGGAGGCGCTGGACTACCTGGAGCCGGCGGCCGAGGGCCTGCCGGAGACGCCGATCGTCCAGTACCACCTGGCCCGCACCTACGTGGCGCTGGACCGCCCCGAGGAGGCGCTGGAAAGCTTCCGCCGCACCGCCGAGCTCGTCGCCAGTCAGCCCGGCCCCCGCCCGCCCTACATGGAGGAGGTGGACAGCGAGATCGCCCGGCTGGAGGCCGAGGAGGCGGAAACCGGGGATGGGGAAACCGGGGAGACGGATACCGGGTCCGGGGAAACCGGAGCCGAGTCCGGGACCGGGGCAGAGACCGGCACGGGCGCCCAACCGGAGAACTGAGCCGGAGAACCGGGTCCATAGCGGGGTTCGGCGGGGCAAATCTGCCGCACCCTGCACAAATCGGATGCCGCTGCATTTCCTCCGCCCCGGGGCGCAGGCAGTATGCGGGCCAAACGACAGTCCTTATCGAGGCAAAGTTCATGTTTGCACGCCTTTTCGGCATCTTCGCCCTCGCCCTCGCCGCGGCCGGCCTCTGGATGTCCGCCCCGAATGAGGCGGCGGCCCAGACCGGCTACACGCTCAAACCCGGCGACGTGCTGCGGATCGAAGTCCTGGAAGACCCCAATCTCAACCGCGAGACGCTGGTCCTGCCCGGCGGGACCATCAGCTTCCCCCTGGCAGGCACCATCCAGGCCGGCGGCCGCACCGTCTCCGAGGTGGAAAGCGCGATCACCCAGGCCCTGGCCGGCAATTTCGCCGCCGAGCCCAACGTCTTCGTCTCCGTCGCCCAGCTGGCCGAGCGCGACGCCCCGCGCGCGCCCTCGGCCCCGGCGCCCGACCCGGTGATCGACACCTACATCATGGGCGAGGTGAACCAGCCCGGCCGCAAGGAAGTCTCTCCCGGCACCACCATCCTGCAGCTCCTGGCCGAGGCCGGCGGGCTCACCAACTTCGCCGCCGAGACCCGGATCGAGCTGCGCCGCACCTATCCCTCGACCGGCGAATCGCGGGTCTACTACTTCTCCTATACCGGCCGCGCCAACGGCCCCCGGATCGCCGGCAGCACCCAGCTTTCCCCGGGTGACGTGGTGGTGGTGCCGCAGCGCCGCCTCTTCGAATAGAGCGCCGCATGGGGCGGGGGATCCGGACAATGCAGACCGGCGCGCTGGCCTGGACCGGCGGGCTGCTCCTGATGGGGCTCGCCCCCGCCCTGGCCCAGCAGGCCGGGCCGGGCGAAAGGCCGAACCCGGCGCTCAGCTTCGGGATCAGCACGACGCTGCGCGCCTCCGACAATTACGCGCTCGAGGCGGACCCGGCGGGCACCACCTACATCTCCGACACCCGGCTGTCCTTCGGCGCCCGCAGCCTGACCCAGGCGCAGCAGATCAGCCTCGACCTGTCGGGGGTCTACCGGGTGATCGACACGCCCGAGGCCGACATCTCCTCCGGGTTCGAGGATCCGCGGCTGAGCTTCTCCTACCTGCGGACGAGCGCCAATGCCCGCTTCGCCTTCGAGGCCGATTACAACCGCGCCGACCTGACCTTCCTCGACCCGCTCCTGCTGGAGGATCTCGCCGACGGCGACCTCACCTCGCCGGACGGCACGCTGCAGACTACGCGGCTCTCCACCAGCCTGGAGACCGGGATCACCGATCCGCTGGGCTTCCGGGCGGAGCTGTCGCGCGATGACCGGCGCTATTTCGACACCACCGATCCCGGCCTCTACGACCGGCATACCGACCGGGCCAGCGCGACCGTGATCCTGCGGGTCTCGCCGGCGCTCGAGGGCAATCTGCGGCTTTCCTATACCCGCTACGAGGCGGAGGACGCGGTGGAGACCAGCCGCGACACCCGCTCGCTCTCGGCCGGGCTGACCTATCGGCTCTCGCCGGGGACCACCGTCCAGGCCACGCTCGGCCAGACCGAGATCGAGGAACGCTTCGGCGTGGCCCCGGCGCTGGACGAGACCACGCGCGGCACCAGCGGGACACTGGACGTGAGCCATGCGCTGGCGAACGGCCTCGTCACCGGCTCGCTTTCCACCGACCTGACCACGGCCGGGCGCCGCACCACGCTGGAAGTCGGCCGCAGCCTGGAGATGCCGCTGGGCGAGCTGGAAGTGGGCGTCGGCCTGGTTACCGGCGACAATATCGACACCGCCGCCATCGGCAGCCTGAGCCTCAGCCGGGACCTGCCCGAGGGCAGCCTCACCGCTGCGCTCACCCGCACCGTCAGCGTCAACGACGAGTCCGAGGCGCAATCCACCACCCGCACCGCCATCGGCTACCGCCTGCCGGTCAACGATCTCTCGAGCCTCGCCTTCGACCTGAGCTATGCCCGGATCAGCGATGCCGGCAACGGCGCCATCGAGGACCAGTCCCGCGGCAGCCTCTCGGCCCGCTACACCCGCCAGCTCACCCGCGACTGGGGCCTGTCGGTGGGATACGAGCACAGCGTCCGCACGTCGGAGACCGACGGCCGGCTGCAATCGAACGCGATCTTCCTGACGCTGGACCGGGATTTCCTGACGTCGTTCTGACGAAGGTTTGCCGAAAACTTTTCTTGCGCGTGGCTTAATACTCCTGCTTGAATTGCTCAGCTGAAGTCAAAGACTGCAACTTCAGTTTTGTCAGTGAGCGGTTCGGGGTGACGAGTGAGCCGGCAGCAAAAATTAAGCCCGCGGTTTCCGCGCGCCGTCCTGGCGACGGGGGGGTTGTATAGCCTCGCCCTCGCGGCCCTTCTCTGGCCCGCCCTTCTGAATTCCCAGCCGATATTCTTTTTCGACACCTACGGATACGTCCACGGGGCGGCCCGCGCCTTTCATGCGCTTTTTGGTGTCGACTCCGCGTGGAATAGCCCGGGCGGCGACGCGAAACCCCTTCAGGGCACCGCGAAGCTGGCAAGTGACGGCTTCATCAGTTCGGCACGGTCCATCTATTACGGGGTTTTCCTGTTCCTCGGGGATGCCCTGAGCAGTTTGTGGGTGAATGTGGTGGCCCAGGCCATCCTGGTAGGCTGGACCCTTTCGCTGGTCCTGAAACATCTGGGCCTGGCCGAAAGATATCTTCTTCCCTCCCTGCTCATTCTCCTCGGCCTTCTTACGCCGCTCTCCTTCTATTCAAGCTATCTCATGCCCGACATCTTCACGGGCATAGCCATACTGGCCATTGCGACATTGCTAAGCTCAAAGGGGAATGGAGAGTCAGCGCACTACGGATCATGGTTCGTCCTTCTGGCGCTGTCGCTTGTCTTTCATGCCAGCCATATCGCCCTCGCTCTCCTCATGGCGCTGGCGGGCCCTGCGATCGCCTGGGCTGTCGCCGGCCGCAAAGCCGTGCAATGGCGCGGGCTTTTCGTGGTCCTCCTGGCGATCGCGAGCGGCTTCCTGTCTCAGCTGGTCTTCAGCCGCGTGGTGGAGGCGACCTATCATCACCCCCCTTCGCGCCCCCCTTTCCTGATGTCGCGGGTCATCTCGGACGGGCCGGGATACGCGTACCTGAAAGAGACCTGCCCGGCCAACGGCTTCACCATTTGCGAGTTTCTCGGGGTCCTGCCCCTGGGAAACGACGCCTTTCTCTGGTCCAACGATCCCGAGGCCGGGGTTTTCGGGGTGACAGATCCCGAGACACGACATGCCCTCGTGAAGGAACAGGCGGAATTCGTGGGGGCCGTGCTTCGGCACGATTTCGGGGGGCAGTTCCGGGCCTCCCTGCAAAACTTCCTGGAGCAGATGGGGCGATTCAACATTCTCGAATTCGCCTATTCGGACGGGTTGCGCGCCAAGGTGGAGATGGACCTGCCGCCCGAATTCCGGGACAGCTTCCGGTCCAGCCGGCTTTACCGGGGCGACTTCCCCCTGGAGCTGGCGAATGCCGTCATCATGGCGACGCTCCTGTGTGCAGGAGCGATACTTTCCGCAGCGGCGCTGCGCGGCCTCCTTGGCCCCCGCCCCGGCCGGGAGGAGCTGACGCTGTTCTGCCTCATCGTCGTTTCCGGAATTGTCCTGAACGCCGCCGTGACCGGCATCCTGTCCACTCCGCATGACAGGTACCAGGCCCGGGTGATCTGGCTCATTCCGCTTCTGGCACTTCTCGCGGCGCTCGAGGGAAGGCGCCGTTTTTTCACCCACAGCAGGGGAGACAAGGAGGATGACTGCCACCGAAAGCTACTTGAAGACGGAGTATCGTGAAGACGCCGTCCTGAAACCGCTTCCCAGGATTGCCGTCCTGATCCCCTGCTTCAACGAGGCGGCTGCGATCGGCAATGTCGTGCTGGATTTCCGGCAGGCGCTGCCCGGGGCAGAGATATACGTCTATGACAACAACTCGGTCGACTCGACGGCCAGCCAGGCCCGGGCGGCCGGGGCAATCGTCCGAAGCGAGGCACAGCAGGGGAAGGGGCATGTGGTGCGCCGGATGTTCAGCGACATCGAGGCCGACATCTACGTGCTGGTCGATGGCGACCAGACCTACCAGGCCAGCGCGGCACCGGCGATGATCGCCATGCTGTCGGCCGGCTCCCTGGACATGGTGACCGGCACGAGAAAGGCCATGGCCGCCGCGGCCTACCGACGGGGACACCGCTTCGGGAACCGCTTGCTGACGGGCCTCGTGGCCTGGATATTCGGCAGCCGGACGAAAGACATGCTGTCCGGCTACAGGGCGTTCTCGAGACGCTTCGTGAAAAGCTTCCCCGCCCTCTCCCGCGGCTTCGAGATCGAGACGGAACTGACCGTCCATGCGCTGGAGCTGCGCATGCCGATGGCCGACGTGGACACCGAGTATCTCGATCGCCCGCCCGGCTCCGCCAGCAAGCTGAACACGTTCCGCGACGGCATCCGGATCCTGCGGATGATCTTCAACCTGGTGAAGGAAGAGCGCCCGTTCCAGTTTTTCGCCGCGCTCGCAGCGCTTCTGGCCCTCACCTCGATCGGGCTTTTCTGGCCGATCCTCGTGGAGTTCCTGGCAACCGGGCTGGTGCCCCGTTTTCCCACGGCCATTCTTGCCACCGCCATCATGCTGAGTGCGATCCTGTCCTTCTTCGTGGGCCTCATACTCGATACGGTCACCCTGGGACGGCGCGAGATGAAGCGCCTGAACTATCTGCGTTTTCCGGCTCCGGGAGCCTCCTGGCCGGGGAATGGCCCGGCCGGGGAGACGTCGCATTGAGCCCGTCCGTCCTGCGGCAGTTCGCCCGCTTCGCCGCGGTGGGAGGGGTCGGGTTCCTCGTCGATGGCGGCCTTCTCTATGCGCTGGTGCATTTCGGGGCCGCCCCCCTGCTCGCGCGCGCCCTTTCCTTCCCGGCCGCGGTGACCGTGACCTGGTCGCTGAACCGCTCATGGACATTTGCGGCCTCCGGCCCGCCCGGGGAACAGGCACGCCGCTACCGGCGCTACTTCGTGATACAGGTGGTCGGCGCCCTGTCGAACTACCTCGTCTATGCATTTGCCCTAGCGCTCACGGGTCTCTCCGCGGCCGGGGCAGTTCAGGCGCTGGCGATCGGCGCCCTGGCCGGGCTGGCCGTCAATTTCGCGGGCGCCCGGCTTCTGGTATTCCAGGACGCCCCCACCCGGAGAGAAGGCTACGACGATGTCAAATCCTCCCGCTGACTTCGAATATACCGGAACCAGCAACCTCGAGGCGATGCTGGAAGCGGAGACCTACAATCGCTTCCTGACCGAGTGCGTCGAGCGCTTTGCGGGAGAGGCCACCTCCATCCTCGACTTCGGCGCGGGGATGGGAACATTCGCGGAGCGCGTCCGGAGCCGTGGCCGCCCCCTCGACTGCCTCGAGCCGGACCGGAGCCTTGCATCGATCCTGGAGACCAGGAACTTCACCACGTTCCGGCGGTCCGAAGACATAGCGACGGCATCATATGATTATGTCTACTCGCTGAATGTCTTCGAACATATCGAAGACGACCGCGCCGCCGCTCGCGAAGTCTGCCGCATTCTTCGTCCCGGCGGCGCCCTGTTCATCTATGTGCCGGCCTTCCAGATTCTCTTCGGCAGCATGGATCGCAAGGTGGAGCACTTCCGGCGCTACACGCGGCAGAGCCTGGCCCGGCTCGTCCGGGAGGCGGGACTGGAGATCGAAACCCTCAGCTATGCCGATTCCCTGGGGTTCTTCGCCACCCTGGCCTACAATCTCACCGCCTCGGGCGACGGCTCCATCAACACCAGATCCATCCGTTTCTACGACAGGTACGTCTTCCCTCTCAGCAGGCAGATCGATCGCGCCACCTCGGGCCTCCTGGGCAAGAACGTCTTCGTCGTGGCACGCAAGCCCGCGACCGCGCTCCCTCCGTCCTCCGGGGCCTGAAGACCCGCCCATCCCGCGCCGCCTCGCGAGCCCGGTGTTGAACGAAATCCCACAGTGGGCCCGTCTGGCCGGCTCTGTCTCCCGCCTGGCCTGAATTCTCCGTGAAGGCCCGCCAGAACCTGCATGACGACTCGCCTATCTGACTGGAATTCAGTAGGTTGACCCCGGTATTTCAGACTACGGGTGATTGGTGAGCGGGTCTCGGTTCAGACAGGCAGGATTAGCCAGGCGGCTGCTTTCGAAGAGCGGGCACACCCCCCTGATCTCGCATGACCTTGCCGCGCATCACGTCGCCTCGGGCGAAAGAAACCCATTCCGCCCCGGCGGCCCGGCAAAGAGGCCGGTCTCGGGTTTTCCTGCCCCGCCAGCGTATAGGTACCCATGAAACAGGCAACCCGCCTCGGGAGCCGCGAGGGCGACCGGGCCAATCATTTCAACCTGTTGAGGATGCTGGCCGCCACCGGCGTGCTGGTCTCGCACGCCTATCCGATCTCCCTGGGTCCCGATGCCGTCCAGCCTCTGGAGGCCTGGCTCCAGGGCACCACCCTCGGAACCGTCTGCGTCTATATCTTCTTCGCGATCTCGGGGTATTTTATCACCCGGAGCTTCGCGCACAGCCCCTCATGGTCGCGGTTTCTCGCGGCGCGGGCCCTGCGGCTGTTCCCCGCCCTGCTCGTGGTGCTCTGCGTCACCGTGCTGGCGAGCGCCACCCTGCTCAGCACCGCCGCGCCCGGGCTCTTCTGGTCGGAAGTGCCCGGCTACCTGGCAAGCAACCTGACCCTCTTCCGGCTCGACTACGACCTGCCGGGCGTCTTCGAGGCCAATCCCTACGGCGTGGCGATCAACGGGTCGCTCTGGACCCTCTTCTACGAGGTCCTGTGCTACATGGGGGTCTTCCTGGCCGGCCTGCTCGGCATCCTGCACAGGCCGCGGGCCTTCGGGGCGCTGCTGGCAGTGATCGTTTTGCTCTGCCTGGCGATGCCCGCCCTGCCGGTTCCGGACCGTCTCGACACATTGGCACGGCTCGGCCTTCCCTTCACGATCGGGGCCGGGTTCTGGCTCCTGCGGGACAGGCTTCCGCTCAGCCCCCTCGCCGCGCTCGGACTTTTGGCGATCGCGGCGCTGAGCCATGGTACCCCGGCCTTCCTGCCCATGCTGACCCTCGCGCTGGCCTACGGCATCTTCGTGCTCGGCTACTGGCCCTCGCGCCTCTTCGAGAGCTACAACCGCCTGGGCGATTATTCCTACGGCATGTACATCTATGCCTTTCCGATCCAGCAGATCGTCGCCTCGAACGGGATCACCGACCCCCTGCTCAACATCTGCCTGGCGCTCCCCCTCACGCTGCTCTGCGCGGTGCTCTCCTGGAAGCTGGTCGAACGACCTGCCCTGCAACTGAAGCCAAAACCTCGCGCAGATCGATCTTCTCAAAAGCATGTATACCTGAGCCGTCAGGCAAAAACGAGAGAACTATGAAAGCCAATTTAAAATCCAGGGTGAAGAATTCTCTTCGAAAGAATGATAGGGTCTGGCGCATCTCCAAGGCGGCATGGGACTCCAATAAGAAAGCAAAATTCCGCGCTGATTCATTTTTCGATATGATATATGATTGGCGGCTATATGGCCGCTGGTGCCATGGGATCGGCGCAAACAAAAAACAGAAACAACTCGAGAGCGCATTGATAAAAAGTTATCATGGATTTGAAAAAGGCCTTTCCCTTGGATCCCCCCGGCCAGGCTTTGGCGTTGATAAAATAGAGTACGTAAAAATACTTTCTGACGAGTGGATCACGCAGTATGGCTTTCAAGGCGCTGTTGTTCCAGCTATTTCTGCACTGAGCGCTTATCTGGAATTCAACAAGAGGCACGAAATTTATCTGCCTGAACTTGAAAAATGGCTTTCTGAAAAACAAGAGGCCTTGAAACCACCCGCCGGCGGGACAAGACACATCAAGAGATGCCAAATTCTGAAGGAAATCAGCAGCGGCCCCGAAGGCTTCTTTCTTTCGCGTCACTCTGTGAGAAGCTTTTCTCCGGAGCCCGTCCCGCTGGACGATATCAGGAAAGCCATCAAGCTGGCGCAGAAGGCACCCTCCGTCTGCAACCGTCAAGGCAGTCGGGTTTATTGCTTCCAGAACGCCATGGATGCCCTGAAATGGCAGCCCGGCAACCGGGGCTTCGGCGACCGGGCATCGCGAGCTTTGGTCGTCACGGCCGACCTGCAGGCGTTCTCCGGGGCAGGCGAGCGCAACCAGTGCTGGATCGATGGCGGCATGTTTGCCATGTCGGTGATCTATGCACTCCACGCCTTGGGATACGGCACATGCCCGCTGGCCTGGAGCCAACGAGGACATTTCGATCGGAAGGCACGCCACGCTCTGGGCATACCCGACAGCGAAGTGATCATCATGATGATCGCCGTCGGTAGCCTCCCCGAGGAGTTTGATGTAGCTTTTTCTCAAAGGTTGGATATCGATGGCGTTCTGGTCGAACGATAGGGGACAAGACGCCGTTCTTGTACTCTGCACGACCCCGTGTTTGACGCTGGCCGGGGCATCTAACCGACCATTCTATGGCCTGCAGTTGCGTATGATATCAGGGTATCGGTGAACACATGACCAGTCTTGGAACCTCCGATAGCTCGCAGGGCTTCGCGGATCGCCTCGAACTGAACGCGGGCGGGCTCTTCTGGTTCGTCCTGCTGATCGCGGGCTCGATCCCGATCTTCTGGATCGGCTTCGTGTCGCTGGCCCAGGCCTGGTCGACGCCGGAATACAGCCACGGGCCGCTGATCCCGATCATCTCGCTCTACCTCTTCCTGCGCGAGATGCGCCAGATGCCGCCCCCTGCCCCGCATGTGAGCGACCGCTGGCCGGGGATCCTCGTCATCCTCGCGGCGCTGACCGTCGCGGTGCTGGGCAACCTCGCGCGGATTCCCGATATCGTCACCTACGCGCTGATCGTATGGATCGGCGGCGTGGTGCTCACGATCTTCGGCTGGCAGCGCGGGCGCTACCACATGCTGCCCGTCCTGCACCTGGTCTTCATGCTGCCCCTGCCGCAGATCCTCTACTGGCAGCTGACCATCTTCCTGCAATGGGTCTCCTCGGTGATCGGCGTCTGGTTCGTCAGCCTCGCCGGCGTCTCGGTCTATCTCGAGGGCAACGTGATCGACCTCGGGGTCTACAAGCTGCAGGTGGCGGAGGCCTGTTCCGGGCTGCGCTACCTCTTCCCGATCCTCAGCTTCTCCTACCTCTTCGCGATCCTCTACCGCGGCCCGATCTGGCACAAGGCGGTGCTGCTGCTCTCCGCGGCGCCGCTCACGGTGCTGATGAACTCGGTCCGGATCGGCATCATCGGCATCCTGGTCGACCGCTACGGCATCGAGCAGGCCGAGGGCTTCCTGCATTTCTTCGAGGGCTGGGTGATCTTCCTGATCTGTATCGCCATCCTCTTCCTGATGGCGGTGGCCCTGCAGCGGCTGACCTCCGATCCCAAGCCGCTTTCCGAGGCGATCGACCTCGACACCCGGGGCTTCCTGCCGATCCTCGGCCGAGTCTTCGCCATCCGCCCCTCCGCGGCGCTGGCCGCCGGCGCGCTGATCACGCTCGCGGTCTCCGCCACCTGGGCCTGGCAGGGCAGCTTCGACACCGCCCCGATCGAGCGCCGGCCCTTCAGCCTCTTCCCCCGCCAGATCGGCGAGTGGACGGGCTCCTCCGCGCGGCTCGACCCGGAGGTGGAGGAGGTGCTGGCCGCCAGCGATTACCTCAACGCCACCTACTCCGCCCCGGACGGCAGCTCCTACGTGAACATGTTCGTGGCCTTCTACCAGTCCCAGGTCGAGGGCGACGGCATCCATTCCCCCGAGGTCTGCCTGCCGGTGGGCGGCTGGGAGATCTTCACCCTGAAGCCCTACGAGGTCGACATGACCGGCACCGGCTACGGCACGTTCAGCGTCAACCGCGCGATCATCCAGAAAGGCATCTCGCAGCAGCTGGTCTATTACTGGTTCGAGCAGCGCGGCAAGCGGATGACCAACGACTTCGCCGCGAAGGCGAGCGTGGTGATCGACGGGATCATGCTGGGCCGGACCGACGGCGCCCTGGTGCGCTACGTGACGCCGATTGAGGGTGACGAGACGCCGGAGGACGCGGACATGCGGCTGCAGCGGTTCATGAAGCAGAGCATGAAGCGGCTGCCGGAATTCGTGCCGCAGTGAGCGTCATCGCAAAATATAGCCCAAGAAATATACACCCCAAATGAGTAGCACACGCCCTCCAGAACTCCTTCCAACAGGCCACGCGAGAAAACCAAAAAAATCTCTACCAATTGCCGTAGCTCTGCTAATCGTAAGCTTAGTCATACCGTTGACATTCTATGTCGGACCCTTGCGGCTCTCCGTATACCGCATAGTGCTAATTCTTCTAATTATTCCATCCCTCGCCCGCTTGCTCTCTGGGAAAGCAGGGCCGTTCCGCCTAATTGATGCCGGCGTATTCCTAATGTGCGTGTGGTCAGGCCTATCGTTCTCGGCCATATATGGTGTCGCCGATAGTATTGAAAAGACAGGCATTTTCACCATTGAAACATTTGGCGCATACTTGGTCTCCAGAACTTATATCCGCACACCAGAACAATTTCGCGCCATGGTAAAACTTTTTATCATAATCGCCCTCGCAATTTCCCCCCTTGCTCTATACGAGACGGCGACGAGCAACAACATTACACTCAAATTATTCGATGCCGTCGGCACTACCTATCCTGACGTATACAAAGATCTCAGGTGGGGCTTCGACAGAGTTCAAGGGCCGTTTGAACACCCGATTCTATTTGGAGTTTTTTTTGGAGCCGCTCTGGGGCTTTCGTTCTTTGTTCTAGGATATGGCCAGCCCCTCATCAAAAAGTCTGCCATCGGAACCATGGTATTCTTTGTAGGAGCCTTGTCCCTCTCTTCCGGGCCACTCACTTCCCAAGTAGGACAAATATTCTTCATAACATGGCAAACAATCTTCAGTAAATTTAAGAACAGATGGTACATATTTATAGCCCTCACTGTTTTAGCGTATGTGGCAATTGATGCGCTTTCCAACAGAACTCCATTCGAAGTTTTTGTGAGCTATTTCGCGTTTAATTCAGGGACGGCTTATAATAGGCTATTGATATGGCAATATGGCGTAAAAAGCATCTTTGACAATCCCATTTTTGGAGTTGGGCTTGAAGAATGGGACCGGGCATGGTTCATGCCATCAAGCGCAGATATGTTTTGGATTGTTCCAGCGATGAGACATGGAGTATTAGTTTGGGCCCTGCACCTCGGAACATTCATTTACGCGTTTTACTCGATATCGAAAAAAACTGGCATCTCTGATAGAGTGAACCAGTATCGGTTCGGGTACCTTTCCTCGATGTTTGGCACGTTCGTTGCAGGGTGGACAGTGCACTACTGGAACGCGACTTACGTCCTTTATTGGCTGCTACTAGCGAGTGGTCTTTGGATACTTGACCAAAACAACGGTAAGAATAATGAGGAGCTCACCGAAGATTCGAAGCGCTCTAAATCAAATCCAATCCAAAGCCCTACTTATACCCGCTTTCCCAGACAAGATGGCCACCGCGTAGAAGCGCGCATTTCAACCTAAACCGCACAGAAAATTTGTGCTTCGTTGAATCAGAAGAACAGCAGCAGGCGTAGTTAAGTGACAACACCCCAATCGGAAAAAATGAACGACAAAAAACACGAAAAACCTTCGTGGCGGCCACAAACATTAAATTGCACATAATGCAAACCACAACCCACTGATACTTTAGGTGCAGAGATAATGGCGCAAGCGTTCAACTTTCACGGCATTGGCGTACCCGGCCGCAAACTTGAAATCGGCGAAAAGCCGTATTGGATTGAACCCGAAGATTTTAGGTCTTGGATCGAAGCGCTCAAGCATGTCCGATCTAGGGAGCTTTACATTACTTTTGATGATGGGAATCGTTCTGATATTGAAATAGCGGCTCCGATTCTCCGTGAAAACAACTTAACAGCTCGTTTTTTTGTATTAACTGGCCGACTTCGCCAACCCGGCAGCCTCGATCCAGCTGACCTCCGAGACCTGAGCGACATGGGGTTTACGATCGGATCGCATGGGATAGATCACATCGACTGGAGTAAGCAAGACGCCCGGACGTTAGATTACGAATTAAATGATTCTCGTAACGAACTCGAAGCCATCTTGGGAAGTCGCGTGACAGAGGTTGCGATTCCCTTTGGCCGCTATCGACGACACGTGCTGCAGGCAATACGCCGCGCAGGCTATGCGGCTGCCTGGACAAGTGACGGCGGCGCGATGAATCCAAATCATTTTGTTCGACCCCGTCTTTCTGTAGCACGTGGCATGGATCTTCAGAAGCTTCCTAAATTACTTGAGAACCGGGAAGGCCCTGAAGTTCGAATCCGCCGGCGCCTTTCAATGGCGCGTAAGCGCTTTTGTTAAACGCTTATTATAACCAAATAGTTCTTCGGAAAAACGAATAGCTCTCTGCCCCAAGCCGCTCGGTCGGCTTTCAAAAGGTCCTGGCGCCGAGACCTCTTGCCCGCCAGTACGCCTTTTGAAGCGTGTCACATCCGGATTGTTCGCCTCGTCGATCCCGCCAAGATCGAACCAACTTGACCCCTTTGAACGACTCTCCAAGATTCCGTTCCAGATCAAGAAATATCCCGCATTTACAGAGCGCCCCTGGCTGGCGGTAGCTCCGAATAAGTAGACGGAAGAGGTGCCGGTTCGGCCAATGGTGATCCCAGCAAGATCCACTCCATCTTTTCGAGCAATAAGTACTTCGTGCTCGAAATCGCAGCCCTCAAGTTGGTAATAAAAATCAGGAGGGATTTCTGGGCTAAAGCCCTTCTTCTCTTGTACCTCCGTGTAGAGTGCGTGGAAACGCCCCTGAAGTTTTGAAATGGGGCCACTTTCCAGTTCTAGCCCAGATTTCTGCGAAGCTCTAAGGAGGTTGCGCCACTTGCCGTGCAAGCCTTTCATAAGCGCACCCTCATCTGGAGCGAGGTCTACTGCGACGGTCCGATAGGCCGGACCTCGAGACGCGGGAATAAATCCAGCGGCTGACGCCGCAGCCTCAAAACTCTCTATATCCCACCCCGGAAGTGCCGCCGGACGCAAGCGTAGGATATGCCCTTCCTCAACGCAAATTTTCTTCCTAAACGCCGCGAGTATCGCAGAAATTTCTTTCTCTGAAGGAAAATAGCCTGAACGGGAGACCAGCAAGGGCCCAGACGCAATCCAAGCGATACCCCGTCTCAATCCTGGCACGTACTTAATTCTAATGCATGCAGCTGCCATAATTTCGTCGGCACGTTCGGCCACCACAAAACGCACCTTCGCACCAATCCGCTCGGCCGCTGCATTTCCGTAAGTTATGGTTTGTTCAAAATTCAGATCCTCAAAATTACCACTGATCTGTGGCCATTCTGTCTCAGTTACGTTTTTTAGAGATATGTCCCCAGGCATAGACAGCACCCCTGCGCGCTACACAAAATATTTTGACGGTATTCTTTATAAGGCTCAATGCATGTCACATCAAATCCGAGTACGGATCCACACCTTCCAAAGCGGTTTTTTCCGCATGGGTAAAATATGTTGTAATTTCGGGACAGCCCGGCAAAACCAAATACGATAGTACATGACGTGGATGGTTCTTGCCCACCCTAGAAGAATTGAAAGCCGCAACCGCGCCACTTTAGAGTCCCTTAAGGTAATCAACCTCCAAGTTGGAACGCTTTCCCCGCCATAACTTAACTTATAGCCATAATGACCTATACCTGCCTCTATCCTAGTAACGCCACCTTCGATCATATTCTTAATCAGCAAGACCAACGCTACCTTTCCTGCACTCAACTGAAGAATTTCTTCATCTATCGTCCGCGCAGGCAGCCTCCAATGACAAAGTTCGTTCGAAACTAGACAAAATTGTGCGGCCACTGTATCATCTCGACCATTCATCCATTCTATCCTGACGCGGCCATCTCCATCACTACGGTTAGAGAGGTCAGAATAGAAATCTCGACTTCCAGGCCAGTCTGTAAAATGCCCTCCTCGGCCAGCGGCTCTCCACTGCAAGTCGTGTAGATGAACAAAGTCTAAAAGACTCTGTTCATTTGCAAAATCAGTTTTATTTTTTACGCCGTGATTCTCTTGGAGCTTAGTCCAGTCGCGCCGAAATTGGCTCCGTCGTTTTTTTGACAAAGTGGATAGATAGCCCTCGAACGTTTCCGGCAACTCAAAAACCGTGTGCGTTCCTGCTTGCTTATCAACTAAATTGATCTCCGTATGCTGTTCGGCGCTCGCGTGGTCAGATGAACCACACAAGGCGGTTCGAAGCGCCTCCGGAATTGCTCCCCGCCCTGACACCGGTGTGAAGCTGACTAGATCGACCTTAAACGCAGAATGAAGTCCCTCGGTTGCACGTCGCAGTACAGGAGCTAACACGTCCTCTTCGATTGGTAACTCGATAAGCACGCACTGGGGGTCCGCACCTGCTAGTCGCGCAACTCGTACCGGCACCGGACCGGCCCATGTTGTCCTGAGCATGAAAGGCAGGAGACCGGCTAAGCGGCCGTCTTCACGCCGAGCCACAAAGGTCAAAAGCCGATAGTCGCTTCCAAAATGGTCCCACCACGTCAGTGTCCAAATAGGGGACCAATATATATCGGCTTTGGTGTGGTCGACGAGCGATTGCCACTCGTCGCAAATCTCCCACAATGCGGCGGAACCTTCCAGCCATTCAGTCTTCAGAGCGTGGACGAAATCCTTCAAGAAACTGGCTCCTGCCCGGTCACGTGATATCGTAGTGCCGCGAGCGCCAGCCTTCTGCGTGCCGAAATTTCCTCGCTTCCGTTTCGACCGGTTGTCAACAGGAAACGCAACATTGAGGAAACCAGAAAAATTAGGCGTCCCAAAACGTATCCGCGGACCCCATAGTGCTTCCGAAGGTAGATTAACTTGCTCTTTTGCATTTGGATGTACATCCTAGAACGGATCTGGGCCGTGCTCTTCGAACCGCCGTCCAAGTGAATAATCTGGGCCTCGGGAGTGAAAACACAGCGCCAGCCTGCTCGCCGGATGCGCCGGCACCAATCCGCTTCCTCGGAGTATATGAAGAAACTCTCATCCAGCTCGCCAACTTCGTCAAAAACATGACGCGGCACCATCATGAACATCCCCGAGACCACGTCTACATCTCGCTGGGTGTCGCGGCCCCATCCAGCATATTCGGGCTTCCCAAGGAACCGATTCTGGGGCGCTAAACGGTGAAGACCGAACTCTACCAGTGCCACGTTGACCGGACCGAGATCAGCGAAGCAAGTGCGCTGGACCTGTTCTCTGTTCTCCATCACTTGACAACCAACACATCCTACGTCGGGATGTGCGTCGAGCCAGGAAGCCACCCGGTCAATGGCATGCTCTAAGATGACAGTATCAGGGTTGAGGAGCAAAAGGCGTTTACCGCGGGAGAGTCGGAGCCCCTGATTGTTGGCTGCAGCGAACCCCCGGTTTTCCGAGTTGGCGACCAAGACGACATCCGGGAACGCCTCCCGCACCATCTCCGGAGAGCCATCCGTGGAGTTATTGTCTACGACGATCACCTCATGAGGCATAGTAGTTTGCTGCATGATCGACATCAGACAGTCGTAAAGGACGTCTCGAGCGTTCCAATTCACGACGACAACCGACACGGCAGGCATCGATGGTACTGGATTATAAGGACATTTCATGCCAATCTCTTCCGACACTTGCAACACCAACGGACCTAACAGAGATACGACACGCCTTGAAGCAAGATCAGTGCACGGAGAACGACATCGAAGCAAGGACTCATAAGCAGTTGTCAGGACGCCATCCTTCAGCGGGAACCCAACAACTCAGCCCGGTAGCAGCACCGAACAGCGGTCTGGTCACCGAATGCTTTGAGAAGCTGTCCGCGCACGACCTCCAGGAGTGGGAAGATTTCTGGTCTGGCGCAGAACACCAACACCCACGCCAGCATCCGATCTTCGCTGCACAAGAAGTGGCGAAGGGACGCAAGGTTATCTTCGCTACCGGAAGGAGAAATAGCACGCTGTGTGCCCTTGCGGTGATAACTTTAGTGCCGCATGCTATCATCCCCGGAATCTGGGTGCGAGCCTACTGTCAAAGTGGGCCCATATGTGACGATGCCGAAACCATGAAAGAGTTTTTGGATGACTTGTTATGTCATCCATCTCTAGAGCGCGTAGGGAGCCTGCATATAACACCATATTGGTTAAATGATGATGCGAAATCATTATCGACCCTCTTGGACGCAGGCAATTGGCGGGAGGCAGAAGGTGCCACCTACCGCTCCACCGGCCTTGTAGATCTTGATCAGCCCCTAGAGACGATTTTTGAAAAAATGTCGAAAAGTGCACGTCGAGAAACACGCCGTGCTTCTCGACAAGGAATATATATTAAGCCAATAGATAAAAAAGAGGAGGCGGAACTTTTCTTTTCGAGCCTCAACCGACTGAGGAGTAGCCGTGGCCTACCGAACGTCAGTTGGCGGGAATTTAATGCGGCGTTCGAGAAGGTACTACGACCTGGAAATTTCGGTACAATACTCTCGGCTTGGAAGGGAAACGAATTTCTCGCTGGGATCTGGGTTGTCCGTAGCAACAAAACAGCTCACGGAAGCCACTTTACTACTGAAACAGAACCTCTTCGCGCCGCTGGCAATCTTAGAATAGCACCAGCAATCTGGCTAGAGGCCATGAGGTGGGCAAAGGAGCGCGGATGCGTGAAACTCGATCTTGAAGGCTACGCGATGCCCCGACCTGGCGAGGAAAAATATAATATATACAAATATAAATCTGAGTTTAGGCCCTCCGAGGTAATCCGAATTGCCGAAAGAAAGAAAGCAGTGAGCACGCTAGCGCGAATCCTGATTCCGCCGCACTACATAGTGGAAAAAGCACTAAATCTCATAAGGAGAAAAATGCCCCCCTATTGATTATTGCTTTTACGCAGGAATACGCGATGCGTTCTAGAAACCAAGCAAGCTCCCTCCTAGGGCGTCGACGAAAGAGGCCGCCGGAATGAAGATTCCGTCCATACAGGTCAAGCATCAAATTATTTTTTTCGATACTGCAGCAAGACATATTGGTAACGCCCCATCCCTACCCTGGGGCTTAAAGAATGAAGCTTTGGAATTTCTACTCACTCTAAGGGATGGGCGGCATTGACTTGTCAAGGTGGTGGCGTACTTTCGCTATTCAAGGATAGGCGTGCGAGCTTCAGTTATAATACTCGGGTAGGCATCCGCGCTATCCCCTCCATACTAGGCCTTTCGCAAGGCGACGAAGTCCTCGGACCGGCATATAATTGCGGCTCAGAAATTGACCCTCTTATTCACGCGGGATTGAAGGTCAACCTCTTTCCGGTTGGGCGTGACATGGTAATTGATCCTAACGATATTGAAAAGCGGATCACATCTCGAACGAAAGCCATATACGTCATACATTTTTTCGGAGAACTCCAGCCGCATCTTTATGACATCCGGAAAATTTCTGACCGCCACGGCATAAAGTTAATCGAGGATTGCGCGCTCAGCCTATTGAGTGGATCGTTTCCTGCCGACGGACGTGTAGGAGATATATCTCTATTCTGTTTTTATAAATTCTTTCCCGTGGTAGGAGGGGGCGCACTTGTCATTAACGATGGTAACTTGCCAGATCCGCCTACTTTTTCTCGCTCTCCGCCATTTGGCGCAACCGGAAGACACTTAGTACGCAAATATATGACTAAAATTTTGGGAGACGGCCCCATTCGAAAGATAAGAAAAAGAAAAGCTTTAGTTCGCAACACGAAACCCTCTCAGGGTGAGTTCCAAGATATGCCTGAGCATTACTATTTTGACACGGATCTCGAGGGGAGAGGTATGAGCAAGCTTACAGGCCGCGCTTTGGAAGCCGTTGATGTGAAGGAGACCTTCCGGCGGCGCCGGGCCAACTGGTTCGCTTATCGGGAGCTTTTGGATGGGGTATCTGGGGTGAAGCTCTTGAAGTCGGACCTTGCCCCGGAAACCTGTCCCGTTAGTATGCCTATAATAGTCCGCAATAGGGACCATATCGCGAGAATGCTTCAGGCTGATGGTTTTGAGGCGACGCCTTGGTGGGGTGGTTTTAATCGTAGGGTAGAGTGGTCAGGGCAAACTGATGCAATTTGGCTAAAAAGCCATGTCTTATCTCTGCCGCTTGATCAATCTATGGAAGAATTAGATATAAGAAACATGGTGAATAAATTATGTGAGGTTGTTGTGTAACGTCTCTCCTGCTGAAAACTGCACAGTTTATGCCGTATCGAGAGTCGAATGTGAACCGGCATGGAAAACTGACCCCGTAACGGGGTGATCGGCGTCCAAAAATGACCCCCCTTACATTGGCGTGGCCATGATGCTCCCGAAGCTACCGGGAGCAGGTTCGGGATGTTGGTCGTGGAGACTATTGCGAAGATCCGTCG
>SRJI02000211.1 GCA_005473895.2 Carideicomes alvinocaridis
GCGAACGGGAGAACCGATGGGGACAATCCACAATGTGGACAGAGAGCGGCCATATCGGCGTATCGGGCTTAATTGCGTCAAATGACTTACCCGCCCCCTGTGGACAGAGCTGGGGGCGGGGGGATTGGCGTAATTACATAGCCGTAACTACTACATGTAGTGACTGCGACGCCGAGACCCCACGACATATAGACTAGAAGCGCCGGATCACCCCTGGTCTAGTGGTCAGGAAGGACCCGGTGCGAAACAGCTCTGGGCCGTCACGGGTGGCACCCCGATGACGACCCAGTAGCCGGACTTGAACTAGCAGTTCATYCCTCATGCTACAGGTGGCRTGSGTGGAGTTCGGCGTGTTGCTTCGCTTCTCAAGAACGACSACACCGAAAGGAAGGCYGCTCATGCCTCCTACGCACCGCCRCACCACCCATCACCCGGGAGAGATCACCCACCGCACCGGGTACTACCCGCTCCTTGACTCCACCGGAAGGGACACCGGGGCCCGCTATCTTCTGCAGGCTGGCAATCCCATGCCCCCGACCCCGGGTACCGGGTGGGCCTGGGGCCAGCCGCACCTCTGAGGCCACGGCACAGCTGAGCTGAGAAGGGGAGGGGCG
>SRJI02000212.1 GCA_005473895.2 Carideicomes alvinocaridis
CGCCACCTTCGTCTCGGCCCAGCTCCGCTTCGGCGGACCGCGGCGCACCACCCTCCCGGGCGCCGCACTCGTCGACTACAGCGTCATCAGCCTCGCGCTGAGCGCGGCCTGGGTGCTCGCGCTGACCATCCAAGGCTCCCGGGACATCCGGATCCTGGGGGTGGGCACCGAGGAGTACAAGCGGGTCCTGCAGGCCACCCTGTACCTCTTCGGCACCGTCGCGATCCTCGCCTATGCGGCAGGTCTCGAAGTGGCGCGCGGCTACGTGGGCCTGGCTCTGCCGCTGGGCGTGCTCCTGCTCCTGCTGGGCCGGTTCCTCGTGCGCGGGTGGGTGGCGCGGCAGCGACACCGCGGCAGGTTCCGGCGGCGGCTCCTGCTCGTCGGCGGCCCGAAGGCCGTCCGGCACATCTTCCAGGCCCTCGACTCCGAGGCCGGCGCCGGCTACGCCCCCGTGGCCGCGGCCCTCCCCGGATACAAGACCCGGCAGGAGGACTACCTCCCGATACCGGTCTCCACGGACCTGGACACCGTGGAGGACGTGGTCGCCCACGTGGAGGAGCGCGACGTCGAAGCCGTGGTGATCACCTCGGGCCACCCGTTCGTCCCCTCGGA
>SRJI02000213.1 GCA_005473895.2 Carideicomes alvinocaridis
CGGGTGATGGTCATCGTCCTCAATCCGTGGGCGAGTGCGAGCGGTGCCCGGCGTTGCCGAGGCCTTCGGCGCCGTCGAGATGGTCGAGCACGAGGCGGACCGCCTCCCGGGCGTCGGTGGTCTCGGACCAGCCGGTCGCGGCGCGCAGGGCCGTGGTGTCCATGATGGGCACCGCCGCCGCCATGTCCACCCACCCCGGGTCGGTGGGCTGCAGCCGTGCCCGGTAGGTCAGCGCCGCGGCCGCTCGGAACAGGCCCACGGGCAGCTCCAGGATGCGGCGCGCCCCGAGGGCCGTGCCCATGGTGTGCGCGTCCAGCACGGGCTCGGCGGCCACGTTGAAGGCCCCGCCCGCGCGGTGGGCGATCACCCGCCAGTACGCGTCCGCCACGTCCTGGGCCGTGAGCGCCTGGAATCGCAGGCCCCGCGGGAACGGCAGCACCGGGGTGCGCAGGCGGGCGACCAGCCGGGCGGGGACGAGGTCGCCCAGGAAGTAGTCCTTGATCTCGGGCCCCGCGGCGGACTGGAAGATCAGCCCGGGACGCAGCCGGGTCACCAGCAGCTCGGGGTGCTCGGCCTGCACGCGGTCGAGGATCGACTCGACCTCGGCCTTCT
>SRJI02000214.1 GCA_005473895.2 Carideicomes alvinocaridis
CACCCCCAAGCTCGCCGGCCTGACCAGCAGTCTGAAGGTCACCGAGGAGCAGCGCCAGGAGGCCATCCGGATGGCGCTGCAGTCCGACCAGACGGCGGCGCTGGCCTCCATGGACGCGTTCGGAGCCACCGACTTCCGCCGCGACCTGCCGGCGGTGACCGTGCCGGCCCTGGTCCTGCACGGCGACGCCGACCAGATCGTCCCGTTCAAGGGCTCCGGCAAGCGGACGCACGAGGCGATCGACGGCAGCCGCGTCGAACTGGTCAAGGATGCCCCGCACGGCTTCAGCATCAGCCACTCCGAGGAGTTCAACCGGATCCTGCTGGAGTTCCTGGCGGAGTGAGGGCGCGGACGGGCGCATCGGAGAGCTGGACGAAGCACAGTGCTGGTGGGGTTGGTGCATGCCGCCCACCGCGGCGCCGACGCTGACCTGTCAGGTTCGATCCGACGACGCCGTGATCACCCCGAGCGTGGGATCAGGCCGACCGGCCGGCAGCACCGCGCGTCAGCACGTGGAGGATGAAGCCGATGAGCGCAGCCGCCCCCAGATGGAGGCCCACGGCCCGGAACGGGTCGATTCCGGACGGCAGAGTGGTGAGCGCACTGAGCCA
>SRJI02000215.1 GCA_005473895.2 Carideicomes alvinocaridis
GAGCGCTCCCTTGTTAGTCTGAGCTAGCTCGTGGCACGGCATAAATCATGGTCACCGCTACGCCCGAGCCTCGTCATTACTCTGAAAGGATCCACATGGCCAGGAACCGCGACGCGATAGACAACGGCTCGCACACCGCCGCCCAGCCGCCCAAGAAGAAGGGCGGATGCCTCAAGCTCATCCTCATCGGCGTCGGCCTGCTGATTCTCCTTGGGATCCTGAGTTCCCTGATGGGCGGCAACAACTCGAACGACGCCGCCCCTGCCTCCCCCGGCTCGGGCTCGTCGGCCCCCACGGGCGAAGCATCTGAGTCTGCCGCAGAGGAGGAGGCAGACGTTCCCGCTGAGTACACCTCCGCCTTGCGTCAGGCGAAGAACTACGACAAAACCATGCACATGTCCAAGCAGGGCATTTACGACCAGCTCACCTCTGAGTACRGGGGTCAGTTCTCCGAGGAGGCCGCCCAGTACGCGGTCGACAACGTTGAGGCTGATTGGAACGCGAACGCTCTCAAGAAGGCCCAGGACTACCAGGAACAGCAGGCCATGTCCCCCGAGGCCATCCGTGACCAGCTGACCTCCGACTACGGTGAGAAGTTCACAGCTGACGA
>SRJI02000043.1 GCA_005473895.2 Carideicomes alvinocaridis
GCCAGCCGCGCCGCCAGCGCGTCGAGCGCCGGCGGCACCTCCGCCCCCCGGGCGTGGAGCGCCGTCAGCAGCGCCAGGTGGGCCTCGGGGGAGCGGCCGGATTTCAGCGCCTGCCCGGTCAGCCGCGGCACCTTGCGGCCGGCCTCCAGCGCCGCATGGGGCAGGTGGTCGTTGAAGACCAGGTAGCCCACGCCGTGGCGCGCCATCTCCGCCTCCACCGCCGGGTAATCGTCCAGCAGATGCGTCTCCAGCCGGATCTGCGCCCGCAGGTCGGTGCCCGTCCCGCGATGGGCCGAGAGCGCTTCGAGGAAGCGGCGGGCGAAGTCCGGGCCGCGCATCCCGCCCTCCCAGCTCCAGAACTGGGCGAGCACGGCGGTGGTGATGCCGTTGGCGGCCAGCTCCGCCTCGGTGGCGACAAGCCCCGCGCCGATATCGTCCACCGCACCGCGCCGGGGCGCCACGTGGCGTTCGAACCCGTCACCGTGGATGTCCACGATCCCCGGCAGCAGCCAGTGGCCCGACAGGTCCAGCCGGCGCCCGCCCGCGCCCTCGACGATGCGGTCCCCGGCCACGGAGATCTCCGCCGCGCGCAGGTCGGCCTCGCCGGCCAGCAGGCAGCGTGCACCGGTAAAGGTCAGCTCAGTGGTCATCGGCGCCCGTGGGCAGACAGATGACGCAAGGCTCGTTCAGCCGCTCCAGCGCCTCGGCGAAGCCCAGCTCGTGGTCGAAGGCCCCGGTGTCGAGAAAGCTGATCGTCTGGGCGATCACCAGCGGGTTGTTCATCATGAAAGTGTGGGTCACCGGCAGGACGATATGATCGGCCATCCCCTCCACCCGCGTCGAGTTGACCGAGACCTTGCCGTCGTCCGGCCCGTCGATCAGCGCCGAGTAGAGCGCATTCAGCGACTGGTTGCCCGCGATCACCCCGAGCGGGAAATCCACCGGCGGCAGCCGCGCGGGAAGGTCCGCCTCCCCGGTGCCCAGCTGGCTGCCCGCGGGGCCGTTCATGAGGCGGAACAGCTCGTATTCGCGGAAGGTGTCCACCAGCTCGGTGCCCTGGTTCGGGGGCGCCAGCATCACCACCCGGCCCAGCCGTTCGGGCCGGTTCTGCCCCAGCCAGACCCGCAGCAGGATGCCGCCCATGGAATGGGTGACGAAGCTCACCCGCGCGTCGCCGCATTCGGCCACGGCGCCGGGCAGGGTTTCCCGCACCAGCGTCTGCACCGTGGCGGAGGTGGAGGGATAGCCCGCATTCACCACCTTGTGGCCATGGGCCTCCAGCACCTCGTCCATCACGGTCATGGAATTCTCGGTCCGCGCCAGTCCGTGCAGCAGCACGATGCAATCGGCCCGGGCCGCGGCGGCGGGCAGCATCAGCAGGGCGAAGAGGAGCGGCAGGAGGCGCGACATCCTCTTGAGATACGATGCCAGACCGCCCTAAGAAAGGGGCAGGTTGCCGCTGAGCAAAGGTTTCCCGCCATGCCCGAACCCCTGCCGCCCCGGCTCGCCGTCCGCGCGATCATCCTTTCGGGCGACCGGCTGTTGCTGGTCAACGCCTGGCCCGGCGGGCAGTCGGACCTGTGGTGCGCGCCCGGCGGCGGGGTGGACCGCGGCGCCTCGCTGCCCGAGAATCTGGCGCGCGAGGTCTGGGAGGAATGCGGACTCACCGTCCGGGTGGGGGCGCCCTGTCTGGTCAACGAATACGCCGACCCGGAGCGGGACTTTCACCAGGTTGAGGTGTTCTTCCGCTGCGAGGTGGTGGCCGGCGAGTTGCGCGACGACTGGCAGGATCCGGAGGCCGTGGTCGATACCCGCCGCTGGGTCACGCGCGAAGAGGCGGCGGGTTTGCGGTTCAAGCCCGACAGCCTGTTCGAGACGGCCTTCGGGGCGGGGCCCGGCTATGACCCGATGGAGCCGCTGGCGCGCTAGGGCTCGGCGGCTCCAGCCTCAGCGCCGCCCGCCCAGCACCGACAGCGCGACGCCGCCCAGCACCAGCGCGGCGGCCAGGGCGAAGCGCAGGCTCAGCCCTTCGCCCAGCAGCAGCGCGCCCCCGGCCATGGCGATGACCGGCACGGTGAGCTGCGCGATGGCGGCGCTGGTGGCGGCGATCCGGGGAAGCACCGCGTACCACAGCGCATAGCCCAGCCCCGAGGTCACCGCCCCAGACAGCACCGCGAAGCCCAGCCCCGCCGGCGTGGCCGAGCCGATCTCGCTGCCCGCGAGGAGCGCCACGACAAGTCCCGCGGGCGCGGCCAGCAGGAAATTCGCCGTGGTGGCCGCCAGCGGGTCGGCGGCGCGGCGCCCGGCCAGCGAGTAGATTCCCCAGCCCACGCCCGCCGCCGCCATCAGCGCCGCATGGGGCAGGCTGAGCGGCACCGAACCGGGCCAGAGCAGCCAGGCAAGGCCGATCAGCGCCAGCCCCGCCCCGGCCCAGCGCGCGGCGGACGGCCGCTCTCCGCCCGCGAGCGCGGCGGCGAACATCGTGATCTGCACCAGGCCGAACAGGATCAGCGCCCCCGCCCCGGCATCGAGCGCGAGGTAGGCCAGCGAAAAGCCGTAGACATAGACCAGCAACGACAGCACGCCGGCCACCCGGCCCGGCCCGCGCAGCTGGATCCGCCGGCCGCGCAGCCGCATCAGCAGCGCCAGCATCCCCGCCCCCGAGACCAGCCGCAGCGCGCCGAAATCCACGGGGTCGATCGCGCCGCCGGCCAACGCCATCCGGTTCAGCACGGAATTGGCGGCAAAGGCCACCATCGTCAGCGCGATGAGAGAGAAAAGAGCCGCGCCGCCGCGCTCAGCTGCCGCGGTAGGTCGAGTATCCATAGGGCGATAGCAGCAGCGGCACGTGGTAATGCGCCTGCGGGTCGGAAATGCCGAACCGGACCGGCACCCGGTCGAGGAACAGCGGCGTCTCGAGCGCCAGCCCCGCCGTGCGCAGGTAGTCGCCGGCATGGAAGACCAGTTCATACTGCCCGGTCTCGAAGCGGGATTCCGGCAGGATCGGCGTATCGGTGCGGCCGTCCTCGTTGGTGATGTATTCGTGCAGCAGCCGCTGGGCCCCGCTCTCCAACCGGTAGAGCTCGATCCGCAGCCCGTCTGCCGGGCAGCCTCTGGCGGTGTCGAGCACGTGGGTGGTGAGGTAGCCCGCCATGGTCCTGGCCCTTCCGGTTCTGCCGCGATCCGCACCAATATGCATGGAATTGCGCCCGTGGAAACAGCGTTGGGCCGGCAAAAGAACCTTCTTGAATATTCCGCAAGTGCAGCGTGACCTTTTGGCCTAGAAACTGGCCGGGCAAGACCGAAGGATCCGAATGACCCGCTATACCCGCGACATGATCGGCCACGGGCCGACGCCCCCCGATGCGAAGTGGCCCGGCGATGCCCGGGTCGCCGTGCAATTCGTGCTGAACTACGAGGAGGGGGGCGAGAATTCCGTGCTGCACGGCGATGCCGCCTCCGAAGCCTTCCTGTCCGACATCGCGGGCGCCGCGCCCTGGCCGGGGCAGCGGCACTGGAACATGGAATCGATCTACGAATACGGCGCGCGGGCGGGCTTCTGGCGGCTGCACCGCATGTTCACCGCCGCGCGCATCCCCCTGACCATCTACGGCGTGGCCACCGCGCTCGCCCGCTCGCCCGAGCAGGTGGCGGCGATGAAGCAGGCGGGCTGGGAGATCGCCTCGCACGGGCTGAAATGGATCGAGCATAAGGACATGCCCGAGGAGGAGGAGCGCGCCGCCATCGCCGAGGCCGTCCGTCTGCACACCGAGGTGGTGGGGGAGCGGCCGCAGGGCTGGTACACCGGCCGCTGCAGCGCAAACACCGTGCGGCTGGCGGCGGAGGAAGGCGGGTTCGCCTATATCTCCGACACTTACGACGACGATCTGCCCTACTGGCTGGAAGTCGGGGAGCGGGACCAGCTGATCATCCCCTACACGCTCGAGGCCAACGACATGCGCTTCGCCACGGCGCCCGGCTGGGTGAACGGCGAGGATTTCTTCCAGTATCTCAAGGACGCCTTCGACACGCTCTACGAAGAGGGGCGGTCGGGCCGGGCGGCGATGATGTCGGTGGGGCTGCACTGCCGCCTGATCGGGCGGCCGGGCAAGGCGGCGGGGCTGAAGCGGTTCCTCGACTATATCAGCGGGTTCGAGGGCGTCTGGACCCCGCGCCGCATCGACGTGGCGCGCCACTGGGCGGAACACCACCCGCATCGGCGCTTCGAGCGGCCGTCGCAGATGTCCCGCGCGCGCTTCGTGGAGCTTTACGGCGGCATCGTGGAGCATTCGGCCTGGGTCGCGGAAGGGGCCTACGAGCTGGAGCTCGGCCCCGCCCATGACCGCGCCGCGGGGCTCGCCAACGCGCTGGCCCGGGTGCTGCGCAGCGCCCCGCGCGAGAAGCGGCTGGAGGTGCTCAAGGCGCACCCCGACCTCGCGGGCAAGCTGGCGGCGGCGAAACGGCTGACGGCGGAATCGACCTCGGAACAGGCGAGCGCCGGGCTCGACGCGCTGACCGACGAGGAGCGCGAGCTGTTCACCCGGCTCAACGACGACTACGTCGCGAAACACGGCTTTCCCTTTATCATCGCGGTGCGGGACCACGACAAGGCCTCGATCCTCGAAGCCTTCCGCCGCCGGGTCGGGCAGGACACGGAGACCGAGTTCGCCGAGGCCTGCCGGCAGGTGGAGCGCATCGCCGAGTTGCGGCTGCGCGCGGTGCTGCCCGCATGACCGAGATCCGCGCCCTGCCCCTCGACCCCGCGGCCTTCGCCCCCTTCGGCGACGTGCTGGACACGCAAGGCGCGCCCGACAAGGTCATCAATGCGGGGCTGTGCGGTCGCTACCATGACCTTGCCCGCATGGATTTCGGAGAGGAGACCGGCGGACGGGCCGGGATCAGCCTGTTCGATGCGCAGCCGCGCAGCCTGCCCTATTCGCTCGACCTGGTGGAGCGGCACCCCGAGGGCAGCCAGGCTTTCCTGCCGCTGTCGGAGCATCCCTTCCTCGTCGTCGTGGCCCCGGACGAAGGCGGCCTGCCGGGCACGCCGCTGGCCTTTCTCACCGCGCCGGGACAGGGGATCAACCTGCTGCGCGGGACGTGGCACGGGGTGCTGACGCCGCTGCACGCGCCGGGCCGCTTCGCCGTGGTGGACCGGATCGGCGAGACGCCGAACCTCGAGGAGCATCATTTCGCCACGCCCTACCGGATCGTGGCCTGAGAGGGGGCAGCGCGCCTGCCCCGATCATCCGCCCGAGGGGCCGCCAAGAGCACCCGGGCACCAACGGAGAGGGACAAGGAATGGCTGACAACACCATCGGGACGGCAGAGCAGCTGCGCGACCCGAATTACACCCCGGCGCTGCACCGCGCCATCCCGCTGGGCATCCAGCACGTGCTGGCGATGTTCGTGTCGAACGTCACGCCCGCGATCATCGTGGCCGGCGCGGCGGGCTTCGGCTTCGGCTCGGGCTCGCCGGATTTCCCGGAGCTTCTGTATCTCATCCAGATGTCGATGCTCTTCGCCGGGGTCGCCACGCTGATCCAGACGGTGGGCGCAGGCCCCGTGGGCTCGCGCCTGCCGGTGGTGCAGGGCACGTCCTTCGCCTTCATCCCGATCATGATCCCGCTGGTGGCGGGCAAGGGCGTGGACGCGCTCGCCGCGCTGTTCGGCGGGGTGCTGATCGGGGGGCTGTTCCATGCGCTGCTCGGCACGGTGATTGGGCGCATCCGCTTTGCTCTGCCGCCGCTGGTGACCGGGCTGGTGGTGACCATGATCGGTCTCGCGCTGGTCAAGGTGGGGATCGAATACGCCGCCGGGGGAGTGCCGGCGAAAGCCTCGGGCGCGGAGAGCTACGGCAGCCTGATGTCATGGTCCGCGGCGCTGGTGGTGATCGTCGTCACGCTGGGCTGCAAGTTCTTCGCCCGCGGGATGCTGTCCATCTCGGCGGTGCTGGTGGGGATCGTGGCGGGCTACCTCTACTGCCTCGCCACCGGGATGCTGACGCTGGAGGGCGTCGCGGGCAGCTGGTCCAACGCCGCCGCCTTCGCCCTGCCCCAGCCCTTCAAATACGGGTTCGAGTTCTCGGCCGCCGCCGTCATCGGCTTCTGCCTGATGGCCTTCGTCTCGGCCGTGGAGACGGTGGGCGACGTGTCGGGCATCTGCAAGGGCGGTGCCGGGCGCGAGGCCACGGACCGCGAGATCGCGGGCGCCACCTATGCCGACGGTCTGGGCACGGCGATCGCCGGCATCTTCGGCGGGCTGCCAAATACCTCGTTCTCGCAGAACGTCGGCCTGATCGCGATGACCGGGGTGATGAGCCGCCACGTGGTGACCATCGGCGCGCTCTTCCTCATCGTCTGCGGGCTGGTGCCCAAGGTGGGCGGCGTGATCCGCACGGTGCCGATCGAGGTGCTGGGCGGCGGCGTCATCGTGATGTTCGGCATGGTCGTGGCCTCCGGCATCTCGATGCTGTCGGACGTGGTGTGGAACCGGCGCAACATGGTGATCTTCGCCGTGGCGCTGTCGGTGGGGCTGGGCCTGCAGCTGGAGGTGATGAACCTGCCCGCGGGGGCGCCCAACGCGCTGCAGCACCTGCCGGACACGCTACGCATCCTCGGCGCGTCGGGGATCCTGCCCGCGGCGCTGATCGCCATCGTGCTGAACCTCGTCCTGCCGCACGAGCTGCGCGACGAGTCCACCGAGGAGATCTCGGGCGGCATGGCGCGGCGCGAAGGTGGCGTGCCGGGGGAATGATGGGGCGCGCCGGCGGCGGACACGGCCGGACCACGGCCACCGGACGAGCCGGCGCGAACACGTCAGCGTGAGGAGCGGGGTGTACGGGCCACGCGCGGCCCGCCGCCGGGCCCCGCGCGATTGACCCTCGGGCCGCACGGGCTCTAGAAAGGCCATTCGGGCAGGACGATCAACGCCCGGATGTGAATTTTGCAGAGTACCCGTTGATGGCCATCGCCCGCCCCCACCCTCGCCAGGACGAGAGGCTTCGCGCCCTCTATTCCTACGAGATCCTCGATACCGACCGCGAAAAGGATTTCGACGACGTCGTGAAGCTTGCCGCGGCGACCTGCGGCACGGCGATCTCGGTCGTCAACTTCATCGACGCCGACCGCCAGTGGTTCAAGGCGGAGACCGGGCTCGGCGTGCGCGAGACCCCGCTGGAGACCTCGATCTGCTCGCACATCATCCTCGAGGAGGAGTTCGTCGAGATCCGCGACACGCTCGAGGATCCGCGCATGGTGGACAATCCGCTATGCTGCGACGAGCCGGGCCTGCGGTTCTACGCGGGCGCCCTGCTGCGCACCGATGCGGGGCTGCCCATCGGCACCCTCTGCGTGCTCGACCATGAACCGCGCGAACTGACCGCATTGCAGCGCGACACGCTCCGGGTGCTGGCGCGGCAGCTCATGGCGCAGCTCGAGATGCGCAAGACGCTCAAGCGCGCGACCCTGCTGCGGCAGGAGGTGGACCACCGGGTGAAGAACTCGCTCCAGTCGCTGTCGTCGCTGATCCAGATCGCCAACCGCCGCGCCCGGAGCGACGAGACCAAGACCGCGCTGACGACCATCGATTCGCGGGTGCAGGCGGTGGCCAAGCTGCACCAGGAGCTCTACCGCACCAATGCCGGCCCGGTGGTGGAGCTGGACCGCTACGTGAAGAACCTCGGCGCGCATTTCCGCGAGATCGCCCCGCAGGACGTGACGCTGGACGTCACCTGCGACGCGCTCACCGTGACCTCGGCCGAGGCGGTGGCGGTGGGCACCCTGATCAACGAGTTCATCGCCAATTCCTTCAAGCACGCCTTCCCCGGCGACCGGGCGGGCCATGTCCGCGTCACCATCGAGGGCGGGCCGGGCAACCTCGTGCAGATCCTCTGCGCCGACGACGGGATCGGCATCCCCAAGGAGATCGACGCCTCGCGCGGAGGGCTGGGAATGCAGATCGCGGCGGTGATCTCCTCCGAGCTGCGGGGCGAGCTCGAAGTGCGCTCGGACGAGAACGGGCTGAGCGTGGGGCTCGATTTCACCAGCGAGGCGCCCGAGGGTACCGGGGCCGCCCACGCGCTGCTCTGACGTCCGGTGGGTGGAGGACGGCCGGGACCTTGCCCGGACCTCCCTGCACGCCTCCGAAGGTCCGGCGGAACCGGTCGGTTTCACGGCCCAGATGCGGAACGCCCCTGACCCGGAGACAGGCCCCGCCCTCCCCGGTCAGCCCTGCGCCGCCGGCAGGTCCAGCGGCATGTGCCGGTTCACGTCCTTGTAGAGCAGGTAGCGGAAGGGCTCCGGCCCGCCGGCATAGCAGGCCTGCGGGCAGAAGGCGCGCAGCCACATGAAATCGCCCGCCTCGACCTCCACCCAGTCCTGGTTCAGCCGGTAGACCCCCTTGCCCTGCAGCACGAACAGCCCGTGCTCCATCACGTGGGTCTCGGCGAAGGGGATGACCGCGCCGGGATGCAGGGTGACGATGTTCACGTGCATGTCGTGGCGCAGGTCGTCGGGATCGGCAAAGCGGGTGGTCGCCCAGGCCCCGTCGGTCTCGGGCATGGCGATCGGCGCCACGTCCCGGTCGGAGGTCACGAAAGCCTCCGGTGCGTCCAGCCCCTCCACCGGGCGATAGCGCTTGCGGACCCAGTGGAACGTCGCGGACCCCTCGCCGCGATTGCGGAGGCGCCACTCTGTCCCGGGCGGGATATAGGCATAGCCGCCCGTCTCCATCTCGTGGACCGTTCCCGCAAGGGTCAGCTGCAGCGCGCCGCCGGTCACGAAAAGCACCGCCTCGGCCCCGGCATCGGGCTCCGGCCGGTCGGAGCCACCTCCGGGCGCCAGTTCGCCGATCATCTGCGCGAAGGTTTCGGCAAAGCCCGAAAGCGGCCGGGCCAGCACCCAGAACCGCGCGCCGTCCCAATGCGGCAGGCGGCTGGTGACGATGTCGGACAGAACGCCGCCGGGGATCACCGCGTAGGCGTCGGTAAAGACCGCCCGCCCGGTCAGAAGCTGCGATTGCGGGGGCAGCCCCCCCTTGGGCGAGAAATAGGCCATGTCCGTCGATCCTTTAGAGCGCAGGGGCATACTGGCAGGTCTTCCCGCCCCCTGCATTCGCCGCCGGTCAGGAAGGAGCAAGTGGTTTTTCCTGAAAATGCCTCTCGCCGCGCGAAGATGCGCCTCCGCCCCCTCCTTCATCGATACGGGCTGCCGCCTGCCGCAGCCACCGCCTTGCCTCCGGTCCCGTCGTTGGACAGCCCCGCGCGGCCCAACGCATTGCCGACCCCATTTCGGCGCCACCCCGAGTTGACAAAGACCGGCCCAGCCTGTTCAACAGCTTTGTTCGGTCGCAGAACTATCGCGACCGGGGGCCCGATCCGGCCAGGGAGGAAGGATGCGAGACATGGACAATGGCGCCGGTCCGGTGCGCCAGGATGCGCTCCGCTCGCTGCTGGGCTACAATTTCAAGCGCAGCTACATGCGCATCCATCGCGACATCCGCGCCACGCTGGCCGGGTTCGACCTGACCCAGCGCACCTTTTCCGTTCTCAGCGTCGTGGCCGAAACCCCCGGCATCAGCCAGAGCGAGATTTCCCGCGCGCTGGAGATCGAACGCTCGGGCACCGTGGTCATCGTCGACGGGCTGGAGGGGCGCGGCCTGATCCAGCGCGACAAGGTGCCCGGCGACCGCCGCGCCTATGCCCTGACCGTCACGTCGGCCGGGTCCGACCTGCATGCCCGGGCGCTGGCGGCGCTGCGTGCCTGCGAGGACCGGATCTTCGGCACCTTCACCCCGCAGGAGCGCGCTCATCTCCGCGCCCTGCTGGACCTGATCCAGAACGAGGAGCAACCAGATGAAACTCAGTGACAGCATTTCGGCCGTGGTCACCGGTGGAGCCTCCGGCCTCGGCTCGGCCGTGGCGGGCGAACTGGCAAGCGCCGGCGTCCACGTGACCCTGTTCGACATGAACGCCGAAGCCGGCGAGGCCCGGGCGGCCGAACTCGGCGGCGCCTTCCAGCGCGTCGACGTGAGCGACCCTGACAGCGTGGCGCAGGGCTTCGCCGCGGTGAAGGCCGCGCGCGGCGGTCTGCAGATCCTCGTCAACTGCGCCGGCATCGGCCCCGCCGCCAAGACCGTGTCGCGCGGCGAACCGCACGATCCCGCGCTGTTCTCCAAGGTGGTGGGCGTCAACCTGATCGGCAGCTTCAACTGCGCCTCGCAGGCCGCCGCCCTGATGGCCGGGAACGACCCGCTGACCGAGGATGGCGAGCGCGGCGTGATCGTCAACACCGCCTCCGTCGCGGCCTATGACGGGCAGATCGGCCAGGTGGCCTATTCGGCGTCCAAGGGTGGCATCGTCGGCATGACGCTGCCCATGGCGCGCGACCTGTCGCAAAGCGGCATCCGCGTCTGCACCATCGCCCCGGGCATCTTCATGACCCCGCTGCTGGCCGGCCTGCCGGAGGACGTGCAGACCTCGCTCGGCCAGCAGGTGCCCTTTCCCTCGCGGCTGGGCGACCCGTCGGAATTCGCCGCCCTGGCCCGCCACATCGTGGAGAACGCGATGCTGAACGGCGAGGTGATCCGCCTCGACGGCGCGATCCGCATGGCACCCCGCTAAGCCGATGACCGGTCGGGAAGAGATGTTCTGGCAGCCGGTCTTCGATATCGAGGAACGGCCCGACGGCACCATCCTGATGCGCCAGCAGGGCGAGCTGGGCGAGGTCCCGCGCGCCCTGCCCGACCGGCTGGTGCACTGGGCCGAGGCCGCGCCCGACCGCTGCTTCCTCGCCGAACGGGCGGCCGACGGGTCCTGGCGGCGGCTTTCCTACGCGCAGGTGCTGGACCAGGTCCGTGCCCTCGGCCAGGGCCTGCTGGAAGCGGGGCTCGGCCCCGACCGGCCGCTGCTGATCCTGTCGCGCAACTCGGTCGATCACGCGCTGCTGGGGCTCGCCGCGCAATATGCGGGCGTGCCCTACGCGCCGATCTCCACCGCCTATTCCCTGGTCAGCACCGATCACGGCAAGGTCCGCGACATCGCCGCGCTGCTGCGCCCTGGCATGGTTTATGCCGAGAACGGCGCGGCCTATCGCGGCGCGCTGGAGGCCGCCTGCGGCGAGGCCGGCGCGGATTGCATCCGGCTGGTCTCGGTGAACGCCGCCCCCGGCGACCGCGACTACGAGAGCCTGCGCGCCACCGCCCCCGGAGCGCAGGTCGACGCCGCCTATGCCGCGCTCACCCCCGACAGCGTGGGCAAGTACCTCTTCACCTCCGGCTCCACCGGGTCGCCCAAGGCGGTGATCAACACGCAGTACATGATGTGCTCCAACCAGGTGATGATCGCCGATTCCATGCGCTTCCTGGCGCAGCGTCCGCCGGTGGTGGTGGATTGGGCGCCCTGGAACCACACGGCGAGCGGCAACAAGGTGTTCAACATGGTGCTGTGGCACGGCGGCACCTACCACGTGGACGAGGGGCGCCCGACCCCCGAGGGGATGACGGCCACGATCCGCAACCTCAAGGAGGTGGCGCCGACCTGGTACTTCAACGTCCCCGTGGCGTGGGAGCGGCTGGTGCAGGCCTTCGACGCCGACCCGGAGCTCAAGGCGCGCTTCTTCTCCCGGCTGGACCTGATGATGTATGCCGGCGCCGGCATGGCGCAGCATCTCTGGGACGCCCTGCGCCGTCACGCGCGCGAGGCCACGGGCCGCGACATCCTGCTGACCACCGCGCTCGGAGCGACGGAGACCGGGCCCTTCGCCCTGTTCTGCACCGAGCCGCAGGACAGCCCCGGCAATATCGGCGTTCCCGCGAAGGGCATCACGCTCAAGCTGGTGCCCAACGACGGCAAGCTGGAGGCGCGGCTGAAGTCGCCCTCTATCACCCCGGGCTACAAGGGCGCCCCCGAGGTGACGGCGCAGCATTTCGACGAAGAAGGCTTCTACCGCCTCGGCGACGCGATCCGCCCGGCCAATCCGCAAGACCTCGCCCGCGGCTTTCTCTTCGACGGAAGGGTTGCGGAGAACTTCAAGCTCGCCACCGGCACCTGGGTGGCGGTGGGCGCGCTGCGGGCGAAGCTGGTGGACCATTTCGGCGGGCTGATCCGCGACGCGGTGATCGTCGGCGAGGACCGCGATTTCCTCACCGCGATCGTCCTGCCGGCCGAGCCCGCGCCGGATGCGGCGACGCTGCGCGAGCGGCTGGACAGCTTCGCCGCCGGCGCCACCGGCTCCTCCACCCGGATCTGCCGGATCGTGCCGCTGGACTCCGCGCCCGACATCGACCGGGGCGAGGTCACCGACAAGGGCTCGATCAACCAGCGCGCGGTGATCCGCAACCGCCCCCACCTGGTCGAGGCGCTCTACGAGGGCGGCCCGGAGGTCATCGGCGACTGAGCCGCCGCCCCCCCCGGCGCTTTCGCGGGTGGAGGGGGCAGGAGCCTCCGGCGGGGATATTTATGATCAGAAGAAGCCGGGCGCGTGTTTCTTCTGACCATAAATATCCCGGGGGTGAGGAGCGTCAGCGACGAGGGGGCAGCGCCCCCTGCCAGCTATCAAACCGCGGCGCCTTCAGGTCGAAGGGCGAATGGCGCGCCGATGGCCCCGGCGCCGCACGAAAGCACCGCTAATATCGGCCGGGCGGGACCCCCTGCGCCCTCTCCGCTTGCGGCACCGCCCGGCTTGGATCCGGGCGGACCGCTGAAGGGCCGGTCAGGTCCCCCCGCCCGGCCGAGAGCGTCAGTATTCCACGACCGCGCGGATCGACTTGCCCTCGTGCATCAGTTCGAACCCCTCGTTGATGTCCTCGAGCTTGAGCTTGTGGGTGATCATCGGGTCGATCTCGATCTTGCCGTCCATGTACCAGTCGACGAATTTCGGTACGTCGGTCCGGCCCTTGGCGCCGCCGAAGGCCGTGCCCTTCCAGATGCGCCCGGTGACCAGCTGGAACGGGCGGGTGGAGATCTCCGCCCCCGCCGGCGCCACGCCGATGATCACCGACACGCCCCAGCCGCGATGCGAGCATTCCAGTGCGTCGCGCATCACCTGCACGTTGCCCGTGGCGTCGAAGGAGTAATCCACGCCGCCGATCTGGTCGCGCTCGGTCTTGGTGAGCTCGACGATCTCGGCCTTCACGTCCTCGACCTTCGACGGGTTGACGAAGTGGGTCATGCCGAACTTCTTCGCCATCTCCGCCTTGTCGTCGTTGAGATCCACGCCGATGATCATGTCGGCACCCGCCATGCGCAGGCCCTGGATCACGTTGAGCCCGATGCCGCCCAGCCCGAAGACCGCCGCGGTCGACCCGATCTCCACCCCGGCGGTGTTGATCACCGCGCCGATGCCGGTGGTCACGCCGCAGCCGATATAGCAGATCTTGTCGAACGGCGCGTCGTCGCGGACCTTGGCCAGTGCGATCTCGGGCATCACCGTGTGCTGCGCGAAGGTGGAGCAGCCCATGTAATGGTAGATCGGCGTGCCGTCGAGCATCGAGAACCGCGTCGTCCCGTCGGGCATCAGGCCCTGGCCCTGGGTGCCGCGGATCGCGGTGCAGAGGTTGGTCTTGCCCGACAGGCAGGAGGGGCATTCGCGGCATTCGGGGGTATAAAGCGGGATGACGTGGTCGCCGGGCTTGAGCGTGGTCACGCCCTCGCCCACTTCCATCACCACGCCCGCGCCCTCGTGGCCGAGGATGGTCGGGAACAGGCCCTCGGGGTCGGCGCCCGAGCGGGTGAATTCGTCGGTGTGGCAGATGCCAGTGGCCTTGATCTCGACCAGGACCTCGCCGGCCTTGGGCCCGTCGAGGTTCACCTCCATGATTTCAAGGGGTTTTCCGGCTTCCAGGGCGACTGCGGCTTTGGTGCGCATGGCTGTTCTCCTATCGGGCATCGCGTGTTGCGCGCACCTTGTGCGAAAGCCGCGGGGGGATCAACCGTCACCACCGACCGGTTTGGGCGGGCGGCGACATCGACGCCCCGGCCGGGGGCCGGAGCGTCGGGACGCCGCCCGGGAACCGGCGCCTTATTTCTCGGCGCGGTAGGTCTCGTGACAGGCTTTGCAGGCGCCGCCGATCTTGCCCAGCCCCGCGCGCAGCGCGTCCAGGTCATCGGTGGAAAGATCCGTCGCCGCCGCTTCCAGCGCCTCGGCATGGGATTCGAAATCCGACCAGTTTTCCCAGATGGCGGGCTTGGCCTCGCTCTCCGGGTCGGTTTCCTGCGGCTCGAAGGCGTCGGGAATCTGCGAGGCATGCTCGATCAGCGCGGCGCGGGCCTCGGCGGCCTTGTCGGCGTCGAAGTCCATCTTGCCCTGGGCCATGCCGCCGATCACCTTGAGCTGGTCGCGGATGCCTTCCATCAGCTCCATCCTTTCGGCGACCACCGGGTTGGCGGCCTCGTGGGCGGTGACGGCTCCGGCGATGAAGACGGCGGCGAGGGTCGGCAGGGTCATGCGGCGCATTGTCGATCCTTTCGGGTTTCAAACAGACATGGACAGAATGCCGCATCCTGCCCGAGGACCAAGTCACGTTCGGGTTATCGCCTGAAACATCGTCGCCGGGCGGCGCGGGCCGTGCCCGGGGCCGCGGCGCTCAGGTCAGCAGGGCGAGCGCCAGCGTCAGGGTCACGAAGGAGGCGAGCGTCGCCATCATCACCGAGAGCGAGGCGAGCCCCTCGTGCCCCGTCCCCTCGTTCAGCACGGGAAACAGCGCGAGGATCGGCACCGCGGCCGAGAGGATCGCGGCCAGCCGCAGGTCGGGCGGCAGGACCACGGCCCCGATCCCCGTCAGCAGCATCGCGGTGCCGGCCACCAGCAGCGGGTGCAGCACCAGCTTGCCCAGGGCGATCTGCCCGGCCAGCAGGCGGTTGCCGCGCATCGGCAGCCCGACCAGGGAGCCACCGAGCGCGATCAGCGCCACGCCGGCATTGGCCTGCCCCAGCGTGTGGTGGCTGCGCTGGAACCAGACCGGCAGCTCTATCCCCGAAAAGGATACGGCCAGCCCCAGGGCCAGCGCCACGATCATCGGCCGCTTGAGCACCGCCAGCAGGGCGGAGCCCACCCGCTCCACCGGGCTGTGACCGGGCCGGGCCATGGCGAATTCCACCAGGGCCAGGCTGAGCGGGATCATCACGAGATTCTCGATCAGCAGGTTCATGCCCAGCACCGGGCCCGCCTGCTCGGGCAGGACGAGCAGCAGGATCGGGTAGCCGATGAAGGCCGAGTTGGGGCAGACGCTGCCCATCGTCGCCATGGCCCGCCGCACCGGACCGGTGCCGACCAGGGCCTGCGACAGGAACATCACCGCCATCGTCGCCAACCCGCCGGCCACCATCGCCGCGAGGTAGCCGGGATGCAGCGCCTCGGCCGGGTCGCTGTCGGCGATCGCGCCGAACAGCAGGGCGGGCAGCGTGATATAGAGGATGAAGCGGCTCAGCACCGCCATCTCCGCCGGTCGGAACAGGCCGAACCGCGTGACGGCAAAGCCGATGCCGATCATCACGAAGATCGGGAGGGTGACGGATAGGACGTCCACGCTATTCGCCGATCCGCCCCCGAGTCTCTCCGGGCGCGGATCCGGTCTGGCCGCGGTTGAGCAGGATGTGATCCAGCAGCACGCAGGCCATCATGGCTTCGCCCACCGGCACGGCGCGGATGCCGACGCAGGGATCGTGGCGGCCCTTGGTGACGATCTCGGTCTCTTCGCCGGTCCGGGTGATCGTGCGCCGCGGCGTCAGGATCGACGAGGTCGGTTTCACCGCGAAGCGCACCACGACCTCCTGCCCGGTGGAGATCCCGCCGAGGATGCCGCCCGCGTGGTTCGAGGAATATTGCGGCCCGCCCGGCCCCATGAAGATCTCGTCGGCATTGTCGCGCCCGGTGAGCGCGGCCGCCGCCATGCCCTCGCCGATCTCAACGCCCTTGACCGCGTTGATCGACATCATCGCCGCCGCCAGGTCGGTGTCGAGTTTGCCGTAGACCGGCGCGCCGAGGCCGGGGGGCACGGCCTTGGCCACCACCTCGATCACGGCGCCGACGGAGTTGTGGTCATCCTTGCGCAGCCAATCGAGGTACTCGGCCCAGTCCTGCGCCATCACCGGGTCGGGGCACCAGAAGTCGTTGCGCGCGATCTCGCCCGCGTCAAACCGCGCGCGGTCGATCTTCTTCTCGCCCATCTGGACCATGTAGCCGCTGATCTCGAGCCCCGGGGCAAGCTCGGCCAGAGCCAGCCGCGCCACGCCGCCTGCCGCCACCCGCGCGGCGGTTTCCCGCGCCGAGGAGCGACCGCCGCCGCGGTAATCGCGGATGCCGTATTTCTGCCAGTAGGTGATGTCGGCATGGCCGGGGCGGAATTTCTCGGCGATCTCGCCGTAATCCTTGGACCGCTGGTCGGTGTTGCGGATCATCAGCTGGATCGGCGTGCCCGTGCTGACCCCCTCGAACGTGCCCGAGAGGATCTCGACCGCGTCCGGCTCCTTGCGCTGCGTCGTGGCCTTGGACTGGCCCGGGCGGCGACGGTCGAGCCAGGGCTGGATCTGCGCCTCGGTCACCGGCACGCCCGGCGGGCAGCCGTCCACCGTGGCGCCAAGCGCCGGCCCGTGGCTTTCGCCCCAGGTGGTGACGCGGAAGAGGTGGCCGAAGCTGTTGAGGGACATGGGGCACTCCTGAACTTGCCCCGGGGATAGCCGCCGCCCGCCCCCGTCTCAAGCGGTTTCGCCTTGCCGGGGCATCGCGCGGGCCCTAGTGTCGCCCTCACCTCGGGGTGCTTGCCGCAAGTTTCGGCAGGCTGAGATGCGGCCCGGCCGCGAACCCGTTGAACCTGAACCGGCTAACACCGGCGGAGGGAAGGTTTGGCACTCCCGGATCTCGCCTTTCGCCGCAAATCGAGGAGGATGCCATGAAGGCCCTTTCATTTGCTGCGGGACTGACGCTTGCCACCGCCATCACGGCGGGCGCGGCCTCGGCCCAGACACCCACGCTCACGGTCTACGCGCCCGATTACTTCGCCTCCGAATGGGGCCCCGGCCCGATGGTGGAGCAGGCCTTCGAAGAGCGCTGCGACTGCGACCTGGAATTCGTCCCCGGCGACCTGATGCCCCGGCTGATGCTGGAGGGCGACCAGACCCGCGCCGACGTGGTGATCGGGCTGAACACCGACGTGACGCAGCAGGCGCGCGAGTCGGGCCTTTTCGCGCCGCACGGCCAGGACCTCTCGGCGCTGGAGCTGCCGATCGACTGGACCGACGACACCTTCCTGCCCTTCGACTGGTCCTATGTCTCCTTCGTCTACGACGCGACGAAGATCGACACGCCGCCGCAATCCTTCGAAGACCTGGTGGAGATGGACCAGAAGGTCGTGATCCAGGATCCGCGCAGCTCTGCCGCGGGGCTGGCCATGCTGCTCTGGGTGAAATCCGTCTACGGCGACGAGGCCGAGGATTACTGGCAGCGGCTGGCACCCAACATCCTGACCGTCGCGCGCGGCTGGTCGGAGGCTTACGGCCTCTTCACCGACGGCGAGGTGCCGCTGGTACTGAGCTACACCACCTCGCCCGCCTACCATATCGAGGCCGAGGGCGACGACACCAAGAAGGCGGCGATCTTCGACGAGGGCCACTACGCCTATTTCGAACTTGCGGCCAAGGTGGCCTCCACCGACCAGCCCGAGCTGGCGGACCAGTTCATGGCCTTCATCCTGTCCGACGCGTTCCAGAGCCAGATCGCCATGACCAACTGGTCCTTCCCCTCCGCCCTGCCGCGCGAGGACTGGCCGCCGGTCTTCCGCGACCTGCCGATGCCAGAGAAGGCGATCTTCTTCGACGAGGACGAGGCCGCCGCGCTGCGTGACGAAGCACTGGAAGAATGGCGCCGCGCGCTCTCCCGCTAGCGGCGGCCGGGTTCGTCGGCCTCTGCATTCTCGCACCACTCACGGCCGTCATGGTCCGGGCCGGGGGCCTTTCCGCCCTCGGCCCGGCCGATTATGCCGCGCTGCGCTTCACGGTGCTGCAGGCGCTGGCCTCGGCGGCGTTCTCCGTCCTGCTGGCGGTGCCGGTGGCCCGGGCGCTGGCGCGGCGGCGCTTTCCCGGGCGCGGGACGCTGGTGACGCTGCTGGGCGCGCCCTTCATCCTGCCGGTGATCGTGGCGGTGCTGGGATTGCTCGCGGCCTTCGGGCAGAACGGGCTGGTGTCGCGCGGGCTGATGGCCGTGGGGCTGCCGCCGCTCGACGTCTACGGGATGCACGGCGTGGTGCTGGCGCATGTCTTCTTCAACCTGCCGCTCGCGACCCGGCTGATCCTGCAGGGCTGGCTGGCGATCCCGGCCGAACGGTTCCGGTTGGCCGAGTCGCTGGGTTTCGGGCCGATGACCATGCTGCGGGTGCTCGAAGCGCCGATGCTGGCGCGCGTCGCGCCCGGGGCCTTCGCGGTGATCTTCGTCATCTGCCTGTCGAGCTTTGCCGTCGCGCTGACGCTGGGCGGCGGGCCGAGCGCTACGACGGTGGAGCTGGCGATCTACCAGGCCTTCCGCTTCGATTTCGACCTCGGGCACGCGGCGATGCTGGGGCTGGTCCAGCTCGGGCTGGCGGGTGTCGCGGGGCTGGCGATCCTCGCCGTGCGGGTGCCCGGCGTGTCGGGCGCGGGGCTGGATCGCGCGGTCAGCCGGCAGGACGCACGGGGCGCCGTCGCACGGGCGGTGGACGCGGCGGCGATCGGGCTGGCCGCCGCCTTCCTGCTGCTGCCGCTGGCGATGATCCTCTCGCGGGGCGCGCTGGGGCTGGCGGAGCTGCCCGCAAGCGTTTGGCAGGCGGCGGGGCATTCGATCCTGGTCGCGCTGGCCTCCACCCTGCTTTGCGTGGCGCTGGCCTTGCCGCTGGCGGGGCGGCTGGGCGACGTGATCGGGCTGGCCGGGATCGCCGTCTCGCCGCTGGTCATCGGCACCGGGCTGTTCCTGCTGGTGCGACCCTATGCCAACCCGTTTACCCTGGCGCTGCCGGTGACGGCGCTGGTCAATGCGCTGATGTCGCTGCCCTTCGCCCTGCGCGCGCTCGGGCCGGAGGTGGCGCAGATTCGCGCCGATTACGACCGGCTGGCGCAATCGCTGGGCCTGACCGGCTGGCGCTGGTGGGCCCGGGTGGCGCTGCCGCGGCTGCGGCGGCCGCTGGGCTTTGCCGCCGGGCTGGCCGCGGCGCTGTCCATGGGCGACCTCGGGGTGATCGCCTTGTTCGCCGACCCGGACCGGGCGACGCTTCCGTTGCAGATGTACCGCCTGATGGGCGCATACCGGATGGAGGCGGCGCATGGTGCGGCGCTGCTGCTGCTGGCGCTGTCGCTGGGACTGTTCTGGGTCTTCGATCGCGGAGGACGTGTCGATGCTGACGCTTGAGGACCTGCTCATCCGCCAGGGCGATTTCACCCTGCGGGCCAGCATGGAGATCCAGGGCCCCGGCATCGTCGCGGTCATCGGGCCGTCCGGCGCGGGCAAGTCGACGCTGCTGGCCGCGCTGGCCGGCTTCGTCACGCCCGAGGCGGGGCGCATCCTGTGGGACGGGCGGCCGCTGACCGGCCTGCCCCCCGCGCAGCGCCCGATGGCCATGCTGTTCCAGGACAACAACCTGTTCCCCCATCTGACCGCCGCGCAGAACGTGGCGCTGGCCCTCACGCGTCGCGCCCGCCCCACCGCAGCGCAGCAGGAGGAGGTGGCGCAGGCGCTGGCGCGGGTCGGGCTGGAGGGGTTGGGCGACCGCAAGCCGGGGCGCCTGTCGGGCGGGCAGCAGGGGCGGGTGGCGCTGGCGCGGGCCAGCCTGCAACGCCGCCCGGTCCTGCTGCTGGACGAACCCTTCGCCGCGCTCGGGCCGGCGATGAAGGCGGACATGCTGGACCTCGTGGCCGAGCTGTCGGCGGCGCAGGGGATGCTGGTCCTGATGGTCAGCCACGATCCCCGCGATGCCCGCCGGGTGGCCGGCCGCACCATCCTCGTCGCCGAGGGCCGGGCCGATCCGCCGCGCGACACCTCGGCGCTGTTCGACGACCCGCCGCCGGCCCTGGCGGCCTATCTCGGCTGAAAGCCGCCACGAATCTCCCGGCCTGACGGAACGCCGCGCCAGAAGGCCGGTTTTGTGTCTAGATGGCAGAAAAAGAGCAGATTCGAGGCAAGTCATGATGAAATTCATTCTCGGCGCGGCAGCCGCCGTGGCCATCCTTGCGGCCTGTCTGCCGCGCGCCGGCGCGAGCAACGGGCCCGCCACCATTCCCGCAGCCCTGCAGGGGCGGTGGGGCATCAACGAAGCGGATTGCGACCGCTCCCGCGCCGACGCCAAGGGGCTGATGGAGGTCGGGCCGGGGACCATCCGATTCTACGAATCCCGCGGCAAGCTGCGCGACCTGATCGTCGCCGACCCGACGCGGCTGGAGGCCGATTTCGACTTCACCGGCGAAGGCCAGACCTGGGAGCGGCGCGTGATCCTCGACCTCGAGGGCGGAACGCTGACCCGGCGCGATTACGGTGATGGCGCGGAACCGACGGAGCTGGATTACCAGGCCTGCACATCCGCCTGATCCCGCCTGCTCCACAATGAAAAAGCCCGCCGGACCGGCGGGCTTTTATTGTTGGTCGCTATGGCATTCGGACCGCGGCTCAGGCCGGGGTCTTCTTGCCTTTGAGCGGCGCCCAGATGCGCTTGTTCGTGAGGTACAGCAGCACCGACAGCACGACGAGGAAGAGGACACCGACGAAGCCCACGGACTTGCGCGCCATCATCTTCGGCTCGGCCGCCCACATCAGGAAGGCCGAGACGTCCTTGGCCATCTGCTCCACGCTGGCCTCGGTGCCGTCCTGGTATTCCACCTGGCCCTCGGCCAGCGGCGGCGGCATGCCGATATAGCCGCTCGGGAAGGCGTGGTTCTCGTAAAGCACCGTGCCCGCCTGCTCCAGCTCCTCGCCGGTATAGCCGGTGAGGATCGAGGCGATGTATTCCGGGCCACCCATGCCATAGATGATCTGGTTGATCCCGGTGCCGTGCGGCCCGTGGAAGCCGGCGCGCGACTTCGCCATCAGCGACAGGTCGGGGGCGCCCACCGAATCGTTCGCCGGGAAGTGGTCGGTCGGCGTGGCGGCGCGGAAATCATCCTCTTCCGCGTCGAAGACCTGGAAGTTCTGCTGTGCATAGGCCCGCACCTGGTCCTCGGGCAGGCCGGGGCCGCCCTCGTCGCTCAGGGTGCGCAGGGGCACGTATTGCAGGCCGTGGCAGCTGGAGCAGATCTCGGTGTAGACCTGCAGACCGCGTTGCAGCTGCATCTGGTCATAGGAGCCGAAGGGCCCTTCGAAGGAGAAGTCGAAATCCTCGACATGGCCTTCCTCACCGGCGGCAAAGGCGCCGCCGGCAGCAAGGGTCAGGGCCGTCGCGGCCGTGAGGGCGAGTTTCTTGAACATGTTCCCTGTCCTTCCTTACTCGGCCGGGGTGCCGACGGTCTTGGTGCCGCCCGTCTTCGGGGCGTAATGCTCGTCGAAGTCCTGCTCGATCGTCTCGGGCTGGGGCAGCGGTTTCTCGATGACGCCGAGGATCGGCAGGATCACCAGGAAATAGGCGAACCAGTAGGTGGCCCCGATCAGCGAGAAGGTCGCGTAGGGTTCCGCCGCAGGCTGGGAGCCGAGCCACATCAGGAAGATGAAGTCGAGCACCAGCAGCCAGAACCACCACTTGAACATCGGCCGGTAGCGGCCCGAGCGCACCGAGGAGGTGTCGAGCCAGGGCACCAGCGCCATCACCAGGATCGCGCCGAACATGGCCAGCACGCCGAAGAACTTCGCGGTGACGATGCCGCCGGTGATCCAGTTGAGCGCGATGACGACCCAGACCTCGGAGGTGAAGGCCCGCAGGATCGCGTAGAACGGCAGGTAATACCATTCGGGCACGATGTGCGACGGCGTCGCCAGCGGGTTGGCCTCGATGTAGTTGTCGGGGTGGCCCAGGTAGTTCGGCATGAAGCCGACGATGGCAAAGAAGATCGCCAGGATCACCGCAAGCGCGAGGAAATCCTTGATGATGTAATAGGGCCAGAAGGGCACCGTGTCCTTGTCGGCCTCGGCCTTGGACCCGCGGCGAACCTCAACACCCGTGGGGTTGTTGTTGCCGGTGGTGTGGAAGGCCCAGATATGCACGATCACCAGCCCCGCGATGACGAAGGGCAGCAGGTAGTGCAGCGAAAAGAAGCGGTTCAGCGTGGCGTTGTCCACGGCGGGCCCGCCCAGCAGCCAGGTCTGCAGCGACTCGCCCACGAAGGGGATGGCGCCGAAGAGCCCGGTGATCACCGTCGCGCCCCAGAAGGACATCTGACCCCAGGGCAGCACGTAGCCGAGGAAGCCAGTGGCCATCATGCAGAGATAGATCAGCATGCCGATGATCCACGTGATCTCGCGCGGGGCCTTGTAGGAGCCGTAGTAGAGACCGCGGAAGATGTGCGCGTAGACCGCCACGAAGAACAGCGAGGCGCCGTTGGCGTGCAGGTAGCGCAGCATGTAGCCGCCGTTCACGTCGCGCATGATGTGCTCGATCGAGGCGAAGGCCATGTCGACATGCGGGGTGTAGTGCATCACCAGGACGATGCCGGTGACGATCTGGAGACCCAGGCAGAAGGCCAGCACGATGCCCCAGATCCACATCCAGTTCAGGTTCTTGGGCGTGGGGATCATGATGGTGTTGTAGAGCAGCCCGATCACGGGCAGGCGGCTCTCGACCCACTTCTCGCCGCGGGTCTTGGGTTCGTAATGGTCGTGGGGAATACCGGACATAGCGCGCTCCTTAACCCAGGACGATGGTGGATTCGTCCGCGAACTCGGCGACCGGAACCGGCAGGTTCTCGGGCGCGGGGCCTTTGCGGATGCGGCCGGCAGTGTCGTAATGCGAGCCATGGCAGGGGCAGAACCACCCGTCGAAATCGCCGGCCTCGCCCAGCGGGACGCAGCCCAGATGGGTGCAGACGCCCATCATCACCAGCCAGGCGCCGGTATCGTCCAGCGCGCGATTCTCGTCGGTCGCCAGCGCCTCGCCCTTCAGGTTGGCGTTCCGCGCGACCGGGTCCACCAGGTCGGAGAGCGGCACCTCGCGGGCCTCCTCGATCTCCTTCTCGGTGCGGTAGCGGATGAAGACGGGCTTGCCGAGCCACTTGACGGTCAGCTGCGTGCCTTCGGCGACGCCGCTGACATCGACGCGGATCGAGCTGAGCGCGCGCACATCGGCGGAGGGATTCATCTGGTTGACCAGCGGCCAGACGGCGGCACCTGCGGTCACCGCCGCGGCCCCGGCGGTGGCATAATAGAGGAAGTCCCTCCGGGTGCCTTCGTGATCTTCTGCGTGGGACACGAGGTGTTCTCCATTTTCCTTGGCGGCCGGTTTGATGGCCGCATGCGATCCGGCAGGCCGCACGCCGGGTGCCGCCTCGTCCGGGGGCTATTTAACCGGGCAAAAACGGCCAGTCCAGCGGACAATGGCGCGCATCCCGTGCCGGGGCCATGTGTCGCGGTTGCCGACTGGCCTGCGGCGCCCTATTGAACTACATGAAAGGGATGTCCGTGTCGCCCCCGTGCGCCGGGTGTCCGGTAGACGGCTTCAGGAGCCATTGATGCTGAAAGCAATTGTTTCGTCCGCCCTTCTGGGCGCTGCGCTGTTCGCCACCCCCGCCGCGGCGGAATTCGCGCTGGACGTCTATACCGGCTACCAGACGTCGCCGCACAGCCGCGTCTCGGGCGACCATCCCGACGGCGGCACCTACGACGCCCTCATCGGCTGGGAGGGGCGCAGCTTCGAGATGCCGCCCTATTACGGTCTGCGCGGCACCTGGTGGCGCGACGACACGCTGGGCTACGCGCTGGAATACACCCATGCCAAGGTCTACGCCCCCGACGGCGAGAAGGCCGCGATCGGCTTCGACCGGATGGAGCTGACCGACGGGCTGAACCTGCTGACCTTCAACGTGATGCGCCGCTGGCCGAACCAGTGGGGCAAGCTGACGCCGTATGTCGGCGGCGGGCTCGGCGTGGCCTTCCCGCATGTGGACGTGACCTCGGCCGGGGGCGAGCGCACCTTCGGCTACCAGCTCACCGGTCCCGCGGCGCGACTGATCGCCGGCGCCAGCTACGAGATCAGCGACCGCTTCTCGGTCTTCGGCGAGTACCAGTTCACCGCTTCGCAGAACAACGCGGACCTCGAGGGCGGCGGCTCGATGGAGACACGGATCTTCACCAACGCCCTGAACGTGGGCGTCGGCTTCTCCTTCTGAGATCCGGCGTTTTCGCCGCTCCGCCGGGCGCGGGGCGGCAGACCGGTCAGGCCTCGGCCGGGACGGGCAGCATGCAAAGCCGTTCGCCCCGCGCGGCGGACCGCACGAGCGTCCCCTCGCCCGTCTCGTCCAGCTTGTAGCCATGGCCCAGCAGCCGGTGCTTCCACTCCCGGTCAGACAGGGACATCGCCCGTTCGCGCATCACCACGGCAAAGACTTCGGCGGCCTGCGCCATGTCGGTCGGTTGGTAACCCATGATTTCTCTCTCCCGAAACAGAACTCGTCACATGAGCCGGGATAGAGGGGCCATGCGGCGGGAATTGTCCGGAAATTGGAAAAGATCTGGGCGAGGCCCGCAAACTGTTCCGAATTCGAAACGAATGCGAGACGGCCAGAGCCTCAGCCTCGGTGCTCAGCCCTCGGCCTGGATCTCCGCCTCGATCTGCTTGCGGGACTTGCGCGCCCGTTCCGTCGCCGACTTGAGCTGCCCGCAGGCGGCCATGATGTCCTCGCCCCGCGGGGTGCGGATCGGCGAGGCATAGCCCGCCTTGTAGATGATGTCGGCAAAGGCCCGGATGCGCGCCTCGTCCGAGCGCTGGTAAGGCGAGCCGGGCCATTCGTTGAAGGGAATCAGGTTGATCTTGGCCGGGATGCCCGAGATCAGCTTGACCAGCCGCCGGGCGTCGGCGTCGCTGTCGTTCACGTCCTTCAGCATCACGTATTCGAAGGTGATCCGCTCGGAATTCGACAGCCGCGGATATTCCTTGAGCGCGCCCAGCAGCGTCTCGATGTTCCAGCGCTTGTTGATCGGTACCAGCTTGTCGCGCACCTCGTTGGTGGTGGCGTGGAAGCTGACCGCCAGCAGGCAGCCGATCTCTTCGGCACAGCGCGCGATCTCGGGCACCACGCCCGAGGTCGACAGCGTGATCCGCCGGCGCGAGAGCGAAATCCCCTCGCCGTCCATGGCGATCTTCATCGCGTCGCGCACGTTGTCGAAATTGTAGAGCGGCTCGCCCATGCCCATCAGAACGATGTTCGACAGCAGCCGCGTCTCGTTCTTGGGCGCGCGGCCGGGTTCGGGCCATTCGCCGAGGTCGTCGCGGGCCACCATGATCTGGCCCACGATCTCGGCGGCGGTCAGGTTGCGCACCAGCTTCTGGGTGCCGGTATGGCAGAACGAACAGGTCAGCGTGCAGCCCACCTGGGACGAGACGCAGAGCGTGCCGCGCCCCTCTTCGGGGATGTAGACCACCTCCACCTCGTGGCCGCCGGCGATGCGGACAAGGTACTTGCGCGTGCCGTCATTGCTGACCAGCCGGCTGACCACCTCGGGCACGGCGATGGTGAAATGCGTCTCGAGTTCGGCCCGGTAGGCCTTGGAGAGGTTGGTCATCTCCTCGAACGACCGCACGCCCTTCTGGTAGATCCACTGCCAGATCTGGCCCACGCGCATCTTCGCCTGCTTCTCCGGCGTGCCATGGGCGATCAGCGCGTCGCGCAGACCGTCACGGGTGAGGCCGACAAGGTTCACCTTGCCCCCCTCCGGCGCTTTCCGGGGCAGGGTCATGACATCCTGGGTGATCGGCGTCTCGGCGGTCATGGGACTCATCCTCTGGCAGAAGGCGGTTCACATACAGCAAAACGCCCCCGAAACAAAGGGGGCGTGACGCAGGGCCGGTCACATCGCCGCGCGCCGCAATCGCGGGACGCGGCGGCGCCAGCCGGTTCGGACCGCGGCCGGATCAGCCGCTGCAGCGCTTCTCCGCATCCTCGATGGCGGCGGTGAACCCCATGAGCGAGAAGGTATCCTTGGTCTGGGTCCCGCGCGAGGAGCGGGCGGTCAGCGTGGCATCCGACCCGCGGCGCATGGCGGCGATGATCTTGGCATCGTCCTCCGGCGAGGCGGCCCAGGCCCATTCGCCCTCGGTGAACAGCTCGAACTCGGTGCCGCCGATATTGACGTTCACGGTGGAGCCGTCGGCGAAGGGATAGCCGCCGGTAAAGGTCACCTGCCCGGAGACATTGGCGCCCGGCCGGTAGAAGACGAAAAGCAGGATGTCGCCGCGCCGCACCGCGACCACGCGGCCGTCCTTGGTGTTCACCGTCTCCTTGGGCGAGGAGACGCCCCAGCATTCGGTGGGATTGTCCTCGACGAAGACGCTCCAGTCGGTTTCTGCCGCCACGCGGTTGGTGCTTTCCTCCTGCGCGGCCAGCCCTGTCGCGAACAGTCCAGACACGGCAAGGGCGATCCCCCCGGCCAGCGCGAGCGAAAGTCGGTTGTTCATCTCACAGCCTCCAGCTGTCCTTCAGCCTCAATAGTTCCGGCCCCGCGCGGCCCTTGCGACCTGTTGCGACCTGTTGCGATGCGGGGCATATCCGGTCTCGACACAAACCACATTACGCCAAAACCCGCCACGGACGAAAGATGTCTGGGCAGGAAATCGCCAATATTTGAAAGGGTAGCCTCATGGCGTTGCCGATCCCCATGGCCGATCTCTGGCGCGGCGACTTCCTGGAAAGCCGCCACCTGGGCCATGCCGTGCTGTGCGACGAAACCGGCGCGGTGATCCGGGCCTGGGGCGATCCAGACGAGGTGGTGCTGCCGCGCTCTTCGGTCAAGATGATCCAGGCCCTGCCGCTGCTGGCCTCCGGCGCCGCCGATGCCGCGGGGCTGGGGCCGGAGCAGCTCGCCCTGGCCTGCGCCTCGCATAACGGCGCGGCGATCCATACGGAGCGGGTGAACGCCTGGCTCTCCGACCTCGGTCTCGGCGACGAGGATTTCCGCTGCGGCCCCCAGATGCCCGCCGACCGCGAAGCGCGCGAGGCGATGATCCGCGCCGGCGCCGCGCCCTGCCAGGTCCACAACAACTGCTCCGGCAAGCATGCGGGCTTTCTGACGCTCAACCGCCACCTGGGCGGCGACGGCGACTACGTGGCCCCCGACCACCCGGTGCAGCGCGCGGTGCTTGAGGCCTTCGAGACGGTCACCGGGGAGACCTCGCCCGGCTACGGGATCGACGGCTGCTCGGCCCCGAACTTCGCCGCCTCGCTGACCGGGATCGCCCGCGCCATGGCCTGGTTCGCCGGCGCCGCCGGGCGCGAGGACGGGCTGAGCCGCGGGGCCGCCCGGCTGGTCGACGCGATGACGGCCCATCCGGCGCTGGTCGCCGGCGAGGGCCGCGCCTGCACCGAGCTGATGCGCGCCATGGGCGGCCGGGCCGCGATCAAGACCGGGGCGGAGGGCGTCTTTGTCGCGATCATCCCGGAATTGCGGCAGGGCCTCGCGCTCAAGATCGCGGATGGCGCCACGCGGGCCAGCGAACTGGCCGTGTCGGCGATCCTGGTGGAGCTGGGCCTGCTCGACCCCGCCCATCCCGCGGTGACCGAACGGCTCGAGGCGCCGATCCTCAACCGCCGCGACATCGAGACCGGGCATATCCGCCGCGCCCCCGATTTCCCCTGACCCCGGGCTCCCTGGCGGGCCCCGAACGAAACCGGCCCGCGCGAGGCATCCCCTCGCGCGGGCCGTTTGCGTTGCCGGGATGGCAGAGGGGGCGCCGTCGCCCCCCTGCGCATCGCTCAGTAGCGGTAATGTTCCGGCTTGAACGGACCTTCCGGCGCTACACCGATATAGGCCGCCTGTTCCGGCGACAGCTGGGTCAGCTTCACGCCGATCCGGCCGAGATGCAGCCGCGCCACCTTCTCGTCCAGGTGCTTGGGCAGGATGTAGACGTCATCCTTGTACTCGTCGCCCTTGGTCCAGAGCTCGATCTGCGCCAGCGTCTGGTTGGTGAACGACGCGGACATCACGAAGGACGGGTGCCCTGTTGCGTTGCCGAGGTTCAGCAGCCGCCCCTCGGACAGCAGGATCAGACGATTGCCCGAGGGCATCTCGATCATGTCCACCTGGTCCTTGATGTTGGTCCACTTGTGGTTCTTCAGCGCGGCAACCTGGATCTCGTTGTCGAAGTGGCCGATATTGCCGACGATCGCCATGTCCTTCATCTCGCGCATGTGCTCGATGCGGATCACGTCCTTGTTGCCGGTGGTGGTGATGAAGATGTCGGCGCTGTCGATCACGTCTTCCAGCAGCACCACCTCGAAGCCGTCCATCGCGGCCTGCAGGGCGCAGATCGGGTCGGCCTCGGTCACCTTGACCCGGGCGCCGGCGCCGGCCAGCGACGCGGCAGAGCCCTTGCCCACATCGCCGTAGCCGCAGACCACGGCGACCTTGCCGGCCATCATCGTGTCGGTGGCGCGGCGGATGCCGTCGACGAGCGATTCCTTGCAGCCGTACTTGTTGTCGAACTTCGACTTGGTGACGCTGTCGTTGACGTTGATCGCCGGGAAGGGCAGCTGCCCCTGCTTCTTCAGCTCGTACAGGCGATGCACGCCGGTGGTCGTCTCTTCGCTGACGCCCTTGATCATCTCGCGCTGCTTGGTGAACCAGCCGGGGCTTTCCTGCATGCGCTTCTTGATCTGGGCAAAGAGCGCCTCTTCCTCTTCCGAGGTCGGGACGGCGATCAGCTCGTCCTCGCCCGCCTCGACGCGCGCGCCCAGCAGGATGTACATGGTGGCGTCGCCGCCATCGTCGAGGATCATGTTGGCGCCGCCTTCCTTGAAATGGAAGATGCGGTCGCAGTAATCCCAGTATTCCACCAGCGTCTCGCCCTTGATGGCGAAGACCGGGGTGCCGCCCTCGGCGATGGCCGCCGCGGCGTGGTCCTGGGTGGAGAAGATGTTGCACGAGGCCCAGCGCACCTCGGCGCCCAGCGCCACCAGCGTCTCGATCAGCACGGCGGTCTGGATCGTCATGTGCAGCGAGCCGGCGATGCGCGCGCCCTTGAGCGGCTTCGACTCGCCGTATTCCTCGCGCAGGGCCATCAGCCCGGGCATTTCGGTTTCGGCGATATCCAGTTCCTTGCGGCCGTAACCCGCCAGCGAAATGTCCTTGACGATGTAATCCTGGGTCATGTCTCTCGGTTCTCCGGAAGCCTCTGAGGTTTGGCGAATGCCCTAGCATCCCTCGGTTGAGGGGGCAACGCGGATCGCGGAACAGGCTGAACGGGCGCCCGGCGGCGCCGGAAAAACCGGCAGGCGGGGCCTTCTGGTCCGCGCCGGCTGTCCCCGCGTCGCGTCCGGGCGGCCTTGTGGAGCCCGGATGCCGGATTTAGGGTGGCCCCCACGCCCGAAACTGCCCGGATTCAGCCCCATGGCTCCCCCTTCACAGATCACCTGGATCACCGATCCGGCCAAGCATCGTGACGCCGTGGTCATCCCCTGCGATGCCATGGCCCTGCCCTTCGCGCTGTTCCTGGCGCACCAGATCGACCGGCAGGAGACGGGCCGCCGTTTCGACGTGGTCGTGGCGGTCAGCGACCGGGCCGCGCTGCCCGCGGGGCACGATCCGGAGGGCGTCAAGCTGATCGAGATCGGCCGCAACAAGCGTATCGAGTCGCTGCCCCACACCCGCAGCATCACCTTCGCCTCCTATTACTGGATCGCCCTCACGGCAGCATTGGCGGGGACCTACCGGCGGGTGCTGTTCCTGGACGCGGACATCTACCTCAACCGGCCCGGCCTTGCCGGGGTCTTCGGCGATGCGCCGCTGCCCCACGCGGTGGCGGCCGCGCCCGCGGGGACAGAGTACCACGACCGCGGCGACGGCCTCACCTATTTCCATGAACGCGAGAACCTGCCCGGCTCGCATATCTACCGCAACGGCGGGGTCGAACTGGTGGATATCGACCGGGCGATGACCGAGAACATCCCCGACCGGCTGATCGATTTCCGCCGCAAGCTGGGACGCAAGGTCTCCTCCACCGACCAGACCGCGATGAACGTGGTCCTGCACGAGGATCTCGCGCTCCTCTCGCCGTCGTGGAATTTCCTCACCCTTCCCGCCTCGCTCGAGCTTGTCGACCGTTTCGACCCGGTGCTGATACACTTCGCCGACAACCCGAAACCCTGGGTGGAGGTCGACGGCTTCCCCTCCTGGACCTACCACTCGGAATATGCCGGATTCCTCGACCGCGTCTTCGGCGCCGAGGACCTGCTGCGCCGAGGGGTCTGGGGCCGTTTCCCGCCCCTGCGCCACCCCTCCAACCCGTTCGCCGCCTGGCGGCACCGGCGGGCGGCGCGCGCCAAGGCGGAGAAGAACCGCAACCGCCGCGCGGAACTGGAAGCCCGGCCCAAATGCAATGCCGAGGTGATCGCGCGTTTCTACGCGGAGGCGGATATCTGATGGCACAGCCTCGCGCCTGGCAGCGCATGCTCTCCGGCCGCCGCCTCGACCTGCTCGATCCCACCCCGATGGATATCGAGATCGACGACATCGCCCACGGCCTCGCCTTCGTGGCGCGGTGGAACGGCCAGACCCGCGGCGACTACGCCTATTCCGTGGCCGAACATTCCCTGCTGGTGGAGGCGCTGTTCCGCCGCATCGCGCCCCGGGCGCCGGCGCGCTGGCACCTCGCCGCGCTGCTGCACGACGCGCCGGAATACGTCATCGGAGACATGATCTCGCCGGTGAAATCCGCCGTGGGGCCCGCTTACGGAGAGCTCGACGAGAGGCTTTCGGCCGCCATCCACCTGCGCTTCGGCCTGCCCGCCTCGCTGCCCGCGCAGGTGAAGAAACAGATCAAGAAGGCCGACCGCGTCAGCGCCTGGATGGAAGCGGTGGAGATCGCGGGCTTCGCCGAGACCGAGGCGGACCGTTTCTTCGGCCACCCGGACCCGGCGCTGAGGGAGGGACTCTCGATCCGCCTGCGCCCCCCGGTCGAGGTGCGCCGCGACTTCACCGCCCGCCACGCCGAATTGCTCGCCGCCCTCGGCTGAGGCCAGTTGCGCAAGGCGGGTGCGCGACGCGGGGCACACAGCCCCTGCTTCTTCTGACCATAAATATCCCGGGGTGAGGCCGAAGGCCGAGGGGCAGCGCCCCTCCCGGCTCAGAAGCTCACCTTCTGCTCCGCCTTCGTGGTCAGCGACTCGGTCCAGTTCGACCCCATCGCCACGACGCAGCTCGTCCCGTCCGGGCTCGTCTCCAGCACGGTGAAGCTGCCGGTCCGTTCGGAGGCGAAGATCTCCATCAGGGTCTCGCCCTGCTGCAGGCCCAACGCCTTGGGCTCCTCGCCGAAATCGGCGGTGATCGAGGCGACGATCTCGTCGCGCGGGGCGCAGGGCAAATCCTGCGCCAGGGCGGGAAGGGCAAAGAACGCGGTGCTGGCGGCAAGTGCCGCGGCAAGCCATGTGCGGGTCATCTCGTGGTCCTTTCCTCTGCGGCCGGCGGGCCGCGCCGGTCACGGTGTCGCAGGGGAAACACGCCACGGCGGCGGTCGGTACCGACACAATATCGTGTCGGAACGCGCGCGCGTGCCGTTACGTTGAGACTGGTTGCGCTCCGCTCAGCGCGGGCTGCGCTTGGCCAGGATGCGCTGCAGGGTCCGGCGGTGCATGTTCAGCCGCCGCGCGGTTTCCGACACGTTGCGATCACACAGCTCGTAGACCCGCTGGATATGTTCCCAGCGCACGCGGTCGGCGCTCATGGGATTTTCCGGCGGCGGCGGCAGGTCGTCCCCGGTGGCCAGCAGCGCATTCACGATGTCCGTCGCGTCGGCCGGTTTCGACAGGTAGTCGGTGGCGCCGATCTTGACCGCGGCCACGGCGGTGGCGATCGCGCCGTAGCCGGTCAGCACGACGATCCGGCTGTCGGGCCGCTTCTCGCGCAGCACTTCCACCACGTCGAGCCCGTTGCCGTCCTCCAGCCGCAGGTCGACCACCGCGTAGGCCGGCGGCCGGGCCGTGGCGACAGCCCTGCCCGCGGCCACGGATCCCGCGATCTCCACCTCGAAGCCGCGCTTTTCCATGGCCTTGGCCAGCCGCTTGAGAAAGGACTCGTCGTCATCGACCAGCAGCAGGGTCTTGTCCGGTCCGATATCGAGGGATTGCTCCGCCAAGTGGTTTCTCCAACCCGTGCAACGCCTTGCCTGCGCCCTTGTACTCCTTGCACAAGGGGCGGTCAAACATTCGCCGCGGCTACATGTTTTCCACGAAACAGGCGGTGCGATCCGCCATCTGCTCCGGCGAAAGATCGCGCCGGAAATACTCCACGAAGCCCTCTTCCGGCAGCACCAGGTAGGTCATCGTGGAGTGGTTGACGGTGTAGAACTCGTCGTCCTCGCCGTCCTTCTGCGCGGAGTAATAGGTGCGGTAGGCCTGGCTCGCCTGCTTGACCTGCTCGGGCGACCCGGTCAGGCCGATCATCCGCTCGTGCATGTTGTGGGCAAAGTCGCCGACAACCTCGGGCGTGTCCCGCTCCGGGTCGACGGAGATGAAGACCGGCGTGACCTCCATGCCGCGATCCTCGAGGATCTCGACCGCCTCGGCATTGCGCGCCACGTCGAGTGGGCAGATGTCGGGGCAGAAGGTATAGCCGAAATAGACCAGCGACGGCTTGGTGATCACGTCCTTGTCGGTCACCGTCTCGCCCTCGGAATTCAGCAGCTCGAACGGTCCGCCGATGGCGCCCGCCCCGCCGGCCACCTGGCTCTGGCGGCACTCGGCAAAGCGATCCTCTGGGCCGAAGCCCAGCATGCCCCGGATCCAGGAACTGGAGAAGACCGCCGTGCCGACGATCAGCAACGCGAGGAAGACGGCGGCGGCAATGGCGATCGGTCTGGTCATCTATGTCGTCGCCCTGCGGCGCTCCCCGTTGATCCTGGCACCCGCGAGACCTAACAATTGGTCGCATGCTTGCAAGTGACAAAGGCGCGCAGATGGACGACCCGACGCTCTCGCACCCCATCGCGCGGAACCGCGGCAACTGGATCCGCCTGCGCACGCTGATCCTGTTGCGCTGGTTCGCCATCGCCGGACAGCTCCTGGCGATCCTCGTGGCGATGGAGGTCTTTCGCCTGCAGATCGCCTTCGGCCCCTGCCTGGCCGCGGTGGGCGTGTCGGTCATCGGCAACCTCGTGGCGATCTTCATCTTCCCGCAGAACAAGCGCCTGTCGGAGACCGAGAACCTCGCCATCGTGCTGTTCGACCTGGTCCAGCTCTGTTTTCTTCTCTGGCTGACGGGCGGGCTGCACAATCCCTTCGCGCTGCTGGTCGTCGCGCCGGTCACCATCTCGGCCACCATGCTGACCCTGCGCTCCACCGTGCTGCTGGGGGCGGTGGCGGTGGTGCTGGTCACGCTGCTGGCCGAGTTCCACGTGCCACTGCGCACCGAGGAAGGCTTTGTCCTGCGCATCCCCGAGATCTTCGTCTTCGGCAACTGGGCGGCCATCGTGATCACGCTGTTCTTTCTCTCGGCCTATGCGCGGCGCGTGACGCTGGAGATGCATTCCATGTCCGACGCGCTGGCCGCCACCCAGATGGCGCTGGCCCGCGAGCAGAAGCTGACCGACCTGGGCGGCGTGGTGGCCGCCGCGGCGCATGAGCTGGGCACGCCGCTGGCGACGATCAAGCTGACCTCGGCCGAGCTGATGGAAGAACTCGACGACCGGCCCGACCTGCGCGAGGATGCGGCGCTGATCCGCGAACAGGCCGACCGCTGTCGCGACATCCTGCGCTCCATGGGCCGCGCCGGAAAGGACGATCTGCAGATGCGCCAGGCGCCGCTGTCGGAGGTCCTGCGCGAAGCCGCCGAGCCGCACCAGGACCGCGGCAAGCGCATTCATTTCGAGGAAACCCCCGAGGAAGGCGCCTCTCCCGCCCAGCCTTCGATCCTGCGGCGGCCCGAGATCATCCACGGTCTGCGCAACCTCGTGCAGAACGCGGTGGATTTCGCCGAGACCAGCGTCTGGGTCGAATCGAGCTGGAGCGACGACCGCATCGCGGTGCGTATCATGGATGACGGCGCGGGCTATCCCACCGACCTGCTGGGCCGCATCGGCGACCCCTTCGTGCGCCGCCGCAAGAGCAATGCCGACCGGCGGCTGCGGCCGGAATACGAGGGCATGGGGCTGGGGCTGTTCATCGCCAAGACCCTGCTGGAACGGTCCGGCGCGGAGCTGAGCTTTGCCAACGGCTCGGACCCGTTCCTGATGGCGGAGGACCAGCCGGAGCGGTCCGGCGCCATCGTGGAGGTGGTCTGGCCGCGGCGCAGCGTGGACGCGCTGAAGGGTGAGAACGCCGTGCCGGTGGGGCAGAACCAGCCGATCCGTATCTGACAGGCCGGGACGGGAAGGCCGGGGTCCTTGGCTTTCCAGAGGGTCGCCCGCCCCTTCGTTAATCTTTCGTTAACTATTTTGGCGGAGGGTCCGTCGGGCGGAAAGGACAGCTCATGCCGATTCCCGATCCGACGATCCTTGCCACCCTGCTATGTGCCAGCGCCACGGCCGCCGCCTGCGCCGCCCTTGTCCTGCGTCGCGGGCCGTCGCGGGCCGTGGCCCCGCCGCGCGGGGCAGAGATACGCTTTCTCTTCCGCGGCGCGCAGCTGATCGAATCCACGCCCGGCGCCGACGCGCTGCTGACCCTGCCCGCCGGCGGCCGCAACGGATGGGACGCGGTGCGCGACTGGCTGTCCCCCCGATTTCCGGCCCTCGCCGAGCTGCGCCCCGAGGAGGTGACCCAGCCGCTGCACCTGGTGCCGGCCGATGCCGACGACGCCGGTGCGGTCAGCCTTTTGCCGGGCCACGGCGTGCTGACCCTGCTGCTGCAGGAGGGCGCGACCGACCCCGAGGCCAGGCGCGCCCTGCGCCGCTGCCGCGCGGAACTGGAGGTGCAGCGTCGCGCGCTGGATGCCGCCCCCTATCAGATCTGGCAGAGCGACGGCGCCGGGGGCATCGCCTGGAGCAACGCGCCCTATCGCCGGCTCGCCCGCCACCTCGGCCATGCCGACGAGGAGACGGCGCCGATCTTCGACCTGCCGGAGGAGACCGACCTGCCGCTGCGCCCGCGCCGCCAGCGCCTTGTCCCCCAGCAGGGCGGAGAGCCGCTGTGGTACGACGTCACCTCGGTCGAGCACGAGGGCACCTGGCTGCATTACGCCATCGACGTGAACGCCTCCGTCCAGGCCGAGATCGCGCAGCGCAACTTCGTGCAGACCCTGGCCAAGACCTTTGCCCAGCTCACCACGGGGCTGGCGATCTTCGACCGGCGGCGGCGGCTTGCCCTGTTCAACCCGGCGCTGATCGACCTGACCGGCCTCCCGGTAGAGTTCCTGGCCCGGCAGCCCGACCTGAATTCCTTTTTCGACCGGCTGCGCGACACGCGGATCATGCCCGAGCCCAAGGATTACCTCGCCTGGCGGCGGCGCATCTCCACCCTGGTGAGCGAGGCGTCGAGCGACGAATATGCCGAGGTCTGGCAACTGGCCTCGGGCCTGACCTACCGCCTGTCGGGGCGGCCCCATCCCGACGGCGCGGTGGCCTTCCTGATCGAGGACATCACCGACGAGGTCTCCATGTCCCGCCGCTTCCGGTCGGAGCTGGAGCTTGGCCAGTCTGTCGTGGACACCTTCGACGAGGCCGTGGCGGTCTTCTCGCGCCTCGGGACCATGACCCTGTGCAACCGCGCCTACCGCCAGCTATGGCAGGCGGCGCCGGAAGACGGGTTCGCCGAGGTCACGATCGCCATCTCCGCGCAGCAATGGCGCGCGACCTGCTCGCCCGGCGCGGTGATCGACGACCTGGCCGGCTTCGTCACGCGGATCGGCACGCGCGAGGGCTGGAGCGCGGCACTGGAAACGGAGCACGGAAGCCGCGTGCGATGCCGCGCGGAACCCCTGCCCGGCGGCGGCACGCTGATCGGCTTTCGCAGCGACCCCGCCGGCCCCGCGCAAGCGCCGGAGCCGCGCGATGCCGGGCAGCTCACCGATGCCTGACCACCATCTCGCGCCCTTCCCGGCAGCGGGCAGTGCTCCGATGTCGCCGCACTCCCTCGGCCTAGCCAAGCGCAGGAGCCGTGCGATGCAGGACAGCTCGCCGATAACCGAACGCCTCGCGGCCGCGTCCCGTCCAACGGCGCTGGCCGGCGGCGGCTCGGATTTCGCAGTGATTTCCCCCTCCCCGCCCGACCGGCAATGATGCCGAACGGCTCGCCCAACTCTCACCGCGTCCGAACGCGCCCCACCGTGAACACCCTGCCTTCCGCAACGGACCCTGCGCCTGTCGGTGTCGCGGGGGCTTGCAGCGGGGCATGTGCCGGGTAATCTCCGCCCCATGCAATCCGTCCACGCGCCGATCCCGCTTGCCTCTCCCGATGCGACCTGCGCGCTGGCCGCCCGCCTTGGCGCGCGGCTCGGCCCCGGCGACGTCCTGCTGCTGGAGGGCGGCCTCGGCGCCGGCAAGACCCATTTCGCGCGCTGCCTGATCCTGTCGCGGCTGGCCGAGCCCGAGGACGTGCCCTCGCCCACCTTCACGCTGGTGCAGACCTATCCCGGCACCGATTGCGAGATCTGGCACAGCGACCTCTACCGCCTCACCGGCCCCGACGAGATCGAGGAGCTGGGGCTGGTGGAGGCCTTCTCCGAGGCGCTCTGCCTCGTGGAATGGCCCGACCGGCTGGGAGAGCTGCGGCCGGAGACGGCGCTGACCCTGCGGCTCGAGACCGGGGAGGAGGACGAGGCGCGGTTGGCGCATTTCTCCTCCGACGATCCGGGCTGGGAGGCGCGGCTGGAAGGGCTCGCCGCATGACCGACCTACAGGCAGAGGCGGCGGCGTTCCTCGACCGTGCGGGCTGGGGCGCGGCCCGGGCCGAGCATCTGGCGGGCGACGCCTCCGCCCGGCGCTACACGCGACTGCACCTGGACGGGGCCCGCGCGATCCTGATGGATGCCGATCCCGCGAGTGGCGAGGATGTCCACCCCTTCCGCCGGATCGCGACCTACCTGACGGAAAACGGCCTTTCGGCCCCCGCGATCCTTGCCGCCGACCCCGACCGCGGCTTCCTTCTGCTGGAAGACCTGGGCGACGCGCTCTTCGCCCGGCTGGCAGAACAGGACCCGGCGCAGGAACGTCCGCTCTACCGGGCCGCGGTGGAGGCACTGGACCACCTGCATCGCTGCCCGCCCGCCTCCGGCCTCGTGGAGGCGACGCCCGCGCATCTGGCCGGGATGCTCGGGCCGTTCTTCGACCACTACCTGCCCGCGCAGGGGCTGAAGGTGGTTGACGCCGCGCGCCACGCGATCACCGGGGCGATGCAGGCCGCGCTGGAGGCGCACGCGCCCGAGACCGGCGTCACCATGCTGCGCGATTTCCACGCGGAGAACCTGATCTGGCTGCCGGAGCGCGAGGGTGTCGCCCGGGTCGGCCTGCTGGATTTCCAGGACGCCATGCTGGCCCATCCGGCCTATGACCTCGTCTCGCTGCTGCAGGATGCGCGCCGTGACGTGAGCCCGGGGCTGGAGGACGAGATGATCGCGCATTACGCCGCGCTCTCCGGTCGCGATCCGGAGCGCCTACGGGCCGCCTGCGCCGTGCTGGGCGTGCAGCGCAACCTGCGGATCCTCGGCGTCTTCACCCGGCTGGCCGAGGCACGCGGCAAGCCGCAATACCTCGCGCTCCTCCCCCGGGTGCGCGGACATATCACCCGCACGCTGGACCATCCGGCACTGGCAGAGCTCGCCCCGCGCCTGCGCTCCCTGCTGCAGGAGGGGACGAACGGATGACCCTGCCCGCCATGCTCTTTGCCGCCGGCTTCGGCACAAGGATGAGGCCCTTGACCGACGACAGGCCGAAACCGCTGATCGAGGTGGCGGGCCGCCCGCTGATCGACCATGCGCTGGCGCTCGCGCGGGGGGCACGGCTGCACCCGCTGGTGGCCAATGCGCATTACAAGGCCGGGATGCTCTCCGATCACCTGCTGCCGCAGGGGGTGCAGGTCAGCCACGAGACGCCGGAGATCCTCGATACCGGCGGGGGCTTGCGCGCGGCACTGCCGATGCTGGGCGAGGGGCCGGTGGTGACGCTCAACACCGATGCGATCTGGGCCGGGCCGAACCCCGTCTCGCTGCTGCTGGAGGCATGGGACCCGGCGCGGATGGACGCGCTGCTGATCCTCGTGCCGCCCGGAAGCGCCGTGGGCCGGGAGGGGCCGGGGGATTTCGTGATGGACGCCGACGGGCGGCTGACCCGCGGGGCGGGCCATGTCTACGGCGGCATCCAGATCGTGAAGACCGAGGGCCTGGCCGCGATCCCCGACGCCGCGTTCTCCCTCAACCGGCTGTGGGACGCGATGATCCCGGCGGGGCGGCTGCACGGCCTTGTCTACCCCGGGCGCTGGTGCGACGTGGGCCACCCGGGCGGCATCGCGCTGGCCGAAGAGATGCTGAAGGCCGCCGATGTTTGACCCGCAGGACCGCCCCCGCGTCTTCGCCCTGGCCCCCGGCGTGGACTTCCCCCATGCGCTGGTCGAGGGGCTGCGCGCTCGGATGCGGGGCCAGCCGCCCGAGGCGATGGCCCGCGTCACGCTGATCGTCAACACCGCCCGCATGGCCCGCCGGATCACCGCGCTCTTCGACGAGGGGGCCGCGGGCTTCCTGCCGCGCATCCGCCTGCTGACCGACCTCGGCAAGGGCCCGGACTTCGCCGACATCCCCCCCGCCATCGCGCCCCTGACCCGGCGGCTGGAGATCGTGGAGCTGGTGTCCCACCTGCTGGAACAGAGCCCCGACCTCGCCCCGCGGGCGCATCTCTTCGACCTGGCCGACAGCCTCGCCCGGCTGATGGACGAGATGCAGGGTGAAGGCGTCTCGCCCGACGACGTGGCGGCGCTCGACGTGACGGACCAATCCGGTCACTGGGCGCGGGCGCAGCAATTCCTGTCCATCGTCGCGCATTACTTCGACGCCACCGCGCCCGACCCGGATGCCGAGGCCCGGCAGCGCCGCGTGGTCCTGCGGCTGGCCGAGCTCTGGGCCGCGCAGCCGCCCACTGAGCCTGTGATCCTCGCCGGCTCCACCGGGTCGCGCGGCACCACCATGCGGCTGATGGAGGCGGTGGCCGCGCTGCCGCAGGGGGCGCTGGTGCTGCCCGGCTTCGACAGCGACATGCCCGGCCCGGCCTGGGACGACCTGTCGGACGCGCTGACCGGGGAGGATCACCCGCAGTTCCGCTTCGCCCGCCTGCTGGACCGCCTGTCGCTGTCCCGCGACGCGGTGCTTCCCTGGCACGACGCGCCGCCGCCCGCGCCCCTGCGCAACAAGGTGCTGTCGCTCGCCCTGCGGCCCGCGCCGGTCACCGATTGCTGGCTGGCCGAGGGGCCGGCGCTGGGCGATGTCGGCACGGCCTTCGAGGGCGTGACGCTGCTCCAGGCCCCCACCCGGCGGGAAGAAGCGCTGGCCATCGCGCTGCGCCTGCGCAAGGCCGCGGAAGAGGGCCAGAGCGCCGCGCTCATCACCCCCGACCGGATGCTGTCGCGCGAGGTGACCGCGGCGCTCGACCGCTGGCAGATCCTGCCCGATGACAGCGCGGGCGTGCCGCTGCAACTGACCCCCGCGGGCCGCTTCCTGCGCCATGTCTCGCAGCTGTTCCTGCGAGCCACGCCCGTCTCGGCCCTGCTGGAGATGCTCAAGCATCCGCTGACCCATACCGGCGCGGCGCGGAACGAGCACCTGCTGCTGACCCGCGACCTGGAGCTTCACCTGCGCCGCAATGGCCCGCCCTACCCGGATGCGCAAAGCCTCATGGCCTGGGCGGCGAGCCACAAACACGAGATGGCAGAGCCCTGGGCCGCCTGGGTCGCCGCCACGATCTGCGCCGCGCCGCCCATTGGCCCGCTGACGCTGGCCGACTGGCTGGAGCGGCACCTGGCCCTGGCCGAGCGCATCGCCGGCGGCTCCCGGGCCGAGGGGGCGGGGGAGCTTTGGGCGCAGACCTCCGGCGAGAAATCCCGCGCCACGATCGAGGCGCTGGCCGAGGCCGCCGCGCCGGTGGGCGAGATCGGCGCGCGGGACTATGCCGACCTGTTCGGCGCGGTGCTGTCGCGCGAGACCTTGCGCGACCCCAACCAGACCCCGCACCCCAATATCCGCATCTGGGGCACGCTGGAGGCGCGGGTGCAGGGCGCCGACCTGATGATCCTCGGCGGGCTGAACGAAGGCACCTGGCCCGAGTTTGCCGAGGCCGATCCCTGGCTGAACCGCCAGCTGCGCCACCGCGCGGGGCTGCTGCTGCCGGAGCGGCGGATCGGGCTGTCGGCGCATGACTTCCAGCAGGCGGCCTCCGCCCCCGAGGTCTGGATCACCCGCGCGGCCAAGTCCGACGACGCGGAAACGGTGCCCTCGCGCTGGCTGAACCGGCTGACCAACCTGCTGGCCGGCCTGCCCGGGCAATCCGGGCCGCAGGCGCTGGACGCGATGAAGGACCGCGGCGACGAATGGCTCGCCCGGGCCGCCGCGCTGGAGGCCCCGGGCGAGGCCGCCCCCGCGCGCCGCCCCTCCCCGCGGCCGCCCCTGCCCGCGCGGCCCCGGCAGCTTTACGTCACCGCGATCCGCGACCTGATCCGCGATCCCTACGCGATCTATGCCAAGCACGTGCTGCGCCTGCGCCCGCTCGATCCGCTGGACCAGGCGCCCGACGCCCTGCTGCGCGGCATCGTCTTCCACTCCGCGCTGGAGGATTTCGTGAAGGCCAGCGTGGAGGATCCGTCGCAGCTCACCCCCGACGCGCTGCTGGGCATGGCCCGGCGCCAGATCGACGCCAACGTGCCCTGGCCCACCGCCCGCACCCTCTGGCAGGCGCGCATCGCCCGGGTGGCCGAATGGTTCGTCGAGACCGAGCGCGCGCGCCAGTCCCGCGCCCGCCCCGCCGCCTTCGAGACGGTGGGCGCCCGCAGCCTGACGGAGCCCGAGTTCACGCTGAAGGGCCGCGCCGACCGGATCGACATCGACGACCGCGGCTATGCCCATGTCTACGACTACAAGACCGGCAAGCCGCCCTCCGCCTCGCAGCAGGCCGCCTTCGAGAAACAGCTTCTCCTGCTGGCGGCCATCGGCGAGGCGCGCGGCTTCGAGGGGATCGAGACCCGCGGCGTGGAGGCGGCGCAGTTCATCGGCATCGGGTCGAAACCCGAGGAAGTGCCCGCGCCGCTGGGCGATCATCCCGCGGCACAGGTCTGGGCGGAATTCGCGCAGCTCGTCGCGGGCTTTGCCGATCCCGCCACCGGCTACACCGCCCGCCGCGCGCTGTTCTCCGATGCCGACCGCAGCGACTATGACCACCTCGCCCGGCTGGGCGAATGGGACGTCACCGACGACCCCGCGCCGGAGGACCTGACATGATCCGCGACGAGGCCAGCGAACGGCAGGTCCGCGCCGCCGATCCCCGCAGCTCCACCTGGCTGTCGGCCAATGCGGGCTCGGGCAAGACAAGGGTGCTGACCGACCGGGTGGCGCGGCTGCTGCTGGACGGCGTGTCGCCCGACCACATCCTGTGCCTCACCTACACCAAGGCGGCGGCGAGCGAGATGCAGAACCGTCTGTTCCGGCGGCTGGGTGAATGGGCGATGAAGCCCGACGCGGAGCTGGAACAGGCGCTGATCGAGCTGGGGGTCGAAGGCCCCTATCCCCCCGCGCGGCTGGGGCAGGCCCGCACGCTCTTCGCCCGCGCGATCGAGACGCCCGGCGGGCTCAAGATCCAGACGATCCACTCCTTCTGCTCCGCCCTGCTGCGCCGCTTCCCGCTGGAGGCCGGCGTCTCGCCCCAGTTCGCCGAGATGGAGGACCGCGCCGCCGCCCTCCTGCGCAACGAGATCGTCGAGGAGATGGCCGAAGGCGCCGACCGCGCCCGGGTGGAGGAGGTGGCCGCCTGGCTGACCGACGAGGATTTCGAGCGGATCACCAGCCAGATCGCCGGCAACCGCCCCCTGCTGGAAACCATTCCCGACGAGGATGCCCTGTTCGAGCTCTTCGGCCTCGCGCCGGGGACCACGGAGGAGAGCATCGCCGGCCAGGTCTTCCTTGGCGGCGAGGAGGAGCTGCTGAGCCGCGTGGGCGAGGCACTGAAGGACAGCAGCGCCAATGACCAGAAGGCGGCGGAGAAGATCACCGCCCTCCCCCCGCTGGGGTTCGAGGCGCTGGAGGATCTGGAATCCATCTGCCTGTTCGGTGCCACGGCGGCCAGCCCCTTTGGCGCGAAGATCGGCAAGTTCCCCACCAAGAAGGGCCAGGCGCTGATCGGGCCGGACCTGCACCACCGGCTCGACCAACTCATGGCGCGGGTGGAGGTCGCCCGTGACGCCCGCTGCGCGCTGGTGGCGGCCCGCAAGACCCGCGCGCTCCACCGCTTCGCCGAGGCTTTCCTGCCGCGCTACGAGGAGGCCAAGCAGGCGCGCGGCTGGCTCGACTTCGACGACCTGATCACGCTGGCCGACCGGCTGCTGGCAAACGAGGCGGTGGCGCAATGGGTGCTGTTCCGCCTCGACGGGGAAATCGACCACCTGCTGGTCGACGAGGCGCAGGATACCAGCCCCGTGCAATGGCAGGTGATCGACCGGCTGACCCGCGAGTTCGCCGCAGGCTCCGGCCAGCGGGCGGATGTCATGCGCACGATCTTCGTCGTGGGGGACAAGAAACAGTCGATCTATTCCTTCCAGGGCGCCGATCCGCGCGAGTTCGACCGCATGAAGGCCGACTTTGCCGAGCGTTACCGCGCCATCGGCGCCCCCTTCGCGGACCTGACGCTGGAATTCTCCTTCCGCTCGGCGCAGGCGGTGCTGCAGCTGGTGGACGAATGCTTCGCGACGCAGGTGGCGGCCGGCTTCGACCCCGACCAGCCGCATCGCGCCTTCAAGGACCGGATGCCCGGCCGCGTCGACCTCTGGCCCGCCATCGCCAAGGAAAAGGACGAGGACGAGACGCCCTGGTACGAGCCGGTCGACCGCCCCGGCCCCAGCAACCCGGCGGTGGTGCTGGCGACCCGCGTGGCGGACGAGCTGAAGCGCATGTTCGACGACGGCGTGCGCATCCCCGACGAGGAGGGCGGTGCCTGGGGCATGCGGCCGCTGACCCCGGGCGACGTGATGATCCTGGTGCAGCGGCGCGGCCCGGTGTTCCACGAGATCATCCGCGCCTGCAAATCCGCGGGCCTGCCCATCGCGGGGGCCGACCGGCTGCGCATCGGGGCGGAGCTGGCGGTCAGGGACCTCGCCGCGCTGCTGCGCTTCCTCGCCACGCCCGAGGACGACCTGTCGCTGGCCGAGGCGCTGAAATCGCCGCTTTTCGGCTGGTCGGAACAGGCGCTCTTTTCCCTCGCCCACGGGCGGCCCGGCTATCTCTGGCAGGCGCTGCGCGAGCGCACGGACCACCCCGAGACGCTGGCCATCTTGCACGACCTGCGCGGCCAGACCGACTACCTCCGGCCCTATGACCTGATCGAGCGCATCCTGACGCGCCATGACGGCCGCCGCCGCCTGCTCGCCCGGCTGGGGGCCGAGGCCGAGGACGGGATCAACGCGCTGCTCTCCCAGGCGCTGGCCTTCGAGCGCAACGCGATCCCCTCGCTCACCGGGTTCCTGCTGTGGATGGAGACCGACGACCTGGAGATCAAGCGCCAGATGGACAGCGCGGGCGACCGCATCCGCGTGATGACGGTGCATGGCGCCAAGGGGCTGGAGGCGCCGCTGGTGATCCTGCCCGACTGCGCCCGCCGCCAGCCCCGCGCCCAGCAGGGGCTGCTGCCGGCCGCCGGCACCGCGCTCTGGTCCGTGCCCGCCGCCAGCCGCCCCCGGTTGATGGACGAGGCGGCGGAGGCCCGGCGCGAGGCCGAGCGGGCCGAGCGCGAGCGGCTGCTTTACGTCGCCATGACCCGGGCCGAGAAATGGCTGATCGTCGCCGCCGCGGGCGAGATCGGCAAGGCGGAAGAGGACAGCTGGTACAACCGCATCTCCACCGCCCTCGACATGGCGGGGGCTGTCCCCGCGGACCTGCCCGGCGGCGAGGGCAAGCGGTTCGAGACTGGCGACTGGGCCCTCCCCGCGATGGGCCACCCGCCCTCGGGCGCGGCCGTGCCCCCCGCTCTCGATCCGCTCTACAGCCGCCCCGCGCCGCCCCCGCCCGAGCGGCCCGCGGCGCTGACCCC
>SRJI02000216.1 GCA_005473895.2 Carideicomes alvinocaridis
TGCCCGTCCGGAGGTGAGGACCAGGCAACGGGTGTTCACGAGTGGCATCGCGGATGGAGAACGATTCCTCGACGCTCCCCCTCAGGGGAGCACCGCGAGGAACTCGCTTCAGCGTACCCGGCCCTGTCCGACCTAGGATGGACCCGACGCCGACCACCTGACCGAGGAGTTGACTCACTCGTGGCCCTCCATGTCGGGCTCTACAGTCCCTGGAGCACCGACGACCCCCGGGCTTGGTCCGGCGTCGTGGCGCCCATGGCAGCCGCGCTCCGTGAGCGCTTCGACTTGACCGTGTTCCCTCCGGTCACTCAGCCGGATGCAACCGGCGAACGGCTCCGCACCCGACTCCGCGGCATGAGGGGACGGCGCAGCCTCCCCACGCACACCATGGCGACTGCTCGGCTGCGCAGCGCAGCTCTGGCGGATCAGATCCGCACCCACCCGGGAGAGCCCTTGGATGCTCTGGTGGCCATTGCTGCGTCGACCGATGTGCTCTCCCTCCCCCGCGATCTGCCCCTCGTCCAGGTCACGGATGCCACTTTCCCCGCCATCTGCGGGTTCTACCCGATCGCGACCGGCCTAGGCCGTCGCAACGAGCGGGAGGGGCTG
>SRJI02000217.1 GCA_005473895.2 Carideicomes alvinocaridis
ACGATCGACATCACCCGGGACCTGAAGCGCTGGTTCCCGCACGAGGAGGAGCCCATCATGGTCATCACCATGGGCGGGTTCACCCTGGACCGGCACATCCGCCCGGAGGAGAGGCTGCCGAAGTACGAGCGCATCGCCGAGGCCGTGCAGCGCCTGGACACCTCCGGCATCCGGATCGCCGCGCAGACGCTGCCGCCGTTCCCGTGGCTGATGGGCGGTCAGCAGTACCACAACCTCTTCATGGACCCGGACGACACCGTGGCGTTCGTGGAGGCCACGGGGGTGCCCCTGTGCCTGGACACCTCCCACTCCAAGCTCTCGGCCACATTCCTGGGCATCCCCTTCTCCGAGATGGTGGAGAAGCTGGCCCCGCACACCATCCACCTGCACCTCGTGGACGCCACCGGTGTGGACGGGGAGGGACCGCAGATCGGCGAGGGCGACGTGGACTGGCCCGTGCTGTGCGAGCAGCTGGACCGCCTGGCCCCCGGGGTGAGCTTCATCCCGGAGATCTGGCAGGGCCACATCAACAACGGCGAGGGCTTCTGGACGGCCCTGGACCGCCTGGAGCAGTGGCTGTGATCCCCGAGGCCGCGACGACCACTCCG
>SRJI02000218.1 GCA_005473895.2 Carideicomes alvinocaridis
TACTGAGCGGTGGCGGCGGTTACGGTCACTAGCTGACCGGATATTCGATATTGCAGAGCCGCTGACTGACTGCTCGATGAACGAGTACGGGAAGTCGCCTTATTCAACGCCGGGGGGGGCGCACCACCGTCACCAGGTGATCCCCTTTGGCGGGCACGACCGGCGCCGGCTACCCACGCCCGCTCATCGGCATGAGCGTGAACCCACGCCCGTGGTCACGGCCGCTCGGTGAGGGCGGGGAGCCATAGAAGGATCGCCCGCAGCAGGACAGCGGCGCGGTAGGTCGAGGCGAGCTTGTCGTATCTGGTCGCCAGGCCGCGCCACTGCTTGAACCGCTCGAAGCTGTTCTCGATGACGTGCCGCTTGACGTACCTGCCCGGATCGGTCAGCGGCGGGCGTCCACCACGCGAACCACGGCGTTTCCGGTTTAACTGCTGGTCCCGAGGTTCAGCGATCACAGCCGTGATCCCTCGACTGCGCAGCAGGGTGCGGTGAGCCCGCGAGGAGTACGCCTTGTCTGCCAACACCGCGTCAGGGGTGGTGCGAGGCCGCCCCACCCCGTCGCGCGGGACCCGAACCGCAGCGAGCAGGTGCGGGAACATCTTCGA
>SRJI02000219.1 GCA_005473895.2 Carideicomes alvinocaridis
GGCGAGGCCTGGCGGTTCGACGAGTACGCGATCGCCCCCGGCGTGGACGGGGTCCTGCGCGTGCTCGCGGCCCTGGACATGGTGGATCCCGCCGACGTCGGGCTCACCGAGCCCGGACCGGACGCCGTCGTCGACGCCCCCGGCCCGCTGCCCGGCGAGGTCCCCGAGGAGCGGACCACGGACGTGCCCGAGGCGACCGACGCCACCGGCGAGGACACCGCCGCCGTGCACCCCGACGTCGTCGACGGCGAGCAGGACGCCCCCTACCTGGTGTGGCAGTCCACGTGGGTGCGCGCCCGCGCGGACGGGCTCGTGCACCTGGACGTCGCGCTCGGTGAACACGTGAGGGCCGGGGACCGCATCGGCGCGCTCTACAACTCGTTCGGCCGCCGCCTCGCGCACGTGAAGGCCGAGCTGACCGGCGTGGTCATCGGCCGCACCGAGGCGCCCCTGGTGCACCGCGGCGACGCCCTCGTGCACATCGGAGGATGGGACGCATGAGCACCCCCACGACGACGGCCGCCCCGGCCCCGCCCGCGCGCTCGCCCTGACCTGGCCCGGACGGGCCGTCGCGGGACGCTGAGCCCTATCGCAGCCACGTGCGCC
>SRJI02000220.1 GCA_005473895.2 Carideicomes alvinocaridis
GGTCGGCTTCGCCATTTAAGGAAGGAAATCGGGCACCGGACACTGTCCGGTGTGCACTGGACTGTCCGGTGCGCCCGATGACAGAAGGCAAGATCAGCTTTCCCGAATTGCTCTCAACGGCTCCTAGCTGCCTTGGGGCTATAAAAGGGACCCCTAGGCGCATGGAGGAGKACACCAAGCAACCTTAGAGCATTCTTGATCATYCACACTYMGTCTTTGCGCAYTYGTTTGWCATTCTYAGTGATTYGAGCTYCGTTCTAGTGAGAACTTTGAGATAGTCTTTTGAGCTCGATTCTTGGCCGTGTGTGTGCGCATTTTGCTGTGGATTTGTGTGTGTTGCTTCCCTCCCTTACTCCGTRYTTCTTTGTGAAWYTYAAKTGTAAGGGCGAGAGACTCCAAKTTGTGGAGATTCCTCGCRAACGGGATATTGAAARGAAAAGCATAACACYGTGGTATTCAAGTKGATCWTTGGATCACTTGAGAGGRGTTGAGTGCAACYCTCGTCCGTTGGGACGCCACAACGTGGAGTAGGCAAGTKTTGTACTTGGCCGAACCACGGGATAAATCACYGTGTCTYCTCTGTGTTGAACTCYTTGTGATTATTA
>SRJI02000044.1 GCA_005473895.2 Carideicomes alvinocaridis
CCCCGGCGGCACCGCCCCGGTGATCCACAGCGCCCCGGGCGGCCGGCCCCCGATGACCCGGCGGGCCGCCTTTTCCAGCCCCAGGAGCCGCAGGAGCCGCGCCGCGCAGAGGGCGGGCGCGTCGGCCTCGGCGGGCTGGGCGAAGGGCGGCTCCGCCACCGTGGCCTCGCAGATCACGTCGCCCTGCAGGGTGAGATCCAGCACCATCCCCGGGGGCAGCATCGGGGCGAAGGGCCCGAGCGTGGCGCTGTAGCGGTCGAGCTGGAGCCCGTCGCGGATATCCGCCCCGGTCATCGCCATCGGCCGGCCATAGGGGGTGCCGCCCATCATGCCCTCGCCGCCTTGGCCATGGGGGCCCACGCCCCGCCATGCGTTGGGCGGCGCGTCGGGCAGCCGGTCCTCCTCGTCCGGGCCGCCGGCGCAGAGCTCGCGCCAGGCTTCGGTCAGCGCGGTCTCGATTGCCTCCGGGTCCTCGCCCTGCCACTGCAGGGTGACCCGCGGTCGGGGCAGCTGGTCGTGCAGGCGGGCCAGGGCGGGGGCGGCCGCCTCGGGGAGGTCGCCCGCCACCAGCAGGATCGCCGCGTCCCGGGCGGTATCCGCGCGCCGCAGCCCCGGTCGGGCGAGCAGGCGCTCCGTCTCCGCCTGGCGGCCCGGGCCGATCGCGGCGAAGACCGGGACGGGGGCGCGGGCGGCGATCCGGGCGAGCCGCGTCATTGCCACCGGAACACCCCCTCGCGCCAGCCATAGAGGATGCCGACCGACAGGATCGCCAGGAACATGCCCATCTCGGCCAGCGCCTTGATCCCTTCCGAGACGAAGACCACCGCCCAGGGGTACATGAACATCATCTCCATCTCGAAGGCGATGAACAGCAGGGCCATCGTGTAGGGCCGGAAATGGTAGCGTTGCCAGGCATGGGTCTCGGGCGTGCCGCCGCCGAGGAACGGCGCCGCCTGCGGCGCGGTGCTGGCGGCCCTGGGCCCGAGCCACAGGGCGATCGCGGCGGCGAGCGCGATCCATCCGGTGATGAGGCCGATTGTCAGCATTGCTCCCTGCGCGCCATGGCTTGCGGACCTCCTTCGGGCGGGCCCGGCTTACATATACCTGTAACGAAAATCCCGGGCGCGCGGGAATGTTCCTGCCCATGGTTCCGCCTTGTCCCGGGCGGGACCCGTCAGATCAGCATAGCTGGAGGCGACCAGACCGCGGTCGGTCTTCACGCAGAACCGGATGGGGGTGAGTGGGGCGCTCCGGTGTCGAGGGACGTTGCACCGGAGGGTCCCCGTCCCCCGGATCGTCAGCCCAGGTCCGGGCAGCGCTTGCGAAGCGCCTGGGCCTGTCGGACCGCCGTCTCGATGTCCTGCGCCTGGAACACGCCCGCGGGCAGGTTCTTGATCCGCCTGGTCGTCAAGAGGCAGTAGTTGTGCCGGGCGGTCTTGTCGATGTCACGCATGGTCTGGGGGGTGGTGCGCAGACCGCGGCGGATCTGCAGACTGCGCTTGCTGCGGCGGCCACGCTTGTCGGAGACGATCGCCAGGTGGCTGTAGCCGCGCTCCACGAGGATGGTGCCGGCCGGGAGCAGGTCGAACTGCTGGCGCAGGCGCTTAGCGCGGTCCGCCGCTTCGGTGACGCGCTGATCGGTCGCTTGGGCGTCGGTCAATCCTTCCGCCATGGCCAGCAGGCAGCCGCCGAACTGGTCCTGCACGACCGTGGGCAAGTCGCCGGCATCCGGGAACTGCCTCGTGATCATCAGCCGTTCAAGCATGGTCATGGAGGCGAGCGGCTGCGCGGGGAGGTGATCGTCGGGGAGCTGCTCGCACAGGCCTTCGAAGGCGAGGATGGCGGGCTGCAACGCGATATTGAGTTGTTCTGCACGAAGGGCCTTGCGCCACTTTTCGTCCTGGCGGGGCCAGAGGGTCCACTCGCCCGGCGTGGTCTGGTTGCGTTCGAAGGCGACCTGGCCGCCTTGGGTCCAGATGTTGAGCACGTGCTGCGGCGCCAGGCCCTCGGTCCGGACGACGGCTTTCGGTGCCCGCTGCGGGGTCACCAGGGCGAACATGGTTCGCATCGACTGGTCGGCGAAGCAGGCAACCCTCCGGGAGGGCTCATCCGGGAAGCGCAACACCAGCGCCCGGTTCCTGCGCGACCCCGGCTCGTCCATGACGATCGCCACCTGGTCGGATCGCCCGAGACCCACCAGCATGGTGCCCTCGGGAAGCAGGGCGAACTGTTGGCGCAGGCGCTTTGTCCGTTGCGCATACTCCATGCGGGCCCGCTCCAGGTCCCGCGCCTCCGCGATCCTGCGGGCCATGAGCAGGAGGAGGTCTCCGAAATGGTCGTGGACCGCCCCGCCGGCGTCCATGGTGGGCAGTTCGGTTCGGACGAGATCCCGCTCCACGGGCGTCGCCGGAAGGACCGGTGGGAGATGGGTCTCCGGCAGTTGCGCGCAGAGAGTCTCGAGAGTGCCAAGCACCGTCTCGGCCAGCTGTCGGGCTTTCTCTTCAGAAAGGAAAGGCATCTCGGGCCCGAAGCGCCATGTCCCGTCCTGCTCCCCATCCCGGACGTAGCGCGTCAATCGGGCGGGAGACCCGAGAGTCAGTTCGTGCTGGACCCGCACGCCTTCCCGCCAGGTGACGACGGAGGAGACATCCGCGGCCGGGCCGCGGACCTCGAAGATCTCGGCCACGGACCTGCGGCAGATACCGTCCGTCGGGCAGTCGGCGTCCTTGCGGGGACGCATGTTTATGGATGAGTTGGCGGTGATGGACATGTGCTGACCTTTGCTTGATAGGGGCCTGCCGGGGCAGGATGGTCAGCAGATGGGTTTGTCCGGTCCCGGCGAAAAAGAACCGGCTTGGAAAAGCGCGGTCGGCAAGTGCATGTGCGGCGACCGGATGTAAGGCCGGCGTCCCGGGCGCCAGCCTTACGTGGCGAAGTAGCCGGCGATCTGCTTGGCGCGCCGCGACGGAACTCCGGCGGCATCTGCGTGTCGCGGCCAGTCGGCGATGGCGGCACCGCTCACGTCACCTCCGCCGTCCGGTCACCATCCCGCGGACCAGATTGCGGCCAAGGGCGCGGCTTTCCACCGCGACGCCCGCGACGTGAAGCAGGGCGAGGAGCAGCATCAGGTTCGCCGTCACCTTATGAATTTCTTCCGCGACCTCGCCAAGTCCTTCTTCGTCGCCCTGCCGGTCGCCGGCATTCCCGGTGACCAGCACTGACCAGTCACCCGCGGCAACGGCGGCCTTCTCCTCGGCGATGGTGATGGGGCTCTTGCCGCCGGTCATGACAAGGCCGGTGCCGATCACCACAGCCAGGCAGGCCCAAAGCGCGTAGGCCATGATCGCTCCGGCCGGATTGTGCGAGGAATGTTCGCGCGGCCGTCCGCGCAGCAGGTCGGCAAGATGGCTCACCGCGGCGCGGGGAGCGGGAAGAAACGAGGCGAACCGTGCCTCGGCCGGGCCGATCAAGCCCCAGACGAGGCGAAGCGCCAGCACGGCCATCGCGGCCCAGCCGACCCAGACATGGATCGTGCCACCCGGCTTGGTCAGAAGACCGTTGGCAATGACGGCGGCGGCAATGCTCCAATGGGTCAGGCGCACCACCGGGTCCCAGGGCTGGGCGATCTCGGGCGCCGCGCGGGCGCCCGTGTCCACATGATCCGGCACGGGATCAGTCCTCGGACTTGATCTTGGTGACGGCCCCGGAGGCGGGATCGATATAGACCTCGTAGCGCTTGGAAGCCTCGTCATGGCACTTGGCCTCGATCTGTCCGTCCTCGGCCTCGAATTCGTCGACAGTGCATCCGGCGGTCGCGAGCGCCGCCGTCGCGTCCTCTGGGTTCGTGCCGACCACGTCGCCGACAGAGGGCATAGCGAAGCCAATGGCCGGCGTGAGGACAAGGCTCAGGGCGAGAACAAGATGCTTGGTCATGTCATATCCTTTCCGGGATGTATGATGCGACCGGGCTGGCCGCGGGGTCGACATGGCAGGCGAGAGCATCCCTTGCGATTGGAGGGGCGCTGATCCGGCTCGGCATAAGCAGGTGCTTACGACAGAACCGCCCTTCGCGACTCTTGCAAATTCACGTCCTCTGACAAGTTTCGCTTTGGGTTCAGAGCGGACATGCGGGAACGCCGCATGATATTGGTGAGCGGTGCGGGGACAACGAAGTGGTGGCGTGCGGTGGAACGGAGGAGTCGTCATCCCGGCCTCCTTCTCTTTCAGCGCCGCGATGATCTGCTCTTCGCGGACCCTTGATCGCTTCATTGTCCGTCAATGGGCTGGAGGCGTACTCCGAGATATTAACATAACCTTGATTAGGCGTGCCGTGCGGCTGTTGCAACCAAGCTGAAATGTCACCGGCGGCGCAAAGCAGAAGTGTAAAGCGCCGTAGGTAGCAAAGCCAGCCAGGGCGGAGACCTTAGCTATCGCAGCCCTGGCTGGCTTTGCGTTCGGCGATGCGCTTGCGGTCTGCGAGGGTGTTCCAGCCGTTGTTGCGGCGCCCGTTCTTCCGGTATCCGTTTCGGGCACTTTCCGGGCGCACCTTGGCGCTGGTGGCGGCCTTGTCCTGCTCGGCCTTGATATGGGCGAGGACCTCGCCGAGATGCTTGTTGTCCGTGATCGCGGCGTGTGTGACGCGCTGCTGATGTGGATCGAAGATGGTGCAGGGCAGGGCGATGCCATTGTGCCGAACCTGGATGCGCCCGTCTGGGAACTCGTAGGTGTCGGCATATTTGCCGACCAGACCGCGGGTCAGATCGTTGACCTCCAGCCGGATGCGTTTGTGGTCGTACTTCAGGGTCAGGTCCTTGCCGACATAGCGCTTGTTGCGCAGACAGAAGATCTCGGCCAGCCGATCCGGTGCGACGTTCAACGCACGGTGCAGATTGTCCGGACGGGCCGCGGGCTTGGCGAACCTGTCGTTATGGCGCGCCAGGAATCCCGGCAGGAAGGCATTTGCCGCCTCCATGTCCGAGATGCCCGCGATGCGCAGGTCTTTGACCAGGCGGTCCTGCAACGTCCGGTTCGCACGTTCCACGCGGCCCTTGGCCTGACTGGTATTGGCGCACAATATCTCGATCTGCAGCTCCGCCAGAGCGCGCCCGAACTGGGTCATCCCGGTCATGTGCTCGCTGGGTTTCGGGACGCGAAAGACCGTGTGCTTGTCGCTGTAGAAGGCAACTGGGCGGCCGTGCGTCGTCAGATAGTTCTCCAATGCTTCGAAATAGCTGAACGTGCTCTCTGACCTGACGAAGCGCAGTTCCATCAGCGTGCTGGTCGCGTCGTCGATGAACACGAGCAGGGTGCAGGGATCGCCCCGATCCTCGAACCAGCGGTGCTCTGAGCCGTCAATCTGGATGAGCTCGCCAAAGCATTCTCTGCGCAATCTGGGCTGATGAAATGTGCGGCGCTGCTTGCGCGAGAGCCAAAGCCCGTCTTCCTGCATCCACTTGCGAACCGTCTCGCGCGACACCTTGAACCCATGATGATCGGACAGCATCTCCGCGGCCAGGGTCGGCCCGAAGTCGGAATAGTTCTCTTTGATCAGCGACAGCGCGTAATCCCGTTTGGCTTTGTGGATGCGATTGTTCGGGGGCTTGCCGCGCGCCTTGTGCCGGATCGCCGCCGCGCCATCCTGACGATAAAGCTTCAACAGCCGGAAAATCTGCCGACGCGTCAGTGCCAGCATGTTCGCAGCATTATCGACGCTCAGCCGTCCATCGTCGACCTGCGCCAAAACCTCCACGCGGTTCAACTCGCGCTCGCTCATAACCACCCATCCCATGCCAAGCTCCCTCACTCCAGGGAGTGAGAGTGACATTCCTGAATTGCTCATGGGTGACATTTTAGCTTTGCGGCTACATGCGGCTGTTGCGGGGCGCGCGCTACCCTGAAGTGCGACTTCCTATTGGAACCCAATGGGTTATCTAACCGGCCCCTCTCACTCCCACCGCGAGAGTCGGGCATGGATCGGCGTGTCCTTCCAGCTCAGCTCCGGATCGATGACGCGGATCTCAAGCGACAGGGCGAAATGCTCACTGGCCAGGGGGTCGGCCAGGGCCTGCCGGGCAGCGGCGAAGATCCCGTCCCCGGCGGCGCGCAGGGCCTCGGTGCTGCGGCCCGCCCCGACCGAGAGGGTCATGGCGACGAAGCCGTTATCGGGATGGGCGTCGGCCACCAGCGCATGCTCCGCCCGGTAGGCCCGCACCCGGATCCCGGCCAGCGGAAAGATCCCGGCCGCGACCATCGCCCCGTGCAGGGCCTCGCACAGGGCCGCCGCGTCGAAGCCGGTCCGCGGCCCGGTCGCGTATTCCACCTTGAGATGCGCCATCCGCAGCCCTCCCTTTTTCGGTTAACGTGTTAAGCAGACCGGGGCCTTGTCAATCCCCCCTGCCCCTGCTCATCCTCCGGCCCCGCCCCGGGAAAGCTCTTTAACGGCGCGGTGAAATATGCGGTACTTTTCCCGGCGCGCGCCCCCGGGCCGGGACAGGAGGGAAGGATGGGAAAGGACATGTTCAGCGAGACCACCGGCCTCTCCAGCCCCCACAGGTCCCTGCCGATGAGCCTGCTGCGGGCGCGCGAGGCGGTGATGGAGCGGTTCCGCCCGCTCCTGAAGGCGCATGATTTCACCGAGCAGCAATGGCGCGTGCTGCGCATCCTCAACGAGGCGGAGGAGCTCGACGCCACCAAGCTCGCCGGGCGGGCCAACATCCTGATGCCCTCGCTGACCCGGATCCTGAAACTGCTGGTGGCGCGGGAGCTGGTGGAGACCCGTGGCGATCCGCGGGACCGGCGCCGGGTGCTCGCCCGGCTCACCGCGCGCGGTCAGGAGGCGATCCGGCTCATGACCCCGCCCAGCCAGGAGATCTATGCCGGGATCGAGGCGGAGTTCGGCAGCGAGCGCCTGACCGCCCTGCTCGACGAGCTGGAGGCGCTGATCGCCGCGGTCTCCGGCCCGGAGGAGCCGCCGGGGGGCTGAGCGGGCCGCCTTCCGACCCTCTCGCAGGCGAGCGCCCCTCACGCGCCCTCCCGGCCTGTCACAGGCAAGACCAGAGCCGGATCGGGCCGGAACAGAGCCTTTCGGTGGCCCTACCCCTCCGCGCCGAAGCCCGGGCGGCCGATGGCGCGGTAGGCGGCGAACCCGGCCTCGCGCGCGGCGTCGGAGGAATAGATGTTGCGCAGGTCGGCGAGATGCGGCGTGGACATCCCCCCGGCCAGGCGGCCGAGATCGAGGGCGCGGAACTCGTTCCACTCGGTCAGCGTCACCAGCAGGTCGGCGCCCTCGGCGGCCTCGTAAGGATCCTCGGACCAGGTCACGCCGGGCAGCAGCGCCTCGCCCTCGCGCCGGCCCTGGGGGTCGCAGACCCGCACCGTGGCGCCGCCGCCCACCAGCGCCGGCACGATGGTCAGCGAGGGCGCCTCGCGCATGTCGTCGGTGTCGGGCTTGAAGGTCACCCCCAGCACCGCCACCGTCTTGCCGTTGAACCGCCCGCCGCAGAGATCGGCCAGCTTGTCGACCATGCGCCGCTTGGTGTCCTCGTTGACCTTGATCACCGTCTCGACGATGGAGACCGGGCTCGCGTGGTCCTGGCCGATCCGGGCCAGCGCCTGGGTGTCCTTCGGAAAGCATGACCCGCCATAGCCCGGCCCCGCATGCAGGAACTTGTTGCCGATCCGCCCGTCGAGCCCCATCCCCTTGGAGACCTGCTTCACGTCGGCGCCGACCTTCTCGCAAAGCGCGGCGATCTCGTTGATGAAGGTGATCTTGGTGGCGAGAAAGGCGTTGGCCGCGTACTTGATCATCTCCGCCGATTGCAGGTCGGTGGTGACGATGGGGAATTCCCGCAGGTAGAGCGGGCGGTAGATCTCCTCCATCACCTTCGCGGCGCGGTCGGTCTCCACGCCGACGACCACGCGGTCGGGCTTCATGAAATCGTCGATCGCCGCGCCCTCGCGCAGGAATTCCGGGTTCGAGGCGACGTCGAAATCGAGCTCGGGATTGGCCGCCGCCACCGTCTCGCGCACCTTGGAATTGGTGCCGACGGGGACGGTCGACTTGGTGACGATGACCAGGTAATCCGTGGCGGCGCGCGCGATCTCTTCCGCCGCGGCCATCACGTAGGTCAGGTCGGCATGGCCGTCGCCGCGCCGGGTGGGCGTGCCCACGGCGATGAAGACCGCTCCCGCGCCGTCGATGGCGGTGGGCAGATCGCGGGTGAAGGACAGCCGCCCGGCTTCCACGTTGCGGGCCATCACGCGGTCGAGCCCGGGCTCGTAGATCGGCACCTGGCCGCGCTCCAGCATCTCGATCTTGGCCGGATCCTTGTCGACGCAGACCACCTCGTGGCCGAAATCGGAAAAACAGACCCCCGAGACGAGCCCCACATACCCGGTGCCGATCATCGCGATCTTCATGCCACTGCCCTTTCGCTCGTTACCCTGATGTCGCCGGGCCCAAAGGCCTTCGATCGCCCTCCGATGTCAAGGGGATGGGGCGGCAGGCGGACCAGGGTCCGCGGGGGCTTGCCGCCGGCCGCGCAGAGGGGCGGCGCAGGGCCCCTGCCGATCTCCGCCAGTTCCGGCCCGCCAGTCCCGACCTGGCGTATCGGCTGCAGGATCCCGCCGCCCTGTTCCGCCCCGGGGAACGGAGTTGGCCATCTTGACCTTTCTCCGCCGGGCCTCTCCTCCTATAGACGGAGGGACAGGCAAGCGGGCAGCGAGGGACCATATGCTGGAGATCGAGAAGACCGCCCTTCCGGGGGTGCTGATCCTGACCCCCCGACGGTTCGGCGACAGCCGCGGCTTCTTCAGCGAAAGCTGGAACCGGGCGCGGATGGCCGAGCAGGGGCTGGATTACGATTTCGTCCAGGACAACCATTCGCTCAGCCAGACCCCCGGCACCGTGCGCGGCCTGCATTTCCAGTCGCCGCCCCATGCCCAGGACAAGCTGGTGCGCTGCGGGCGCGGGCGGCTCTTCGACGTGGCGGTGGACATCCGCAGGGGCAGCCCGACCTACGGAGAGTGGACCGGCGTCGAGCTGAGCTTCGAGAACGGGCGGCAGCTTCTGGTGCCCGCGGGCTTCCTGCACGGCTTCGTCACCCGCGAGCCCGACACCGAGATCGTCTACAAGTGCAGTGACTACTACGCCCCCGATTGCGACGGCGCGGTGCGCTTCGACGACCCGGATATCGGCATCGACTGGGGTCTGACCGGCGAGCCGGTGCTCTCCGACAAGGACGCCGCCGCGCCGCTCCTGAAGGCGTTCGACAGCCCCTTCACCTGGGAGGGTGCGGCATGAAGCTTCTGGTGACCGGCGGCGCGGGCTTCATCGGCTCCGCGGTGGTGCGGCTGGCGGTGGCGCGGGGCCACGAGGTGGTGAATCTCGACGCGCTGACCTATGCCGCCTGCGAGGCCAACGTGGCCGAGGTCGCGGACAGCCCGCTCTACAGCTTCGAACATGCCGATATCCGAGACCCCGAGGCGCTGGCGCGGATCTTCGCCACCCACGCGCCGGACGCGGTGATGCATCTCGCGGCGGAATCCCACGTGGACCGCTCCATCGACGGGCCCGGCGCCTTCGTGGAGACCAACGTCACCGGCACCTACAACATGCTGGAGGCCGCCCGCGCCCACTGGGAGCGCCAGGGCCGGCCGGAAAGCTTCCGCTTCCACCATATCTCCACCGACGAGGTCTTCGGATCCCTGCCCGCCGACCCGGCGGTGAAGTTCACCGAGGCCACGCCCTACGACCCGCGCTCGCCCTATTCGGCGTCGAAGGCCGCCTCCGACCACCTGGTCCGGGCCTGGCACGAAACCTACGGGCTGCCGGTGGTGCTGACCAATTGCTCCAACAATTACGGCCCCTACCACTTCCCGGAAAAGCTGATCCCGGTGGTGATCCTGAACGCGCTCGCCGGGAAGGAGCTGCCGATCTACGGCAAGGGCGAGAACATCCGCGACTGGCTCTATGTCGAGGATCACGCCGATGCGCTGCTTCTGGTGCTGGAGAAGGGCGTGCCGGGGCGGTCCTACAATATCGGCGGCGAGAACGAGCGCAGCAACCTGGATCTGGTGCGCGCGCTTTGCGCCATCCTCGACGAGACGCGGCCCCGGGCGGAGGGCAGCTACGCCGACCAGATCACCTTCGTCGCCGACCGGCCGGGGCACGATGCGCGCTACGCGATCGACCCGTCGCGGATCCGCGCGGAGCTGGGCTGGCGCCCCTCGGTCAGCGTCGAGGAGGGGCTGGCGCGGACCGTGGCCTGGTACCTGGAGAACGAGGCCTGGTGGCGCCCGCTGCTGGACCGCGAGGGGGTGGGCCAGAGGCTGGGGACCGGTGCGCCGGGCCGCGAAACAGGCTCTGATCCGGCCGGAAAGGCCCCGGCATGAGCGGGACGCAAGGAGAGGCCGCCGGCACGCTCTGGCTGCATGTGGGCACCCACAAGACGGGCACCACCTCGATCCAGCGCGCGCTGAGCCTGCGCGGCCCGGACCTGGCCGCGGCGGGCGTGGCGCTCGGCCCGGACGAGAATGCCTGGGCGCTGGCCAATCTCTTCCTCCGCCCCGAACTGCGTACTACGCCGCGGGTCAAAGGGCGTACCGTGCCCCGGCTCCTCGCCGACAGTGACACCGAGATCGAGCGCTTGGCCGAGGCCCGCGGCGCCCTGCCCGACATGGTGATCAGCAGCGAGGAATTCTGCATGATGCGCACCGGGCTGGAAGCGCTGGCCCTGCACAGCACGCTGGGCGCGCGGTTCGCCCGCATCCGGCCGGTTCTGGTGCTGCGGGGCGAGGCCGAGTGGCGCGCCTCGCGCGAGGACCAGCTGCGCAAGACCGGCCTCTGGGAGATCCAGCAGGGCCTGCCCGAGGCGCAGAGCGTCAACGGCGAATGGTATTACGACCGCGAGGCGATCTTCGACTTCTGGCGCGCGATCGGCCCGGTCACCGTGATCGATTACGACGACGCCGTGGCGCGGGAAGGCACGATCCTGCCCGCCTTCGCCCGGGCCATCGAGCGCCCCGGCCTGTTCGGCGGGGTGGATCTGAGACTGAACCAACGCCGCGGGAGGGCCGCATGACCATCCTGATCTTCGGCAGCACCGGACAGCTGGCGCAGGAGCTGCGCCGCCGGGCGCCCGATGCCACCTACCTGTCACGCGCCGAGGCCGACCTGTCGGATCCCGACACCTGCGCCCGCGCCATCCGCGACAGCGGCGCCGAGGCGGTGATCAACGCCGCCGCCTACACCGCCGTGGACCGCGCCGAGGAGGAAGAGGCGCTGGCCACCGTGATCAACGGCGAGGCCCCCGCCGCCATGGCGCGCGAGGCGGCCGCGCTGAACATACCGCTGGTCCATGTCTCCACCGATTACGTCTTCGACGGGTCGGGCAGCCGGCCCTTCACCCCCGGTGACCCGGTGGCGCCGCTCGGGGCCTATGGCCGCTCGAAACTCGCGGGCGAGGAGGGCATCCGCGCCGCGGGCGGGCCCCATGCCATCCTGCGCACCTCCTGGGTGGTCTCGGCCCATGGCGCGAACTTCGTGAAGACCATGCTGCGGCTCGGCGCCGAGCGCGACCGGCTGACCATCGTCGCCGACCAGGTGGGCGGCCCCACATGGGCAGGCGACATCGCCGAAGCCTGCCTGGAGATCGCGGCGCAGCTGGGCCGCGACCCGGGCAAGTCCGGCACCTACCATTTCGCGGGCACCCCGGCGGTGAGCTGGGCCGATTTCGCCCGCGCCATCTTCGACCGCGCGGGGCTGTCGCCGGAAGTGGTGGACATTCCCAGCTCCGACTACCCCACCCCGGCCCGGCGGCCGCTCAACTCGCGGCTCGACATGGGCACGACCGCATCCGCCTTCGGCATCGCCCCGCCCGACTGGCGCCCCGCCCTCGACGCCATCCTGGCGGAGCTGGGCGCGCGCTCCTGATCCGCAATTCACTTGAACCACAGGTCTTTTCCATGACGACACGCAAGGGCATCATTCTGGCAGGCGGCTCCGGCACGCGTCTCTACCCGATCACCATGGGGGTCTCGAAACAGCTCCTGCCGGTCTATGACAAGCCGATGATCTACTACCCGCTCTCGGTGCTGATGCTGGCGGGGATCCGCGAGATCTGCGTGATCACCACCCCCGAGGACCAGGCCCAGTTCCAGCGTACCCTGGGCGACGGCAGCCAGTGGGGGGTGGAGCTGACCTACGTGGTGCAGCCCTCGCCCGACGGGCTGGCCCAGGCCTACCTGCTGGCGGAGGAGTTCCTTGACGGCGCGCCCTCGGCGCTGGTTCTGGGGGACAACATCTTCTACGGCCACGGCCTGCCCGAGCTCATGGCCGAGGCCGATGCGCGGGCCAGCGGCGGCACGGTCTTCGGCTACCGGGTGGCGGATCCGGAGCGCTACGGCGTGGTGGCCTTCGACGGCGAGGGCCGCGCCACCTCGATCATCGAGAAGCCCGAGGTGCCGCCCTCGAACTACGCGGTGACCGGGCTCTATTTCCTCGACGCCGAGGCGCCGGCCCGGGCCCGCAAGGTGGAGCCCTCGGCCCGCGGCGAGCTGGAGATCACCACCCTGCTGGAGATGTACCTGCACGAGGGCACGCTCGACGTGAAGCGCATGGGCCGCGGCTATGCCTGGCTCGACACCGGCACCCACGGCTCGCTGCTGGACGCGGGCAATTTCGTGCGCACCCTGGAGCAGCGCCAGGGCCAGCAGACCGGCTGCCTGGAGGAGATCGCCTACGACCAGGGCTGGATCGACCGCGAGCGGCTGGTGGAACGGGCGGAGAAGTTCCGCAAGAACGATTACGGGAAGTACCTGATGGGGCTGCTCAGGGGGTGAGGCCCGGCGAAGAGGCCGGAACAGGAAGGGCCGAGCGATGAACGGGCCGGAGGATGGGCAGGCGGAGGACGAACGGGACGCGCTGGTTCGGCTTCGGGCCGAACTGGCGCGCGAAAGGGCGCGGGCCGACATGGCGGAACGCATCCTGACCCGCCTGCTGGAGACCGGCCAACATGGCGGCCAGTTCTCCCGCCTGCAGGATCTGGCCCGCGCGGCGATCCGTGGCCGCGAGCAGGAACGCCGGCGGATGCAGGCCGCCCTGTCCCACTGGCAGACCCTGGCCGCGCTCCTCGCCCGGCTGCTGGCTGGCGGCCGGATCGCCCGGCTTCTACCGGGGCGCGCGCGCCTGGCCGGACGGCGGCTGCTGAAGGCGGGGCTGCTCGACACGGATTGGTATGACAGGCTCAACCCCGATGTGGGCCGTGCCGGGCTAACCGCCCCGGCGCATTTCCTGCGCCACGGGATCGCCGAGGGCCGCCCCCCCGCGCCGGTTTGCGACCTGACCAGCCCGGCGGCAGAGGCGGAGGCCACGTTCGAGGCGCTCTCACTCGCCCTGCCCGCACCACCTGTTTCCGTCGCAGATTTGCTGGACAGCCCCGCCATCCATTCCCCCGCGTCGCTGCCGGAGTGGCTGCGGGCAGAGGCCCGCGACCTGGCCGCGCAAGGCCCGGATGTGAGCGTGGTGATGCCCAGTTTCGACCGCGCCGCGACGGTGGGCGCTGCGGTGGCCTCCGCCCTGGGGCAGAGCCTGCCGCCGCGGGAGGTGATCGTCGCCGATGACGGCAGCCGGGACGGCACGGCAGAGATGCTCGAGGCGCGCTTCGCGGATGCGGTGGCGGCGGGCCGGCTGCTGGTGCTGCGCGAGCCTCGTGGCGGGGTCTGCCGGGCCCGCAACGCCGCGCTCTCCCGGGCCCGGGCCGGCGCGGTGGCCTTTCTCGACAGCGACAACCTGTGGCACCGGGACCACCTGCTCTGGGCGGTGGCGGGGCTGGTCGCTTCGGGCCGGAACAGTGTCTATACGGCCTATACGCGGCACGACCTCGAGACGGGAACCTCGCGGCAGGAGGGCCGCCCCTGGAACCGCGAGGCCCTGCTGCACGGCAATTACATCGACCTCAACACGGTCCTGCTCCGCCGGGAGGGCCCGGCCGCGGAAGAGAGGTTCGATCCGGAATTAACCCGCCTGGTGGACTGGGATTATATCCTGCGGGTCACCGCCAGCGCACCGGCCTGTCATCTGCCGGTCACAACGGTGGAATATTTCCTGGACCGGGAGGGGCTGGGCAACATCACCTTCTCGGAACCGCTGGAGGAGAACCGCCAGCGTATCCTGGACAAGATGCGGGCAGACTTGCGTTAAGAAATTCTTTGTGGAGCTGGACGGTGGAACGGGAAAGGGAACGGAAGCACAGCCCGAGGCCCGGAAGCAGGCCCTCGGACGGAGAGGCCGTTGGGGTTATCGGTTACTCGGATGAGAGTGGAGCCGATGCAGCAAGATGACCCCTTGGAGATCCTCCGGTCTTGTCCCGAATTTGATCGGGGCTGGTATGCCGACCAATATGCCGACGTGGCGCATAGCGGCCTCACACCGGAAGAGCATTACCTGCGCATTGGGTTTCTGCTGAACCGCGACCCAGGACCGGATTTTTCGACCCGGGACTATCTCGATCGCCATCCGGACGCACGGGAGGCGGGGGTCAATCCGTTGCTCCACAAGCATCGCCAGATCGCGCGCCCGCCGGTTGTCGGGGCCAAACCAGGCCCGGCTCTGCGTCGGCCCTCCAGGACCGCCTTTCCCGACCTTCGTACCTGCGCCATCTTCGCTGCCTATGCTGCCGATGGAAAGGTGCCGGACTACACCCTGCACTACCTGGTGGGTCTGGCCGAGATCGCCGACCGCATCGTGGTGGTCTACGATAACGACCTCCCCGAGGAAGAGGCGAACAGGCTGCGCCCCCTTTGCGATGACCTGATTGCGGCGCGGCATGGTGAATACGATTTCGGCTCTTACAAGCGGGGGCTGGTCTATGCCCGAGACCGCCTCGCCCTGGAAAGCTACGACCACCTCCTGCTGTGCAACGACAGTTGTTACGGTCCGCTCACCTCCTTTGCGCCGTCCTTCAGGGAGATGTGCAGCCGCTCAGTGGATTTCTGGGGTCTGACCTCCAACGCCACCTTCCAGCCGCATATCCAGAGCTTCTTCGTCTGTTTTTCGCGGCAGATGTTCCTGCGCGAGGATTTCTTCGCCTTCTTCGAGGCAGTGGAGAAGAAACCCGATGTGAGCCAGGTGGTCCTGACCTACGAAGTGCCGATGACCGGGCACTTTGAGGCTCTTGGCTTCACCTGGGACACGTTGATCAACAAGAACACGCCGGGGCTGGAACGCACTACCCGAATGGACCCCAACGTGACCATGTTTCCGCTCTACATGGCACGTAACGGCTGCGAGCTCATCAAGGTCAAGGCGCTGAAGAAAGTCGAAGTGAATTATGACGGACTGAATCGCACTCTGCTCTATCTTAGGCGCACGAATGCGGAGCTATTCCGAGCGGCTACCGAGCATGCCGGGGTGGCTATCGATCCCCGGGTCTTTCAGGTTGCTATCTCATTGATTTGTCCGTTCCACAACCGGGCGCACCTGATCGGCCGAGCGATCGAGTCGGTACTCGAACAGAATATGGCCAATGTCGAACTGGTTCTGGTGGATGATGGCTCCACCGACGGTGGCTACGATCGGATCCTCGAAAACTACGCCGAAGAAATAGAGCGCGGTCTCCTTGTGCCAATCCGCTTGCCGAGGAAATCCGGCGTCTCGGCGGCACGCAATATCGGCCTGTCACTCGCCAAGCATCGCTGGATCGGCTATCTTGATTCCGACAACATGCTCGCGCCCTCTTACCTGGAAAGCTTCGCCCTGGCTATTCTGGGAAATCCAGCGGCGCGTTGCCATTACGGAGTTATGAGGGACATGACGACCCGCAAGATGGTGGGTGCCCTTGACTTCGATGCTACTAAGATGGCCGAAGGAAATTACATCGATCTTGGTGGTTTCCTGCACCATTACACCCTGCTCGCGACGCAAGGTTATTTCGACCGCGATCTAAAGCGGCTTGTTGACTGGGATCTGATACTTCGCTTCACCTCGGAAAAGCGACCCAACTGGGTGCGGCGGATCGTCGGTTACTACGACGAAACCCCGACCAAGGGCGACCGGATCAGCACTCGGGAATCCTTCAGCGAGGCGCGGCTCAAGGTCCGCCGCAAGCATGGTTTGCAGCTTGGTGTTACCACTCTCATCCCTGCTTACAATCACGCCGCCACCCTGCGCACTGCAGTGCTAAGCGCGCTGAGCCAGAAAGGCGATTTCCGGCATCAGATCATCATCCATGACGATTGCTCCACGGATGAGACAGAGAGCGTGGGAAGAGAACTTCAGAAAAGCTATCCCGAGCAGGTGATCTATTCCAGGCCGGAGAAAAACTTGGGAGTCTCGCGCGCCTACCAGAGGATGTTCAAGCTGGTGGATGCTCATGATGATTTCACCGCCCTGCTGGAGGGGGACGATTACTGGTCCGATCCGGAAAAGCTCGATCGGCAAATGCGCTTTCTCACCGACAATCTCGATTGTGCCATGGTGTTCTCCAAGGTTCGGGTCTTCGATGCGGCCGGAGGCAGCTACCGTACCTTGAAGCGGCAGGAAGAAATTCGGGGCAACAAGGTAACCCCCGCAGATTTCCTAGCTCATCCTTCGCACAACCTGATCGGCAACTTTTCCTCCTGTTTGTTCCGCACTGCTGAACTCAAGGAGATGCCGGAAGCGATGTTCTCTGATGGAGCCCGCATCAACGAGATCGCCGTGGCCTTCTATTTTGATCGTTTCGGCTCCATCGGCTATATTGACCGCCCGATGAGCACGTATGTTCAGCACCCGGCAGGGGTCTGGACCGGCGCGTCACAAGCTGAACAGTTAAGAAGTTCCATAGCGGCGCGTCGCTTGGCCTTGCATTTCGCCGCGCCCCAATATCGAGCCCGTTTGGAGGAGATCATTGCTGAAAGGGAGGCACGGCTTGGTCGCCTAAGTAAGGTGGCTTAGGTCTTCTGGTCCGGCGCCAGACCACGGGGGTGGCCAAGCCTTTCCTCTTCCCCCACAGAGAGCGAACCAAGAACGCCGAGCCTGCAGGGCTCAGATCATCTGGATCAGCCTTGGGCCGCCAGATGTTGGCGCATCAGAGTGCTCGAAACATTGGGAGTGCGCGGCAGGTAATGGACCTCGCACAGATCGGACAAATCATCAAATTTGCCCTTCCAATCGTCGCCCATGATAAAGATATCAGCTTTGTGAGCCACGATATCCTCACGTTTCTGTTCCCAGCTATGCTCGGGTATGATCAAATCTACGCAACGCAGGCTTTGCAGCAGCCGCTTGCGCGTTTCATAGTCGAAATGAGCGCGTTTACCTTTGCCCTCGTTAAATTCGTCAGACGATATTCCGACAATCAGATAGTCCCCCATCGCGCGAGCGCGTTCCAACAGGAGAATGTGCCCATAGTGCAGGGTGTCGAACGTTCCGTAGGTGATCACACGCATGATAGGATGAGTGCTCCTTGAATGTGGGTAAATTGGGTAGCCGCGGGGCTCTTAGGTCTCCCGGCTTGGAGTGTGCTCGTTCAGGAGGACATTGATCGCACCTGCCAACAGCCGTGCTGCACTGCGGGAGGAAAACCGTGGCACGATATTATCGAAAGCAGCGCGACCCAAGGCGCGGCGCAGTGAAGCATCCGTGATCAGTCGATCGAGCGCCACTTCCCACCTCTCCGGGGATTGGGCCAAAAGTCCATCCTGCCCGTCGCTGATTGTATCCGCGTAGCTCCGGGTCGGTGAGGCGATTGTCGGCACACCATGCAGTGCTGCATCGAAGATCTTCAGTTCGCTTTTGCAGTCGTTGAAGTGGGTGGACGCCAGAGGCGCAAGATTGATGTCCATGCCAGCGAGAAAATCATGCATTGCCTCGTAGGGCATCAAGTCGTGATGTACCACGTTAAGGCCCCAATCTCCCCGCGGGTCTTCCCTTACCTGCAATCGCCCGACGATGTGCATTTCCACCTGCGGGTGACGTTCCAGCACAAGGCGGAGCGCCGATCGGCACTGCGCGAAATCTTCAGAATGGGTAGCGGTGCCAGACAAGTAGCAAATACGCACCTTTCCATCCTCGCTGCGTAATGAAGGCAGAGGCTTGTATTTCTCGTATAGCGCCTCCGATATCGAGTTCGGAACCACTTCGACTCTTTTCCCCATACTTTTCAGATTTTCAGCCAAGGCAGCTGTAGTCACAGTGACCAGATCTGCGCAATCTACCATCTGACGAGTACGTCTCGAGAGCTCTGTAAAGTCACTGGAAAATTCAGGACGATCACGGAAATACTCTGACTGGCTGAAAGCGTCTATATCGTGGATCAAATCGTCGACATCGAAAATTATCTTACCGCCCTGGGCGCTAAAGGCTTCGCAATGGTCGCGTAGGGTTTCATCCATCGGAATGCGACAAATGAACATCGCGTCGGCGGTTTTGAGAGCGAGTGGCGATAACTTATTCTCCGTCACGATGCGACACGTCCATCCAAGCTCGCGCAGATGCTCGACAAGATTAAAGATACGGTAGCGGTTAGTGATATTATGAGAAGGGGAATACACAAAGGTAATCGAAGGTGCGGTTCCGTGTGTCGCGCCGACATGTTTTTTCCACAGCATATCGGACCCTCTAAAGGATTCTTGTACCTTCCTTATTACTCGCTCCGAGTTATTATTGTCTCGGTACTTGTGAAAGAACTCCATCTTCCATCGGTATTCTTGTTTCTTTATGTCCAGAGGCTTCTTAACTAATTCCTCCAATCCTTTCATCAGTTCACGGAAATCAGTGCAAATTGGCCCTGGAAAAACGAGGCGCTGATCGTAGAAAAGTCCCCGTTGGGTATTGGAGTAGCTTTCATGGTCAAACGCAAAGCTTGCCATCGGACGACCTGTTAGCATGAAGTCGATGAAGCAACTGGAATAATCAGTGAGAAGCATATCGGCATGGCGATAAAGAAGCTCTACGTCAGGGAAATGCCTCTCCGAAGCATCGAAGAAACAGTCGCCCCGAAGTTGCGAGCTATAAAGCCGCGAGGTATCAGCCATGTGTTCGCGTATGCCCATGGCAATATTGTTTTTCATCAGCCAAGTGGTGAGCTGGGAGACTTCATCTCTTGAAAAACGATAGTAACCATTCTCTTGGTCAGCCCGAAAAGTCGGCGCAAAAAGAAGAAATCTTCGCCCATTTAGCCTCTCTTTCAATTTCTTGGACCGAACCGAAAAATCTTTGGGGAGTGCCTCTTCGGGGCACATGATAAAATCATGACGCGGTAAACCGGTAACCCAAATGTCGTGAAAAGTTAGCGGGTAATACGCCGCGGTCATTGCCAGGCGATCGACATCGGATGCCGCGATCACTGATTTGAGTCTTTGATTCTCAGATTTTAGGCTTTCAATCCTAGTAAATTGATCTAGGGAGGTGTAGCCAATCCGCTTGAGGGGAATGCCATGCCAGAGATTGTGGAAATTGTGAAGGTCACTTGAAAGTGGAAACTCTATATTTGCTTCCACGCCGTGCCGGAGGAATACTTGTCGGGCTCGCAGCAGAAAACTTTGGCCTTCATAGCTGTGTAACGGCGCAATATCCACGTTGACTCCGTCAACGTCGATATGGGCGCTTCGTGTCAGAATAATTTTCTTGATTTTTGGGTCATTCTTTACTCTCTCGAACACTGCACGGCTATTATCCGAAAACAAATGGCTATAGGCGCAGACCGGAAATGCCCACCAATGATCATACTTTGGCGTGGTCAGATCCTGGTCCCGCATCTCTTGGTGAGTGCGCGGCGCACGAGAAAGGCTTGGGTCCTGGGCGATGTGAAAATTATCGTAGAGTTTCTTGGCGTCGCCGACCCGGAAAAGATTTCTCTCAAATTTTTCGATATCCGCATTCGGATTTGCTTGGAGAATACGGGTTTTCCACTGTGCTAGTCCTTTAACTTTGTAGTGATTCTCGCTCAGAAAATAGCGCTTGAGGAGCGGGAAGCCATCGTCGAGCAGGTCAAAGGCACATTCTGTGAAGATTGGATGCTTCTTGCTGACGGTGCCGACTAGTGTGTCGAATTCGTACCCCTTGCCGATCAGAAAACGGGTGAGACCGATTTCGTACTTTCGGATGATGCGGAGCTTGTTGGCTTCTTTGTCGACATTGTCGAGTACCCGGCGGAAATCGGGATCATCAATCACGTCACGACGGAAGGCCAAGAAATATGAGCCCACGTGGAAATCGTAGATCGGATCGGCTTCGAACCGTGTCAGGTGCTTTTCCTTGATGTCTTGTATGGAAAGCGTCGCATCTTCGGGGATCCGGTTCTGATGCATGGTTGATGCCAAACCCTTCGTCGCCTGCAGCCCCCACCAGGCACAGGGCCGGGCAGCCATTGTGGCAAAGGTTTGTTCCAGCGGATGCACCAGGTAGCAGCTGTCGTTGGCCAAGATCAGCTCGTCATACTGCTCGATCCTTTCCCAGCCCACCAGGTCACGGGCAAGAACCGAATACGATCCGAAGTCGTACCGTCCATGCCGTTCCGCCCAGGCGCCCTTAACGATCCCGTCAAGTTTGGACATCTCGGTGGGGTCCATGGGGCAATCTGCCAGGTAGTAGATGTCGGCGTGGCGCGCCATGTCGCGGAGGTAGTCCACAACGTAGTCATCCACGATCCCGTCACGATCATAGGCCGCGAAGAGGCAGATTCTGCGAGGGTTTTCAGGTAGAGGGCGCGAATAGGCGGTATCGAAGGACACCGGAAGGGGCGGCCGCGGTAGGTAGCCGAGCGCCGCGCCGGTCGAATTGTAATGGTCTAATGCGTTGGCGCCCTGGTCTGGCGTGCCCAGCAGGTAGTTTTGCGTATACCACCAGACATCGAAATCTGCCCGTGGGTTTCGCATCTCCCGATAGCCATTTCTGTTGAAGTGCTGACGGGCGCTCAGCCCGGCCGCGGCCACGTCCGCGTTATGCAGCAGGTAGTAGGCTTCGTCCAACGGGAGGGAGAGATGGTCCGCAGGTCCGGGTCCGGCTGCCTTTGTGGAATCGCCGGTGGCTTGGTCAGTCTGCTCAGGAGAGACAGCCCGCTCGGCCTTGGTGATCGAGTGGACAAAAGGCAGGATGTCCTTGCCGTTGATCTCGGGGTTTTTGCGAAGATAGTCATTGGTATCGAAATCCGGGTTGGGCTTGCGTCCTAGCCAGGCGCCGACCCGCAGGTAATGTTCGATCGTTCCCATACCACTGAAGGAGACGTCCGGGTAGGTGCGCAGGTACCACTCTTCGTCGAACCGGCCTGAAGCTCTGATCTGTTCGATCATGGCCTTCTTGTCAGAGGAACTGCCCATCTGCATCACACCTTCGTAGCTTGCAATAACCACGCCTCCTAAACCTTCTGCGTCTCTATTGACATACACCAACATGGAGGCCGAACGCTTCTAAAGCGGCGATCCGCTGAATAATGCATCAGCCGTTTTTCATCTGACTAGATCCAAGCTAGCCACGAAACGTTGAAGAAAAGAGAACACATTTCCCAATCTCAGACTGCGCCCGGGCATCGCAGGGTGGTGACAAGATCCTGAGCCGCCGGAGTGTTGCGGCGTAGCATCTTCCGCCAGATTTGGGCCATGGCGCGGCTCGCGCCCGGGTCCCCGTGGCGCCGCAGGAGGCGCCCGCCGGAGAAGGTGGCGGGCGCATCCCCCTCCTCCCCGCGCGCCAGGCGCTCGATCAAAGTGCCGATCCCGGGGCCGAGATCGCTGCCCGGCTCGACCCAGAGGCTCTTCTCATGGGCCGGGAAGAAGAGATGCGGCAGGATCACGGGCTGTAGCGGTGCCAGGTCCGGCCGGCCGGGCAGGCCGTCGAGCGGTCGCTGCTGCCAGGGCGCGGGAAGATCCGGGAGCGCCTCGGGCGTGAAGACATGGCAGTCGAGGCGCACCTCCCCGGCCAGCGCCTCCGGCAGGGCGGGGAGCGCCTCCGGCCCCGCGCCCTCGGGCAGCACGGTGTAGAGCACCAGGGAGGCGCCCTCCCCGCCCTGCCAGGGGGTGTAGAAGGCCGCGTCGGGGCCGAGCGCCCGGGCCAGCCAGGCGCCCTCGGGGTCGGGGATGTAATCCGGCTCCGCCCGGCCGTGACCCGAGGCCAGGCCCGGCCGGCCGGGACCGCCCTTGAGGCCGAGATGCAGGCCCGGATGCTCCTCGATCAGCGCCTTCGGCCCGTCGAAACCGTGCCACCAATGGCGGTCGACGAGGCCCTGGTCGCGGATCTCGCCCTCCGCGCTGCGGCAGACCTCGGCCAGCCGCGCCGCTGCCGGGCCGCGACGGAACCCGGTCTGGGCCAGCGCCGTATGGGCCGGCGGCCGGGCCTCCTTGCGGGCCCCGCCCTGCCCCGCCGCGCCCAGGTGGTAGTAGCGGATCAGGTTCAGCCCGGCGAGGTCGTGACGCTCCAGCCAGGGCAGCATGAATTCCGCGTAGAGCGGCGCGTACCAGTCATCGTCCTCGAAGATCAGTACGCGGTCGGCCTCCAGCCGGTCGAGCCCGGCCAGCAGGTTGGCCGACAGCGTGTGTGGCGGGTCGCCCGGAGAGGGATCGCGGCGCAGGTAGCTCACCCAGTCGGGCAGCGCCATCTGTTCGGCAAGCGGCAGGCGGCCATCGTCCACCACCAGCCATTGCCGCGGCCGCAGGCTTTGCGAGGCGACCATCTGCAGGCAGCGCTGGAAGGCCGCCGGGCGGTCGCCGGTAGGGGTGAGGATGGCGTAATCGGCCACCGCCCCTGCCTCCCGCGCCGCCGCGGTGGCCCGCGAATGGCCGAGGCCCGGACGGGTCCCTGCCCGCATTTCCTCCAGCTGCCGGCCGAGCGCGCGGCCGGGTTCCGGATCGGGCGGCGGTGGCGGGGGGACGTGGCCCGACCGCCCCTCCGCCCGGCCGTGACGCTCGTAATGCAGCAGCGGGTTCAGCCCCGCCGCCGCCACGTCCGGGTTGCGGTCGAGATAGCCCTGCGCGCTGAAGCCCGGCCCCGGATCGCAGCCGAGCACCGCCCCGTGGCGCAGGTAATGCCGGGCGGGATCGCCGCCGCGGGCCGCGTCCCGGGCGGCCTCGGGGCAATGGGCGAGGTACCAGTCGCGGTCGAAGAACCGGCTGCGCGCGATCACCCCCGCCTTGCCGAACCGTCTCACCGCCTGGCCCCGTCCCGCATGGCGCTCACACCCCGTAATAGTCCCTGTACCAGGCCACGAAGCGGGCCACGCCCTCGGCGATCGGGGTCTGCGGCGCGCCGCCCGTCAGCCGCTCCAGCAGCGTCGTGTCGGCCCAGGTGGCGGGCACGTCGCCGGGCTGCATCGGCATCAGGTTGCGCCGCGCCGTCCGCCCCGTCGCCGCCTCGATCGCGGCGATGAAATCGGTCAGCTGCACCGGCGCCCCGTTGCCGATATTCACCACCCGGAAGGGCGCGACCGGCGAGAGGCTGTCTCCCTCGACCGGATCTCCCTCACCCGGGGCCGGCGGCACCGCCCCGGCCAGCGCCAGGATCCCCGCCACGAGGTCGTCGATATAGGTGAAGTCGCGCTTCATGTCGCCGTGGTTGTAGACGTCGATCGGCGCGTCCTCGAGGATCGCCCGGGTGAACTTGAACAGCGCCATGTCCGGCCGGCCCCAGGGCCCGTAGACGGTGAAGAAGCGGAACATGGTCACCGGCAGCCCGAAGAGATGGGCATAGGAATGGGCCATGTTCTCGTTCGCCTTCTTGGTGGCGGCGTAGAAGGACATCTGGTGATCGGCCCGCATGGTCTCCACATAGGGCATCTCGGTCTCCGCCCCGTAGGCCGAGGAGGTGGAGGCCAGCATCATGTGCCCCGGCGGATGGGCGCGCGCGGCCTCCAGCAGCTCGAAGGTGCCGGCGATGTTGCTCTCGAGATAGGCGCGGGGATTGTCGATGGAATAGCGCACCCCGGCCTGGGCGGCGAGGTGGATGACGAGGTCGTAGCGCTCCTCGGCGAAGAGCGCCGCCAGCGCGCCGGGGCTCTCCACCCGCTCGTGGACGAAGCGGAATCCGCCCTGCCCCGTGCCTTGGGCGGAGCCCGGCCCCGTGCCTTGGGCGGAGCCCGGCCCCGTGCTTCCGGCCCGGTCTTCGGTCTGGTTTTCGGCCTGAGCGGCGAGCCGGTCCAGCCGGGCCTGTTTCAGCGTCACGTCGTAGTAATCGGTCAGCGCGTCGAGCCCGGTCACCTGCCAGCCGCGCGCCATGAGCCCGGCCGCACAGCGGGCCCCGATGAAACCCGCAGCACCGGTGACGAGAGCCTTCTGCATGATCGGGTCCTTTCCTTTGAGCGCGCCGCGTTCAGCGGTTTCCTCGGAGCCTGTCGACCACGCTGCGCAATGGCTGGGTGATCCGCCAGGAGGTGCTCGAGCGCAACGCCTTCACCTCGGCGTCGAGCCGCGCCAGGTCGGCTTGTCTCTCGCGCTCGACTGTGCGCAGCGTGCGCACTTCGCTTTCCAGTCGTCGACGCGCCTCCATCTCCTGTCCGCTCTCCGCTTGTGCCTGGTCCAACTCCTGCTGCGATCTGGCCAGCAGACCGGCCAGTTGACCCAGTTCCCGTTGCTGTTCGCCGAGGCGGCTCTCCGCGGCTTTTTGTTCTGCCATAAGAGCCGCCACCCGGCTTTCTGCCTCCGCGCGATCCGACTCGGCACGTTTACGCAGAGTTTCGAGCTCCGCCTCCCAACGGCCGGTCTCCTTGGCCAGACGGGCCCGGGCGGCATCCTCGGTTTCCGTCAGCCTCCGGCTCATGTCACCCAGTTCCTGCAGATGCCTCAGCTTCTCTTCGGCAAGCTCGAGCCGGGCCTTTTCGGCAGCTTCGGCCCGTTCGGAGGCCTGATCCGCTTCATGCCGACGCTGCTCCAAGGCGCTGCGTGTCTCGGCCATCCTGCCGTGCAGTTCTTTCAACTCGGCCTCCAGCGCGGAGATCCGCTCTTCCCGGGCCTGCAAGGTTCCGGCCTCCTCTCTCGAAGCCTCCAGCTCCGTTTCCAGCTTTTCGGTTCGGATCCGGAAGTCCTCAAGATCGCTCTGAAGCTTGCGCCGCCCCTCCGCGGGCGGTCCCACGAGTTCACCGAAAATCGGAGCAGCGGCATCGAAGGCCACCCTGATCCGGTCGAGCTTCTTGTAATCCGCCTTGACCTCGCCGCTCGCCGCCCAGCGTTCGAAGATCTCGTAGGTTTCGCGAATCCAGGCCGACAAGGCTGGGTTGTCGGTGATCTTCTCGGGCAGTTCGTCAAAATGACGCAAGCCGCCGCTCAGAAACTCCTCGATCTGCAGCATCGCGCGGTCGTCGAACTGCGGCAGGACAAGGTCCAGCCGCTCCTGCAATGTCCGGACCAAGGCCACCCAGTTGGACAGCAGGGTGCCATAGCTCGTCACATGGCGGGGCAGGCCACGAGTCGCCGCTTCGGCATCGAGCATGTGGCGCAACCAGAGCAGCAGGCTCTCGCTGATCTCCATCTGGTTGCGTTGCTGAAGCGATTTGGCCACTTCGAGCGGATTGCGCAGGGTGAGGACATAGCGCGGAGTATAGCCTGCCTCGATAACGGCACTCGACCAGAACGGCACCATACGACAGATCCGGGGATCCTTGATCAGAATGAGAGGCGCCTCGCCGAATTCCGTCTCCAGTATCTCCTTCGCCTCGGGCAGGAATTCCTGGCCCCTCGGAGAGGCGAACCATTCGGCCCGGAAGGGCCGCCAATCGCGCCAATGCGATTGTGCTGCCGCCAGCAGACGATCATTGAAACCCACGATCTTCCGACCTTCGAAATATCCCCTCGGATTGGTTTCGCTGGCCTCCATCAGGTCTTCGGGCAAGCTGGCACCGAGGCGGTGCAGGACTCCGCTCAGCGCAGAAGTGCCCGATCGGTGCATCCCGAGGACGAACAGGGCGTAACGTGAGGGGGAGGCCGGTTTCGTCGCAGGAAGCTTCTTCTTGCTCATGATTTGTTCTGTCCGTCTACTCTCGAGCTATGCAACCTCCGGACCCTCCCTGGCCGCCCACAGGCAAGACGGGCTGGTCTGCCATGGTACGTGGGTAAGCCAGAAGGCCCAAGTCCGGTCAAATCTTCCATAGAGAAAGCCTGCTCGAAAAGACAGGGTCGGATAAGGAGCAGACAATACGAAAGGGGCCGGATCGCTCCGGCCCCTCTCAGCACGTTTCACCTTGGCGCTCAGCCCAGCGAGAGGAAGTTGTCCTCGGTGAGGAAGATCTCCTCGTCGCTCACCAGCGTGGCCAGCAGCACCGGGTCGCTATCCGCCCCGGCATCGTAGCTCAGTTCGCCGGTCTCGCCGTTCCACAGGACGGTTTCGCCGAAGACCAGCGGCGTCTCGAACCCGCCCGGCATCAGGACGAAGACGTCCTCCGCCGCGTCGAAGTCGAGGATCGTGTCGCCACCATCCGCCGCGCTCGTGTAGCCGAACATGTCCGCGCCTGCGCCGCCGTAGAGCACGTCGGCCCCCTCGCCACCGATCAGCGAGTCGTTGCCCGCGCCGCCCGTCAGCGTGTCGTCGCCGAGCTGGCCGGCCAGGCCGTTGCCCTCGTCGCCGGCGGTCAGGACATCGCCGAAGGCGCTGCCATAGACCACCTCGATCCCGGTGACGGTGTCGGTGCCTTCCGTGGCGCTGACGAATTGCGGCCCGGTCACCGACAGGTCGAGGCTGACGCCCTCGGTCGCGGTGAAGAAGTCGATGCCATCGAACCCCTCGCCGCCGTCGATCACGTCGTCGCCATGACCGCCCATCACGGTATCGTCGCCGTTGCCGCCCATCACGGTGTCGTCGCCCTGACCGCCATGCAGCCAGTCGTTGCCGTCACCGCCGTCGAGGCTGTCATTGCCCTTGTTGCCGTAGAGCCAGTCCATGCCCTCGTCACCCAGGACGGTATCGTCGCCCGAGGCACCCATCAGCGTATCGTCGCCCGTCATGCCGGCCAGCCAGTTGGCCGCCGCGTCACCGATCAGGCTGTCGGCGTAATCGCTGCCGGACAGGCCCTCGATGCCGATGAAGCTGTCGGTTCCCTCGATCAGGCTCACCAGTTGGCCACCGCTGATCGACAGGTTGACGCTGACGCCCTCGGTTGCGGTGAAGAAGTCGACCACGTCGAAGCCTTCGCCGCCATCCAGCACGTCGTTGCCGAACCCGCCCATCACGGTATCGTCGCCGGCGCCGCCCATCACGGTGTCGTCGCCCTGCCCGCCATGCAGCCAGTCGTTGCCGTCACCGCCATCGAGACTGTCATTGCCCTTGTTGCCGTAGAGCCAATCCATGCCCTCGCCACCCAGGACCGTGTCGTCGCCCGAGGCACCCATCAGCGTATCGTCGCCCGTCATGCCGGCCAGCCAGTTGGCTGCCGCGTCGCCGGACAGCGTGTCGGCGTAATCGCTGCCGGACAGGCCTTCGATGCCGATGAAGCTGTCGGTCCCCTCGATCAGGCTCACCAGCTGGTCACCGCTGATCGACAGGTCGACGCTGACGCCCTCGGTCGCGGTGAAGAAGTCGACCACGTCGAAGCCTTCGCCGCCATCCAGCACGTCGTTGCCATGACCGCCCATCACGGTGTCGTCGCCGGCACCGCCCATCACGGTGTCGTCGCCCTGCCCGCCATGCAGCCAGTCGTTGTCGTCACCGCCATCGAGACTGTCATTGCCCTGGTTGCCGTAGAGCCAATCCATGCCCTCGCCACCCAGGACCGTGTCGTCGCCCGAGGCACCCATCAGCGTATCGTCGCCCGTCATGCCGGCCAGCCAGTTGGCCGCCGCGTCACCGATCAGGCTGTCGGCGTAATCGCTGCCGGACAGGCCCTCGATGCTGACGAAGCTGTCGGTCCCCTCGATCAGGCTGACCAGCTGGCCACCGCTGATCGACAGGTTGACGCTGACGCCCTCGGTCGCGGTGAAGAAATCGACCACGTCGAAGCCTTCGCCGCCATCCAGCACGTCGTCGCCAAGACCGCCCATCACGGTGTCGTCGCCGGCGCCGCCCAAGACCGTGTCGTCGCCCTTGCCGCCATGCTGCCAGTCGTCGCCGTCACCGCCCTCGAGGCTGTCATTGCCCTTGTTGCCATAGAGGGCATCCGACCCCAGGCCGCCCAGCAGCGTGTCGTCGCCGGAGGCACCCGTCAGGATGTTGGCGCCGTCGTCGCCGGTCAGGCTGTCGCCATGGGCGCTGCCGGTCAGGTTCTCGATTCCGTCGAACAGGTCGCTGCCCTGGCCGCCGCCGATCTCCTGGGCGCCCTCGAGCGACAGGTCCGCGGTGACGCCGGCACTGGCCGCGCCGTAATCCGCCGTGTCGCTGCCCTCGCCGCCGACCAGGGTGTCGTCCCCGGCCCCGCCCGACAGGGTGTCGTTCTCGGCGAAGCCGTGGATCAGGTCACCCACCGAAGAGCCGACCAGACGGTCCGCGGCCTCGGTGCCCTCGACCAGGTTGATCACCGTGCCGGTCGCGTCGGTCAGGATCACCTCCTCGGTGCCCTCACCGTCCAGGTAGCTGACGCGGATGGAGATCACGTGGCCCGCATCCGCGCCGGTCAGCAGGTACTCGTCCCCGCCGACCTGCACGACCTCGCCGTCGCGCAGCCATTCCAGCGTGGCCGCCGGGATGCCGTCCGGATCGCTGAGTTCGCCGGCGAGCGCCAGCGTGTCGCCGGTCATCGGGGTGGTGATGTCACGCCCTTCGGCGGTGTTGATCACCTCGAGGCTGGAGACCGGCGCGTCGTTGACCGGCTGCACGTTGATGGTGGTGGTGGCCGAGACGCCGGGATTGCCGTCGCTGTCGGTCGCCGTCACCTCCACGTGCCGGGCCGCGTCGGTCGGCGCGTCGGAGTCGTTGGTGTAGCGGATCGAGCGCACCACGAGCTGGAAGTAGGTCGGGTCGAGCCCGCCCTCGCCCGCGTTGAGCGTGATCTGGTGGGAGCCGTTGCCGGTCACGGTGACGCCGAGCGCCGCGAAGCTCGCGAGCTGCACCGGATCGATGTAGAGCCGCTCGTCGCTGCCGTTGACCGCGTCGGTGAGGGTCACCACCACCTGGTCGGTATTGCCGTCCTGGTCGACCAGCTCCGCATCCGAGGCGGCGATCGCCACGGAGGGGGTGTTCTCCAGGTAGGAGACCTGGTGATCGCGATCTTCGGCCGCGCCGTTCAGGTCGACCACGGTGGACCATTCCACGTCGAGGCTGAAGAAGGCCGGGAACGATTGCGCGTCCTGGGAGTCGAAGACCGAGACGGTCACCTGCCGGGTGCCGGCAAAGGCGTTGGGGTTGGCGTTCTCGTAGCTCAGCCCCGCCAGCGCCTCCTCGTAATCGGCGGTGGTGCCCTCGCCGGTGATCACCAGCGGATTCTCGGCCGTGCCGTTGCCGGTGATGGTCAGCACCGCGCCGCTTTCGGCGGTGAAGGTCTCACCCGCGGCGGTGATGGTCTCGTAGACCGTGTCGAAGGCGTTGTCCTGGGTGGTCGAGGGGTTCATCACCACCTCGGCCCGGAACAGCGTGTCGCCCGCATCCACGTCCGACAGGCTGATCCCGTCCTCGCCGAAGAGCGCGACGGCCTCGCCGCGGGCATAATAGGTGCCCACCTCGGTGACCGTGACGGTCGGCGCGTCGTTGACGTCGGTGACCTCGAGGGTGACCGTGCCGCTGCCGGTGGAATAGGCCGAGGCCTCGCCACGGGCCGCCAGGTTGGCGTCGCCCGCCACGCCGGCAACCACGTCGCCGCTTTCGCCGGTCGCCTGGTCCCAGGCGTAGTAGTCCAGCATCGCGGTGGTGCCGTTCTCGCCGTCGGGGGCAAAGCGCAGCATGTCGTCGGAGGCAAGCAGCAGGACCTCGCCCTCGGAAAGCGCGATGTCGGTCCAGGATGCGCCGCCGTCGAGGCTGTACTGCCAGTCCCCGCCGCCATTGCCCTCGGTGCCCACCCCGTGGATCGCCATGCCCTGGAGCGTGCCGTTGTCCGAGGCATGGGTGCCTTCGTCGATATCGGTGATCGTGCCCAGCAGGTCGGCCACGCTCTGGCCGGCATTGGCGGTGTCGTCCTCGGTGATCGTCGTGGCGGTGGTGTCGCCCGAGACCAGGACCGGCGCGTCGTTGGTCGGATCGATGTCGATCGTCATGGTCGCCGGGGTGAGGTCAAGGTCGGTGCCGCCATTGGCCAGGCCGCCATCGTCGCGCACCTGGAAGGTGAAGCTGGCCGCCGCCGGGCCGAAGGCGTTCTCGACCGGGACATAGGTCAGCAGCCCGGCCTCGATCTGCGCCAGGGTCACCTCGGTGCCCTCGGTCACCGCCACGCCGTCGAGCAGCAGCGCGCCGCTGCCCGGCAGGGAGGAGAGGATGACCGAGGCCAGCCCGTGATCGCCACCGTCCAGCGGATCGGAGAAGCCGAAGTCCCCGGCCGCGAAGACATAGCTGTTGTCCTCGGCCCCGGTGACCAGGCTGTCGATCCCCACCGGCGCGTCGTTGACCGCCACCGGGGTGATGGTGCTCGTGGCCTCCAGCCCCTCGTTGCCGTCGGTATCGACGGAGGTGACGCGGATCACCCGCGGGGTGGTGTCCGGATCGTCGTCCATGTTGGCATAGCGCACGCCGCGCAGCGCCACCTGGAAGTTGGTGGAGGAGGCGCCGTCGGCGGCCTCGAAGGTGACGTAGGTGGCGCCGGTCAGCGCGCCGTCGACCATGGTGCCGTCGGTCTCGCCCAGCTCGATGCCGCGCGGCGCGAGCCAGTCGAGCACCGCCTGGGACACCGACAGGGATTCCAGCGTGGTCTCGCCGTCATTGTCGAGCGGGTTCTCCAGCGTCAGCGTCAGGGTGCGGGTCAGCCCGTCCTGGTCGAGGATGCGGGCATCCGAGGTGGCGACCGCCACCGAGGGGGCCTGCTCCACGTAGCTGACCAGGTGATCGGTGCCGGCCAGGGTGCCGTTCATGTCGATCACCGGGGCCCAGACCACGCCGATGCTCACCGTGGCGGAATGCGCCGCCTCGGCGCTGGCCGTGGTGACCACGCTGTCGCCGGTCAGGAAGGACAGCGTCGCGCCCTCGGTCACGCCCTCGAGCGGGGTGCTCGCGGTGAAGTGCATCGCGTCCTCGACGCTGGCCACCGTGGCGCCGGTATCGACGCCGTCGATGAAGATGCGCTGACCGACCTCGATCGCGTCATTGCCCTCCTGCAGCGCGACGGACGCCGCGTTGGAGACCTGGCCGTCCGCGTCGGTGAGGGTGATCACCGCCTCGCGGGTGTCGACATAGGCGTTGGGGTTGGTGTTGTCGTAGGTGACGCCGCGCAGCACCTCCTGGTAGGCGCCGGGGCTGGCCAGGCCGGTGATGGTCACCACCGAGCCGGTGGCGCCGGTCTCGATCGAGACGGTCAGGCCGGCCGCGTCCGCCGCCGCCTGGGCCGCCGCGCTGAGCGACAGGGTCTCGTAATCGGTGCCGAACTGGTTGTCGAACACGCCCTCGGTCATGCTGATCGTCGCCGAGCCGATGAGCCCGCCGTCGATGTCCGAGACCTCCAGGTCCGGAGCGATCAGCACGGCCTCGCCGCGGGCCGAGAAGCGCACGTCGTGGTCGTTGCCGGCGCCGGTCAGCACCAGGTCGGAGGCCGCGCCGGTCCCGTCGGTGAAATCCTCCGCGGTGAGCGGGGCGCGGGTGCCGTTGGTGTCGGCGGTCAGCCCCACCATGCCCTGGCCCAGGTCGGTGGCGGTCCAGCCGTCGAACCCGGCCGCGGCGAATTGCGCGGCGATCTCGGCGGCGGTGCTGCCGGCCGCGATCTCCAGCGTCACCCCGTCGAAGACGATGGTGGCGTCGCTGCCGGTGGGCAGGAAGGTCAGCAGCGCGGAGGCCGGGGTCTCGGCATCGCCCTGCTGGAAGGTGGTGCCGCCGGCATCCACCACCGGCGCGTCGTTGACCGCGCTGGCGGTGATCGTGGTGGTCTCGCCGGACAGCGTGCTGCCGTCCTCGTCCGCCAGCACATAGCTCAGCTCGGCGGTCTCGCCGGCCTGGTTCGGGGCGCTGGTGAAATAGACGCCGTTATCGATCAGCCAGCCCGACAGCGTGTCGGCGCTGACCCCCGAGAAGGTGAGCGTGCCGGTATTGTTGCCCTCCACGGTGATCCCCGCGGTGGACAGCACCTCGGCCGGAACGCCCGCGATCGCCAGCGTGCCGCTGGTCACCTGCAGGGTGAAGCTCACCTCGGAGCTGTCCGCATCGCCCAGCACGATCGTGTCGAGCAGGTCGAGACGGGTGGCGCTGTCCTCGGTCACGGTGGCGGCGGTGGTCACGCCCGAGATCTCGGGCAGGTCGTTGGCGCCGTTGATGGAGATCCGCAGCACCGCGTCGTCGCTGAGCACGGCGAGGTCGGTCACGGTGTAGTTGAACGCCTCCACCAGCGGGGCGGACTCCGCCCCCAGGGCTTCCACGGCCGGGTTGTCCTGGTCGAGCTCGTAGCTGTAGGCGCCGGTCTCCATGTCCACGCTGAGCGTGCCGTAGAGCCCGGTGATCACCAGCTGGCCGTCCACAACGGCGGCCGGGCGGCCGATGCCCTCGCGGTCGCCGGCGCGCAGCGAGGTGATCGACAGCACGTCGCCCTCGTTCTCGTCGGCGTCGTTGTCGAGCAGGTTGCCCTCGTAGGGCATGGCGGTGCCGGGCGTGGCGTTGTCCGTCCCCGAGTCCTCGGTGATCGAGGCCGCGTCGTCGGCGGCCAGCGGCGCGATGGCGCCGAGCGCCACTTCCCGCGGGTCGGAGGTGACGGTGGCGGTGGTGCCCTGGTCGTCGGTATAGCCGGAGACCACGCGCAGGAACATGCCGCCATCGGCATCCTCCAGCGTGTAGCTGCCATAGGTGGCGCCCTCGATGTTCTCGTAGGGGCCGTCGACGGAGGCCGCGCGCTGCCACTGGTAGGTCGGGGCCACGCCGGTCAGCCCGTCCGCATCGGTCAGGGTGGAGGTCCAGACCGAGCCGATGGTGACGCCGGAGAGCCCGATGGCGATGCCGCCCTCGTCATCCACGTTGGCCACCGCGGTGGCGTCGGAGGTCACGACCTCGGAGGCGCCGCCGGCATCGGTGTAGAAGGCCTGCACGCGCACGTTGCGGCCGGCTTCCTCGTCGCCGAGGGTGATGGACTGGCCGGTGCCGCGGCCCGCCTCGCCGATGATGTCGGTCCATTCGCCGTCGATCTCCACCTGCCACTGGTAGGTGACGTCCTCGGGCGCCACGCCGTCCACGTCGGTCGGCACGGTTGCGGTGAGCACCGCATCCTCGGTGGCGTCGCCGGTGAGGGCGATGCTGCCCGGCGTGTTGCCGGTCCAGGCGGCGATGTCCTCGCCGCTGTCGGAAGTGTCGCTGAGCGACAGGGTGAAGCTGGTCTCGGCGGTGGAGCCGCCATTGGTCTCGGTGCCCTCGATCACGATGTCGAGGCTGGCGAATTCGCCCGCCAGGTCACCGGAAAGGATCAGCTGGCCCGCATTTTCCGGGTCTTCCGCCAGGGTCAGGCCGTATTCGGAGACCGCGACCGGCCCGGCTTCGGTCTGCACGAAGGCCGCGTAGGTGATGCCGTCGGTGGAGGGCGTGCCCGCCTCCGGCGCATCCGGGTCGATGAAGGGCTTGCTGAAGACCACGGAGACCGCGCCGCCCTCGCCGACGCTGCCGGCCGCGATGTCGGGCAGGCCGCCGGAGATCAGCTCGATCGGGTCGTTGGCCTCGCCGCTCACCACCAGGTCGAAGTAGACCCTGGCCGAGAGGGACCCGCCGTCGATGGCGGTCACGTTGACCGCGACATTGCCCTCGGCGCCGGCCGGCGGGTTGCCGGTGAAGGTGCCGGTTTCGCTGTCGAAGCTCAGCCATTCGGGCAGCGGATCGCCACCCGCCAGGGCGGCCGAGTAGGTCAGCCCGCCGTCGCTTTCGGCGGTATAGCCGAAGGCCGAGGCCGGCACGGTGTAGCTGCCCTCGCCCGCGCCGTCGGTGAAGGTGACGCTGGAGGGCATGACGCCCGCCACCAGCGCGCCCTCGGCCGCGTCGTTGTAGACCACCAGCTGGAACTGGCTGGCCGCGGTGCCGTCCGAGACCGCGTCATAGGCGCGGATCTCGATCACCGTGTCGGAGGGCGCGGTGCCGTCGCCCGAGAGCGTCATGGTCTCGGCATCGAAGACCAGCGCCGGGTCGGTGCCGTCGATCAGGGCATAGCTCTGTTCGCCGGTCTCGGGATCGGTGGTCACCGTCCAGGCGGTATAGGCGAGCGTGTCGCCCTCCGGGTCGGAGAAGGTGCCCGCGGGGATCTCGTAGCTCCAGCCGGCACCTTGCGTGGTCACGGTGATGTCGGAGACCGGCTCGGCCGTGCCGTCCGAGGTGATGACGAAGGCGTCGGCGGTCAGGTCGGGCTGGTCGCCCGGCACCTTGGCGCGCACGACCATCGTGTCGCCGGTGACGGAAACCACCTCGTAATTGTCGAAGCCGCCGAAAAGGCCGGCGTCACCTGCCAGGGCCTCGGCAAGCTGTGCCCCGGTGACGCTGTCCCCCGCGGTGACCTCGGTTCCGGCGAGGGTGAAGGTGGCGCCGCCATAGGAGCCGGTGAAGTCGAGGTCGACGACCTCGGTCACGCCGTCCACGCCCTGCTCGGTCACCTTCACGTTGGCGAGCGGCAGGGTGTTGACGAAGTCGGAGGTCAGCAGATTGGTGCGCGATTCCGAGACTCCGGCGATCACGGTCACGGTACCGTCGCCGTTGTTGGTGACCTCCCAGTCGAGGAAGTCACCGGCGGCGAAGGCCGCGGCCACCTCGATGGCGGTCTCGGTGCCGTCAAGCGGCACGGTGACCCCGTCGAAGGTGATCGAGGTGGAGCCATTCGCGTCGGCGAAGGTGATCAGCGCCTCTTCGTGCTCTTCATAGGTTCCAGAGGTGATCTCGGGGGTGTCGTCGATCTCGGTGGAGGGGACGGGGGCGGTCTGGAGCACACCGCTGGTGAAGGACGGATCGCCCGCGTAGTCGCTTTCCATGGTGATGGTCAGCACACCGCCGCTGTAGCTGGCGCTGACGCCGTCCTCCGCATTGGCCAGCACGGTCAGGGCGGCCGCGGTGCTTTCACCGGAGATGTCGACTTCGATCGTTTCGCCGCCCTCGAGGGTCAGCGTCAGCGTTGCGGCCGCGGCCACGTCGCTGTCGTCGATCGTGAACTCGATGGTGCTCGGAGTCTCGGAATAGCCGGTATAGACGGTATTCGTCTGCAGCGGCTGGTCCCCGGTATCGACGACTTTGGCGGCGCTGAGTGTCTCGTCGGCGCGGCCGGTGATGATCAGCTGCTCGGTGTCGGTGTCATAGACGGCATTGAACCCCGCATCGCCGAAACCGGGCTGGCGCTGCAGCTCATCGGCCATGTCGACGCCTTGATTCTCTTCGTCCAGAAGGAAGTTGAGTTCGCCCTCGGAAGAGGTGAAGATCACGCGATGCACACCGAGGGTGTCGTTGTAGGCCAGGTCGAAGGTGATGGTCGGCAGGGTCTCGCTATGATCGTTGGACGCGGAGGCGGTGGCCACGTCCTGCGGCGGAACCAGCTCGCTGGTCAGCGAGGGCGCGGAGAAATCGTCGCCCGAGGCACCGGTGATGATCAGCTGTTCGGTATCGGTGTCATAGGCGGCGCTGTAGCCCGCGGGAAGCTCCGGGTTCAGCAGCGAGGCCATGTGGGCGCCCGAGGTCGCCCCGGTCACGTCGAGGCTGAAGGGCGTGGCGCTGTCGCCATAGGTGAAGGACAGGGTGCCGGCGGCCTGGGCCTCGGTGTCGGTCAGGTCGAAGGTCAGCGTCGGCTCGATGTCATAATTGCCGCCGTCGGTCACCAGTTCCACGTTACTGGCGATGGTCGCGGTGGCGACCTCGAAGTCGTCCGCGGACAGGTCGGCGCGGGCCTCGGCGGTGCGGGCGGTGAAGTTGACCGTGTCGGTCTGCGTCCCGTCGACCACGGCGTTCCAATCGCCCGAGCCGTTCACCGCGGCGGCCACGGCCGAGGCGATCTCGCTGGCCGTGAGGCCGGAGATGTCGATGGTCTGGCCGTCGAAGCTGAGCGTTTCGGCGCCGGCCACCGGCGCGAATTGCACGGCGACCTGCTCGGCCACCTCGTCCACGCCGTCCTGGAGGATCGTGACGCTGTAGGAGCCCCCGTCGATGTCGATGGTCGCGCCATCGGTGAAATCGCTGCGCGCGCCGGTGGCGTCGGCGGTCAGGGTGAGGACCCCGCCGCTGGCGGAGGCGCTGTAGGCGGCCCCGGCATCGCCGTTCACCGCCGTCTCGGCGGCGGCGGCCACGGTAGCGGCATCGGCCGTCGTGCCCGGGGAACTCGTGATGTTGTCGAAGCTGAGGAGCTGCCCGCCCAGCATCCCCGCGAGGGTGACCTGGGTGACCTCGGAGGGCGCGTCGACCGCGGCCCAGGCCAGCGGGTTGTCGACCACCGGCGGCTGGTTGCCGGTGCCGGAAAGGGTCAGGGTGAAGCTGTCGGAAACGCTCGCGCCTTCCGCGTCGGTGGCGGTCACGCGGATCTCGAGCGGTACGTCGCCCCATTCCGCCGGCGGGTTGCCGGTGAAGGTGCGGCTCTCTTCGTAAAAGGTCAGCCATTCAGGCAGCGACTCGCCACCAGCCAGGGTGGCAGTATAGGTGAGGCCCGTGCCCTCGGCGTCGAAGATGGTCGCCGCCGGCACCTGGTAGGTCCAGGACCCGTCGCCCTCGAAGCTCTGGTCTTCCAGCGCGGCCGACAGGACCGGCGCGTCATTGGCGCCCTCGATGGAGATGTCGAGGGTCTGGGTGCTGGACGCACCCTGCTCGTCGGTCACGCGCAGCACGAAGCTGTCGATGGCGGTCTGGCCCTCGGACAGCGCGTTGATCGCGTCCCAGTGGCCCGGCGCGTAGGACCATTGGTTGGTGGCGGTGTCGAGGCTGAGCGTGCCGTAGCGGCCTTCCAGCACCCAGACCCCGTCGGTCAGCGTGCCGCCGCGGATCGAGAAGTTGGTCTCTTCGCTGTCCACGTCGGTGGCGGTCAGCGCCTGGGTCAGGCTGCCGGTGAGGCCCAGATCGGCCAGGGTGCCGTCCTCGGCCCCGGTCTCGGCCAGGGTGACCGGGGTGATGGTGGAGGTGAAGACCGGCGCGTCGTTCACCGCGGCGACGTCGCCGGTGATGGCGACCGGGGTGGCGCTGAACGGCCCGTCGGAGGCCGGGGCGGAGGCGTCGGTGAAGACCGCACCCAGCCCGTCGGTCAGGCCGCCGGCATAGGTGGTGTCGAGCGCATAGGCGGTCAGGGCCGGCACGGTGCCGTTATAATCCGGGCCCGGCACGAAGCGCAGGCTGGCGCTGGCGCCCAGCACCAGCGCGGCCTCGGGAGAGACCTCGGGCACGGCGATCCAGGTCTCGCCGCCGTCGAGGCTGTACTGCCAGGCGCCTTCGCCCGCGGTGGCGTCGCCGGTGATGGCGATGCCCGCCAGCGTGTCGCCGGCATCGGCGTCGCTGGCGATCGGGGTCAGCATGTCCGCGATGCTCTGGCCGGCATGGGAGTCGGAATCCTCCCATGTCTGCGGCAGGGAGACCACGTCGGTGGCCAGCTCGATCCGGTCGTTGACCGCGTTCACGGTGACCGGCACCGCCACGGCGGGGGCGGAGACCGCGCCCTGGTCGTCCACGGCCACCACGCTGAAGGCGTCGATGGCGCCGTTGGAATCCGCGCCCGGGGTCCAGTAGGCCTTGAGCGTGGCGTTGATCACGTCGTTGCTGCCCACCGTCCAGGCGGTGGCGGTCTCTAGGGTCTCGCCGATCAGCAGCGTGCCGTTGGTCACCGCGGTGACCATGAAGCCGTCCACCGTGCCGTCGCTGTCGGCCTCGTCGGCCTGGCCGGTCAGTTCGGCGAAGGTGATCTCGACCTGGCTGTCCTCGTCGGTGCTGTCGACCACCGGGATGTCGGCCAGGGTCGGCGCGGCGTTGGACGGCGGCACCTCGGCCACGGAATCGCCCAGCTCGGTCGCATTGGCGGCGAAGACATAGGCGAAGGAGAAGGTCTTGGAGGTCCCGGCGGAGAAATCACCCAGGTCGAAGCCGATGCCGATCGTGTTGTCGCCCGAGGTGCCGACATTGCCGCCCGCGAGGTAGGAGGCGGTGTCCTGCGTCCAGCCGGTGACAGCGGTGTTATGGGTGAAGGTGCTGTCGGAATAGAGACCGATCACCCGGTCGCTGACCGGGCCGGTGGCCAGCACGATGTCCTCGCCGTCGATGCCGTCGGCGCCACGCTGGTTGTAGGTGGAGGAGGTGGAGCCCGGCAGGCCGTTGGAATCCACGTCCGGGTCGGTGAAGCGCGAATAGCTGACGTCGTAGATGGTGCCGTCGGTGGCATTGGTCATGGTCACCGACATGGTGATGACCTTGGAATCCGGGCTGGCCAGCGAATAGGTCTGATCGATGATCAGCCCGCCGCGCTCGGTGCGGAAGGTGACCGAGCCGTAGGTGTCGGACCCTTCGGTGGTCAGATCCGTGGACAGGATGTAGGTGCCCTGGCGCGCCGACCCGCCATCGTAGTTGTTCTCGGTGTAGGTGGTGCCGCCCACGCCGACGGTGAAGCCCTCGAAGGGCGAGCCGGGGGTCAGCGAGTCCGCGGTGTCGAGGAAGTTGCGCGTCCCGTCGGGGTCGTACTGGATGCCCGGCTTGGTGGTGCCGCCGACGCCCAGCGTGCCGTCGTCGGAATAGCCGAATTTCACGTATTTGTTGCTCAGGATCCCGCTGGAGAGCAGGCCCTCGAATTCCGGCAGGGCCAGCGCGGTGGCGCGCGGCGCGCCGGCGGTGACCGACAGGTCCCAGGAGCCGCCCAGGGTCTCGGCGCCCACCGGCGCCTCGGAGGCGGCGACGCTCGTGCCGGTCAGCTCGGCCAGGCGCGCGACGAAGTCGCGGCCGGCCTCGCCCGCGCCGGTGCGGCAGCCGTAGAGCAGCAGGTCGGCCCCGGCGGCGCCGATCGCAGCCAGGGTGTCGGCGTAATGCGGCAGGTGGCCGGCATCGATGTCATGGGTGCCGAAACGCAGCGCGCCGGGCGCGCCGTGGGAAAAGACGTGGATCGAGGCGAGATCGTCGCGCCCCGCGAGGCGTTCCGCGATCGCCTCGAGCGGGTCGCGTCCGCGCGCGATCACCACCGTTTCGCATTCCGGCGCCAGGAGTTCCGCCAGGCCCACGAGGTCGGAAGCCGCCCCGTCAACGAATGCGATACGGGCCATCTTTTCCGCGAGTTTGACCATGACTTTTCTCCACAACACTGGGTTCGGACAGGCGCATGATTTCGCCGTCCGTCGATAACGATAGGGAATTCGGTTCCGGCCGGGCCACGTGACGAAGCCCGGTTAGCTCTTGCGACAGCCGCCCCGCGCCGGCCCGAAAAATCGAGGGGCCGCAAGCGGTTGGACGCCCAGCAGGGACCTGCTAGCGCCTCAGGAAGGCTGCGTCTCTGGCACTGAAACCTGTATGGAACTTATGTGAAAATTCTGCGTTTTCTTCTCGTTCCCACCAATCAGATCCGTTTTCGGGATCCAATACTGCCCCTCCTTGTCGATCTGTATTTCTGCGATCGGTACAAATGCTCTAAGCGGTCGATTCTTCTCCGTCAACAATTGTTTTAGGAAACGATTAGCCTTGATTCCTTGGTGTGTCGGAGCTTCCCGCCCGGCCCCGGAATCGCCCCCGGAAAGGCGGATCCGGATGGGTCTCAGGGTCGCCACAATTGCGCCACAATTCCGCCGCCGACCCGCCCCAATTCCCCGAGCCTTCCAGTCGCTGCCATGTCGCTGCCCCGATTTCCCGGATCCCGGATCGGGCCATTTCGAGGCATGCCACAAACCTGCCCCGACTTGCCGAGGGGGGGCGGCTCTGGCACACCGGTCACAGCCGAACCGAGAAGCGGTGCCGACCCGATGGTGAATCCCCCGTCCCGCCCCTCCGCGCCCCGGCCCGACCCCGAATCGACTCGCGACTCGCCCCCGGATTCGGGCGCCGATTCCCCCTCCCTCCGGCCCGGCGAGGCCCCCCTCTCGCCCCCCGAAGAGCGTCCCGACGCGCTTTCCGCCGAACTTCCCCCCGTGCGCCTGCTGCTGCATGGCGGCGAGGCCCGGAGCCTCGGCGGCCCCGGCCTGCGCGCGCCCCGCACCGCCCGCGCCCTGCGCGAGATGGGGATCTCTGCCCGGGCCGCGACCCTGGCCGACAGCACCGATCCCGCCGTTCCGGACGCGTCCGAGGCGATGGACGTGGCCGAGATCGCCGAGCCGCTGGTCCACCTGTTCAACGTCTGGCCACCCGACAGCGCACTCTCCGCCCTGCGCGCCCTGCGGCGTGCGGGCAAGCGCGTGGTTTTCTCGCCGATCTATCTCGACCTCTCCGGCCGCCCCTTCTGGGAGGACCGCCTGCTGCATTCGGAGACCGGCCCGGACGCTACCGGGCTGGCCCGCGCACGCCGCCATCTCGCCGGGCGCGGCCGGCTGCACGAGATCGTTCCCGGCTACCACGCCATGCTGCGCGAGATGCTGGCCCTGGCCGATCACGTCATCTTCCTGAGCGCGGCGGAGCGCGCGGCGCTCGAGCGGATCGGCGCCCGGGTGGAGCCGGAGCGCGCCAGCCTCGTCCACAACCCGGTGGAGGCCGCACTCTGGCAGGGTGGCGACCCGGCGCTCTTCCGCGCGGCGCATCCCGGCAGCGATTACGTGGTCCAGACCGGCCGCATCGAGCCGCGCAAGAACCAGCTGCTGGCGGCGCGGGCCGTGCAGGGCACCGGGCTGCGGCTGGCGCTGATCGGGCACGAGGGCCACCCGGCCTATGCCGCGCGGGTGGCACGTGAGGGGGGCGCGGCGCTGATCCGGCCCGGCCGGCTGGAGCCCCATGGCCCGATGCTGCGCAG
>SRJI02000221.1 GCA_005473895.2 Carideicomes alvinocaridis
CAAGAACACAAGACACAAGATTTAATCCAAGGTTCGGCCACACCACAAAGGTGCCCTACTCCCCGTTGAGGAGCCCACAAAGGGCCGGGCCTTTTTCAACCCTAATCCTCCAAAAGCCGACCACAAAGGTCAAGGCAATCTCTTCTTATCTTAGCTCAAAGAGCGGGTGATACAAACTTCTTAGGGTCGTCCACAAATTTGGAGACTCCCAAGCAACCTCAAAGATCTTGAAACCTAGGGTTTCAAGAACACCAAGAACGCACAAGAGGGGTTTGCACAAGCTCAAGTCTTTGAAAGAGAGATGGGAGAGGAAAACCAAATCGTGAGCACAAGCACAAACCTCACACCCAAGAGCTCCTCCAACAAGGTTGAATCTTGAGGAAGATTTAASTGTGAGAGAGATGGGAGARAKGAGTGCTTTGTCTCAAGTTAGGTGAGCAATAAATGTGTRAGTGTMCAGCMGCATTGAAGAAGGGAGAGAGAGGGTTCTATTTATAGTCAYGGCTCAAAAACTAGTCGTTTGACCAGAAACCCYGCAGAAAACCGGTTGAGTCGTCCCCTAGGGCGGTTGAACCACCCCCTGACAGGTCAGCAGACTGTCTGCC
>SRJI02000222.1 GCA_005473895.2 Carideicomes alvinocaridis
TGCGGGAAGTTGCTCGGCACCGGCATCTCCTCCAGGCCGTCTTCCTGCAGCTCCTTCACAGCCGCCGCCCACTGGTTCTGGTGCATCGTGTCCCGGGCCAGAAGGAAGGAGAGCAGCTCCCGGATGCCCGGGTCATCGGTCATGTGGTAGAGCCGGGCCACCTGAGTGCGGCCCTGCATCTCGGCGTTGAGGTTGGCGGTCATGTCGGCCAGCAGGTTGCCGCTGGCCGTGACATACGCTGCGGTCCACGGATTCCCCATGCTGTCCACGGGGCGAGCACCGGCACCGGCCACGATGGCCTGCTGCAGGTCGGTGCCCCCGATGACGGCAGCCACGGCCGGGTCATCCTGGATGGCGTCGGTGGTGATCCCCACCGGGGCCTTCTCCAGCAGCTGGGCCACCATGGTAGCGAGCATCTCGACGTGTCCGAACTCCTCGGCCGCCGTGCTGAAGAGCAGGTCCCGGTATTTGCCCGGGATGTGGGCGTTCCATGCTTGGAAGCTGTACTGCATGGCCACGGTGATCTCGCCGTACTGCCCGCCGATCACCTCCTGCAGCTTGCGGGCGTAGACCGCGTCAGGCTTCTCGGGGCTGGAGACGTGC
>SRJI02000223.1 GCA_005473895.2 Carideicomes alvinocaridis
GTGCCGGGCACGCGCACACCGCCGACCACGGCGAGGAGCACGCCGCGGACCATGTGCCGGGCACGCGCACACCGCCGACCACGGCGAGGAGCACGCCGCGGACCATGACGGCGTGGACCACCACGACCACATGGCCCACGGTCCGGGCGAGGACGTGCTCACGCCGCGCCTGATCGGCGCGGCGGTGCTGACGGTGCCGCTCGTGCTGATCTCCATGGTCCCGGCGCTGCAGTTCCCGCACTGGGGCTGGGTCGCGTTCGCCCTGGCGGCGCCCGTGGCGCTGTGGGCGGCGTGGCCGTTCCACTCGGCGGCGTTCCGCGCGGCCCGGCACGGCTCGTCCACGATGGACACCCTCGTGTCCCTGGGCGTGCTCGTCTCCTTCTCCTTCTCGGCCGTGGAGCTGATCCTGGCGCCGGACATGACCGCCCACGTGGGCGGGACCATGGCGGAGATGGCCCACCACAGCCTGTACTTCGAGACGGCCGCGGTCATCACCACGTTCCTGCTGCTGGGCCGCTGGCTCGAGGCCCGCGCCAAGCGCGAGGCCGGCGCCGCGCTGCGGGCCCTCCTGGACCTGGGCGCGGCCCAGGCCACCCTCTACGA
>SRJI02000225.1 GCA_005473895.2 Carideicomes alvinocaridis
TTGCCCTCGCCGAACTCCTCCACGAGCTTGGCGTTGAAGGCGTCGAGGTCGTCCGGGCTGCGCGAGGTGGTCAGCCCGTTGTCCACGACGACCTCCTCGTCCACCCACTGGGCGCCCGCGTTCTTCAGGTCGGTCTCCAGGGACGCGTAGCTGGTCAGACGGCGACCCTTCACGACGCCGGCCTCGATCAGGGTCCACGGGGCGTGGCAGATGGCCGCCACCGGCTTGTGCTGCTCGAAGAAGGCACGCACGAACGCCTGGGCGTCCTTGTCGATGCGCAGGGCGTCCGCGTTCAGGGTGCCGCCCGGCATCACGAGGGCGTGGAAGTCCTCGGCCTTGGCGTCCTTCACCGTCGTGTTCACCTCGAAGGACTCGCCGTGGTCCCAGTCGGACTTCATCGCGGTGATGGTGCCGGACTCCGGGGAGACGAGCACGGGGGTCGCGCCCGCGGCGATCACGGCCTCCCACGGGGAGGTCAGCTCGACCTGCTCGACGCCGTTGGTCGCGAGGAAGGCGACAGTCTTGCCGGTCAGCGGGGCGTTCTGGACAGCGTTCTCGGTCATGGTGTCAGCCTTTCGGATCGGATCCGGGCGCCTCTGCG
>SRJI02000226.1 GCA_005473895.2 Carideicomes alvinocaridis
CGACCTCCCCCTCGCCACCCTCCGTGGGCAGAAACCGCACCCCCGCCCATCGCGTGGGCAGCATCCGCAGGTTTTCGATCTCCGTGGGCAGAAGCGCCCTCTCTTCTGCCCACGGATGTTGCGTGGGCGGAACTCCTCGCAGTTCTGCCCACCGAGCCATGACGACGTCGTCCCGGCGGGACAACCGGCCGCCGCCGAGTCCTGCACAGCCGGCCCACCCCGCGCCGGTGTGCACAGACACGCGGCCCGCCCGGCCGCCGTCGGGCCGACCGCGTCAGGGTCGACCCATGTCCTTCGCCCCCGACCTCCCCCTCGTCCCCGTCTTCACCACCCGCGACGTGCTCGAACGCGGTCTGCCGCCCAGCCGGGTGCGACGGTCCGACGTCCTCCGCCTCGCCCGCGGCATCCACCGTCGCCGTGACATGCCGCTGCGCACCTGGGAGTCGGCCGGGCTCCCGCCACCGCACCACGGGGTCGGCCTCGACCTGCTGACCGCCCTCCTGCGGTCCCGTCCCGACGCCGTCCTCTCCCACGAGACGGCGGCGCACCTCCACGGCCTCCCGCTTCCACCGGGCGGGGCCACGCGACGCGCCGCCGTCGA
>SRJI02000045.1 GCA_005473895.2 Carideicomes alvinocaridis
AGCTCGATCAGCGTCATTCTATCGTCGGTCATCGTCATCTCCGTTCCTGGTTCATGGTCTCGCAACCCGAACCTGCCCGAAGATCGACGATGGCCGCCAGCGTCACACCCGGCCACGCGCTGCGCAACGCCGGGGGCTCCGCCCGCGGTCTCCTAAACCAAGCGTTGGGACACTACCTGCATCGATGGCGGAGGCGGCTGAGATCATGGGGGAATACCGGAAGGTTTGCGTCGCCTCCGAAGATCGTCTTCTGACACCCCGCGATACCCGGCAGGCTCACCTGAGACACCGGAGATGGCTTGAGGAGCGGCTGGCGCAGCCTTTCGACGGCCGCACCATTGTCATCACCCACCATGCACCGCACCCTGCCTGTCTCCCTGAGGGGCACCCGTTGCCTGATGCGTATGCATCCGATCTCACTGACCTGATCGAGCGCTACCGCCCGGATAGCTGGCTCTACGGCCATGTTCATGCGGCGGCTGATTTCGAGGTCGCAGGATGCCGTCTCATGAATGTTTCCATCGGCTACCCTCGGGAGCTCGGCGGGCTCCCGACCGTGATCGAGGTCTGAGCCCCCTGCCTCGCAGTCAGGAAAGAAAAAAGGTGACCAGAGTTGGAACTCTGATCACCCTTCGACGAAAACCGCGAGGGGCCATGTTCCATCAAACTACAAGATGAACATAGGCCCCTCGGATTGCGACGCAATGACTATTCGTTATCGACCGACTTCCCGTGAGCCGCGGCATGCGCTGTCCAGCGACATCAGGGACTGACCCCCTGGCGACACTAAGAACTGACCCCCTCGCTTTTTGATGTGTTGATGGTTGGGTGCGCCGGAGCGGCCTTTTGCAAAAGGCCGCTCCGGCGCTTCTCGCGCAACCGGTAGCTTTCGCCCCGGATGGTAATGACGTGGCTGTGGTGGAGCATCCGATCGAGGATCGCGGTGGCGACGACCGCGTCGCCGAAGACGCTGCCCCATTCGCCGATGGCCCTGTTCGAGGTAACGAGGAGCGCACCACGCTCGTAGCGACGGCTGACCAGCTGGAAGAACAGATGCGCTGCGTCCGGCTCGAAGGGCAGATAGCCGAGTTCGTCGACGATGAGCAGCTTCGGCTTGGCGAAGTGCGCCAGCTTCTCCTCCAGCCTCCCCTCGGCATGAGCCTTGGCCAGGGTGGCGACCAGCGTCATGGCCGGGACGAAGAGCACGGTATAGCCCGCCACGATCACCTCCCGGCCGATTGCGACAGCGAGGTGGGTCTTGCCAACCCCGGGAGGGCCCAGCAGCAGCACGGCCTCGCCGTTCGCGATGAAGCGCCCGGTGGCCAGGTCGCGGACCTGTCCCTTGTCGACCGAAGGCTGAGCCTCGAAGTCGAAGCCGGAGAGATCCCGCACGAAGGGGAAGCGGGCCAGGCCGAAGCTCATCTCGATCCGCCGCTGATCCTTGCGGGCAATCTCCCTCTCGCAGAACAGCGTCAGAGCCTCTCGGATCGTCAGCTCACCACGCCCGGCCTCGTCGAGGAGCCCGTCGAGTTGGTCGCGGATCGCGGTCAGCTTGAGCCGTGTCAGCATCCGCTCGAGATGGTCAGGGGTCTCGAAGGCCATCACCAGGCTCCTCCCGCCACGGCTTCGTATTCGCTGAGAGGCCGCAGCAGCTCCGGCGATAAGGGCGCGGGCTCGGGCTCGGCTTGCCCTTCGGCGCGGGCCAGCGGGCTGCCCGTGATGCCTTCGAAGTGGGTCCTGTCCACGATGCGGGCCCGGCGCCCGAGTCTCAACCGATGGCACGCGACCTCCCGGCCGGCATGGCTGACGCGCAGCTCCGTGCCGGTGACCGCCACGCTGACCCGCTCTCCGATCAGCCGCCAGGGCACCGAGTAGGCGTTGCCGTCGACCTCGACCGCGCAGTCCGACGAGACCCGGCGGACGAGGTCGCGACTGGTCAGGAAGGCCGGGAGGCCGTCGATAGGCTTGAGCCGGTGAGCCTCGTCCCGGGGGAAGCGCAGGCAGGGCGGCTCTCCGGTCGTGCCGTGGGTGCGCACATCCGCGACCTCCCTGATCCAGGCCTCCAGGTGCGCTTCAAGCGCGGCGAAGCTCTCGAACCTGCGTCCGGCGATGGCATTGCGCTTCACGTAGCCCACGCCGCGCTCGTCCTTGCCCTTCGTGCGCGCCCGGTAAGGCGCGCAGGCCCGGACCCGGAAGCCCCAGTGGTGGGCAAAAGCGTGGAGCCGGGGATTGATCGTCACCTCCCGCGTCGCCGGATCATGATGGGAGATCAGGGCGCGGGCGTTGTCGAGAAGCACTTCCTCCGGCACACCGCCGAAGCGGCGGAAGGCGCCTTCCATGCCCTCGAACCAGTGCTCCTGCCGTTCGCCCGGGAAGGCGCGCACATGCAGGCGCCGGGAGTAGCCGAGGGTGGCCACGAAGAAAAACACCTTCACCTTCGTGTCGCCGATCTCTACCCGGCGCTCGCCGAAGTCGATCTGCAACTGCTGGCCGGGACGGGTCTCGAAGCGGACCGTGGCCCGCGCTTCCGCCCGCAGCTCCTGCCGCAACGGCGCGACCGCCCGCTCCACGGTCCGCAGGCTGACCGTGATGCCCTTCTGCGCAGCCAGCTCCTGGCGCACGACATCCGCGTTCCCGGCGTGCTGCCGAAAGCGCTCCGCCACCCAATCCTCCAGCCCGTCGAGCGCCTTCGCCCGTCCCACCGGAGACGGCGCGCGCCAGCCTCCCGCAGCCAGCCATCGCTTCACAGTGTTCCGCGAGCAGCCGAGTTCCGTCGCGATGCGCTTCGAACCCCACCCACGCGCCTTCAGTGCCAGCATCGCCGACACCTCTTCGGGCGTCCGCATCTCGATCCTCCGCGAAACTCGTTCCCGCGAAGAACACTGCGATATTGCTTCCGTCATGTGACCTCCTTCCGACAAAGGGGGTCAGTTCCTCATGTCGTCAGGGGGTCAGTTTTCCATGTCGCCTGACATGCGCCACACATAGCGTCTCACGCCAACCGGGTCCTCGCGGCTTGCCAGGCTCGCCGCAGATTGCGCAGACCGTCTCGGACAAGTCGCAGTAATGGTCGACGATATCGTCGAGCACATCGTTCCAACCATCCAAAAACACCTCGAGGCGCCCATTCTTGTCACGGATATCGGTGACCCCGAATGCGAATGGGACATCCGCCTCGTCCAGCGCGGTCAGCAGCTCGTCGACAAGACGCAACCAGCCAGGTCCGACACCAAATGTCAGCGACGGCGGCCGCTCAGGATCGGGGTAGTGGCTCGCAGCCAGGTGCCGGTGCCTGCGGGCGATCAGATCAGCGTAGGGCGTGACGTTTGAGCTCATACGAGATGTTCCCCATTTGATCCAACACGGCCAGGAGTCCTATTCGGGCCGCCACAGTTCCCCGCCTGGCAGCGAGTAGTGCGGCAAGTGCCGAAACCGCTCCAGATGAACGATGTCTATCCCGACGACATGGGGATGGCGATGTCCTCGAGGCGCCGGAACCAGTGCCGGTGTTCGTCCTCATCAAGTTCGGCCATGATGACATCAAGATCAGACTGATGCGTGACGGCTACTCCTCCCCGGACGACGGAGCCGAAAATCCTGATCTCCAGCCCCCCTGCCCTCGCAGCCGCTTCACACTCATCGGCCAGTGCCAGGAGACGCAAATGATGAGCCGGAGCTGCCGGTGAGGCGCTGCGGAGGGGGGCACCAGGATCAGGTGGCGTGGCGAGGGTGTTATGCAAGCAGCCTCATGCCCCACTACTCACCGCCACAAGATAGGTCCGGACCGCACCGCGAGGATCTGCGGCAGACCCGTCGACGGCGGTGTCGACTGGTCGGCCGCCACCAAACAGCGGACCGGTGTTCGGTCGGGTGCCATTTTCAGCGCTTTAGACGTGCTCTGGCGCAAGTCCTTCACGAACTTCTCGACCGCGGGCTTCTGGGTTTCGAGCTCCAAAATCAAATCCGATAATCCCCTCGGGCGCTGACGCCGAACATGAGAACATCTACTTCCGCGCGTGGCTATCGGGACGGAGCCCTTTCTTCCGCCAGAACGCCAAGGCTTCGTCCAAGGCTCTGTTCAAGGCGTCAAAGACCTGATCGCCAGGATCTCGCGTCCAGTGAAATACGTCATCGTGTTCTTCGCGAAAAAGGTAGCAGTGAAAGCGCAGAAAAAGCATGCTTGACACAGCCAGCATATACTCCCGGTCCATGGCCTCTTCTGGCAGCCAGAGGAGGCCGCGGCTTTTCTCGGTCAACCTGAAAACCCGTCCCTCGCCATTGCACGACGGTTGCACCTCCTCGATCAGACCTTCATCCATCGCCTGGACGGCATCCTCTTCGGTCAAGACCCCGAAGAAGTGGGCTTTGAGCGCCAGTTCGGTGTGTGGGTCGAACATCAGCCGGGACTCGATACGCAACAAGTCAGGATTGTCGGGGAAACTCATTGAAGGCTACTCCTATTTTGGGAGTACGCGATATCAGGGGTACGGCGCGCTGTCCAGATGGGGCGCGCAAAATGGCAGGCACTGCACATTCCGACGAATACCGAGACATGGTTCGCGCGCTTGTCGCCGCAAGGCAGAACGCCGGGCTTTCCCAGGCGGCTTTGGCGGGCCAGCTTGGACGCCCCCCATCCTACGTGGCGAAGTTCGAACTCGGAGAACGGCGGCTCGACGTAGTCGAGCTACTCGTGATCCTGCGCGTCCTCGGCGCGGATCCACTCGCATTCATCGAGGCGCTATTGCCCAAAATACCTGACAAAATGCCACGATAGTACACTTAAGCTACGTAGGAGATCTGTCAGTCGAGACCAGTCGGGTGCCTGCCGCGTTGACCATGTGCGAGCGGTATGGGTCAAACCCGACATGCAGTTCCGGGACATATTTCTCGGGATCGCGACCGGGCTTGGCATGCCCGAATCCCTTGGCGATCATCACCATGAAGGCGGGCGGCACGGCTGGCATCGAGACGCATCTCGAAAACCAGATCAGGACACACGTCGACGACCGCGACTATGACGGCGCCAAGATGCTGATGGAGTACCTGTCAGGCCTCCGGTCGAGCGGCGTTCCGGGGGCGATTGAGGCCGGCGGCCTCGACACGGATGGCGACGATGAGACCTGGGCTTCCGGGTCCTCAATTACTGGCCTGGACAGCGGATCCTCGCCGAGATCGCGTTCAACTGTGGCCAGTAAGGCAAGCACGCAAATCCCTGGAAACAAATGCGTCTCGTGCGGGATCACTCCAGGCCGTCGCGATCGACCGTATGGGCCCCATCCAAATGGCGGGCACCACCGACGAGCAAAAAAAAGCCGAGACAAGCTCGGCCGAAGTCCAACAGGGAGGATGGACGCCGTTGGCCACGATCCGCCTCTTGCATCCAAGCCCTATATATGCGCCGAGCATGTAATCCGCAAGATGCTGACGATCGGATAAGAAAATTTGTTTTGTTCGCGTGAGCAAAGGGCAACACACAACTGTGTCTGATTTGGTGAAACAGCTCGATTACCTGCTTTGGCCTGCTGGCCGGTAGCCTCTCCTTCGCTTCGCCGTTTCGAGCGCAAGCATCGACGGACACAGCCTCGTCCTCGCGAGAATGACGCTCGATGAGGGATTGACCCCGCCAGCTGATCCTTCCCCACTCTCGCACCACGTCGACACCGCCGAAGAGATGAGGCTGCAGGCTTATGCGGTAGAAATCGCCGCATGTTGAGCGACGGATCCACCCGCCTGAGATCGACACTTGTCGGCGTCGTCTCAAATCGCTCGACAATATGGAACATATTGGGAGTTAGTTTCATGACGAGCACAATATCAGGTGGACAGCGATGTTTCCACTATGTTCTGCTCTTTGTTGGAGGCAAGGCGCTCCCGCACGTCGCCCGAACCGGCATAGAAGAGCGACCGGTCGACGATCATCTCCTCATTGTCGAGTTCCAGCAGGAAAAAATGACCATAGCTCGGCTCGAGGTAGATCTGCCCAGACCCATGGATCTCGTTGACCAGGAAACTTTCACCGGACATGGTGCGACGCTTGAGGGCCTTGAAAACGCCCCCACCGGTCGAGGCTTTCATCTCGAGTTCGGACCCGTGCATGTAATAGAGCGTCCCGGGCTCATTTCGCAGTCGGCCATTGCGAAGAGTCACTCGAACCAGCTTGAGCCGCATCCCGGCGGCACCAACGTAGAAAAGCTGTTCTGCCGCGCGAACATCGCTGGACCCGGCCAGCTTGGGATACTGAAGGACTTCGAAAAGCGCGTCCTTTGTCTCGATCGACTGAATGACCTCGAACTCGATGCTCTTGACTCGCACGGAAGTGTCCTTCTCAATTCACTATGTCTTCCAGAAAGAGGTAAGGTAACTTCGAAATGAATTCACGTTCATTTCCTGACGCACGGGGAACGCCTGAAGGAGATTGGTCATGGTAAGCATCGTGCAGGGCTACCCAGTGCCAGGAAATTGGCGCGAACCTCTCGATGAAGAAGACGAGGGGAAGGGCAAGTAAGCACTTCTCTGGAGGCTGACGCACGTGACATTTCCGATCCATCGATCTCCCGAAATGCAGGCGGCAATGCAACGGAACCGCGAAGCCGCGCAGCAGCTTGAAGATGATGCGCGCTCCGTCGTGTGCTGGCTCGACGCGGAGTTCCCGGGCCTCATTCTCAGCATGGAGGTGCAGCGGCACCATAGCTGCAAAGACGACGAGATAGCGCATGTTGAGCCACGGGTAACGGAGCGCCCGCGGCGACATGAAGTTCGGGACGCTGCAGAGAAGGCCCTCACGGCACTGGGATGGTCTCTGAGGCCTGAGGGGCGCGATGTTCGCTCGGCCTTCTACCGCCTCGCGAAATCCGCGCATGCTCGGCTGGCGGCCGTTGATCGCGTCCAGCGAGCCCTGAGGGCCGAAGGCAATGTCGCGTCTCGTCGGTCCGGCACCAGCAGTGAGAACTGACAGGAAGCTCGTCCAACTACGGCTACCTCGACCTGTCTTCGATGCCATCTGTTGCGGTATCACCCGTCTTCCGATTTTGCCTGTCTGTCTTTCTTCGCCAGCCGTCGCGACGAGAGAAGCGGACCGACATAGCTCATCAGGAATATCGCCAAGGTGACGATCACGGATGAGACGGTCTCCTCATTCACCCAGCCGTATGTGACCGCGGTGATCGTCCCGATTGTCGCCACGAGCAGGCTCCCGTATGGGTCGGGCAGGCTACGGACAGCAAGACGGCGAGCCCAGATAAAGGCCAGTAAGGCATTCGCTCCAAGCCACAGATAACTGAAGGGCCCAAGCGGGATCTGGTAGGGCTCCGGGAGCCAGATCTGACCGTAACCGACCATCGGCGAAAGAAGGTCGCAGGAGAGATGCACCGCGATCCCGAGGAGCGCCCCGGCGATCGGCGCGGCGCCTGCTCGCCGCCCCAGGTGAATGAGCAGCAGTGCAGGAAGCACCGAATGCGTGACGATTGAGCGGTGGTGCAGGAGGCCCAGCAGCAGAAGATCCAGGTCCGGCACCCACAGGAACAGGTAGGCCATCAGAAGGAAGAGGCCCGCTTTAGCCGAAGGCGAGCGGCCGGCAACACTCCTCACTGTTCCTGCAAGCGGGACAAATCCCGAAATCTTCTGCATGGATGACACGTTCCCCAATCGTTCCGGGTGGACTACCTTTTCAGGATGACGAAATCCAGCATCGAGACCTTCGCCAGGGAGTGTCCTGAACTTTGTGTATCCGGGCCGGCCCATGCGGTTGGGATACTCAAGCGTCGAAGCGCTCGCCGAACATTATGGCGAACTGATTGCGGGCGGCAAACCATTCCCGAACATTTCGACCGTCCTTCTCGAAGTTGCGGATTGCGAGGTAGATCAGCTTGGTCGCGGCCTCGTCGGTCGGGAACGAGCCCCGTGTCTTGATGGATTTCCGGATGACGCGGTTCAGACTTTCTATGGCATTCGTGGTGTAGATGATCTTGCGGATCGCGGGATCGAAACCAAAGAACGGGATCACCTCCTGCCATGCCCGGCGCCAGGCCGGGGCGATGGAAGCGTATTTCCCAGGCTCGATGATTTCGTCCGCATCGTGGTCGCCGGCTTCTTCGTGGCGATCTTCTCCGTCGGCCGAATGCCGTCCTCGGCGCCGTGTGGAGATCGAGTCGACCGACCTGATGCTCCAGCTCGTCACCGCGCGTCGTGGGGTGACTGTGCTTCCGGACTGGCTGCTGCGTGAAGACGCGAAAGGTATGCTCATCAGGACACTGCGAATCGGGAGCGATGGCCTGCACAAGAGCATCAACCTTGGAATGCGCATCGCGGATAGCCGGGTCGACTTCCTCAACGGCCTACTGGCTATGGCGTCTCACGTTCATCCTTGAGATGGCGACATGGCCGCTGCGATCTTTCTATGGCTCGGGCAAGGCCGACCGGGAGGCCTGCGACTTGCCGAAGCCGTGCATCTCTTTCGCCCACTGGTAGCCGACCATCAGCCCCTTCATCCTCGGAAGCATTAGCAGAGCCAGCCCGGTAGCGATCGTGCAGAGCACGAGCGCCAGCATCAGGGGATCATCCCGCATGTAGCCGAAGAGGCCATGGAGGGCGAAGCCCATCACGTGCCCGACGATCAGGATAGTCAGGTAGGCCGGACCATCGTCCGCGCGATGATGATGCAACTCCTCACCGCATTCGGAGCAGGTGTCTTTCACCTTGAGGTAGCGCGCAAAAAGCTGCCCTTCGCCACAAGCGGGGCAGCGATGGCGCAGGCCACGCAGGATGGCCGGTTTCGTCTCACGGGTTTCAGAAGTGGTCATCTCATCCCTCTCGACTCGGATCATGACAGCCAGAATATAGGGATCATTGATTGGTTGTTGAAGGCATATGTTGCGCCCTGTGTATGCGAACTATGCGCATGCATGAGGCGTTCCTAGGACAGGAATGCATACAATCATACCTTCAATTTCCTGAGAGATGACCTTATATGTCGGAAAAGGCATGGAGTGGTATGGCTATGAACGACTGGTGTCCCGAGATCTCGCAAAACGGAAGCCCACGCTATGTCGCGATCGCTGACGCCATCGTGCGGGATCTGGAGAGGGGCGTGCTACGTGCGGGAGATCGTCTGCCGCCACAGAGAAAGCTCGCGGATCTCCTGGGCCTGGACTTCACGACCGTCTCCCGTGGCTATTCGGAGGCCCAGAAGCGGGGGCTGGTGGAAAGCCATGTCGGGAGGGGGACTTTCGTCACGGCGCAGCTGGCTCGAGCCTCGGGGCCTGATCCGGAACGAACTCGGGACGAGGATCTGACGATGAACATGCCGCCGGAGCCGCGCGACGAGCGGCTACTGCGCCGCATGCGGGAAGGCCTCGGATATGTTGGCAACAACATGACGCCTTTGCTTCGATACCAGTCTTCCACGGGAAGCGATCGAGACAAAAGCGCAGCCATGACCTGGCTCGGCAAGCGGGGACTGAATCCGAGCGCTGAGTGCGTGGCAATCACGCCCGGGGCTCATGCGACCATCCTTGCGATCCTGACCATTCTGGCCGATCCCGGAGACACGATCCTGTGCGAGGCCGTCTCCTATCCCGGCTTGCGCGCCATCGCGGCGCGACTGCGCCTGAACCTCCAGGGCCTGCCCATGGACGAAGAGGGGATCAACCCGGGCGCGCTCGACTGCGCGATCCAGGAGCACAAGCCAAGGGCTCTCTATCTCACCCCCACCCTGCACAACCCGACCACCGTGACCGTTCCGGCGCAGCGCAGGCGGCAGATCGCAGACGTCGTGACCGCGCACGGGCTCCACGTGATCGAGGATGACGCCTACGGGTTCGTTCCCTCCGATGCGCCTGCGGCCCTCGCCACTCATGCTCCGGACCTCACCTGGTATATCGGAGGGTTGTCGAAGTGCCTTGGAGGCGGATTGCGACTCGCCTACTGCACCGCACCCTCCAGCCGGTGTGCCCTCAGCCTGGGGCACGCCTTGCGAAGCACGGCCGTCATGGCCTCACCGATCTCCTCCGCACTGGCAACCCGCTGGATCGAGGACGGCACCGCTGATGAAATCCTCGGCTACATTCGTGTCGAAAGCGCAGCACGACAAGCGATCGCAACCGAGTTGCTGGCCGGGCTGGAATATCGATCGGCGCCGAATGCCTTCAACGTCTGGCTACGGCTGCCCGAGGGGGCGGGACGCGCGGACCTGATGGGCCGACCGGCAGGACGGCACATCGGCATCATGCCTTCCGATGCGTTCACTGTCCTCGGGAGGCCTGACGAGCATGTCCGCGTCTGCCTGGGCGGCTCCATATCGCGCGAGGAGCTGCGCAGAGGGTTGCTCCTCATGACAAATTCCCTGCAACCCGATGCTTGGGTCGGATAGACAGATCATCGGGACACCGGTCTCGGAAGCCGCATTCAGTTCGCGACGACCGCACCTGCACTGAAGTCCGAGGACTTCCTTGAGGTCGTCCTCGGCGCAAGCCCTCCCGAAGCCGATCACTGATTCAGTCCGTCAGACAGGTATCACGCTGCACCAAGAACCTGCTCCCCGGCGGAGCCGTGCTCGAGATGAGCACGCTCCGCCGGTCCCGAGAGCCGAATCGGAACCTCAACGAACAGATCCCAAGCGCTGATTCGGCCCTCTGGAGCCTCGCAGTTCCCTTCTGTGGACCATCACTCACTCCCGCAGACCTTCAGTAAGCAACTTTCCTCACACGGAAAAAAACGGCGCTCATGCCCTCCTATACGAGCGCCTCATTGCCGTCTCGACGGTGTGCCGTGAAGGACCCTCGGGACCGGTTTTCCGCCTCCATGAAATTTCGGGACGCGCGAAACCCGCCATATGTGCCTCTGAGGGCCTCTCTCAGACAAGATATAGACCACCATCCCAACCCGTACGGGTCGTCCGAGTTGCACGACCTAATTGGCGCGCAGCAGCTGCATCGGGCCGGCCATCGTCGAGGGGTGTAACATTCTCCTCAAAATCGGCGTCACCATCCTCAAAGCGCAACGTCGAGGACCTGATGCATTGCTTATTTGACGCGGCCCGACTGCGGGGCGCTCTGGATCCGGGACCGGTTCGGCAAGCGCCTCTTTGCGCGCGAGTGGCTCTTTGCCTGCTCGAACACGCGGGTCTGGCCGTCGCTCTGCATGCGCAGTACTACGGACCGCGAGCCAGAAGATCGTCCGCAAAACCTGACTATAGGGCTGCAATCGGCACCGTGGGCGGCCAAGAATCAGCGCACCCGCCCCGGAGACAGCTCCGACCTCCGCCTCCACTCTGCCGGACGAGTGGCTGGGCCCCGGCAAGGGTTGGGGCTGGGAGCAGGTTCGTCGACGGTTGAAACGACACCGAATGGCGTGAGCCGGCCAATCGGCAACGACCTTACTCCGCCTTCTTCAGGGAAGTGTCAAACCGCCCCTCGACTGGAATGCACTCGCCCATGTCAGCATCGGCAAAGAAGCTGTCCTTGCGGCACAACTGCGAGGAAAAGCTACCTGTGATCGTCGACCCCTCTTCTTCGAGGGAGAGCGTGTCAATCGAGATGCTCAGGTCGCCCCCGATGTCCTCGTTCATGTAGAAGGGTGCATTCATGCCCTCTGGCCACCATGACACAGAGGCATCCATCATTGCGGCCGAGGCGTCTGTGCCCATAAGGGATATTTCGATCGTCAGGATGCCCTGCATGACGCTCTCCGCGTCCGGGTCATGTGCCTGGATGCTCAGGGAGGACACCGGACCGAAGGTGCGCCATTCCGCGGTAGAGGTTCCTTCGGAAGGAACGTCGAGGGTTTCACCCTCGTAGGCCGCTTCGCCGATGGTGGCGGTTACTGTGCCGACCGGCGCCGTCTCGATTTGGGCCGTCGCCGTATGGGTCACCGTCAGCAGACCTACTATTAAAGCCGAAAAGGATTGTTTGTTCATGGTAGTCTCCATTGCTCTTGTGACTCTTAGGGGAATGTCCAACCATCATGTTCGACGCGGAAAATCCGCAGCGGCGCGCCGGGCCGTCCCGTCTCTGGGCGCCGCCGGAAGACGGCGGTTTGCGTCCGCCCGAAATTCTCAATCTCGACATCGATGGTGATCATGCCGCGGAAAATGGGGTGTGGGGATCTGGTGACGGGACGCTTACGCTGCCACCGAAATCGTGCGCGCCATAGATCGGGTCGGCCTGAAGCGGTGTCGCTTGCATGGCCGCCACGACATCAGCGGAGAAGAAAATGCCCGCATTCGCCGGATCGTGAGCCTCGCGGATCATTTCACCACCCGGCGCCTCGTCCGTATCGGCGGCGGGCGTCGCTACCGGCTCGTAGCCTTCGGCAATCAGGTAGCGCTGTGCCACCCAGCCGGCCTTGCCCATGTCTGCCGCACGCATCAGGCACCACCGCGGCGGCAGGGCCTCGATTTCGGCGTCGGACATGGCTGAGTAATGCGCCATGGTGAAGAACTGCACGCAGGTGATCTCCTCCAATCCCGCACATCATGGGCAAAGGTCTCGATCACCGGATAGTCGGTGCCCGGCCCCATCCGAGTGTTCAGAACATCATCTGCAGCCATCCCGGTCACTCGCCATCCAACGGGACCATGCCCATCAATCTCCGCGCTCAAGATGCAGGGCACAAGGAGACGCCAATGGCGGTCAAGACCACATCGAGCATTCTGCGCATATTCGGTGTCATGATACCTCCAGCACTTCGCAGTTCAGGTGCTTGCACCCTTGCCTTGGAAAAGGATCGACCCGCCGACCTGGTTGAAGTCGGCGGGCAAATTGCAAAGATCCTCGCGAACCGTCGTCCTGCGCAATTCAGCTATGTTCTCGCATCGACTTGCCACGGTATCGCAACGAGCTCGAGCGGCTCTGTCGTCCCACTTGCGTTAAGGAGCGGCACCGTCTGTCCCACCTTCATTCCGAGCAAGGTGACTCCGAGAAATGTCTTGATCGGGATACCTCCCTGATCATGTTCAAAACCATGGTCAAAGAGTGTCCGAGATTGTGGGGGCGTCCCCCTGATGGAGTAGGTCACACGTGAGCCCAGGGTGGCGACGCTTCCTGCCTCTTCTCTGGAATTCAGAATATGTGCATCCTGAAGCTTTGCCCGGATCAGGTGGGAGAGCAGAGGAAAGACACCGCCTCCGATAGCTGCGCATTCCCTCCGCAGCTCTTGCAGGTGCCAGAAGTCCCGCTTGGAAAGGAACGATTGGATTGGTCGCATGGCCTCGACGCTTCCGAACGCCCGGCTATCAACACCGGCAGCCTCGTTGCCTGATCTTCCAGCGAGAGCCGCCGTTTCATTTGATGTTCGCATATCTTCTCCTCGGCCTGCTCGACGCAAGCCTCAAGAATCCAAAGGTTTTGGTGAAGAAGATCCCCGAGCGTGGAGGTCAGCGCATGCGGCCCCCTGCCCGGGGCAGGGAGCGGTTCAGCAGAGATCCCGGAAACGACCGGCCTCTGATATTGCATGAGAACAAAGACATCGAGCCACGCTATGAAGTTTCCGACGCCAAGTCAAACTTTGCCGGGTCCTCGGAGCAGCAGATGCCACCACCACCCGCTGGGCTGATCCTTTCAGGCCAGGGCGGGAAACTTTTCCGTGAGACGGAAACTGAAGACCAGTGAGGCTGTCCCGCCTCCAGGCAAGCCGTTGATGCCGATAGTCCCCGCGTCGGATGCGCCAGTGACCGCATTAGTTGCAACCCGTCCCTACACGGTAAAAGGCGCTCTCACCTGGGTTACCACCAAGGACCGGGTGGTGCCGTCTTCGGACAGCAACTTAGTGCGTTGTCCGGCCGACATTCCGATGAGCGTGGCCCCCAAAAGGGAGTGAATCGGGATTTCTCCGGCACGCGTCACCAGGCCGAAACTGAGAACCCCGCATTCGATCTCTTTCTCATCCAACACGCAGGAAATGTAGCTGCCAAACGTGGCAACATCGGACGGTGCCGCGCCTTCTATCGCAACGGCCACCTGCAGTTTCTGGTATAGAATTCCCAGCATGAGCTGGGAGTAGGCGACACTGCTGTTGCCGGCGAAGCTCAGAAATCTCTCGATTCTCAGCCGATCGGCTTTTGTCAGGCGGCACGTGCAATCCCCACCACCCGCTTCGGGCTTTCCGTTTCGCGGTACCGTTGATCCCGTAACGTCAGGCATGGCCATGTTTCCCCCTGGAGTTACCTCCGACAATCTCAGAACTTTTCTCGAGATGTCCCCGGGAGATCGCAGCGCATCTAACGCCCACGAACCGCCCGGGGCTAAGGGCGGTTCAGCAGAAGAAACCGGAACTTGATCTGATACCTGACCATGGATTGATCGTTGCTTGTCGCCCGACGAGTGTCAATCCCGGCGCACTGACCGCGCTCGCGGAGTGACGGGAAAGCTTCCCCGCGACAGCACCTCTCCCGCTTCGTCGACAACGAGACGGAACGCGCGGTCTGCACGATAGAAGGTCATGCGCCAACGTCCTTCGTCTTCGCCCGACCCGCTCTCGGAGCGGCTGCTGATGAGGCCGTTACGCATCTCCTGCCGGACCTGTTCTTCCGTAATCTTGAAGGCCCGCCCGATGGCGGCTGCTTCCACAACGAACCCGCTGTCAGTCTTGGATACTTCGCTCATCGCACTGTCTCCCATTCACTGGTCCCGCGCCGATCTCCGCCAATCGGGCTCTGCGCGGTTTCGCCCGATTGCGCTCGACCCCAATAGGTATTTACAATACCAGTTGGGGAACGTACCCCGTCAATACAACTGCGACCAAGGTGCCACACCGATGACCTCCATCCAGACACCCCCGCCCCGCAGCCCCTCCGCGCGACCGGAGATCACAGCCGATCTCGAGGCACGGACAGGGCTCGATGACGCGGTGCTGCGTGAGCTGGTCCATGCCTTCTATGACAAGATCCGCAAGGATCCTGTTCTTGGCCCGATCTTCGCGGCGCGCATCGATAACTGGCCACCGCATCTGGAGCGGATGACTGCTTTCTGGTCGTCAGTTGCCCTTATGACAGGCCGCTATCATGGCACCCCGGTGCCCAAGCACGTTGGCCTGCCGATTGACTGGGCCCATTTCGAGCGATGGCTCACACTCTTTCGCGAGACCGCAACGGAGATCTGCACACCCGCAGGTGCCGCCCATGTCATCCAGCGGGCCGAACGCATCGCCCTGTCGCTCAACTTCGCGGTCGAGGATGCACGAGGGCCTGGCATCCCGAAACTGGCTTGAGGCTCGCATGGCGAAACAATTCGATATCGATATTGCCCGCGTTCACGACGAGGCGTCCCACACGGACCGCGCGAGGCTGCTCGTGGATGGAATCTGGCCGCGAGGTGTTTCGAAGGCCGATCTCGGGCACGATGACTGGATCAAGGACATCGCGCCGACCAACGAGCTCAGGAAATGGTTCGACCATGACCCGGACAAATGGGGTGAGTTCCGCAACCGCTACCTGCACGAACTGGCTGACAACACGGACGCCGTTGAACGCTGCCTCGCATGGTGCCGAGCAGGACCCGTCACCCTGCTCTTCGCCGCGAAGGACCGGGAGCACAACCAGGCGGTGGTCCTGCGCGACTATCTGAAGCAGCGACTTAAAGGGAACACTGCATGACGGTCGTCCCTGGGCCACTTCGCACCCCCATGTGCGACCTGCTGGGATGTGCGTATCCCATTATCCTTGCTGGCATGGGGGGCGTCGCGCGCGCCGAACTGGCCGCCGCGGTCGCCAGTGCCGGAGGTTTCCCGACGCTGGGTATGGTGCGCGAGGCGCCTTCGCTGATCGCCTCGGAGATCAGCGCCTATCGCCGGCTGTCAAACCGCCCTTTTGCCGTCAACCTCATCCCCGCAGCCACCGACCCAGGTCTGCTAGACCAGCAGATCGAAACCTGTCTGGCGATGGAGGTCGGCGTGTTCTCGTTCTTCTGGGACGTGGTGCCTGAAGCAGTTGCCCGAGTGAAGGAGGCAGGCGCTCTTCTGCTGCACCAGGTGGGCACGCTGCCCGCGGCACGAGCGGCCGAGGCCGCCGGTGCGGATGTGTTGATCGCACAGGGACAGGATGCGGGCGGTCACGTGCACGGCCACACCCCGACATTCGACCTGCTCCGGGCCGTGCTGGAAACCACGGCTCTCCCGGTTGTCGCCTCGGGCGGCATCAGCAACGGCAAGGGGCTGGCCCGGGCGCTCTCACTCGGGGCGCAGGGCGTCCAGTGCGGCACCGCGTTCCTGGCCACCGCTGAATCCTTCGCCCACGACTACCACAAGCAACGGGTCGTTACCGCCGAGGGGAAGGATACCGTCCTGACCGACGGCTTCGTGCTGAACTGGCCCAAGGGATCGGCCGTGCGCGTCCTCCGAAACAGCGTCACCGAGGCCTTCGGCCCGGTTCTGATCGGGCATGACCCCGAGAGGATCGCACATGAGGTGATCGCCTACGACGGCTCCAACCCGCGGCTGCGCCAGAGCACGGACTCGCCCCTGCGCACCACGACCGGAGATCTTGAACAGATGCCGCTTTATTGCGGCACCGGCGCGGGTGAGATCGACTCGATTGTCCCTGCGGCGCAGCGCCTGAACACGCTTTGCGCCGAGGCTCGGGCTCGACTCGCATCAGCTCGGCAAACGCCCACGGTGGGGCAGACATGAGCGTCGTTCTACTACTGATACCAGTAACGCTGGTGATGGGTGCAATCGGCCTCGGAGCATTTTTCTGGGCGATGAAGACCAACCAGTTCGACGATCCGGAAGGCGATGCCCGCCGGATCCTCCAGGCGGAGGACCGTCCGTTGCTACCAAGACATAGTACTGACCGGGAGGTTGCCAGATGATGGAGCGGTTGACAGGTGCCGAACGCCAGATCGCATTGATGATTTGTGTCGTCATGGCGATTGTCGGGCTTGTGATGGCCGCCGCGGGTCATGGCGATCCGATGGGGAGCCACGGCGCGATCGTGCTGATTGCAGCCGGTATCACGACCCTCTTCGTCCTGCGTGCGATTGGCGAGCCCGAACCGGCCGAGGATCGCACGGTCAACTACTATGACGACCCGACCAAGGCCGGGCTGGTGATCGCCCTGTTCTGGGCCGTCGTCGGTATGGGCATGGGCGTATGGGTCGCGGCACAACTCGCCTGGCCCGACCTGCGTTTCGACGCGGCGTGGTCGAGCTTCGGCCGCATCCGCCCTGTCCACACATCGGGTGTGATCTTCGGCTTCGGAGGCAACGCCCTCATCGCCACCTCCTATCATGTCATGCAACGCACCAGCCGGGCCCGGCTCGCCGGGCATGTTTCACCGTGGTTCGTGCTGTTGGGCTTCAATCTCTTCTGTATCGTTGCTGCGTCGGGCTACCTGATGGGGGTAACCCAATCGAAGGAATACGCCGAGCCGGAATGGTATGCCGACATCTGGCTGGTGATCGTCTGGGTAACCTACTTCGTGCTTTACATCCGCACGCTGGCCCGCCGGAACGAGCCGCACATCTACGTCGCCAACTGGTATTACCTCGCCTTCATCCTGGTGATGGCGATGCTGCATATCGTCAACAATCTCGCTGTGCCGGCCAGCTTCACCGCTGCCAAGAGCTATTCGGCCTTCTCGGGTGTGCAGGATGCCATGACGCAATGGTGGTACGGCCACAACGCGGTGGCTTTTTTCCTGACGGCCGGGTTCCTCGGAATGCTCTACTATTTTCTGCCCAAGCGGGCGGAGCGGCCGATCTATTCTTACCGGCTGTCGATCCTGTCGTTCTGGGGCATTGTTTTCTTCTACATCTGGGTCGGGTCGCATCACCTGCATTACACCGCCCTGCCGCAATGGGTGCAGACACTGGGCATGACCTTCTCGGTCATGCTGCTGGTGCCCTCCTGGGCCAGTGCGGGCAACGCGCTTATGACGCTGAACGGCGCCTGGCACAAGGTGCGCGACGATGCCACGCTACGCTTCATGATGGTGGCGGCGGTGTTCTACGGGCTGTCGACCTTCGAAGGCTCGTTCATGGCGGTGCGCGCGGTCAATTCGCTGTCACATTACACCGACTGGACAGTGGGCCACGTCCATGCCGGCGCGATGGGCTGGGTGGCACTGATCACCTTCGGCTCGATCTACTCCGTCGTCCCACTGCTGTGGAAGCGCGAGACGATGTATTCCTGGAAGCTGGTGGAATGGCACTTCTGGCTCGCGCTGGCGGGGACGGTGATCTACGTCTTCGCTATGTGGAACAGCGGCATCATCCAAGGGCTGATGTGGCGGACCTACACCGACAGCGGCACGCTGGCCTATTCCTTCACGGACACCCTGGTGGCCATGCATCCCTATTACGTCGCACGGGCCTGCGGTGGTGCCCTATTCCTGACCGGGGCGATCCTGGCGGCCTACAACGTCTACATGACGATCCGGCACGCCCCCGAGAAACGCCCGGAACGCGACTACCCCACCTCGTCCAAGGCGGCCGAACCTGCCGTCCCGGCAGCGGAGTGACCCGATGTTTCGCAAGATCCTCTCGCCCTTCGCCCGCTTCTTCGAATTCCACGCCCGGACGCACTACCGCACCGAGCGGCACTCGATGGCCCTGACCCTCGGCATCATCGTCGCCGCCGGTGTGGGTGGGTTCGTCGAGATCGCCCCGCTCTTCACCATCGACGATACGGTCGAGGCCGCACCGGACATGCGGCTCTACACGCCGCTCGAGCAGGCCGGGCGCGACATCTACATTCGCGAGGGCTGCTATGCCTGCCACTCCCAGATGATCCGCACCCTGCAGGACGAGGTGGACCGCTACGGCCCCTATTCGCTGGCTGTGGAATCGCAATACGATCACCCGATGCTCTGGGGGTCCAAGCGAACGGGGCCGGACCTCGCCCGGCTGGGAAACAAGTATTCCGATGACTGGCACGTGCGCCACCTGGTCGATCCGCGCGCCGTGGTACCGGAGTCGGTCATGCCGCAATATGCATTCCTGCTGGACGAGACGCTCGAGACCGAGAGCCTGCCGGACCGCCTCGCGGCGCTGAGGGCAGTGGGCGTGCCCTACAGTGATGCGCAAATCGCCAATGCAGATGCCGACGCGCGCGGCCAGGCGCGACCCGAAACCGACGCGGCCGGCGGCGCGAGTGCGCGCTATGGCGAAGCGACGAACATCCGCCACTTCGATGGACAGGAGGACCGGGTCACGGAAATGGATGCGCTGGTGGCCTACCTCCAGATCCTTGGCGGGCTCACAGACGCCGCCTTCGAAAACCGGCCACTCGAGGAGGACTGACAGGATGGACCTCACGCACGAGCTGACCTCGACAGTCGCCAAGTCCTTCGGGCTCTTCTACCTCATCGCCCTGTCGGTGGGGATCACCGTCTACGCCTATTGGCCGTCGCTGGGCAAACGCTTCGAAAAGGCCGCAAACAGTATCCTTGATGACGAGGACGGGCCATGTCGGTAAAAGAACGCGATCCCCTCACCGGGCACCAGACTACTGGTCACGAATGGAACGGGATCACCGAGCTGAACACCCGCGTGCCGCGGGCGGTGTGGTTTTTTATCATCGTCACCCACATCTGGGCGCTGGTCTACTGGGTGCTCATGCCGACCTGGCCACTGGTGAACACCTATACCCGCGGGCTACTCGGCATTGACCAACAAGAACAGGTGGAAGAGCGCGTGGCCGCCGCGGATGCCGCCCGTGGCGTCTGGGCGGACCGGATCGCCGCGCTCCCGTTGGACAAAATCCGTGACGACACCCTGCTCATGGCGCACGTCGACCGGTCCGCACCGACACTCTTCGGTGACAATTGCGCGGCCTGCCACGGAAGACGCGCCGAAGGCGGGCCCGGCTATCCCTCTCTGGTCGATGACGCCTGGCTCTGGGGCGGCGACGACGAGACGATCCTCGAAACCCTGCGTGTCGGCATCAACGCTCCGCATCCCGATACGCGCTATGCCCAGATGCTGGCGTTCGGCCGCGACGGCATGCTCGACCGAGACCAGATCCGCGTCGTGGCGGACTACGTGCAGTCGCTGGCGGGCCTCGACAGCGGCGCCTCGCCCGAGCGGCTGGAGGAAGGCGCCACGCTCTTCGCCGACAATTGCTCGAGCTGCCACGGCGAGGATGGTGCGGGCATGCAGGACCTCGGTGCCCCGAATCTCACGGACACCCACTGGATCTACGGCGGCTCGGATGAGGCGCTATTCGAGACGATCTATGGTGGCCGACAGGGCTGGATGCCCGCATGGGAAAACCGCCTGACCGAAGCGCAGCGCAAGATGCTGGCGCTTTACATCACCTCGCTGGCCGATGGAGGCCCGGAATGACCATTGAACGGCCCCGTCTTTTGGCGATCTCCGCCGCATTCCTGGTAGTGGCCGTCGTCGCGGCCGCCAATATTCATCTCGTCTCGGTCTCGCTGTCGTCGCAACCGAGCTGCGTTGAAACCGCCAAGGAAGGCGCCGGCACCTACCGCCCGGCGAAACCGTCATGCTGAGCCAGAACAACGCCCCACCACCGCCCGACAATCCGCACGCCGGGGGCGTCATTCCGAAGGTGGTCCCACCCCTTGAGCGCCCGAGCCCGCACGCTCGCGATCTTCCGTGGCGCACTGCCTTCACATGGCTACGGGCCGGGTGGCGCGATCTCTGGACCCACCCGCTTCCGAGTCTGGTCTACGGCCTCGGCGTTTTCCTCGTCTCAGTCGCCGTGGTCTGGTTCCTGTTCCGTCTGGAGTTCGACTATGCGCTGTTCCCGGCGCTGGCGGGTTTCATGGTGGTCGGGCCGCTGATCGCTGGCGGGCTTTACGAGAAAAGTCGGCGACTGGAGGCAGGCGAACCCGTCGGCCTCGCGCCGATGCTGTTCGTCCGGCTTCGGGCCGGTCGTGCAGGTGTCTTCATGGGGGTCATGCTGCTGGGGCTTTTCCTACTGTGGATGCGCGCGGCGGTCCTTCTCTATGCGCTGTTCTTCGGTATGGTGGCCTTTCCCGGCACCGAGGAGATCGTGCCGATGCTTCTCATGACTCCCACTGGCTGGACCCTGCTGTTGGTCGGCTCTGCCGTCGGCGCGCTCTTCGCCGCCTTCTCCTTCGCCATCAGCGTCTTCGCCTTTCCGATGCTGCTGACGGAACGGACCGACGCGCTCTCCGCGCTCGGGATCAGCATGGCGATGGTATGGAACAACCTTTGGGTAATGTTCGCCTGGGGCGCCATCGTGGTGGCGTTATTTGCACTGTGCCTGCTGACCGCTGGGTTGGGTCTGATCTTGGTGTTTCCGCTGCTGGGACACGCGACCTGGCATTGCTACCGCGCCATCCGCTCCGACGATGCCGCCGCATATGAGGATGATCGCATGTTCATTCGTCCGGCCTGAGCGGCGAAGGGCGGCGAGGAGAAACCCGCCATGGCATTTGAAACTGTCGAAATCGTCATCGACGCCTTCACCTTCCCTGTTCCCGAAACCAAGCCCATCTGCAGGGAGATTGCGCCCTCGCCTCACCGGGGCTGTTCACTCTTCTGGATACGCGCCATAACAGGCGCTGCAGATACCACTTCCTGGATGGCAGATGCATCTTACCTCATTCACCGACTATGGTCTGCGCATGCTGATGCGCCTTGCCAGCGCGCCGGACCGGACGTTTTCCACTGCTGATCTCGCCGAGGAATTCCAGCTTTCCCGCAACCATCTCATTAAGATCATGCAGAAACTCGGCCGGGCCGGACTGGTGCAGACACGCCGTGGAGGCGGTGGCGGTGCCATTCTGGCTCGTGCGCCCGACGAGATCCGCCTGGGGGATGTGGTTCGCCTACTGGAGGAGGGCCAAGCACTCGTAGAGTGCCTCCAACCCAACGGCGGTGAGTGCACGATCGACGGTTGCTGTCGCCTGAAAACCCGACTTCGGATAGCCGAAATGGCGTTTATAGAAAACCTCAACCGCTCGACCCTTGCCGATGTCGCGCTGTCTGCCCCTCAACCTGCCTGAAATGGCGTTTCCCGCTCGCCGCAGGTTTCGTTTCGCTGGCTGGTTCTTCAGGCCCACAAGAGAGAGTAAGCGTCCAATTTCTAGCGCTCTAGCACTTATCGATAGCCGACATTCATCACGTAGTTGAAGAGTAGGTCTTCTTCCTGTTGAACCTCCTGCCAAAGACTTTGAAGCACATCACGTGCGTTCAAAATCCCGAGGGGTTTGCGATCCAAACCGACAACCGGGATATTCTTCAGGCCCTGATGCTTCATAATTTCCCAGACCTCCTCTAGGTATCCGTCTGGACTGACGCTTGTGACATCGCGAGTCATCGCGCTGACAACTGCTGCCGTGCAACCTGCCCCAGTACAAATACCCATCTGTCGCACGGCATCGCTCTTTGTGAGGATTCCAATCATCCGACTGTGACCATCACAAACGAGTAGAATATCGTGATCATGTCCAAGCAATCGTGCCGCTTCCAAGAGGGGCGCGCTTGCGTCGATGCAGGCCATCCGTTTGCTGGCCGTTGGCAGGAACCTTTTGATCAGCATGCTGCACTCCAGTTCACGGAACTATCGCTGTCATGGCTATCATGCCGCAATATCTCAACTGCTATACGGTAGGCGACTCCCGCTTGCGTGGAATTGCATGAACGAAGACCGGCAGTCTCACCTGTAACCTTGCGATGACGTCTTCGCGCCGACCGAAGCTCGGGAGACTCGCCGGGGCCACGCCCGGCACTGTGCCAGCAGTTAACAAGGCCTTCCGGATCGACACGCGCCAGTCGACGCACATCCCGGCCACGATCTCTCGCAGACGGCCAGACTTCAGAGCTAATGGGATGGTTCGCCCCGCCGCCCCGGGCGACAATCGTTGGATATCAACTCGGGAGGTAAGAAGATGCAACTTAACCCTAAGACTTGCGCCGTCTTCGGCATCGACATCGGCAAGACGCTCTTTCACGTCGTGGGCCTCGACGCCTCTGGCGCACCTATCCAAAAAGCAAAGCTACGACGCGACACAGTTCTTCAGTTCTTCGCGGAGGCAGACCCGACCCTCGTCGGCATGGAAGCCTGTCCGGGTTCGCAGTGGCTTGCCAGGAAGCTTCGGGAGCTCGGCCATGATGTCCGCATCATCCCGGCTCAGTTCGTCAAGCCCTACGTGAAGTCGCACAAGAACGACATTATCGATGCCGAGGCGATCGCGGAAGCTGCGACCAGACCGACGATGCGGTTCGTCGGGATAAAGGAGGCGCATCAGGTCGATTTGCAGATGCTGCATCGTGTTCGCAGCCGGCTGGTGAAAGGACGGACCAATCTCATATGTCAGATGCGGTCGTATTGCTTGGAACACGGCGTCGCGCTTCGCCAAGGCGCCGGGGTGTTCAAGCTCGATATCGTCCGCGCGATCGATAATCTTGAGAACGATTTGACTGATCGAGCACGGGTTGTCTTGCGCGAGCTGCAGGAGGACCTTCTCCGTCTCGAAGAACGGATCCTCAGCGTCTCGACCGAGATTAAGAACATCGCAGACAGGGACGAAACTGCGCGTCGGCTTATGACCATTCCTGGTGTCGGCCCTCTCGGGGCGACGGCAATCCTAGCATCCATTGGTGTCCCCACGCGTTTCAAGAAAGCACGTGACGTTGCTGCCTGGCTAGGACTTGTGCCGAGGCAACATTCTACTGGCGGCAAACAGACGCTGCTCGGCATAGCGAAGCGCGGGAGCAGCTACGTACGAACGCTTCTAATCCACGGCGCCCGGTCAGTCTTGATGCATCTCGATCGCGCCAAGGACCGGCTTGGCCTGTGGGTGGACGAACTCCGAACCAGGATGCACGTGAACAAGGTGACTGTCGCACTGGCGGCTAAGTTGGCGAGGGTGATCTGGGTGGTGCTCAGCAAACCTGGGGCCACATACGAACGGCGCGCTCCCGAAGGGGGCTGCGTCTAAACCTATCCGGAAAACCCGGATCAGAATGCGAGGCTCGAAATGATGACGAAAAGGACGATCGACGCGCTGTAAACCCGTTCCGAAAGCGGGCTCCGTGCCCGAACAAGCTAATTGGGAACGGCGCGTGCGGATCTCATCATGGCCTGGCTGGAAAACCAGCCCACTCGCGAGAGGCCGGATACATTTATGCAATCCTGAACGTCATCAGGAAGAACCTTGCACAGGCGGGGCGAACCATACATTTCGCCGAATGATGTCCTGCAACATCTCCCGGTCCAGCGTCAGGTCGGCGACAATTTTCTTCAGCTGGCTGTTCTCGTCCTCGAGCGCCTTCAGCCGGCGCATCTCGTCCGGCAGCAACCCGCCGTATCGCTTCTTCCAGTTGAAGTAGGTCGCCTGGCTGATCCCCGCCTTGCGGCAGATCTCCGCAACCGGCGTGCCTTCATCGCTCTTCTTCAGGATGACGCCTTCTACGCGCCTTCATGCGATTCCGTTCCTCTCCCAGCCAGGAGAGCTTAGTCGGAAACTCCAGCTACGAACGGTCCAGTTTTCGGGGGGCAGAGCGGATTCTGCGGAAGAGAGCTACCGGCAGCAATGCCAATAGCAATCGGACAGGCCGCAACCGTGCAGCCTTGCCGTGTCCGTAGGTTACCCTGAAGATAATTTCGTCGTAGGGTAGACGCTTGGCCCGCCATACCCTACAAAAAATGCTTTGTAGGGTATGTCTTATGATCGCACATCACAGCCATATCGGCACTGCCGCCTGGGCGGACCTCCTGCGGATGCTGAAAGACGCTCAGGTCTCGGAACTCAGGGGATCGCCGCAACTGAAGACGGTCGGGCAGAGGAAATACTGGTATGACCGGTATCGGATCGGCACTGACGTCGTCGACCGCTACATCGGCGAGGACAGCGATGCGCTGCGCGACCGGCTCGCACGACTGGCCGACTTGGCGCAGCAACGAAAGGCCAACGAAAAGGAGCGCTCTCGGCTGATGCGGGTGCTGAGGGCCGAAGGGTATCTCATGGCCGACGCCCAGACCGGACAGGTAATCTCGGCGATGGAACGGGCCGGTGTCTTTCGACTTGGCGGCACGCTCGTCGGCACGCAGGCTTTCCGGCTCTATGAGGGCGAGTTGGGGATCCGGATCGGGTTCGGCAGGTCCGCCGTGACCGACGATATCGACATCGCCAGTTTCGAACGGCTGTCGGTGGCTCTTGGGGACACCGTGGAGGATGATCTTGCGGAGGTCTTCTCGCAACTGAAGTTCGACCCTCTGCCCTCGCTGGAAAAAAACAAGGTCTGGCGTTGGCGACAGACCGACCGGCGCACACTGGTTGAGTTCCTGACGCCCTCTTTCGAGGAGGCCGAAGGCATCCGGGATCTCCCCGCCCTCGGCGTGAGCGCGCAGAGCCTGCATCACCTGAATTACCTCATCGCCGAGCCGGTCCACGCCCCCCTGCTCTATCGCTCCGGGGTGCTGGTCCAGATCCCAAGGCCCGAACGCTTCGCCATCCACAAGCTGATCGTCGCGGATCGGCGAAAGGCGGATCCGGACCGCCTGAAAGCGCGCAAGGATCGCGCCCAGGCCGAGATGCTGATCGAGGTGCTGAGCAACGAGCGCCCTGAGGATCTCGCGGAAGCATACGAGACGGCGCTGGCGCAGGGTCCTGCCTGGCGCAGCAGGATTTCCGCGTCGCTGGACCTAATGCCCGAGACGCGGAAAAGGCTCGAGGATCTCGCATGACAGGGAATGTTTTGGCGGTCCAACACGGACTATGGAACGTCGCTCACACCCAGTCACGTCGAGGCGTCATTTCGGCGCCCTTTCATGTCCAATCCGGACACGTACATAATGCAATAGAATAACTGTGGCGCCCGCGGCCGGACTCGAACCGGCACATATGCCTAGGGATTTTAAGACAGCTCGATCTGCCTAAAGACCAAGGGCTTAGCTATTTTTGCTCACCCAGACATATCGTGAACAAATCGAGATGTGTGGACGGCCTCGCTTGGTTTTCCTGCCTGCGTATTTGGCTATCTTAGCAGTCGTGAGGCGAAGCCGTCTCACCCCAAGGCGCAATGCCCATCTCTGCTGCGGCCATCGCGAGCGCAGTCGTATGGTCAATATCGATCCTCGACCTGCGCAGGGCGGCTTCGATCCACTCAGTGGCCTGCTGACGTTCAACGCCGAGACACCGAGCGACCTGTTCAGCGTTTGTGAAGCGCATCGCGTGGAGCCAGTCCCTGAAAGCACCTGCATCCATTTACTCTGGCCCTCGAACATGACCATTAGGCGCCGGGAGAGCTGCTGCTTCATGGGCACGGGCCACCTGGGCCGCCGCTGACTGGCTGGCGAGAATACGTCGACCGTATCTCGCAGGCATCTCTGGCGACGTCCATCGGCCGGCGACCATGATCGACGACAGATCGCGGCCGAGGCGAAAGGCGTCCTGCACACCGCCTACCCTTGTGCTATGCGCTGACACATTCGCACGTCCAGAGCATTTCTTTAGGATCCTTGAGATAGTGGCCGGGTCCATGGGCTGACGCTTTCCGTTCTTCTGATGCTTGGTAAGCAAAGGCTCGTGGGACTTCAGGTCTGCTAACCGCACCCATTCGAGAACCGCCTCCGTGCCCCGCCCCGACAAGTATGCATAAGCTCCCTGCCCATATGGATCAGTCTTTGATCGGCGGACAAAGAGAAGGCTGGAGCCATCCCCCTGACGGATGAGTTCAGAGACCTTGAACGCCACGATCTCTGAAGCGCGGCACCAACTGTCAGAAGCAATCCAGATGACAGCCTTGTCGCGGATTTCTCTTCTGCTGTTTCCCAGCCGAGCCACGATCTCGAGCGCCTCACGTTTCGAGAGGGGCTCGGCCTGTTTGACGGCCGCACCATATGTTCGCTTCACCGATTTGAGCGCCAACTCGACCAGCCGATGACGACAAGGCGAAGGCAGGAAGCTTGCCCGGTGCCATTCGCTGATTGCCCAAAGTCGGGTCTCGATCGTTGAGGCCCGGATGCTGCCGCCCATTGCGTCCACGTACTCTGCGACAACTCTCGGGGACACTGGAGGAGATGCGCTGTATCCACGTTCCGTACACCAGACCACAAACCTCTCTATCGTCTGGTGGTAGTTGCGAAGCGTCGATGGAGCAAAGGCAGAGAGAGAACGACGGCGGTATTCCTCGATCAGGAGAGCCCGCTTCGCTTCCGACACGCCACCGAGCTGACATACAACCGCTAGCCGCTCGGCCTCTCTGTCAAATGACCTCATTCAACTCCTCCTCGCCGAGGCCTCCGTCAGCATACTTTGACACGAAGGTTCTCGATTCGGCGAAGTAAGTCGAAACAGTTTGCACCCTATCCAGCAGGGTCCAAGCCGCTAGTACTGTTGCGTTGCCTCGCCCACGGGGAGACCGGCTGGCGCGCCCAGTCCCGCAACGAAAATCGGAGAGCTAGCCAAGTTCGTTCAGTGCCTGCGTCGCACGTTGATGAAGTCGCCGGATGCTCAGCGGTGTCAGTTCGATGTCACCTAGTGCCGTGACGATCTCCAGCGTGAGATCGCGAGGGACCAATTGCATTGCCCAGGTGGGGAATTTGCGATCGCTGATGAATTTGACGGCGAAGGGGGAGATAGCCGAGTGCCGGGGATCTTTCAGTATGTCTCGAAAAACCTCCGCGACCGCATCCCGCGGTCCCTCCAAGGTCTGCATGAAATAGCCGCCATCAAAAAGAAGCAGACCGGTGATGTCCAGGTTCCGGTTGCGTACCTGGCTCCTGTTGGCAAGCGCCGCAATGTCCGCGTCAGACAACTCAAGTTGAGCTGCGCTGAGATAGGAAAGCGTGAATAGCTGCATCCCTATTGCCCCAAAATTGAGCCCCCTGCACCAACAATCCATTGGTGATAGATCACCTATTATAGGTCAATAGCCCTCACTCAGTTTCATACCGCAGGTGCCCGGATACCGCTGCTTTGCTCTCCTCGAGGATCCGCCGTCTGACTCTCCGGCCATCTGGTTACTCCCTCTCGTAGGGTGAGAGGCCTCGGTCATCTGCCCCGTCTTCCGGAGGAAGGATCTCGAACTCGGCGGCGCCTTGGTGGCCGCAGGCTGCACATCTCGCACCCCCGATCGCCCCGCCGAGCGTCTCAAGCTCAGGATGCGCCTGCATCACTTTGCGAATGTGGATATGACCCCCATGACCGCAATCGCATCGGACCCGGATCACGTGATTGAAGAGCTCGACAAGGGGGCGCTCGAGCTCGTTTCGTTCTTCTGTCATCTTGCTTTCGTGTCTTCTCGGCTCATCGAGCTGTGGAACTTTCAGTTGCGGGCGCTCGGAACCGGATAGACTAACGTCAGAGCAACAGACTTGCTCTCAGGCCAATAGACGATCCTCCCGGAGATGCAACCGGAGAAGCCCGGGAACAATTGCTCGCTCTGACTGTACTAGGATGGGGCGGATCGAGGCTCTCTGCTCGACGCCAAAGCGCGTCATGTGTCACAGCTGCCGCGTGCTTCGACCCGCCCCACCCCACTTCATGCGCTGTCAACATCCAGGCCCAATTTCAGGCCGGAGGCGTTTTATAATCTCATATTGGACAGCAGTTCGGAGAGATGCGGGAACATCTGACCCCCCTGCCTGTTATGCGCCTCCACGATCCCACCGCCCACAAGCTCGCGGAGGAAAGATGGGGGACAGTGATAGTATTGACGCCGAGCAGATCCTTGCGGCGGTCTCCCAGCCAATCCTGGTTCTAACGGACGATCTCGAGGTCGAGGTGGCGAACCGTGCCTTTTGCGAGGCGTTCGACGTCTCGCCCGAAGAGACCCAGAACCGGATGGTCTACGAGCTTGGCAAAGGCCAATGGGACATCCCCGAATTGCGCAAGCTGCTGCAAGAGGTGCTGAGCGAGCGTCACGAGGTCGACGACTACCGCGTTGAGCATGAATTCGAGCGGATCGGTGAACGGGTCATGCTGCTCAATGCCCGACGCATGCCGCAAAAGACCAACGGGGACCGCATCGTGCTCGCGATCAACGACGTGACCAAGCACGAGCGCTTACGCTACGAGCTGGAGGGTCGCAAGGAGTTCTCCGGGAAGCTCGTCGACAGCGTCCGTGAGGGGCTACTGATCTTCGATTTTGCCAGCCACCGCCTTGCTGCGGAGCTTTAGCCGCACTGTAGATTCCACTTCTTGGATGGCAGAGGCGCCTTACCTCATTCACCGAGTAGGGATTCCGCATACTGATGCGTCTTGCTAGCGCGCCGGACCGGGCTTTTTCCACGGCTGATCTCGCCGAGGAATTCCAGCTTTCCCGCAACCATCTCATTAAGATCATGCAGAAACTCGGTCGGGCCGGGCTGGTCAGACACGTCGTGGAGGCGGTGGCGGTGCCACCCTGGCCCACGCCCCCGAGGAAATCCGGTTGGGGGACGTGGTGCGAGTGTTGGAAGAGGGCCAAGCCCTTGTCGAGTGCTTTCAACCGAACGGCCGGGATTGCACGATCGACGGATGCTGTCGCCTGAAGACCCGGCTTCGGGTTGCCGAGATGGCCTTTATCGAGAACCTCAACCGCTCGACCCTTGCCGACGTCGCCCTTCCCGCACCTGAACCCGCCTGACACGGCGATCGTGGCGCTACGTCGGCGCAGATTAACCGACACGGCACGTTACAGGCGGTTCCTTGCCGCAGATCGGTCTGTTACTCGACGCGTCAGGCCGGCTCTACGGTTTCGATCTTCATAACGCAGACTATGACAGTACTGCCATCTTCTTTCTTCAGGGGCTCTTTCTGGTGTCTTGACATACCTAAAAGAGTTGCGCCGAGCAGGGACCCCACCGGAATGCGGCCCGGCCGTTCTACTACGCTCATTGTCAAAATGCCCTTCTGCACCGGGCCATTGCTTTCAGCATATATAATGCGTTTCATAGGCAATGCGATTTGGTCGATGCCTTTGCCAGTCGCTTTCCCGGCCGTCCGCATCTTGTGGCGCAGGATCTGTTCTACAAGGCGCGGCATATTCTGTGCCGCTGGGTCATCTCGGGAAAGCAGCCACTCGATGTCGGCGCGGTCAGAAGGCCGAAGATAAAACTCTACATCGTTGACGTGTTTTTCTGGCGTGGTGTCGCAAGCAAAGCTATTCGGCACCCGCACACGGTGTGTGTTGGTCATGTTTGTCTCCCACGGGCTGATTTCAGCAGACCCGATGTCTCTATCAAAATGTTCGAGAAATCCCCGGGTGGCCGTGAACGCGGTTACGCGCTCGCCGCCCGGGCAGGGAGGCGGTTCAGAAGCAGAAACCGGAAGAGGCTTTCGTTCGTAACCATGTACACAGGCTATGCAACAAATGGATTCTGTCAACCGTCACGGCCGCGGTGCGGCGAAGTGACGACACTATAAGAGTTTGTTCTCACTGCTGCGCGACAATAAAGCCGAGGTCTGCGATTTCCTTTGGCGGAGCATCATCCATGAGCCTCGTCCGCCTCTCATGGCGGCAGTGCCAGAAGGTCGCAGGCCACGCCGTGCTCTTGATATACGCACGCGGAATGCCGATATCTCAGTCATGACCATGTTCAGTCTTCATACGAGGTTCCTGCTCAACGCAGGAAACACACTGAACCGCCGGTAGCCCCGGGCGGGATCAGGCCGCGTGCCGGTCCGCGCCTCGGGGTCTTCTCGATCTCTTACAGATCAGTCGAAGTGACAAACGCGCCAATCTGGCCGGAAGACCACGCCTGTGCGGGTCGCCCAGCTGACGTGGTGCGTGCGTCTCGGTTCAGTTTTTTCGTCATGGAGCATGACATGCACCCCCACGTCTTCAAATCCAATAACCATCACTTCCCACCCCCTCGAGCGGCCAGTCCGCGCAACCGCAAGCCCGGAGCGTTTCGACATTGGCTCCGGACCGCATTCCACCGCTGGCAACGCCGGAAAATGATCGAAACCCTTCGAGGCATGGACGATCGCCTGCTGCGCGACATCGGGATTGATCGCAGTGATATCCCGCGCGTCGTCGAAGGTCTCACGGATCGGGAACTGAGCATGCGTCCAGTTTCTCCGGATGTGGAGGTCGATGCGCGGTGGCGCGGCGGCCGAACGGCATAGCCGGTGCTATTCGCGAGAATGCGCACCACTGGACTGCAGTGGTGCGCAGCATTCGCGGTGTAGTTGCCCCCTATGGAGCGATGGAAAGGAGTGACAAAATGATGCTTTGCAAGGCAGATTTCGAAGAACTGTTTCCGGAGCTTTTCCGGCCAAGTGACATGGAGAGGTCGGTCGCTGAGCCGAGCGCCAAATGCCTGGCGCGGTGGGAAGACGATGGTGGTCGCACGACATCGACAAACATCATCCCGCTGCCACACCGCCGGCCGATGCAGGAAGCTCGACGTGGCTCATTCTTGGAGATGCGCCGTCGGTGATCCCCTGACGTCGAAGTCCGCCTCGTGGACCTCGTCATCAATTCGCCTTCTTCCTCTTCTCGAGATCTGTGCATCCTTGTCCGTCCCAGAACCGGCCCGGTCTTCAAGATTGACAGGTTGCGCCCAAAGACTAAGGTCTCCTCATGGTCATGCACGAGAGCCTTTTCCGGTTTCTGCTTCTGAACCGCCCGGGTCCCCGGGCGGTCTGCGCATAAGCGCGTCTACGACCACCCGGGGCTTTCTCACACCCTTGCATCTGAGAACGTGGGCTTCACCGCTCCGGGAGACACATCATGACCATTACCAGGACCCCCCACCTGCCTGCCGGCAGTGACTTTCGATCGCTCTTCGAACGCTCCGCTGTCGGGGGCGGCTTTCTTCTCACCGTCGACGACCGGCTCGGCATCGAGCACCTGCTTCGCTATCGCGGAACCAGGAATTCGCCCAACCCCGTTCTGCTAAACGGGCTGCTGCGCCACAAGCTGCGGATCTCGCGCGGGGCTCCCGAGCCGGCCTCGTCTGATCTTGTCGTGGCCGGATGCCACGTCACCTACATGATCAGCGGTGAGGGCGCTCGCAGCGGCGTGCTCTCCATGAACCCCACGCCGGTCCCGGGACATATTCTCGTTGCTTCATTGCTTGGGGCGACCCTGATCGGGATGCGAAAGCTACAGAAGGTTCCGCTCCTGCGGGACGACGGTCAGATCGAAGTCGTCGTTGTGTTGGATGTGCATCCGTCTCCGGACCACGCCGCGGCCTGATGCTTTGATACGTCCGTGGCGGGTCAGGGACTATGGCCACCCACAATCCACTCATACCACCAGAAGGTGGAAAGGACACTACAATGAACAAACAACGCTCCACCTCTCGCGGTACCGGCCGGCGGCCCAAGGTCGTCATAGGTGCCGACTGCCTGGGAAGGCTCGAGGCACTTGCTGAGGGCGCGATCCAACGCAATCCGGACCTTGCCGACCGGCTGCTTGGCGAAATCGGCCGGGCCCGTATCGTTCCAGCGGCGAAACTCCCGAAGGACGTTGTGGCCATCGGTCGCGCGGTCACCTATCGGGATGAGTCGACCGGCCAGGAAAAGACGGTAACGCCAGTATTTCCAGAGCATGCCGACATCGCAAGCGGCCGGATCTCGATCCTGACACCAATCGGGGTGGCCCTGATCGGACTGGCCGAGGGCGCATCGCTCCACTGGGACACCCGGGACGGAGAGCGGCGTGTTCTGACCGTACTCCACGTTGCGTCCCAGGATGCCCCCGAAGGCCTGGAGGCACAATGAACCGGCATTCCCGGGGCCCTGCCGAAGCCCATGCTCTGCCCGGAGGGAGCCGCTAGATGCGCTGACGAAGCCACGACGCTCCTTCCGGGATATCGGCAATCATCGCTTCGGCGCCTTACCTTCCCGTTGAAAGAGGGTCTCATGAATCGTCACCTTCCACTTGCCTGCCCATCCTGCAAGACACCGCTTCCCCGGGCAGCCGCCCATCGGTGTCCCAGCTGTCGGCACTTTATCGGGGGCGATACCCCCATTATCCGAATTTCCTGTCGTCGTTGTGGCTCTGCCGTCGAGCGACATGCCGGCGCCGCCGTAACCTGCCTCCAGTGCCGGTCTCGTCGGCCATCGCGGCACCCGCAAAAGGGCTACTGACATGAGACTTCTCTCACATCTCCGTCGGGTGATCTGGCCTTCGGTTCTGCTTCTTTTCGCCGCCGGCTTGGTAATATTCGATCAGCATGTCGAGCGGCGGGTCGGAATGTCTCTCCGCTTGCTTGGCGGCGTTGTCGGTTGCCTTGCTGCGGCCTGGCTCGGTAGCCGGTTGTTCGGCCTGTTCGCCGATCGCTGGAGACGCGACAAGCGCCCATTCCCGCGCCTGTTTCGGGATCTCGTGGCGGTTCTGCTATTCTTCGCCGCGATTGTTGCCTCTGCCGCGCTCTTACTGGAACAAGGTCTCCTTGGCGCTCTTGCGGGATCGAGCTTGATACTCGCGGTGCTGGGTTTCGCAATCCGGAACGTCGTGGCCGACACGCTGTCTGGCATTGCACTGGGCGTCGAGGCCCCCTACCGGATCGGTGACTGGGTCGATATCGAGCAGGTCGCACGAGGCAAGGTCATCGAGATCGGCTGGCGCACGACACGGGTGTTGACGCTGGACTCGACCTACATGATCCTGCCGAACAGCCAGATCGCGCGCCGACGCATCATCAACTACTCCGCTCCGAAACCGCAGTATCGCGCGCAGCTGTCTCTGAAGCTTGCGCATGAGGTTCCCGTGGACGCCGCCAAGGAAATGATCCTGAAGGCGGTGGGCGAGGCGCGCCTGATTCAGTCCGAACCAACACCGGATGTTCGCGTCCAGGAGCTGGGAAGCGACGGCAATTCCTATGCGGTCCGGTTCTGGCTGTCGCGCTTCGAACGGGACGTCGATTGCCGGGACGAGCTGCTATCTCTGATCGACCGCGCGATGCGGCAAGCGAAGGTCCCGACCCCACGCATGCAAATCGAGCTGAATCGTCCCCACGGGAAAGCCATGCTCTCAGTCGATCATGAAACGGAGGTTGCACGGATCTTCGCAACGCCGCCCAAGACAGAGCGCATCGAGGCGTGAGATGCCGATGACAAACGGCCATGGTGGCCAGCACGTGGTCCTCTCCGGCTGCTCGGGAGGCGGGAAGTCAACGTTGCTGGCCGAACTCGCTTCCCGAGGCTTCGAAACTGTCGAGGAGCCCGGCAGGAAGATCGTGCAGCAGGAGCTGAACGGCGCAGGCGTGGCACTTCCCTGGGTCGATCTCGAAGCCTTCGCAAGGCGCGCCATCGACATGGCGACCGGAGACCGCAACCGCGTCGCGTCTTCGCAGAGTTGGGTCTTCTTCGATCGCGGGCTGCTGGATGCGGCTATCGCGCTGGAGCATGCAACCGGATTGGCGGCCTCCGCCACCCTGTCGGGACACGCCCGCTTCCATCACCAGGTGTTTCTGACCCCACCTTGGCCAGAAATCCACCATAGGGACAGTGAACGCCAGCAAGACCTGAAGGAGGGCATCGCCGAGTATCATCAGTTGATCGAGGCTTTCGACTGGCTCGGATATGATTCGGTCATTCTGCCAAAGCTCGAAGTCGAAGCGCGAGCCGATTTCATTCTGAGCGCTCTTCCCTGAAATCACGGGCCGTGCCGAGCAATCGGGTCAGAAATCTGGCTGCTCTCCGGATTGGACAAATCCTTCGAAGATCCCTATATGCGCGTTGCAAGACAGCATGCGATGGCGTCGCGCGTCCGCTGCCCAGCCCCTATATTTTCAAACCGATGTCCTGAACGCCCGGACTTGCTCTCGCAGATATCGTGTGGAGCCTGAAGTTATGAGGTGTCCTATGACTCTTGCCTCGCTCGACAGGTCGCAGACCATGTGGACTGGATCTTTCGCAGGAATGACCTGCATGGCCGCGGCAATGCTCCTGCTACCACTGGGCGACACGTTGTCGAAACTTCTGACAGAGAAACTGAATCCGATCGACGTCGCGACCGCGCGCGTTCTTGCCCAAGCAGCCTTCCTCCTGCCGGCGGCGGTGTTGCTGCGCAGGCGCCTCCGTGGCGCGATGCTCTCTCCGATCGTGGCGTTGTCCGGGCTGCTGGTGATGATCACCCTCATCTGCCTGATAGGCGCGTTCGCGGTCATGCCGATTGCCACCGCGATCGCCATCTTTTTCGTTGAGCCTTTGCTCCTGACGGTGTTGGCAGGTCCACTCCTCGGCGAGACAGTCGGATCGCGACGCCTCGCAGCAGTTGGCGCAGGGCTCGCGGGCGCGCTTATCGTGATCCGGCCGGGACCCGAGTTCGAGATCGCCGCGCTGCTGCCGCTCCTCGCGGCCGCCTCCTATGCCCTCAACATGATCGTCCTCCGCCGTGCCACGCGCACCCGGTCCGGGCTGACCATTCAGTGCGGCGCCACAATCTATGCCTGCCTCGGCATGGTAGCGCTTTCCTTCGGTCTTCACGCAGCAGGAATAGTCACCCCGGACCCGGGCGCCCTTTCGACTTGGGCCTGGGCCCTGATCTTGGGAAGCGGCCTTCTCGCCGCTGCAAGCTATGTCCTGATCGCCGAAGCCTTTCGCCACGCTGAAGCCGGTCTGCTGGCACCATTCCAGTATCTCGAGATTATCGGCGCCACCGCCGCCGGGTTCCTGGTCTTCGGAGACTTTCCAGATCGGATGACCTGGCTCGGGATCGCAGTCATCCTCGCCTCGGGCCTTTACGTCGTCTACCGGGAGAGATCACGCGCGCCAGCCTCCATGCTGCCGACCGCCCACAAGAGCCGGAGAGTCCGGCCTCGGTGATAGAGGCATCATCAGCGTGACGGCTTGGGGTCGAGGACGCCCATATCGATGCTGACAGCCTCGAGATGATGGGCCATGGCCCGATGGGCGGCCGGCCCGTCGCCGGCTGCAATTGCGTCGACGATCTGTTCGTGATGATCGCCATGCACCCGGGTGAACTCTTCCACGCCGACTCGGCGATAGGTGCGGTCCCATTCCCTCTGCCAGACCGCTCGGCATCGGGCGCTCGAGAAATGGCGCAGGAGGGCAATCAAGAGCGGGTTGCGCGCGACTTGCGCGATCGACTGGTGGAAGGCGTCATCCGCACGCTCGCATTCCGCGCGATCTCGTGCGGCACGTCCGTTGGCGACGCGCAGGCGCAGCAGATCGATGTCCTCCGGCGCACGCCGCCTCGCGGCAGCCGTTGCGACCTGCGGTTCAAGTAGACGGCGTGCGTCCATCAAGTCCGCGGGTGATGTCGCCTCGAGTAGGAGCGTATCCTTCACAGGACGACCCAAGGGCGCCCGGCCCCGAAAGGTTCCCTGTCCAACATGGCGCCAGATCTCGCCGCGCGTCTCAAGGGCGGCGAGCGCCCCACGAAGCGTCTCACGACTGCATCCGACGAGATCCTTCAGCACCCTCTCTGGCGGTAAACGATCTCCCGAGGCCGGCGCACGTTCCTCGACGACCTGCCAGAGCCGCGCCCGCGCCGTCTCCTTGTCTGTTCGCATGCCATCCCCCATCTAGACCAATATTCATTTGCCGCTGAAGACAAGCGGCAGCCTGCGCGCGATCAGACGTTTCGATCCCTACTTCTACGCAGGACCTCGATCCCCCATTCAATTGGACATAGGACCAATGTCCTTTTCGTCGGCTTCCGGTGTTCACATTCTGCCACCATGTGAGGCATGGGAAGCGGATGTTGCGCTCTTTTCACGCAGCGTAGGAGTCCTTTAAATGCGGGCATCGTATCATCTCTACCCGGCGCTACCGGCATTCCACGGCGACGATCAGCTGCGGGCCGGCCTCGGGGCGGTTCTCGGGATCAGCCTGTGCGCTCTCGTAGTGAGCTTGGCTGCCAGGCTGGGGACATCGTCCTTCTTTTTGATGGCACCGCTTGGGGCGACGGCAGTGCTTCAGGGGCGCGGATCATCGGTGTCGGTTTCTCCAGCCGCCTCATGGCAGACATCGACTCCATGCCGTGGCGTGTCCCGATGACGGAGGTTTTTCTCTCCGACGGAGCGCACCTCGAACATTGGTTCAACGCTGAGCTTCGACAGTCAGATTACGAAGAATACCAGCGTCATCGATGCGCCGATGCCGACGATCAAAGCCCGGAGATACTCGGCGTGTTGAATCCGCCGCGCCTGCTGGGCGCCGATGTATCCTCCAATCATTGTCGAAATCGCCAGGATCGCAGCGGACTCCCAAGCGATCAGGCCAGCGGTCGCATACGTCGTGACAGATACCAGTGAGAGCACGGCAGAAAGCAGGTTCTTCAGACCATTCATCCCGTGCAGGTTCTGGAAGCCAATCAAGCTGAACACCGCCAGCAACATGATTCCAAGACCTCCATTGAAATAGCCGCCGTAGCCAGCGACGAGGAAGATCGCGAGAGCCGAGAGACCCGGTCCGATCGTCAGTCCCCTCGCGTGAACCAGTTCTACGAGACTCGGACCGACTGCAAAGAGCAGAGTGGCGGAGAGCAAGAGCCAAGGCACGATTCCGACAAAAGCATCGCCCGGCGTAATCAATAGTAGCCCCGCCCCCGCCAGGCCGCCAAGCGCGGCGATCACGATGATGCTCCTTAGCCTGAGGCTTCCCTCTGCAGATATATCGTGCCTGTAGGCCCATGCACTGCCAATATAGCCTGGTAAGGCAGTTAGCGTCGCCGTGGCATTGGCCATGATCGGCGGCACTCCCAGCCAGACCAGGGCAGGAAAGCTAATGAGTGTCCCGCCACCGGCGATGGCGTTGACCATCCCGGCGAGCAGGCCCGCCACGACTAATATGATGATGGAAAGCATTCGCGCATCCTCGAACTGAGTCCTCGCGTATCTGCCCCTTTGCCACATTGGTCTGCAAATTGGTTTTCCTCACCGCGGACCGCTCCGACGTGAGCGAGGAACGCCCCGCTTCCGGCCATGAGTGAAGATCGTCGGAGTTTCAAAACTCTCCGTCCGATCGATCAGATAGCACCGAAAGAAAGTGGTCACTGCCCCCGGAACCTGTCGATCAGCAGAGCCTACTGCGGAGTGCCGCAGTAGGCTTCAGATCTCGACCCTCCCGAGACAGCAACCTTCTCAACTCTCGCTTAATAAGGGCGAGAGCCTTTGCTCGCACGTCTACGAGCCAGGGCCGGACCGATCTCGCCAAGTCCTGCTCCAACCATAGACCCTACTGCGCACCGCAGAGCCCCGTCTTTTTCAGTCCCTGTCGAGCTGCACCTGACACGAAGAGTAAATTGAAACGTTCCCCCGGAGAGAAGGCATCCGATCGATCTTGTTTGAACCGGCCCTTTAATTGCGGGTCTTGGTCAAGCGTGTTTTCGATCCCGCGCCGGGGTCACGGACCTTTTCGAGGTCATGGCCTCATGATCATGTTCGGTTCGGTGCCTTCAGCGTATGGAGCGCGAGTGCCTTTGGGGGCCCCGCAGCCGGTTCAACGAGGTCACCGCAACTACCCTCCCGGCGGGACATCACGGGTCTGGCGTCAGCCCTGCGGTCTCAGGGTTTTGTGCGTGTCAGTCATGCCGGCTTCTCGGTTCCCCATCCGAATACCGTCCCGTCGACCCAGATGCCATGAAGGATTCCGGCCATCTTCCGGGCGACGGCGACCTGCGCTTTTTATGCCGTTGGGCTTGGCAAGGCGAAGCCCCCATGCCTTCAGCGAAGACCATCTCTTGGTGCGGTGTAGAAGGACGCTGGGTAGTGTCCCAACGCTTGGTGTAGGAGGCCGCGGGCGGAGCCCCCGGCGTTGCGCAGCGCGTGGCCGGGTGTGACGCTGGCGGCCATCGTCGATCTTCGGGCAGGTTCGGGTTGCGAGACCATGAACCAGGAACGGAGATGACGATGACCGACGATAGAATGACGCTGATCGAGCT
>SRJI02000227.1 GCA_005473895.2 Carideicomes alvinocaridis
CACCGCCGCGACCGGGACGAGGATCAGGCCGAGCGCGCGCAACAGGTCTGCGGGGATCAGCGGCAGCATGTCAGCGATCGTCCGGGTGGGGGCGGCGTCCCGGCCGAGGGCCGCGCCGACCGGCACGACCACGGCTCGTCAGCAGCAGCCAGAGCGCCGGCAGCAGCAGGGCAGAGCCGAGCGGGTAGGCGAAGTCCTCCACGGGCGCCTGGCCCACGTAGGCACCCACCAGCAGCTCATGGCCGTAGTCGAAGAGCCCCGCGGCGATCATCACGTTGTCAAAGACCGCCGTGAGGGCCCACAGGGCCACCAGGGTGGCCGTCACGGCCCGCAGGTGCTCGCCCCGCACGCGGCCGACGAGGGCGGCGCCCACGAGCACGGCCAGGGCGAAGCCCACGAAGACGAGGACGAGGTCGAGGAAGGTCACCGGCTCCCCCCGTCGGTCGGATCGGCCGGCGTCGCGGCACGGGCGTCGCGTCCCCGGCCGCGCAGCAGGCGCAGCGCCCCGGTGAACAGCACCATCGTGATCTGGCTGAGGAAGAGCAGGAAGAACCCCTCCTCCAGGGGCAGCTGGGGGGCGAGCATCACCCCGGTCATGTA
>SRJI02000228.1 GCA_005473895.2 Carideicomes alvinocaridis
GGTCAGTCCCAGTGCGCTGATGTCACGCGGGGACAATCCCGAGTTGTAGACGGCGCTGGCGACGCTGCCCAGGATCGCCACACCAAGGACGGCTCCAAGCTCATAGCTGGTCTCTTCCAGCGCTGCGGCGTTGCCGGCCTTGTCCTGCGGCGCGCCAGACATGATCAGTGCCGACCCCACGGCAAGCGAACTGCCTCCGGTGCCGAGCAGGACCAAGGCGATAGCCATCGACGTGTAGGTCAGCGGCTGCGGGGCGAGGTAGATGGCCAGGAAGCCCAGGCCAGCGATGGCGAGGCCACCGCCGAGCACGGCGCGGGGTCCGACGAGGGCGGCCAGTCGTGGCGCGAGCGGGGAGGCGATGCCCACGGCGAACACCGCGGGGAGCATGGCCAAGCCAGCCTGCAACGGAGAGACTCCGAGGACGACCTGCAACCACTGTGCCGACAGCAGCAGCAGCGCAGACATCGCGAACATGAAGGACAGCGCGGCGAGGATGCCGGCAGTGAACGTCGAGCTGCGGAACAGCCGCAACTCAAGCATCGGGTTGGGCCGACGCAGGCACCTGCGGACGAACCACGCCAGCGCCGCGGCCCCGGCCAG
>SRJI02000229.1 GCA_005473895.2 Carideicomes alvinocaridis
GACGGCCTGGTGTCCGGCTTCGGCACCGTGGACGGACGCCAGGTGGCCGTCTACTCCCAGGACTTCACCGTGTTCGGCGGCTCGCTGTCCGAGCGCAACGGCCAGAAGATCGTGAAGGTCCAGGAGTTCGCCGCGCGCAACGGCTGCCCCGTGATCGGCATCCTCGACGGCGGCGGCGCGCGCATCCAGGAGGGCGTGGCCTCCCTCGCCCAGTTCGCGGACATCTTCCGGAACAACGTCCTGGCCTCAGGCATGATCCCGCAGATCTCGCTGATCATGGGCCCCTCCGCCGGCGGCGCGGCCTACTCGCCGGCGCTGACGGACGTCGTGGTGATGGTGGACCAGACCTCGCACATGTTCATCACCGGCCCGGACGTGATCAAGACCGTCACGGGCGAGGACGTGGACATGGAGACCCTCGGCGGCGCCCGCTCGCACAACGCCACCTCCGGCACCGCCCACTACATGGCCTCCTCGGAGGAGGACGCGATCGCCTACGTGCAGGAGCTGCTCGAGCTGCTGCCCTCCAACAACCTCGCGGAGGCCCCGACCTTCGAGGCCGCGGACCCGGAGCCCACGGACGAGGACCTGGCCCTGGAT
>SRJI02000230.1 GCA_005473895.2 Carideicomes alvinocaridis
CCGTACACCTTGGCCATGTGCTGGTTGACCACGGACTCGTCCGTGCAGCGCAGGAACTGGCCGGAGACCGGGAAGCCGCCGAAGCCCTTGATCTCGGGGATGCCGGACTTCTGCAGCAGGGGCAGGGCACCGCCGCCGGCACCGACGAAGACGAACCGGGCGCGGTCCACGACCTGGGAGCCGGCGGCCTTGTTCTTCACCTTGACCTCCCAGCGGCCGTCCGTGCCGCGGGTGAGGCCGGTGACCTTGTGACCGAAGCGCACCTCGGCGCCGGCGCCGGCCATGGCCGTGATGAGCTGGCGGGTGAGGGAGCCGAAGTCGACGTCGGTGCCGCCCGTGTTGCGGGACGCCGCCAGGCGCTGGCCCGGCTCACGGCCCTCGATCAGCAGCGGGGCCCAGGCGCGGATCTGCTCCGGGTCCTCGCTGTGCTCCATGCCGGCGAACAGCGGCTGGGCGGACATGGCCTCGTAGCGGGCGCGGAGGTAGTCGGCGTGGTCGTCGCCCCACACGAAGGACATGTGCGGCAGCGGGTTGATGAAGGACTTGGGGTCCTTGAGCGTGCCGTCCGCCACCAGGGAGGACCAGAACTGGCGGGTG
>SRJI02000231.1 GCA_005473895.2 Carideicomes alvinocaridis
AGGAGAGGTCGGTCAGGTCCGGCACCGGCACTGTGACGGTGAGGTCCCAGCGCTTGGCTGAGGCGGGTCGCACCACCGTCACCGGTTGCGTGCCGCCGAGGAACCGGGCCACCTCGGCGGCCGGCTCGACCGTGGCGGACAGGCCGATCCGCTGCACGGGTGTGTCCAGCAGGGCGTCGAGGCGCTCGAGGGAGACGGCCAGGTGGGCGCCGCGCTTGGTCCCGGCCACGGCGTGCACCTCGTCCACGATCACCGTGCGGACCCCGGCCAGCGCCGCGCGGGCCTGCGAGGTGAGCATGAGGTACAGCGACTCGGGCGTGGTGATGAGGATGTCCGGCGGATCCTGCTGCAGGCGCCGCCGCTCGGCCGCCGGGGTGTCCCCGGAGCGCACACCCACCCGCACGCGCGGCACGGGCCTGCCCTGGTGCGCGGCGGTCTGCGTGATGCCCACGAGCGGGGCCCGGAGGTTCCGCTCCACGTCCACGCCGAGTGCCTTCAGCGGCGAGACGTAGAGGACGCGGGTGGCCGCCGTCCCCTCGGCGGCGGGCTCGCGCACGAACGAGTCGAGCGCCCAGAGGAAGGAGGAGAGGGTCTTGC
>SRJI02000232.1 GCA_005473895.2 Carideicomes alvinocaridis
TCTACGAGGGCCTGCGCGAGCCGCAGGACGGCGGCGACGGCGACGGCGGCGGCAAGCGCGGTGGCTGGTTCGGAGGCCGCGGCCGTGGCTGACGGCCGCTCCCTGACGAGCGGCACCCCGGACGGCAGCGTCCAGCACGACCTGTTCCACATCGGCGAGGACCTTCCCCCCGCCATGCCCGAGCGCGCAGCGTGGGGGACGGCCCCCAAGCTGCGCCAGTGGCAGCAGGAGGCGCTGGAGCGCTACCTCCAGACCGCCCCGCAGGACTTCCTGGCGGTCGCGACCCCCGGCGCGGGCAAGACGACGTTCGCGCTGCGCGTGGCCAAGATCCTCCTGGACTCCGGCGTCGTGCAGCGGCTGACCGTCGTCGCGCCCACGGACCACCTCAAGCGTCAGTGGGCGGACAACGCCGCGCGCGTCGGCATCGCCATCGACCCGAACTTCAAGAACGCCGACGGGCGGCACGGCGCCGAGTACCGCGGGGTGGCGCTGACGTACGCCCAGGTGGCGAACAAGCCCGTCCTGCACCGCAACCGCACCGAGGCCGCCAAGACGCTGGTGATCCTGGACGAGATCCACCACGGCGGCGACGCCCTG
>SRJI02000233.1 GCA_005473895.2 Carideicomes alvinocaridis
TCGCCTGCAGGCCTTGGGTGACCATGCGCGTGGCAGACTCCGCGAGGCGCTACACCACGGCGTCAGACGGGCCTTCGCCGTGCTCGCTTCCCACTACGTCGTGGATCTGGAGCGGGTCAGCGAGGGGTATTGCCTCCCTGACGAAGATGAAGCTGCCCTGGCTGAAGTCCAGAGGCTCGACGCGGCCGCCGCAGGCCCGAGCGTAGTGCTGGCGACCACCTTCGAGGCAGAGATCCTGAGAGCACCTAGAGGGGGGGGTGAATAGGTGATCCTGTAAAACTTGAAACTTAAKCCACAAAAACTTGRTTARGYGTTAGCACAATAATGCCAAGTGGCTAGAGARGARTCTYARCRAAACACAATAACCACAAGAGATCAATCACAGAGATGGCACRGTGGTTATCCCGTGGTTCGGCCAAGWMCAACRCTTGCCTACTCCACGTTGTGGCGTCCCAAYGGACGAGGGTTGCAATCAACCCCTCTCAAGCGGTCCAAAGACCCACTTGAATACCACGGTGTTTTGCTTTGCTTTTCTYWATCCCGYTTGCGAGGAATCTCCACAACTTGGAGYCTCTCGCCCTTACACTTRAAGTTCA
>SRJI02000046.1 GCA_005473895.2 Carideicomes alvinocaridis
GCCTCGGCCTCCGTTTCCGCCAGCGCGTCGAGCGCCGCGGACATGGCCGCCGGGTTCAGTTCCGCCGCCGGGGTGGCGCCCTCGTCGCGCCAGACCCGGACGCCCAGGCTGACCGAGCCGCGGCCGAGTGCCGCCTGCAGCCGCGTGCGCAGCCCGGCCTCCAGCCCCTCGATCCAGTCGGGCACCCGCAGCCGAAGGTCCAGCCCCCGCGCATTGACCGAGCGCAGGTCGAGGCTCCAGCCATGGCTCTCCACCTGCCCGCGGGCCGAGGCGAATCCGGTCATGGAATGTATCATCCGTCCCTCCGGCAAATTCGCCCTTGGCCTATCCGCCGGGGGCGCGCGGGGCAAGCGAAAGCCTTTGCCGGCCGCCTCGGCCGCGCGGCCCGTCCGGCCCTTCTCCCGGCCCGCACGCGTTAACCTTTTGTTCAGATTTGGCGCCACAGCGCGGCGATCCATGCAATATTCCGGACAGTGTTAACGAAGCGGTAACCATGATCGCGTAGGGCTGAGAGACCGGACCGCGCGGTTGCCGCAGATGGCAAGTTGCGAGGTTCAGGAATGTTCGGACCGGGAAAGATCCTGTCGATGGCCGACTATCTTCACAGGGCGGACGCCCCCATGCTCGACCTGGTGGAAGGCTGCTGGCAGCGCCTGCGGCGGGACGGGCAGGTCCCCGCGCGTTCCGACCTCGACCCGCGAGCGATGGAGGATGCGCTCTCCCACGCCTTCATCGCCGAGCGGGTGGCCCCGGGCCATGCCCGGCTGCGCATCGCCGGCACCCACCTGTCGGACCTGATGGGGATGGAAGTGCGCGGCATGCCCTTCTCCGCCCTGTTCGAGCCGGACTCGCGGGCCCTGCTCAAGGCGCGACTGGAGGATGTCTTTGCCCGCCCGGCCATCCTGCGCCTCGACCTGCGGGCGCCGGCCGGGTTCCGCCGCGGGGCGCTGGCGGGACGGGCGGTTCTGCTGCCGATGCGCAACGACATGGGCGACGTGACCCGCCTGCTGGGCTGCCTGGATTGCGCCGGCCCCGTGGGGCGCACACCCCGCCGCCTGCTGATCGAGGGCGCCAAGGTCGAACCGCTCGACATCCAAGCTACACCCGCGTCCCGCGATGACGCGGCGCCCGAGGCCATCCGTCCGACGCCGCAACCCGCCGGTTTTGCCGAAAATGCGGCACCATTTGAACCGGCCCCCGCGCCGGACCAGAAAGTGGACAGGGCCACGGAGCGTTCTGCCGAGGGCCGCCCGGAGGGATCCCCCGCCGCGCCCAGTCAGGGGCCGCGCCTCGTCTGGCGGGACGGTCTGCCGGTCTGATCCCGCTCCGTTTTCACGACGAAGGGGGCGCGGCCTGCACCGCGCCCCCTTGTCATGTTCCCGATCCGCCCGCCTGAGCGAAGACCATTCCGGCCTCAGCCGGAAACAGCGGCCTCCCCGGCGCGGGTGTCGCGCAAAGCGGTCAGTTCCTCGGCGACGAGGAAGGCCAGCTCCAGCGATTGCGAGGCGTTGAGCCGCGGGTCGCAGGCGGTGTGATAGCGGTCAGACAGGTCCTCGTCCGACACGGCATGGACGCCGCCGGTGCATTCGGTCACGTCCTGGCCCGTCATCTCGAAATGCACGCCGCCGGGGATCGTGCCCTCGGCCTTGTGGACGGCGAAGAACTCCTTCACCTCGCGCAGCACGGAATCGAAGGGCCGGGTCTTGTAGCCGGTCGAGGACTTGATCGTGTTGCCGTGCATCGGGTCGCAGGACCAGACGACATTGGCGCCCTCGGCCTCCACCGCCCGCACGAGCCGCGGCAGGTGTTCTCCCACCTTGCCGGCGCCGAACCGCGCGATCAGCGTCAGGCGCCCGGCCTCGTTCGAGGGGTTCAGCGTCTCGATCAGGCGCTTCAGGTCGTCGGTGGTCATCGACGGCCCGCATTTGAGCCCGATCGGGTTCTGCACGCCGCGGGCGAATTCCACATGCGCCCCGTCCGGCTGCCGCGTGCGGTCGCCGATCCAGATCATGTGCCCGGACCCCGCCAGCCACTTGCCCGAGGTGGAATCGAGCCGGCACAGCGCCTCTTCGTATTCCAGCAGCAGGGATTCGTGGCTGGTGTAGAAATCCACCGTCTGCAGCTCGTGCTGCTTGTCCGAGGACAGCCCGGCCGCGGTCATGAAGTCCAGCGCGTCGCCGATCCGGGCCGCCATCTCGCGGTACTTGGCCGCCTTCTCGCTCTCGATGAAGCCCAGGGTCCACTGGTGCACCTTGTGCACGTCGGCATAGCCCCCGGTGGAAAAGGCCCGCAGCAGGTTCAGCGTCGCCGCCGCCTGGGTATAGGCCTGCAGCATCTTCTGCGGGTCGGGAATCCGCGCCTCGAGGGTGAAGGCCAGCTCGTTGATGATGTCGCCGCGGTAGGAGGGAAGTTCCGTCCCGTCCACCGTCTCGGTCGGGGCCGAGCGCGGCTTGGCGAACTGGCCCGCCATGCGGCCGACCTTCACCACCGGCACCTTGGCGCCGAAGGTCAGGACGATCGCCATCTGCAGCATGACCTTGAACGTGTCGCGGATGCCGTCGGCCGAGAATTGCGCGAAGCTTTCGGCACAATCCCCGCCCTGCAGCAGGAAAGCCTCCCCGCGCGACGCGGCGCCCAGCTGCGACTTGAGCTTGCGCGCCTCGCCGGCGAAGACCAGCGGCGGATACTTGGCAAGCTGCGCCTCGACCCGGTTCAGGGCCTCGGCATCGGTATAGTCGGGCATCTGCACCCGCGGTTTCCGGCGCCAGCCGGTCTTTTGCCAATCGCTCATCACTCGTCTCCCCTGGCAGAGGATTGCGCCATCGCCGGGCTTATAGCGAAAGGGGGGCCGTCGCGCCACCCGCGAATCGCCCCGACCCGCCGAATCGCCCGCTGCCTCTTGACCTTGCGGAGGGCTTCGGTGCATCTGGCAAAATCGGCTTCCGCGGCGAAAGCCGACGCTCCGGGCGGAGCGATGGATACAGGTCACGAGGCGTCACGATGCAGTCCCGGCGTCAGCTTATCGAGGTCGAGGTGGCGCGCGGCGCCGCCCCCCGTCGCTTCGTCTTTCTCCTGCTGGACAATTTCACGCTGCTGAGCTTCGCCTCGGCGCTGGAATGCCTGCGGATCGCCAACCGGATGTCGGGCCGGACGCTCTACCAGTGGCTCACCGTGGGCGAAGGCGGCGGCAGCGTGGCCTGTTCCGCCGGCACCGCCTTCGTGCTGGACGGCGACCTCACGGAGCTTGACCGCGACGACACGCTGCTGGTCTGCGGCGGCATCGACGTGCAGAAGGCCACCACCAAGCGGCTGCTCAACTGGCTCCGGCGCGAGGCGCGGCGCGGGCTGACCCTGGGCGGGCTCTGCACCGCCGCCTGGCCGCTGGCGCGCGCCGGGCTGCTGGACGGCAAGCGCGCGACCATCCACTGGGAGAACCAGGACAGCTTTGCCGAGGAATTCGACGAGGTGAACCTGACCAAGTCGGTCTTCGTGGTGGACGGCAACCGCCTGACCACGGCGGGCGGCACCTCCTCCATCGACCTGATGCTCAAGATCATCGCCGACGATCACGGCGAGGAGCTGGCCAATGCGGTGGCCGACCAGCTGATCTATTCCTCGATCCGCACCGACCAGGACACGCAGCGCCTGTCCGTGCCCACCCGGATCGGCGTGCGCCATCCCAAGCTCAGCCAGGTCATCCACATGATGGAGGCCAATATCGAGGAGCCGATCAGCCCCGCGACGCTGGCGCGAGAGGTGGGCATGTCCACGCGCCAGCTGGAGCGGCTGTTCCGCCGGTACCTCAACCGCTCGCCCAAGCGCTATTACATGGAGCTGCGGCTGCAGAAGGCGCGCAACCTGCTGATGCAGACCGACATGAGCGTGATCAACGTGGCGCTGGCCTGCGGCTTCGCGAGCCCGTCGCATTTCTCCAAGTGCTACCGCGCCCATTACGAGACGACGCCCTACCGCGAACGCGGCTCTCACGGCACGCGCCTGTCGATCTGACGCGCCACGGCGCGCCACGGGGGCTCCGCTTCATCTTGCCCGGAAACTCCGGGGGGAGGAGCGAAGCGACGGGGGGCAGCGCCCCCGCCCGGCTCTCCGTTCCGCGCAGTCCTCGGTTCCGCGCGACCGCTCAGTCGGCGGGCGTCACCCGGTAGATGGCGCCGCGATCCTCGGAGATGAACCAGACCGATCCGTCCGGGGCCACGGCCACGTCGCGGACGCGCGCGGTCTCCCGCGTTTCCAGCTTGGCCACCTGCGCCAGCGGGTCGCCCGAGAGCCGCGCGAGGTAGTCGAACTTGAGCGAACCGACGAAGGCGTCGCCCTGCCAGTCGGGGAAGAGCGCGCCCTCGTAGAAGGCCATGCCCGAGGGGGCGATCGAGGGATCCCAGTAGCTCACCGGCTGCTTCATCCCGGGTTTCGACGTCCCCTGCCCGATCTTCGCGCCGGAATAATGCGTGCCGTAGGAGATCACCGGCCAGCCGTAATTCGCGCCCTTCTCGATCAGGTTGACCTCGTCGCCGCCCTTCGCCCCGTGTTCGGCCACCCAGATCCGGCCCTTGGGCCCGAGCGCCGCGCCCTGCGGGTTGCGGTGTCCGTAGGACCAGATCTCGGGCTGCGCACCCTCGCGGCCGACGAAGGGATTGTCGCGCGGGACGGAGCCGTCGCGGTTGATGCGGATCACCGAGCCGTTGTGCCGCGAGAGATCCTGCGCCGCCGGCCGGTCCCCCCGTTCGCCCATGGTCAGGAAGATGTGGCCCTCCGGCCCCTCGACGATGCGCGAGCCGAAATGCTTGCCGCCGGAACTGCCCGGCGCCATCTGGAACAGGCGGGTCAGGTTCTCCAGCCGGGTCCCGTCGGCCGAGAGCCGGCCCTTGGCCAGCGCCGTGCCCTGTCCGCCGCCTTCCTGCGCGCGGGCATAGCTGAGGAAGACCTCGCGCGAGCTGGCAAAATCGCGCGGCACCATCACGTCCAGCAGCCCGCCCTGCCCGACCGCCGCGACATCGGGGATGTTGGAGACGGCCTGCCGCCGCCCCGCGGGCCCGTAATGCCACAACCGGCCCCGGCGCTCGGTGACGAGGAAACCGCCACCCGGCAGGAAATCCACCGCCCAGGGGCCGCGTAGATCGCCGGCGACCTGTTCGATCTTCACCTCCGTGTCGCCGAAGCTGGCGGCCAGCGCCGCGCCCGCCGTCAGGCCAAGGGCCAGCGCCCCGGCGAAAGCACGTGACATGATGCGGCTCGGAACGCGGTTTGGCATGGCTCATCCTCCGTTTTGACCGCCCACCACCTAGCGGAGGGAGGCCGGGCGGCCAGCGCAACTGATACGGTTGTGACCCGGCGGTATGGGCTCTTTCCTTTTTCCCGGCCCTTGCATAGGCTGAGGACCGGAATTTGAGTTCCAACAAGGGAGAGTTCTCATGAAAAAGCTTCTCGCAGCTTCGGCGGCGACCGCACTTCTGGCCGGCGCCGCCCATGCGGAAGACGTCAATATCGGCATCATCCTGGGCTTCACCGGCCCGATCGAATCCCTCACCCCGCACATGGCCGACTCGGCCGAGCTGGCAATGAAAGAGGTGAACGACAGCGGTGAATTCCTCGAGGGCATGACGCTGAAACCGGTGCGCGCGGATTCCACCTGCGTGGACAACGCCGCCGCCACCGCCGCGGCCGAGCGCCTGATCACCACCGACAACGTCGTGGCCATCATGGGCGCCGACTGCTCGGGCGTGACCGGCGCCGTCCTGACTAACGTCGCGGTGCCGAACGGCGTGCCGATGGTGTCGCCCTCGGCCACCTCGCCCGCGCTCTCCACCACCGAGGATAACGGCCTGTTCTTCCGGACCGCCCCCTCCGACGCCCGCCAGGGCGAGGTTCTGGCGTCCATGGTGATGGACAAGGGCATCGAGGAAGTCGCGGTGACCTACTCGAACACCGATTACGGCAAGGGCCTGTCGGACAGCTTCGTGTCGGCCTACGAGGAAAACGGCGGCAAGGTCACCCTCGTGGCACCGCACGAAGACAACAAGGCCGACTACTCGGCCGAGGTCGCGGCGCTCGATTCCGCGGGCGGCGACGCGCTGGTCGTGCTGGGCTATTCCGATGCCGGCGGCCGCGGCATGATCCGCGCCTCGCTCGACACCGGCGCCTTCGACATGTTCGTCATGGGCGACGGCATGTATGGCGACGACCTGATGACCGCCATGGGCTCCGAGATGGAAGGCTCCATCGGTGCGGTGCCGTGGTCCGAAGGCGATGGCGCGGAAGCGTTCAACACGATCACCTCCGATGCCGGCGTGAACGGCGAAAGCTCCTTCACCCGCGAAAGCTATGACGCGGCGGCGCTGATCGCGCTGGCCATGGTCGCCGGCGGCGAGGCCACCTCCGAGGCGGTCGCGGCCAACATGCTGGACGTGGCCAACGAGCCGGGCGAGAAGATCCTCCCGGGCGAGCTGGGCAAGGCGATGCAGATCCTCAAGGACGGCGGCGAGATCGACTATGTCGGCGCCACCAACGTGGAGCTGATCGGCCCGGGCGAGGCCGCGGGCACCTACCGCGACTACGAGGTCAAGGACGGCGACTACTCCACCGTCAAGTTCCGCTGAGGCAGAACGCCTGAAAAACGGGCGGTCCGGTCTTGCACCGGGCCGCCGCGTGGCACATAAGCCGCGGCCAGAGCCCGGACGAACGGGCCGCACGACAACCGGGCGACGAACGATCCGGCGCAAAAGCCAACCAAGAGACGGCGCAAAGCTGTCCGACAGGGGAGATGAACCCGTGATCCGGGTCGAGAATCTGCACAAGCATTTCGGCGGCTTCCACGCGGTGGACGGCGCCACGCTGGAGATCGCCAAGGGCTCCATCACCGGGCTGATCGGGCCCAACGGCGCGGGCAAGACCACGCTGTTCAACGTCGTGGCCGGCGTGCTGGAGCCGACCTCGGGCCGCGTCACCATGGACGGCGAGGACATCACCGGCCTGCCGCCGCACACGCTGTTTTCCAAGGGTCTGCTGCGCACCTTCCAGATCGCGCATGAATTCCCCTCCATGAGCTGCCGCGAGAACCTGATGATGGTCCCCGGCGGCCAGTCGGGCGAGACGCTGTGGAACACCTGGTTCGGCCGCAAGCGCATCGCCGACGAGGAACGCGCCCTGCGCGCCAAGGCCGACGAGGTGCTGGAGTTCCTGACCATCGACCACCTGTCGGACCAGAAGGCGGGCCAGATCTCGGGCGGCCAGAAAAAGCTGCTGGAGCTCGGGCGCACCATGATGGTCGACGCCAAGATCGTCTTCCTCGACGAGGTGGGCGCGGGCGTGAACCGGACGCTTCTCAACACGATCGGCGACGCGATCATCCGGCTCAACAAGGAGCGCGGCTATACCTTCGTCGTGATCGAGCACGACATGGATTTCATCGAGCGCCTCTGCGACCCGGTGATCTGCATGGCCGAGGGCAAGGTGCTGGCCGAGGGCTCGCTGGCCGAGATCAAGGCCAACGACCACGTGATCGAGGCCTATCTGGGCACCGGGCTCAAGAACAAGGACATGGTGGGCGCGTGACGGGGTTCGCGCGCACCGGCAGCGCCGCCCGCCCCTCCGGACAGGACGGGTGCGGCGCGACGACGCCTATCCGGACGGACAGGACAGGAACAGCGACATGAGCGGAAACGCCTACCAGGATGATCGCGGCAACAACGACCGCTCGATCACCAGTGACCGCAGCCCCGGCGAGATCCCCTATCACCAGGGCGGCCAGGCGGTGAAGGTGGAGGGCGACAGCGCCTTTCTCATCGGTGACGCCATGACCGGCGGTTACGGCAAGGGGCCGGACATCCTGCACGAGTGCACCGTGGCGGTGAACCCCGGCGAGATCGCGGTCATCGTCGGCCCCAACGGCGCCGGCAAGTCCACCGCGATGAAGGCGGTCTTCGGCATGCTCGAGGTGCGCCAGGGCCAGGTGCGGCTGGACGGGGAGGACATCACCGCCCTCTCGCCCCAGGACCGGGTCGCCAAGGGCATGGGCTTCGTGCCGCAGAACAACAACATCTTCACCTCCATGTCGGTGGAGGAAAACCTCGAGATGGGCGCCTTCATCCGGCGCGACGATTTCCGGGACACCATGGCGCAGGTCTATGACCTGTTCCCGATCCTCAAGGAAAAGCGGCGGCAGGCGGCGGGCGAGCTGTCGGGCGGCCAGCGCCAGCAGGTCGCCGTGGGCCGCGCGCTGATGACCAAGCCAAAGGTGCTGATGCTGGACGAGCCCACCGCCGGCGTCAGCCCCATCGTGATGGACGAGCTGTTCGACCGGATCATCGAGGTCAGCCGCACCGGCATCCCGATCCTGATGGTGGAGCAGAACGCGCGCCAGGCGCTGGCCATCGCCGATCGCGGCTATGTCCTGGTCCAGGGTCGCAACGCCTATTCCGGGACCGGCAAGGAGCTGCTGGCCGATCCCGAAGTGCGCAAAAGCTTCCTGGGGGGATGATGCGGGATTTGGCGACGATCCAAGGCATGCGGCGCAGCTCGCGCCCCCGCCGGGCCGAGGCGGCGGCGGACCCTGCGGGAGCCTCCGGCGGGAGTTTTCCGGGCAAGATGAAGAGAGCCGCGTCGTGCCTCCTGCCGGCCGTGGCGCTGGCGGCGGCGGGCGCGCCCGCCATGGCGGAGGGTGCGCGGCTGAGCCTCGATTGCGACTTCGTCACCGCCTGTTCCGAGGACGGCACATGCGGCGAGGGCCGGGGGCCGGTGCGCTTCGAACTGGCGCCGAAGGAGACCGACGCGGCGGGGGCCGGCAGCTACGCGGTCACCGTCGACGAGGGCGAGACCATGGCGGCAGAGGGCCTGTCGCGGACCGGTCCCTTCCTCTGGCAGCCCTCGGACGGCACGCGGATGGTGCTGACGCTCACCTCGGGGACGACCGCGCTCTGGGTGCGGCAGGTGACCGAGACCGGAACCGACGCGCCGCCCTCGGCCGAGATTGACCTCATGACCTGCGAGATTGTGTTCTGATGGAACTGCTCAACGCGCTGATCGCGCTTTCCAACTTCGTCCTGGTGCCGGCCATCGCCTATGGCAGCCAGCTTGCCCTCGGCGCGCTCGGGGTGACGCTGATCTACGGCATCCTGCGCTTTTCCAACTTCGCCCACGGCGACACGATGGCGATGGGGACCATGGTCGTCATCCTCGTGACTTGGTGGTTCCAGTCCATGGGCCTCAACCTCGGCCCGTTGCCCACGGCGCTGCTGGCCCTGCCCTTCGGGATCCTGGCCTGTATCGGGCTCCTGCTGGGGACCGACCGGGTGGTCTATCGCTTCTACCGGGCGCAGAAGGCCAAGCCGGTCATCCTCGTCATCGTCTCCATGGGCGTGATGTTCGTCTATAACGGCATCACCCGCTTCATCATCGGGCCCGACGACCAGCGCTTTGCCGACGGCGAACGCTTTTTGATCTCGGTACGGGATTTCCGCGAGATGACGGGGCTGGAGGAAGGGCTGGCCATCAAGACCTCGCAGGCGCTGACGCTGGTCACCGCCGTGATCGTCGTCGCGATCCTGTTCTGGTTCCTCAACCGCACCCGCACCGGCAAGTCGATGCGCGCCTATTCCGACAACGAGGACCTGGCGCTGCTGTCGGGGATCAACCCGGAACGGGTGGTCATGGTCACCTGGATCATCGTCGCGGCGCTGGCCACCGTGGCCGGCACGCTTTACGGGCTGGACAAGACCTACAAGCCCTTCATCTTCCTGCAGCTCCTGCTTCCGATCTTTGCCTCGGCCATCGTCGGCGGGCTGGGCTCGCCGCTGGGCGCCATCGCGGGCGGCTTCATCATCGCCTTCTCCGAGGTCACCATCACCTATGCCTGGAAGAAGGTGCTGAGCTTCGTGCTGCCCGAAAGCCTCGAGCCCTCGGGCCTCGTGCAGCTGCTGTCCACCGACTACAAGTTCGCGGTCAGCTTCGTGATCCTGGTGATCGTGCTTCTCTTCCGGCCGACCGGCCTGTTCCGGGGGAAATCCGTATGAACGACATGCTCCGCAACACGCTGCTTTTCGTCGGCATCGCCGTGCTGATCCTCGGCGCCGGTTTCGTCCAGAGCTGGAACACCGCGCTGCTGATCCTCAACATGGGGCTGATCTCGGCCATCATGAGCCTCGGGGTGAACCTGCAATGGGGCTTTGCCGGGCTGTTCAACGTGGGCGTGATGGGCTTTGTCGCGCTTGGCGGGCTGGCCACGGTGCTGGTCTCCATGCCGCCGGTCGGCGAGGCCTGGGCCGCCGGGGGGCTGCGGGTCCTGGGCGGGCTGCTGCTGGGCGGCCTGACGATCGTCGCGGCGATCCTGCTGTTCAACCGCATGAGCCCCGGGCGGACGCGCGGCATCGCCGTGACCGTGCTGCTGGTGGTGGGCTTCGTCATCTACCGCGCGGTGTTCGATCCCGGCGTCGCGGCGGTGGAGTCGGTGAACCCGGCCGCCGCCGGCTATCTCGGCGGCTTGGGCCTGCCGGTCCTGCTGGCCTGGCCGGTGGGCGGGCTGCTGGCCGCGGGCGCCGCCTGGATCATCGGCAAGACCGCGCTCGGCCTGCGCTCCGACTACCTGGCCATCGCCACGCTGGGGATCGCCGAGATCCTGGTGGCGATGATCAAGAACGAGGACTGGATGTCGCGCGGCGTGAAGAACGTCATCGGCCTGCCCCGCCCCGTCCCCTACGAGATCGACCTGCAGAACGACCCGGGCTTCGTGCAGAAGGCGACCGATCTGGGGATCGACCCGGTCACCGCCTCGTCGCTCTACGTCAAGCTGGGCTACGGGCTGCTGTTCGCCGCGGTGCTGATCGTGATCTTCATCCTCGCGCAGCTGGCGCTGAAATCGCCCTGGGGCCGCATGATGCGCGCCATCCGCGACAACGAGACCGCGGCCGAGGCGATGGGCAAGGACGTCACCCGCCGGCACCTGCAGGTCTTCATCCTGGGCTCCGCCGTCTGCGGCATCGCCGGCGCGATGATGACCACGCTGGACGGTCAGCTGACGCCGGGCACCTACCAGCCGCTGCGCTACACCTTCCTGATCTGGGTGATGGTGATCGTCGGCGGCTCGGGCAACAACCTGGGCGCGGTCCTGGGCGGCTTCCTCATCTGGTGGCTCTGGGTCGAGGTGGAGCCGATCGGCCAGTTTGTCATGGGCGTGGTCACCGCCGGCATGGCCGACGGCTCGGCGCTCAAGGAGCACCTGCTGGATTCCGTGGCGCATATGCGGCTGCTGACCATGGGGGTCGTGCTGCTGCTGGTGCTGCGCTTCTCGCCACGCGGGTTGATCCCGGAGAGATAGGCGCGACCGCGAAGGATGAGCCTGCCCGCGGAGGTTTCCCGGGCAGGCCCCGGAGGCCCCCGGGCTCTTTTCATCCTTCCCGGGCCGCGCTATGGCAAGGGCCGCATCAAGGGAGCCCAGCATGGCCGAAAGCGAGCAGCCGCAGATCTACCTTGTCACCCCGCCGGAATTCGAGCTGGGGCGCTTTCCCGACCAGCTGGCGCGCGTGCTCGACGCGCAGGAGGTGGCCTGCGTCCGCCTCTCGCTCGGCACCCGCGACGAGGACCGGATCAGCCGTTGCGCGGATGCGTGTCGCGAAGTGACCCATGCCCGCGACGTGGCGCTGGTGATCGACACGCACACGGTCCTGGCCGAGCGGCTGGGCCTCGACGGCGTTCACCTGACCGACGGCGCGCGCTCGGTGCGCAAGGCGCGCAAGGCGCTTGGCCCCGATGCCATCGTCGGCGCCTTCTGCGGCACCTCGCGCCATGACGGGATGGGCGCCGGCGAGGCGGGCGCCGATTACGTCAGCTTCGGCCCCGTGGGCGAGACGACGCTGGGCGACGGCACCGTCGCCGAGGCAGAGCTGTTCGAATGGTGGTCGCAGATGATCGAGGTGCCGGTGGTGGCGGAAGGCGGGCTCGATACCGACCTGGTCCGCCAGCTGGCGCCTTTCACCGACTTCTTCGGCCTCGGCACCGAGATCTGGGAAGAGGACGACCCGGTCGCCGCCCTAGCGCGGTTCCGGGCGGCCATGGGCTGAGCCTCCGGCCAGCGCCTCTTCCACGCCTACTCGGACCGACTCACCGGCTGCCTGCGCCAGCACCTTGCGGTCGGCGAAATCCGCGACCCGCAGCGGCGGGCGATAGCTCAGCACCACCTCCCCCCGCCGCACGTGGCCCATGATCCGGACCAGGTGCGTGGCGAAATCCATGTCCCCCCACCAGCCATAAAGCCGCGGATCGGCGCCCGCCGGCGGGTGGTAGGTCACGCTCACCGGCTGGATCCAGAGCCTGTCGCGCAGCTCGGCATGGAGGAAGGCCGAGAACAGCGTGGACTTGAACGGCAGCACGCGGCGGCCATCGGTCGAGGTGCCCTCGGGAAAGAAGCACAGGTGATGTCCCGCCAGCAGCCGCCGTTCCAGCGCCTGCTGCTGGTTGCGGGCATCGCGCCGGTCCCGCCGGACGAAGAGCGTGCCGATGGCCCGCGCGCCAAAGCCGATGCCGGGCCAGCGCGCGACCTCTTCCTTGGCGACGAAATACACCGGCTCCCCGCCGTTCAGCGCGAAGATGTCGAGCCAGGAGGAATGGTTTGCCACGATGGCCCCCGGCACGCCCATCGGCCGCCCCTCCACCCGCAGGCGCAGGCCCATCACCCGCAGGGCGTTGCGCAGCGCGAAGCGGCTGATCCGGGGCGAGGCCGGTCGCCGCGAGCCGCAAAGCGGGCGTTCCACGGCACGCACCAGCAGGAACACCGGCAACAGGCCGAAGATCAGCAGCGCCACGGCCGGCAGGCGCAGGGCGACTAGCGCCCAGCCAAGCGGCGTGACGCGGGGGCGCGGCGGCGGGTCCACCGACTCCCAGGTGAGGCTCACGACACCCGTTCCCGCTGGTAGACCGCCCTCTGGCGCGGGCTCAGCCGCTCGGTATCCATCACCAGGCAGACATCCACGGTGTTGAAGGCGCGGTCGATGAAAGCCCCCTCGCCCACGTGACCTCCGAGCCGCAGGTATGCCTTGATCAGGGCCGGCACCTGAAGCATGGCGGCGCGGCGGTCGATCGCGGATTCCGGCAGCAGGTCCATCCGCTGGTAATCGCGCGCCCGCACCCGCAGGTCGTCCGGCGCAAGGTGGCGGTGATGCAGCAGCGACAGCGGCGCCGCCAGCCGCTCGATATCCGTGCCATGGAAGCTGGCCACCCCGAACAGCACTTCGATCCCGTGGGTCTCCACGTAATCCGCAAGGCCCTGCCAGAGGTGGAACATCGCCGCCCCGCCCCGGTAATCCGGGTGAACGCAGGAGCGACCCAGTTCCAGCAGCCGACGGCCGCCGCGCCTCAGCGGGCCAAGATCGTATTCATCCTCGGAATAGAATTGCCCGGCCTCGCGCGCACGGTCCCCGCGAAGCAGGCGATAGACGCCGACCACGGCATCCTGCGCCGCCTCGTCCACGAGGATCAAGTGGTCGAAATAGGGGTCGAACCGGTCCCGCTCCAGCCCCCCGGCATGGTCCACCATAGCCCCGTCGCCGCCCAGCTCTTCCACGAAGACTCGGTAGCGCAGGCGCTGCGCGGCCTCGAGTTCGGCCGTATCCGCCGCGAGGCGGACGCTGAACTGCGGATCGGCAGCCGTCATTCCGCGATCCCCTGATCATCCCGTCTGCCGCGTTTCTAGGCAAGGCCCGGCGGCTTGGCAACAAATCCATTGCGATAGCGCAACTGACACCACTCTCCTTAAAAGTGTTTACAGAGTGAAGTCCTCTCACTAACCATTTGTAAACCGAAGTCAGGTTTCCATGGCCGGCATAAGCGCGACGCGAGAGGAATCGATCACCATTTTTCCCTCATCGGGGAACGTGACCGTGATGCGCCCGTTGATGTTGGACTGCACTTGGCCGACGCCCCAATCGGGCCGGTCCGGGTGCCGCACCAGCATCCCGGGTTCGAGGAAGGCATTCAGATCGTCCATTCGGGGGCACCTGTGGAGAGAGGAAAGACGTGAAAGACGTGAAAGACATGGGAGAGCCTAACGTGAACATCGCCGCGCTGATAGGGTCGCGGATATGTCACGACCTGATCAGCCCGATCGGGGCGATCAATAACGGGCTGGAATTGCTGGAAATGTCGGGCGCGCGCGAGGGGCCGGAAATGGCGCTCATCAGCGAAAGCTGCGCCGATGCCACGGCCCGGATCAGGTTCTTCCGCGTGGCCTTTGGCGCCGCCCCGGAGGGGCGCGATATCGGCTCCGGGGAATTGCGCGACATCATCGCTCCGCTGGTCCGGCCCGGCCGGCATCGCATCGACTGGCGCCCGGAAGAGCCGCTGTCGCGGGCCGAGGCGCAGATCGGCTTCCTGGCGCTGCTCTGCGCCGAAAGCGCGCTGCCCCGAGGCGGGGAGATCGTGATCGACCGCGTGGCGGACCGCTGGGTCGTCCGGGCCAGCGGCGACGACATTTCCACCGAATGCCGCGGCTGGCTGGCGATGGAGCATCCGGGCATGGCAGCCGATCTGCCGCCGGCTCGGGTGCAGTTCCTGTTGCTGCCGCAGGTCGCCGCCGCGCTCGGCCGGCAGGTGGAGGTGCGGCGCGACGACACGTGGCTGGAACTGAAGATCTGACCCCGCGGGCGCGGCCGGCGCGGGTGTCAGGCCCGCGTCGTGCCGTCGCCGGTGACCAGGTACTTGAAGCTGGTCAATTGCTCGGCCCCCACCGGCCCGCGGGCATGCATCTTGCCCGTGGCGATGCCGATCTCGGCGCCCATGCCGAACTCACCCCCATCCGCGAACTGGGTGGAGGCGTTGTGCATGAGGATGGCGCTGTCGAGCCGGGCAAAGAACCGCTCGGCAGCCGCATCGTCCTCGGTCAGGATGGCCTCGGTATGGGAAGAGCCGTAGCGGCGGATATGGGCGATGGCCGCGTCGATGTCGTCGACGATGCGCGCGGCGATGTCCATGTCGAGGTATTCCCGGCCCCAATCCTCGTCGGTGGCGGGGATCGTGCCCTCGAATTGCAGGCCCTCGCCCGCATGGACGCGCACGCCCGCCGCGACCAGCGCCGCGATCACGTCGCGGCCCAGCGTCTCGGCCAGGTCGCGGTGGATCAGCAGGCATTCGGCGGCGCCACAGATGCCGGTGCGCCGGGTCTTGGCGTTCAGCACGACCTCGAGCGTCTTGGCGGGGTCCGCAGCGCGGTCGATATAGACATGCACGATACCCTCGAGATGGGCAAAGACCGGCACCCGCGCTTCGCGCTGCACCAGGCCGACGAGCCCCTTGCCGCCGCGCGGCACGATCACGTCCACCGTATCGGTCATGGTCAGCAGCTCGGTCACCGCCGCCCGGTCCCGCGTCGGCACCAGTTGGATGGCATCCTCCGGCAGACCGGCCGCGCGCAGCCCCTCGACGAGGCAGGCATGGATGGCGCGGGCGGAGTGAAAGCTCTCCGACCCGCCGCGCAGGATCACCGCGTTCCCGGCCTTGAGGCAGAGCGCCCCGGCATCGGCGGTGACGTTGGGCCGGGATTCGTAGATCACGCCAACCACGCCCAGCGGGGTGCGGACACGGCGGATATGCAGGCCCGAGGGCATGTCCCATTCCGCGATGGTGGCGCCCACGGGATCGTCCTGCGCCGCCACGGCGCGCAGCCCGTCGCAGATCGCGCCGATCCGCGCCTCGTCCAGCATCAGCCGGTCCATCATAGCCGGCGACAGCCCCTTTTCGCGGCCAAACTCCATGTCCTGCGCATTGGCGGCGATGATGGTGTCGCGCGCGGCCTCTACGGCGTCGGCGGCCTTTTCCAGAGCCATGCGCTTGGCCTCGGGCGTGGCGAAGGCCAGCTCGGCGGCGGCAGCTTTCGCGCGGGCGCCGATATCGGCCATGAGGGCGGGGATGTTGTCGAGATCTTTCATCGGGCGGCTCTTGCTTTGAACGGAGACTTGCTCTGGCGGGCCTGTGCCCCGGCAGAATGTCCCGGGGTCAGGGTGCCACAGCGGGCGGGACTTGGGAAGACGGCGGCGTCGGGCGCCCCGGCCCGGCAAAGGCACGGGCGGCCCCTGCGGGAGCCTCCGGCGGGAGTTTTTCGGGCAAGATGAAGGGAGCCTGTTGCGCGCCGGTCCTGCCGGGGGTGGATGCGGTGAGGGGCAGCATCAGAGCGCCATGTCGTCGCGGTGGATCAGCGCGGCGCGGCCGGGATAGCCCAGCAGCGCCTCGATCTCGTCGGAGCGATGGCCGCGGATGCGGCGCGCCTCGGCGGCGGTGTAGCGGGTGAGCCCGTGGCCGAGATCGCGGCCCGAGGCGTCGCGGATCTCCACCGCGTCGCCGCGGCCGAAGGTGCCCGAGACCTTGGTGACACCCGCGGGCAGCAGGCTTTTCCCCTGGCCTAGAGCGCGGGCCGCGCCCTCGTCCACCGTCAGCGTGCCGCGGGGTTTCATCGCGGCGATCCAGCGCTTGCGCGCGGCGCGCGGGTCGAGCTGGGCGGTGAACCAGGTCGCGGGCGCGCCGTCCTCCAGCGCGGTGAGCGGGTTGAGCGGCGAGCCCAGGGTGATCGCCATGGCGCAGCCCGAGGACATGGCCGCGCGGGCCGCCATCAGCTTGGTCTTCATCCCGCCCTTCGAAAGGCCCGAGCCCGCATCGCCGGCCATCGCCTCGATCTCGGGGGTGATCTCCTCGATCACGTCGAAACGGCGGGCGGCGGGATCGGCCGAAGGGTTGCCGGAATAGAAGCCGTCCACGTCGGACAGAAGGACGAGGCAATCGGCCCCGGTGGTCACCGCCACCTGCGCCGCCAGCCGGTCGTTGTCGCCGTAGCGGATCTCGTCCGTGGCGACGGTGTCGTTCTCGTTCACGATGGGCACCGCGCCGAGCGACAGCAGCGTCTCCAGCGTGGCGCGGGAATTGAGGTAGCGGCGGCGGTTGGCGCTGTCCTCCAGCGTCACCAGCACCTGGGCGGTGGTGATGCCGTGGGGCGCGAGCTCTTCCTCGTAGGCGCGGGCGAGACGGATCTGGCCCACGGCCGCGGCCGCCTGGCTCTGTTCCAGCGGCAGCTGCGCGCCCTCGAGTTTCAGCACCCGGCGGCCAAGGGCGATGGAGCCGGAGGAGACAAGCACCACGTCCGTGCCGCGGGCGCGGATGCGGGCCACGTCGGCGGCAAGCGACGTCAGCCAGTCGCGACGCAGCTGGCCGGTCTCGCGATCCACGAGTAGGGCGGAGCCGATCTTGACGACGAGCCGTTTCACCCCCGCCAGGCTATGGCCCGCCGCCGCCGCCCCGGGCCGCGCATCGCCGCTCAGGGCTGCCACGGCGCGTCCTCCTGCTCCTCCGCGTCATCGCCGGCCTCGTCGACCTTGCGGCGCAGGCGGGAGGCGTCGATCCGGTCACGGAGCGCGCGCAGCACCTGCTCCACCCCCTCGCCCGAGACGCCGGACATCAGCATGGCGCGCACTCCGGTGGCCTGTTCCAGCTCGTCGCGGATCATCTCGCGCAGCTCGTCGTCCAGCGCGTCCACCTTGTTCAGGACGGTGATCCGCTGCTTGTCGGCCAGCCCTTCGCCATAGGCCTCGAGCTCCTCGACGATGGTGCGGTAATCCTCCACCACGTCGTCGGCATTGGCGTCGATCAGGTGCAGCAGGACCGCGCAGCGTTCCACGTGGCCGAGGAAGGTGTCGCCAAGGCCCCTGCCTTCGCTCGCCCCCTCGATCAGGCCGGGGATGTCGGCGACGACGAATTCCACGTCATCGACCCCCACCACCCCGAGATTGGGGATGAGCGTGGTGAAGGGGTAATCGGCGATCTTGGGCCGGGCATTCGACGTGGCGGCGAGGAAGGTGGACTTGCCGGCATTGGGCAGGCCCACGAGGCCGGCATCGGCGATCAGCTTGAGCCGCAGCCAGATGGTCCGCTCCACCCCCTCCTGGCCGGCATTGGCGCGGCGCGGGGCCTGGTTGGTGGAAGTCTTGAACCGCAGGTTGCCCCAGCCGCCATTGCCGCCGCGGGCCAGCTCGACGCGGGTGCCGAGCTCGGTCATGTCGGCGATCACCGTCTCGCCGTCCTCGTCGAGGATCTCGGTTCCGACGGGGACGCGCAGCACGATGTCGTCGCCATCCGCGCCGGTACGCTGGCGGCCCATGCCCGGGCGGCCGTTGTCGGCGAAGAAATGCTGCTGGTAGCGGAAGTCGATCAGCGTGTTCAGCCCGTCCACCGTCTCGACGAAGACCGAGCCGCCGCGGCCGCCGTCGCCGCCATCGGGGCCGCCGTATTCGATGTACTTCTCGCGCCGGAAGCTCACCGCCCCGCCGCCGCCCGACCCGGAGCGGATATAGACCTTGGCCAGATCCAGAAACTTCATGACAAGAGCGCCTTTCCCGCGCGACCGGCAGCGAATTCCGTCCACCGGCGATACTTCATTGCTGCGGCGCGCTCAAGGACTGCCGCTGCCCGTTCCCGCGCCATGGGGACGGGGCCGGTCCGGACCGCGCCGCGACACGCCTTGACCTGGCCCGACGCCAGGCGACGTGTCCCGGCCACAGCCCGCGCGGTCATCGCGTCCGACCGGCGGAGGGTCCCTCGCGCGCTGGCCGGACGCGGCGCCGTCACCGGTCCATCTTGCGGAGATAGGTCCAGGTGCGCACGGTGCTGTCGCGCGCCACCGAATAGCTCTCGGCGTCGCCGATATATTCGAAGCCGCAATTGGTCAGCACCTTGGCCGAGGCCGGGTTGTCCTGGAAGACCGAGGCGAACATCGTGTCGCTGCCCAGCGGATTGGCCTCCACCAGAGCGCGCACGGCGTCCGACGCGATCCCGGTGTTCCAGAAGGCCGGCGCCACCCAGTAGCCGATCTCGGACTGGTTGCGGTCCATCCGCTCCAGCGCGATCAGCCCCATCACCTCGGGCAGGTCGGAGCGGGTGCCGTCGATGGCCCAGACATCCTCCGTCCGCTCCGGGTCGAGCGCGCGCGCGATGAAACCCTCGCTCACCCCCGGCGGCAGCGGATGCGGGATGGAGCGGGTCATGCGGGCGACGCGTTCGTCCTTGCCGTGCATCTCGATCAGGCCGAGATCCGACTTGCGCAGCGGGCGCAGGTCGAAGCGTTCGGTTTCGATCGTGGCCTGGTTCTGGATCGGTTCCAGCTTCATTTTCTACCCCTCCCCAGGGATGATCCGGACGGATCGGTCATGGGCCCCGCCTGCCATCTAACGGGCGGCGGGATCCCGCGTGCAACGAACCCAGGCGCCTCCTCCGGTTCCCTTGCCTCGTCTCTGTCAGCAGATAGCGCCGGCAGAGAAACGAAGAAGGGGGACCGGCGGTTTTGCCGATCCCCCTATTGCGTCTGCGTCAGGTAAAGCTCGGCTTACTCCGCGGCCTCTGCCACTGGCAGCACCGAAATGAAGGTGCGGCCCTTGAGGCCCTTGTGGAAGGTCACGGCGCCTTCGGCGGTGGCAAAGATGGTGTGATCCTTGCCCATGCCGACGCCCTGGCCCGGCCACCACTTGGTGCCGCGCTGACGTGCGATGATGTTGCCCGGAATGGCGGTCTGGCCACCATAGAGCTTGATGCCGAGGCGGCGACCCGCAGAGTCGCGACCGTTACGGGAGGAACCGCCTGCTTTCTTGTGTGCCATGGTTTACTCTCCTTCTGCTCAGGCCAGGGTCTTGGCCTGCTCGACCCACTCGGGCTTGACTTTGGTGGCCTCGAAGGTCTCGGGGTCCACGGCGGCAAGCTGCGCGAAGGTGGTGATCCCGGCCTCGTTCAGCTTCTTCGCGGCGGCGGGGCCGACGCCGTTGATCTTGGTCAGGTCGTCCGCGGCAGCCGCGTCGGCCTTGGCCGGCTTGGCGGCGGGCTTGTCCTTGGCGACCGACTTGGTCGTGGCCTCGTCGTTCTTGACCCGCTTGGCCATTTCCGACTGGTCGTCGCGGTTCTTGGTATAGCGGTCGGTGCCCGCGCCGCGCGGCAGGATGCTCGCGCCCACGGCTTCCTTCACGCCGGACTTGTCCGCGCCATCGGCCAGGATCTCGGTGACCCGCAGCACGGTGAGCTGCTGGCGGTGGCCCTTGGTGCGCTGCGAGCTGTGCTTGCGGCGACGCTTGACGAAGTGGATGACCTTGTCACCCTTGATCTGATCCACCACCTCGGCCTGCACGGCAGCGCCGGAGACGAAGGGAGCGCCGACGACGGTCTTGTCGCCGCCCAGCATCAGGATCTCGTTGAACTGGACTTTCTCGCCGGCATCTGCAGCCAGTTTCTCCACCCGGAGCACATCGCCCGAGGAAACCTTGTACTGCTTGCCACCGGTCTTGAGGACCGCGAACATGGGCCTTTTCCTTTTCACTTCCGCATCCTGCGGCCCCCTTCCACCGCCTGTGCCGGCGATCGGTCGGGTGTTCCGGGCCCATGGCCCGCCTCGGACAGCGCGCCCCGCATCGGGGGCGTCATTGACAACGAAAACCGCCGGAACGACGCGCGCCCGGCAGAGAGGGCGCTTATCGGCACAATCGACCGGCCTGTCAAGGGCGATTCCCCGATGATCCGCCCGCCCGGCGGCTCACAATTCCTGCGAGGTCATGGCGCGCGACACCGCCCGGCCAAGCGCGTAGGAGATGTCGCCGTACATCTTGTCGAAGGCGGCAAAGAGCGCCCGGTTCATCGCCTGCCCCTCGGGCGTGTCGGAGATCTCGATATACTCCTCCAGCGCGTCCGGTCCCGCCGGGGTGTAGGCCATCAGCAGGTAGGCATAGACCCATTCGCGGGTATCGGCGCGGGTCTCTTCCTCGTTCGACCAGACCTCGTCCAGCATCTGGTCCTCGCTCATGTCGAGCGCGCCGCCATCGGCGAGGCCGAGGAAGAACATGAAATTCGCGTTGAGCGCGCCCTCGACATTGGCATCGACCAGGTCGTTGATCTCGACGAAGCGCTGCGTCTGCAGGAAGCTCTCGGCCTCCTCCGCCTCCAGCTCGCGGAAGGTCTCGCGCGCGGCTTCCTCCACACTGTCCTCCATCATGGCGCGGCGGGCGGAGAGTTCCAGGTCGATCAGCCGCGCCCCGGTCTCGGAGGTGAAGAACCTGAGAAGCGGCTCGGGATCGGTGTCGCCGAATTCCTCCGCGAAGGTGCGGCGCACGGTGTCTTCCATGCGGGCGGTGTCGTAGATCTGGTCCACGTCGCTGCTGTAGGACTTGGGCGCGCCGCCGGGGATCATGTCGGCGCCCAGCTCGGCGCCGTAATCCATCCCCTCGTCATGCATGATCGCCACCGTCTCGCTCACCCCGAGCGCATCGAGCAGGCGCTGCACCGGCTGGGCGGCGGCGGACTGCGCCGCGAGTCCCAGGGCAAGGGTCAGGCCGGCCGTGATCTGACGAAGCGTCATCGGGGAGGGTTCCTTCTGCTGGCGATCTGCGCGAGGATCTATGCCCTCCCCGGCGGATTTCCAAGGTGGTACGCACAATACCGCGCGCCCTTCCGGCGGCCCTGTCCGGCCGATCGGACCGGCGATGCAGGATGCCGGCCGCGATGTGGGATTTCCTGTTGCACCCGGCCGGAGGCTCGACTAAATGCAGCCCCCAGACCCCCGCGGAGAGGTGCCGGAGTGGTCGAACGGGGCGGTCTCGAAAACCGTTGACCCTTCACGGGGTCCCAGGGTTCGAATCCCTGTCTCTCCGCCACTTGCCGCCCGGGTTTCCGGGGCGCGGCAAGGGCCTTTTCAGGTTCACTCCAGATACCGCGCAGGGCAAACGTCCCGCCCTTATGCGTGCGATTGGCCGCGATGCTGGGCGCGAGCGCTCCGATCGGAACGCCCGCCTGTCGGCCTGCCGGCTCACTCGATGCCGTTCGCCCGCTGCAGCTCGCGGATATAGGCCACGATGGTCGCCACTTCCGCCCGGGTCACGCCCGGCTGCGGCGGCATGTCCCCGAAGGGCCAGTGATGCGCCCGGACACCCCGCTGCGCCGCCATCTGGAACGCCATGTCGCCGTGATGCGAGGGTTCGTAAATCCGGTGGACCAGCGGCGGGCCGTAGCCCTGCTTGCCGGCCGCGTTCTCTCCGTGGCAGGCGGCGCAGACCGCCTCGAAGGCGCGCTTGCCCATGGTGGCCTCGGGCGAAAGCGTGTCCGGGAGGGTGACGGCGGCGATGGCCTCCCCCTCGGCCGGGGTGGTGGTGTCGGGGGCCGGGTCGGTCCCGGCGGTGAGGAAATAGGCGCCGGCAGCGGCGGCGATCACCGCGGCCCCGGCAAGGGTAAACTTGTTCATGTCTCGATCCTGCATCGCGGACCCGAGGGTCACGCGGTCATCCCGTGGCGGAACGTCTCCGCCGGTTCTGTCCTTGGATCACGCGCGCGGTGGCGGCAGGTCGAGCGGCAGGTCTATCCTGCGTGCAGCCAGTCCCGTCTCTGGTACGATGTGGGACGGTTGCAGGACGAAATGAGCGGCGAAGGCCACCGCCTCCGGCACCAGCGCGTAGGTGCAAAGCGCCATCTGCGCACAGCCCGACACCGGAGCCTTCGCCTCCGTCATCGGCGCGGCCATGTGCCCGGCACCGGCGGCGCATCCATGGGCGGGCGCCGCGGCCATCGCCCCCTGCGGCAGGGCCGAAAGGCTGAGCACGAGGGCCAGGATCGCGAGGAAGACGAGGCGCATGGGCGTTCCGTTTGACGACAGATCCTTCAATGCCCCGCGGCACGGGGCGAGGTCAATGGGAACGCTGCGGCCCCGCGCCCCTCCGCGAGAGCTGCAGGATCCAGAGCGCCGCCCCGCCGAGGATCCCCGCCGCCACCAGCATCACGAGCGAGACGGAGCGGTCGAAGGCGGCCATCGCCACGCGCAGCAGGTCCTCGCCCCGCTCCGCGGGCAGCGCTTCGGCCAGCACGCGCGCCCGGTCGAGGCTGTCGGCCGCCCCGGCGGGCAGCGTTCCGGGCGCGCCGAGAACCGCCGCGGTATAGGCCGCCGACATGACGCTACCCAGAAGTGCTATGCCGAGCGCGCCGCCCAGCTCGTAGGAAACCTCCTCGACCGAGGCGGCCATGCCGGCGCGGGCCGCGGGGGCGTGCTGCATGATCGCCGTGGAGGCCGCGGTCATCGCCGCCCCCAGCCCGGCCCCCATGGCGATGAAGCTCCCCAGCCGGAGCGCGCCGGGACCCTCCGCCGCCCCGCCGAGATCCGCGCGGTAGAGCAGCGCCCCGGCCGCCACCAGCGCCAGCGACCACATGAGCATCCGGCTCGCCCCCGTGCGCGACAGCGCCAGCCCCGCCAGCGGCCCCGCCACGAAGGCGCCCAGGGGCAGCGGTAGGATCGCCAGCCCGGCCTGCATGGGGCTCAGCGCCTCGACGAGCTGGAGCCGCTGGCTCACCACCAGCTCGATCCCCAGCAGCGCCGCGGCCGCCGCCACCGCGCCGATCACCGCGGCCGAAAAGCGGCGGTCGCGAAACAGCGCCAGGTCCAGCATCGGCGCCACACTGCGCCTCTGGCGCCGCAGGAAAAGCCAGAGCGCCGCGGCCCCCACCAGCCCGGGGACCAGCACCCAGGCGAGGGACGGCGCCGGTTTCGCCATTTCCTTGATCGCCAGCGTCAGGCCGATCAGCCCCGCCAGGACCTGCAGCGAGCCCAGCGGGTCGAAGGGATGGCCCTCGCCCTCCTCCGCCTCGCCGCGCGGCACGTAGCGCAGGGCCAGCGGCAGGGTCAGCGCCACCACCGGCAGGTTGACCAGAAAGACGGACCCCCAGTGGAAATGCTCCAGCAGCACGCCGCCCAGCAGCGGGCCGATGGCCGCGCCGCCCGAGGCGATGGAGGCCCAGATGCCGATCGCCAGCGCCCGGGCCTCCGGGTCGTCAAAGCTCTGGCGGATGAGCGACAGCGTCGTGGGCATCATCGCCGCGGCCCCGAGCGCCAGCAGCGCGCGCGAGCCGATCAGCACCTCCGCCGTGGGCGCGAACCCCGCCACGAGCGAGGCCAGCGCAAAGATCAGCAGCCCCCAGAGGAACAGCCGCCGGTGCCCGTAGCGGTCGCCAAGCGCCCCGGCGCCGGGCAGCAGGCCGGCCACGACGAGGGAATAGGCATTGACGATCCACAGCTTCTCCGCCGAGCTTGCGCCAAGGTCGCGGGTCAGCCGCGGCAATGCGGTATAGAGGATGGTCATGTCGATGACGATCAGGAACAGGGCGCTCGACACGATGGCGAGCACCAGCCAGGGCGAGGCTGCGGCCACCGGCCGCCGCGCCCTTGCCTGCCGTCTTCCCGGCCAGATCATCCCGGACCGCATCGTCACCCTCCCGGATCGCGAAAGCCCCGGCGCCGCCCTGTGCCTGCGCCGCCCTCCCATTTAAATACGAACGTATGGAAACGGAAGACCCCCGATGGCCCGACCCAGAAAGATAGACCGCGACCAGATCCTCGACGCGGCGGAGACGCTGGTACGGAGCCGTGGCGCGGCGGGGCTGACCATCGACGCCGTGGCCCGCGCCTGCGGCATCACCAAGGGCGGGGTGCAGTACAGTTTCGCCACCAAGGACGCGCTGATCGACGCGATGTTCGCCCGCTGGGACCGGGAATACGACCGCCGCTTCGAGGCGCGCGCCGGGGCCGACGCCGCCCCGCCCGAGCGGATCCGCGCCCATGTCCACGCCATGCAGGAGATCGACGAGGTCTCGATGACCAAGGCGGCGAGCCTGATGGCCGCCCTTCTGCAGACGCCCGAGCACCTGGCCTCCACCCGCGCCTGGTACGCCGCGCGGCTGGCGGGGCTCGACACCACGACGCCCGAGGGCCGGCGCGCGCGGCTCGCCTTTCTCGCCTGCGAAGGAGCCTTCATGCTGCGCTACCTGCGGTTCATGGAGATGGACGACGCGGAATGGCAGGCCATCTTTGCCGACATCACCGCCATGCTGGACGAGGACCTGTAGCGCCGGCCCCATCGCACCCGGGCTCGGGCTCCTGCCCCCGTGAAAACCGGCCATTCGAGGCGCGAAATTTCTCACTTGCGAATAAGTCGCAATTGCACCATCGTCCCTCCGACACCCGAGGAGCGCCCATGCCGACCCCCGCCGCCCTGCGCCGCATCGTCCTTCTGCTGGCCCTCGCCCTGCCGCTGCAGCCCGCGCTGGCGGCCGAGAGGATGAAGGTCGCGACCACCTTCACCGTGCTGGCGGACATGGCGCAGCAGGTGGCGGGCGACGCGGCCGATGTTGTCTCCATCACCAAGCCGGGGGCGGAGATCCACGGCTACGAGCCCACGCCGCAGGACATCGTGCGCAGCTACGACGCGGATCTCATCCTCTATAACGGGCTGAACCTGGAGCTCTGGTTCGACCAGTTCCTCGACAATCTCGGCGACATTCCCACCGTGACCGTGAGCGAGGGGATCGACGAGATCCCGATCACGCTCGGCGCCTACGAGGGCAAGCCCAACCCCCATGCCTGGATGGGGCTGGAGAATGCGCGCATCTATATCGACAACATCGCCCGCGCCTTTGCCGACACGGATCCCGCCAATGCCGCGACCTACCGCGCCAATGCAGAAGCCTACAAGCAGGAGCTGACCGACACGATCGGCCCCCTGCGCGACCGGATCGCCGCGTTGCCGGAGAACCGCCGCTGGCTGGTGACCTGCGAAGGCGCCTTCAGCTACCTCGCCCGGGATTTCGGGATGGAGGAGTTGTTCCTCTGGCCGATGAACGCCGACCAGGTGGGCACGCCGCAGCAGGTGCGCGCGGTGATCGACGGGGTGCGCGAGCACGACATCCCCGCGGTCTTCTGCGAAAGCACGGTGAACACCGCTCCCGCCCGGCAGGTCGCGCGCGAGACCGGGGCGCGTTACGGCGGCGTGCTTTACGTCGACAGTCTGAGCACGCGCAACGGCCCGGTGCCCAGCTACCTCGACCTGCTGCGCGTCACCGCCGAGACCATTGCCGAGGGGCTCGACCCCGCCACCGACTGACCACCGATCCCACCAGCCACCGCCCGCCCGCGACCAGCCGAGGACATCATGCCCCAGACAGCGACAGCCCGGACAGACGCGCCAGCCGATCCCCAGACGGCCCGGGACATGGCGGGCGACGGCATCCGCTGCGATCACGTCACGGTCACCTACCGCAACGGCCACACGGCGCTCAGGGACGCGAGCTTTGCCATCCCGCGGGGCACCGTGACCGCGCTGGTGGGCGTGAACGGCGCCGGGAAATCCACGCTTTTCAAGGCGATCATGGGCTTTGTCCCCGCCGCAAAGGGCGAGATCCGGCTGCTGGGCCTCACCGTCCGCGAGGCGCTCAAGCGCAACCTCGTGGCCTATGTCCCCCAGTCCGAAGAGGTCGACTGGGCCTTCCCGGTGCTGGTGGAGGACGTGGTGATGATGGGCCGCTACGGGCACATGGGCTTCCTGCGGCGCGCCAAGGCACAGGACCGGGCCGCGGTGGACGCGGCGCTGGAGCGGGTGAACATGACCGAGTACCGCCACCGCCAGATCGGCGAGCTATCGGGCGGCCAGCGCAAGCGCGTCTTCCTCGCCCGGGCGCTGGCGCAGGAGGGCCAGGTGATCCTGCTGGACGAGCCCTTTACCGGCGTCGACGTGAAGACCGAGGAGCAGATCATCGCGCTCCTGCGCGAGCTGAAGGCAGAGGGCCGGGTGATGCTGGTCTCCACCCACAACCTGGGCAGCGTGCCGGAATTCTGCGACCGCACGGTGCTGGTCAAGGGCACGGTGCTGGCCTACGGGCCCACCGACACGACCTTTACCCACGAGAACCTCGAACGGGCCTTCGGTGGGGTGCTGCGGCACTTCACCCTGGGCGGCGAAGATCTGCATGACGACGACGACCCGCGCCGCATCTCGATCCTGACCGACGACGAGCGGCCGCTGGTGCGCTACGGCGACCTGACCCACCGCAGCGATCGCTGCGCGCCGGACGAGGACGACCAGCGATGAGCGGCGCGCTTCTCGATCCGTTTCTCTACGGCTACATGGCCAGCGCGATGTATGTCTCGGCGCTGGTCGGCGCGGTCTGCGCGTTCCTGTCGGCCTACCTGATGCTGAAGGGCTGGTCGCTGATCGGCGACGCGCTTTCGCATTCCGTGGTGCCCGGCGTGGCTGGCGCCTACATCCTCGGCCTGCCCTTCGCTCTTGGCGCCTTCCTGTCGGGGGGGCTGGCGGCGGGGGCGATGCTGTTCCTGTCGGACCGATCGGGGCTTAAGGTCGACGTCGTGATCGGGCTGATCTTCACCGGCTTCTTCGGGCTTGGGCTGTTCATGGTGTCGATCAACCCGATGGCGGTGTCGATCCAGACCATCACCATGGGCAACATCCTGGCCATCACGCCCGAGGACACGCTGCAGCTGGTCATCATCGGGGTGGTGTCGCTGGCGCTGCTGCTGGCCAAGTGGAAGGACCTGATGGTCACCTTCTTCGACGAGAGCCACGCGCGCTCCATCGGGCTGAGGACCGGGGCGCTGAAGGTGATGTTCTTCACCCTGCTCTCGGCCTCGGTCGTGGCTGCGATGCAGACGGTGGGGGCCTTCCTCGTCATCGCCATGGTGGTGACCCCCGGTGCCACGGCCTACCTGCTTTGCGACCGTTTCCCGCGACTGGTGGCGCTGGCGGTGGCGATCGGGGCGGTGACCGGGTTCGCCGGCGCCTATGTGAGCTTTTTCCTCAACGGGGCGACCGGCGGCGTGATCGTCTGCATGCAGACGGCGATCTTCCTCGTCACCTTCCTTCTCGCGCCCAAGCACGGGCTGCTGGCCGCCCGCCGCAAGGCCGCCGCCGCCCTGCGAGATCTTCCGGCGGCAGAGCAAGGGGAGCCCGCGGAATGATCGAGGCGGCCCTCCTGCCCTTCCACTTCCCCTTCATGTGGAACGCGTTTGCCATCTGCGTGATCGTGTCGATCCCGACCGCGCTGCTGTCTTGTTTCCTGGTACTCAAGGGCTGGGCTCTGATGGGCGACTCGATCAGCCACGCCGTTCTGCCGGGGATCGTCCTGGCCTATATCGCCGGGGTCCCGCTGATCGTCGGGGCCTTCGGGGCCGGGATGCTGACCGCGCTGCTGACCGGCTACCTGTCGGAGAACAGCCGGGTGAAACAGGACACGGTGATGGGCGTCGTGTTCTCCGGCATGTTCGCGGTTGGGATCGTGCTCTACACCTCGATCGAGACCAACGCCCATCTCGACCATATCCTCTTTGGCAACATGCTGGGCGTTGGGGCGCAGGACCTCTGGACTGCCGGCGCGATCTCCATCGTCGTGGCCGCCGCGCTGCTGCTCAAGTGGCGGGACCTGCTGCTGCATGCCTTCGACCCGGCGCAGGCGCGCGCCTCGGGCCTGCCCGTGGGGCTGCTGCATTACGGGCTGCTGACGATCCTGTCGCTGACCATCGTGGCGACGCTTTCGGCCACCGGGCTGATCCTTGCCGTGGGGCTGCTGATCGCGCCGGGGGCCATCGCCTTTCTCATGGTGCGCCGCTTCGGGGCGATGCTGGCGGTGGCCTGCGGGGTCAACATGCTGTCGATGCTGGGCGGCACCTACCTGTGCTTCTTCCTCGACAGCGCGCCGGCGCCGACGATCATCCTGATCCTGACGGGCCTCTTCGCGCTGGCCTTCGTCAAGCGAATGGTGGAGACGCGCCGCGCCTCCGCCCGCGCCATGGACTGAGCCCTCAGCCCCGCACCGCCACCATGTGGTTGTCCCAGGACCGGCCCTCGGCCACGTGCCGCGGCTCCACGCCGCCGGCCCCGATGCCGAGGATCGCGCCCAGCCCGTCCGAGGCCACCATGCCGCCCGGCGCGGTGGCCAGGCCGCAGACATCCTGCCGCCGAAGGCTCTCGACGAAGCCGCCGTCGAGGTCGAACAGGTGAACCCGGCCGCCGCGCGGCGAGGTGATCCCGGCGAGCCGACCCGTCGCATCCAGCGCGACGCTCCCGGCATAGCCCTTCATCGCCAGCTGCTCGCCAAGGTCGGCCTGGCAGAGGACCGGCGCCTGCCCGCGCCGGTGCAGCCCGAGCAGCGGAACGGGATCGGACAAGTCACCCTGCCACTGCATGGCGAAGGCCACGAGTCCGTCCTCGGTCTGCGCCAGGTGGCGGATGGAGTTCTTGTGCAGGTCCGGCTCCAGCACCACCTGCTCCAGCAGCTCGCCCTCGGGCGTGAGGTAGACGAGGCTCGGCTCCATACTGTCGATGTTCAGCTTCTCGCGGCCGCGGTCGGGATGGGTCAGGATGCCGCCATTGGCCACGACCATCACGTCGTCCTTCATGCGCAGGATGTCGTGCGGCCCGGTGCCGTGGGTCGCGATCTCGCCGATCCGGGCATAGCCCTCGCGTCGGGACCAGAGGCCCAGCTTGCCCTCGCCGGTCTCAAAGGCGTTCTCGGGGGTCACCATCACGTCTCCGTCGGCGATGAAGGCGCCGTGGCCGTAGAAGTGCCGGCCCTCCGGCGCCTCCAGCTCGTGCAGCACGCGGCCCGAGACGCAGTCGATCACCAGCGCGAACCGCCCCGGGCGGCGGGCAAAGGCCACGGCCTCGGGCGCCTTGGGATGGGCGGCGGCGGCATGGCCCCGATCGGGCAGCGGGATGCGGAACAGGTCCTCGCCCCGGTCGGTCAGGCCGAACAGCGCATAGGCGCCCGAGGCCTCGCGCGCCGCGGCCAGGTAATGCGGGCTGCCGGCATCGGCCCAGGTCAGGGCCGGGGCGGTCGCGGCGGCCGCCAGCGTGGCAAGGAAGGTGCGACGTGTCGGCATGGCTCAGTCTCCGTCGGTTGCGTTGAAGCCGGCGGTCACGCCAAGCTGGAGGCCGATCTCGCCCTCCACCGCGCGGCGCACCGCCTGGGTCAGCTGTTGCAGGATCTCCACCTTCAGCCGCCCGGTCGGCGCCTCCATCCCGGCAAAGACAGGGTCGTCGAGGTCGCGCGCCTCTGCCAGCACGGTGTCAAAGGCTTCCTCGGTCACAGGGATCGGCTCGTCCGCCAGCGCCTCGGCCATGTCCTCCAGCGCCTCCAGCGACAGGATCACGTTGCGCAGCGACCGGCCCGAGCGGCGCGCCTCGGCCCGTTCCGGGCGGGGGCGCTCGAAGGTGCCGAGCGGCCGGCCCAGCCGCTGGTCGGCGGTGAATTCCAGCCCCGACAGCAGCGCGGTGTAAAGCGCCTGCCGCGCCTCCTTGTCGCTGAGATAGGTGTCGTTCCCCGCCTCCCCGGCCTTCAGCATGAGCGGCGCGTAATCCTCCCACTCGGCCCGCAGCTCGCGCGCCATGCGGGCAAGGTCGTAGGTCACGGCCCGGGCCAACGCGCAGGAATAGCTGTCCTCGCCATAGCCCGACAGCGCCTCGTCGTAGAACAGCCGCTCCAGCGCGAAGAGCCCGCGACCGGCGACCGAGACCTCGCCGAATTCCTCCGGCGTCCGGGCGATCGGGTCCTCTTCGGCGACCAGCCGCGCCACGGTCGCGCCGACCATCCCCCGCTTGTCCGGCCAGAACGAGATGGCGAGCGCGCGCCCCCCCTCCTCCATCGGGCCGAAGCGCAGGTGGCTGACCCCCATCCACGCGTCAAAGGCCGACTGGTAGGCCGGGCGCAGCGCCTCGGCCCGGCAATCCTGTTCCGCCGCACTCTCCAGCGCCGCGGTCGCCTCGGCGAACTGCGCGAGGTTGGGCCGGATTTGGTCGTCGATCACCTCCGCCACGCCGGCGGAGGCGGGCGCGGCGGCAAGACTGAGGCAGAGGGCAAGGGCGTATTTCATCAAAGGGACTCCAGGAAGGTGATCAGGGCGTCGCGGTCGGCCTTGGGCATCCCGGCGACGGCGTCGCGCTGCGCCTCGGCCTCGCCGCCATGCCAGAGGATCGCTTCGAGCAGGGACCGCGCCCGCCCGTCATGCAGGAAATAGGTGTGGCCGCTCACCGTCTCCGTCATGCCGATCCCCCAGAGCGGCGCGGTGCGCCATTCCCGTCCATTCGCGCGGCCCTCGGGACGGTCATCGGCCAGACCCTCGCCCATGTCGTGCAGCAGGAAGTCGGAATAGGGCCAGATCAGCTGGAACGACTGCTCATCGCGGTCCTTCAGCCGGTGGGTGACGAATTTCGGCCGGTGGCAGGAGGTGCAGCCGGTCTCGTAGAAGACCCGCTTGCCGCGCAGCACCTCCGGGTCGTCCAGGTCGCGCCGCTCCGGCACGGCGAGGTTGCGGCTGTAGAAGGCCACGAGGTCCAGGCCCTCGGCGTCGATCTCGGTGCCGCGCGCGTCGCCGTCGCCATGGGGACCGGCGCGGCAATCGGCCTCCGCCTCGGTACAGTCGCCCCAGGGCGCGTCGAAGATGGGCGACGAGATCCCGATATCGCCGGCAAAGGCCGAGGCCGCCTGTTCGCGGATCGAGGGCGCCCCGGCCTTCAGCCCGAAGCGTCCCAGCATCGGGCGTTCGTACTCGAAGGACCAGACCACCTGCGGCCGGCCCGAGATGCCGTCGCCGTCGCTGTCCAGCGGATCGGCGGCGGCAAGGATGTCGGCCGCCGGGATCGCCTCCACCAGGCCCAGCCCGATCATCTGCGGCGCCACCCGGGGGCTCAGCATCGCGCCCTCGGCCAGGGGGCCGTGGCCCAGATCCTCGGCGCTGTAGCTGGGCACGCGCAGGCTGGCAGTCTCGCCCCCCGACAGGGGCACCTCGCGTTCCTCGTAGGTGATGCCCAGCCGGTATTCCGCCGCGTGGCCCTGCACCGCGAAATCCTGCAGCTGTCCGCCATAGACCGGGTCCGGCCGGGTCCGCTGCGCGCTGTCGCCCAGGGACAGGAGGAAGGCCTCGATCTCGGACATGGCCACGTCCTCGGTGGCCGGCACCGAGATGCGCAGGAACATGGAGGTGGCGTCGTCCTCGGGACCTTCCGGGGGATGGCCGCGCCCGTCTTTCAGGTGGCAGCGCTGGCAGGACCGCGCGTTGTAGAGCGGGCCCAGCCCGTCGCTGGCCCGGGTCGAGGACGGGGAAGAGACCCAGAGCTTCCGGAACAGCCCGTTGCCGACCTTGAAATCAAGCTCTCCGGCGAAGGAGATGTTGCCGGACGGCTGGGAAAAGGCATCGGCATTGTCGCGCGCCCGCACCGTGGCGCCGCCACCGGGATTGCTCTCGAACCGCTCGGGCGCGGTGAAATCGGTGGTGGGGGCTGTCACGCCGGCGATCCGCTCCGCCTCTTCCGGGGTGCGGGGCATCAGGTCGAGATGGGGGTCGCCCAGCTCGAACTCCGGTGCGGTTCCGGGTGCATTGCCGGGCGCGTTTCCGGTCGCGTTTCCGGGCGCGGTGTCGGTCCCGGCCTGGCCGGTCACACTCAGCCCGGCCCCGGCACAGATCGCCAGGGCCAAGGCCGCTATCGTCTTCCGTCTCATAGGCGTCCGCCTCGTTCCTGTATCTGAGGCGGCGGGGTCTTACTCGGCCTCGTCCGCCGACTTGGCGTTGAGCAGGCCATACCGCTCTTCGCCCAGTTTGCCCAGCAGCTCGATCTGCGTCTCGAGGAAATCGATGTGATGTTCCTCGTCCTCGATCAGCGACTCGAAGAGGTTCTTGGAGACGTAATCCCCAACGCTGTCGCAGTGATCGCGCGCCTCGATGTAGAGCGTGCGGGCGTCGTGTTCGGCCTCGAGGTCGGCCTGCAGCGTCTCCGGCACGGTCTGGCCGATGCGCAGCGGGTCGAGCTTCTGCAGATTGGGGTGGCCTTCGAGAAAGATGATGCGCTCGATCAGCTTGTCGGCGTGATGCATCTCCTCGATGCTTTCGGCGCGCGACTTCGCGGCGAGCTTGCCATATCCCCAGTCATCCTGAAGACGGAAATGCAGCCAGTACTGGCTGACGGCCGTCAGCTCACTCCTCAGTGCCTTGTTTAGGTATTCGATGACCTTCGGATCGCCCTTCATGGGTCTTTCTCTCCTTATCTGCCGCGCGCAGGTTGCGCAGGTGAACGGGGACACCGAAGCCGTCGCTTTTGCTCATGGTTTCCATGAACAACGGCAGGCATCCCCCGCAATCGGCCTTCTTGCCGAGCGCGCGGTAGACCTTGCCGGGCGTGATCAACGTCTCCGGGTCCGAGGCGCGCATCCAGTCGACTGCCGCGCGGATGTCGGCGTCGGTGATGGACATGCAGTGGCAGATAATCATGGGGCGATCCTTGGGGTCAAGATTGCCGGGGCGGTATCCCGCCGCCCCGGAGCATCGGTTCACTGAAAGACGGCATCCGGGTTGTCGAGGCTGTCGGACCCTTCGAAGCCGATCCGCTCCACGCCCAGCACGCCGACCGCGCGCTCGATGGACTTGGTCTGCGCGACCAGCGAATCCACGGCGTCCATGATCAGCGCCTCGCCGGCCTCGTTGCCGCGCGCGAGCATCATGTCGTAGCTGAAGCCCGCCTCGGCCGCGGTCTTGATCTGGCCCACCTCGGCCATCGTGTGATCCAGCGCGGCGCTCAGCTCCGCGTCGACCTGCGGATCGGCGGCCGCCACGAGATCCGACAGGCTGGGCCCCGAGACGACGCTGCCGTCGACCCGCACGTATTCGCCGGCATAGACGTTGCGGACGCCGAGCGCGTCGTAATAATGCGAGTTGTAGGTGTTGTCGGAGAAGCAGTCATGCTCCTCCTCCGGATCGTTGAGCATGACGCCCAGCTTCATCCGTTCGCCCGCCTGTTCCCCGTAGGAGAGCGAGCCCATGCCGGTCAGCATGGCGGTGAGCCCCGCATTCTCGTCCGCCATCACGGTCGAGCGCGCCTCGCCGTCCGCGGCCCATTGCTGCGCCATCCAGTCGAGGTCGGAGACCAGCAGGTCGGTCGCGGCCTTCAGGTAGTCGCCGCGCCGGTCGCAATGGCCGTTGGTGCAATCGTCGCCCGCGGCGTAATCGGTCCAGGGCCGCTCGCCCGCGCCTTTCTCGGTGCCGTTCAGGTCCTGGCCCCAGAGCAGGAACTCGATCGCGTGGTAGCCGGTGGCGACGTTGGCCTCCACCTCGTCGGCCTCGTGCAGCGTGTCCGACAGCAGCTCGGGCGTGATCTCGGTCGCGTCGATCTCTTCGCCTGAAAGCGTGAAGGTCGGGTTGGCCACGATGTTGAGCGCGGCATACTGGTTCTCGTCCGTCGCCCCGCCATAGGAGGTGTCGACATAGTCGATCAGCCCCTCGTCGAGCGGCCAGGCATTCACCTTGCCCTCCCAGTCGTCGACGATGGGGTTGCCGAACCGGAAGACCTCGGTCTGCTGGTAGGGCACTCGCGCCTCCAGCCAGGCCGCGCGCGCCGCCTGCAGCGCCTCAGCCGAGGGATCGGCGATCAGCGCCTCGACCTTCGCCTGCAATTCCTTCGCCTTGGTCAGGCTGTCGGAATAGCCCGCCTCGGCGATGTCGGCATAGGTGGTGAGCACCGCCTTGCGGTCCGGCCCGTCCTGCGCCGTCGCGGCGCCGGCCGCGAGCCCGGACAGGGCGGCCAGCGTGACGAGTGCGGTCGTGGTGCGTTGCATGTAAGTTCCTTCCCTCGGTCTTTGTCTCGTATGTCTTTGTCTTGCGTGTCTCAGTGCAGCCGTCCCGGCGCGGGGGCGAAGCTGGCCGCGGCGGATGGATCGGGTGCGGCGGCCCGGAGCAGCGCCAGCCCCACGGTCTGCGCCAGGGACACCGCCAACGGCGCCACGTCGGAGCGCATGATCAGGCAGGCGATCATCAGCGCATCCTCGCGCTCGCCCTGGGTGGCAGCGGCAAGGAAATGGGCAAAGACCGCCTCGTCCGCGCCGACGCAGGAGCAGGCGTTGGAATGGCGCAGCAAGGGGCGGCGCGCATGGCCCAGGACCATTTCGGCCAGTTCGCCGAACAGCCCGGCAATCCGCTCTCCGGCGGCATCGCCCATCCGGCGGGCCGAATCCTCGACGAGTGCCGCGCGCCCCTCCTGCCCGTCGGCCCAGAGCCGCAGCGCGCAGACGGTCCAGGCCTCGAGCCCGGGCAGCGCCTCCAGCGTGGCGACGGGAGCGGCCCCACGTTCATGCCTGGCCATCGGCGGCCTCCCGGTCGAGGCGGCATTGTTCGTTGCAGTCACGGCGGCGATCGAGAAGCGTCTCGAAACAGCATTCCGAGAGACCCTCGGCATGGGCCCAACCCTCGCAGAGCTCGGCCCGGCCGGGGATGTGATCCCGGCTCGCGCGGGCGCCATATCCTGCGCCTTCCTGTGGGTTCCGGCCCTGAACCGCGTCCATGACGGATGTTCTCCGGGTATCGTCTCACCGTGCTTGGTTTATCTGAGCCATTCGGTTGGGAAAGTCAATCCCGACCTTTTTCGTCGGATCATACGCCGCACCCTCGGCGCCCCTGCAAATCAGGACGATCCCGCGCCCCGCGCGAGGCGCCAAGCGACCCGTCACGAAGGCGTGAGACGGCCTAGTCGGCCTGCGGCACCGTCTCCAGGTCGAGCTGCCGGATCGCCGGGCCGGGGTTCTCTTCGCCGCCCGCATTGTGGAAGGCCACGCTGCCCTGGGCGCTTTCGCCGAGCCCCGCCTCGCCCAGCATCGCCGCCATGCCCGTGCCGCCGCGCAGCATCTGCACGCCCTCCTGCGCCAGGAAGGACAGGCTTTCCACCGCGCTCTGGGCCGTGGCCGGGGTGAGCACGGCGATCAGGCGCTCGCGCCCGAAGGCGGCGGGGTCCACCAGCACGTAATCCCGGCTCAGGCTGTCCCCCGGTTCGAGCCGGCCATTGCCGAGGAAGGTCAGCGAGAAGTCCGAGCCGACATAGAGGATGTTGTAATCCACCGGGACCTCGGCCCCGTTCTCCAGCGTCGCGCCCACCACGTCGCCGGGCAGAACCCGCGGCACGCTCAGCGGGTCGAGCGCGTGATGCGACCCTTCGACCACCTTCTGCGCGTCCCTGTCATAGCGGCCGGCACGGAACGTGACCTCCACCGGCAGGGCCGGGTCGGAGACGGCGGCGGCCATCTTCATCAGGTTGATCGTGGTCGCGAAGCGCCCGACATTGCGGGCGATGACCCGCGCCAGGTCCTCCACGTCCTTGTCGGCGGTGGAGACCGAGGGCGTGGCGGCAAGCTGGCCGCGATCCACCATCCCGGAGGCCGGGAGGAACCAGATGGCGTTCGGGCGCGGGCTGTCGGGCAGGACGGCGAGCCGCAGATCGGCGGGCTCCCCGGCCGGGACGAAGCTCACCCGCGGGCCGACCAGCGCCTTGGCCGCGATCTGCGCCACCGCCGCCTCCAGCCGGCGCGCCGGGGCGCTGCCCTCTTCGGGCAGGGCCACCCGCAGGGAATAGTCCAGCGCCTCGGAGACCTTGCGCAGCACCGCGCCCTCGGGCCAGTTGCCCGGCCCGGTCACCACGTCGAGCTCGGCGCTGAACGTGTCCGCCTCGGACACCCGGTAGCGGCCGATCGCCCGCTCGTCGGCATCCTCGGGCGTCTCCAGCATCAGCAGCTCCGCCCCCGGCTCCAGCCCGTGCAGGGTGCCGGCGGAGACGCGGACGAGGTCGCCCTCGCGTTCGGCCGGCCATTGCAGGATGCGCCGCTCGGGCGTGCCGCCCAGAACCGGCAGGTCGAGGTCGCCGGCAAAGACCGGCGTGGTCCGGGTCAGGTTGGCGATGCCGTATTCCCGCAGGATGTTCCGGGCGAGCTCTCGGTAGCTTCCGCCCGGCCGCTCCGCGAGGGTCTTGAACAGCGCGTAGGTGAAGATGCCCTGCGCCCGGCGCTCGGGGTGGCGCGGCGGCAGGCGCATCTCGGCCGTCTGTTCCGGCGTGCGTGCGGCGAAGAAGAGCGTGAGACCGCCGCCTGCGGCCTCGTCGCCCTCGGCGCCCAGCTCGGCCGGTCCAAGGGGCGGCTCGGGCCGGGCACGGGGATCCTCCGCCTCGGTCCCGCCTGCCTCCTCATCCGGAGCGTCGGGCAGGCCCAGCATCTCGGGCGACGCCTTGCGCGAGCGGACCTCGCCGGTCCCGTTGCGGGCCACGTGCGCGGAGGTTCCGCCAAACGCCGTGTCGAAGACCGCCCAGACATCGGCTCCGTTCTGTCGAAGCTGGGCGAGGAGATCCCCCAGTTCGTCGTCGCCGAGCGCATTGCGGATCTCGCCCGCCTCCGCATCCCACCGGCCCGCATCGGCGGGCAGGAAGACCTCGTTCAGCCCGTCCGGCTCGGAAGCGTCATCACGAGCGGGGACCTGCGCGCCCAGCCCGGCGAAATGCAGGTAGACGAAATCGCCCTCGCCCGCGCGCTCCGCCAGCTCGGTCAGGCCGCTCCGGATCGCCTCTGCGGTCGGTGCGTCGGCGCCCTCCACCCCGTCGGCCAGGACGGTCACGTTGCCTTCGGCAAAGGCCACCTGGCTGCTGGAGGTCAGAAAGCTGCGAACCAGCGCGACATCGTTGGCGGGACCGTTCAGGGCGGCGTCCTCGCCCAGCTCGGGATAATCGGAGACGCCCACGAGAAGGGCGTAGTTCTCGGCCGCCAGGGGCGTGGCAAGGCCGCAGGCCAGAAGGGCCGCGACGCGAAGGATATGGCGCATGGGTCGTCCTTGCATCTGGGTCGTGGCGATCGCTCGGGCCGGGTTGGCGCCGACCGACCGCAATCTCGTTCGAATCATTGAAAGATTACCCCGCGCCACGGAAAGAGTGCAGCCCCTCGCCTCGCCTCCCCGTGGCAGAGGGGTGTTCGCGCGGGCGGGCCACCGCGCGGCCCGCCGTCAGGCCGGACCGGAGGCCAGCGCCAGCGCCCCGTCGAGCGGGGTGCCTTCGGGGGCCACCACGGCGCCGCGCATACCCTTGGGCAGGAAGGGCAGATAGGACGGGCCCAGGCCCCCGGTGAGGCAGAGGCGCCCGCCCGCCGCGTAGCCCAGCGAGTCCAGCGCGGCCGCAACATAGGCCGCCCCCTCCTCCATCAGGTTGCGAGCCACGGCGTCGTCGCCGGCCAGGTCCACCACCTGCGGCGCGAACCGCGCGTAATCGGCCGAGCCGGCCGTGCGGGAAAAGGCGACCAGGGCCAGCGGATCGTTGCCGAACTCCTCCAGCAATAAGGCGCTCAGCGGGCCCGGATGCAGGATGCAGTCATGGGTCAGCAACGCGGCCTCCAGCGCGCGGCGGCCCAGCCAGGCGCCGGAGCCCTGGTCGCCGAGGTTCAAACCCCAGCCGCCCAGCAGCCGCGTCTCCGCCCCGCGCCGGCTGCCGGCAAAGCTGCCCGTGCCGGCCGAGAACAGCCAGCCGCCCTCGGGGCCGAGCGCGCCCGCCAGCG
>SRJI02000234.1 GCA_005473895.2 Carideicomes alvinocaridis
GACGTACCTGATCGTGGCGGCGCTGACGATCGGCACCCTGGTGGCCTTCGGGCTGTCCCTGCAGTTCCTGCAGACCGAGGTGCGGGCCAACGACGCCGAGTACGGCTCCATGACGGCGGAGCCGTTCACCGAGGCGGAGCTCGAGAAGATGACCCCGGAGGAGGCGGAGCAGGCCTGGGCCGAGTGGGAGGCGGCGCACCCGGAGCTGTACGACGGGATCGCCGACCGGTGCRTCGGCCCGGTGACCACCCGGACGATCCCCGACCCACGGCGCAGCGGATGGCTGCTCGCGGCGAACCCGTACGCCGTGCTCGCGGATGCCTCCCCCTGGGAGGGTGGGCTCGTCGAGGACGGGACCCGGGCGGAGCCCGGGCCGCTCAACCTGCTGTCCGTGGGGCTGCGCTGGACCCAGCGAGACCCCGTCCGGGACGTCGAGTGCCTCGACGGCGAGCTGCGCGGTCTCGACAGCACCGGCGTGCCGGACCGGCAGGGCACCTGGCCGGTGTGGCCGCTCGGTCTGGCGATGCAGGGTGTGCTGGTGGCCGGGCTGAGCTGGTGGGGCCACCGTCGCCTGGACACCCCGGCCGGGCGGCTG
>SRJI02000235.1 GCA_005473895.2 Carideicomes alvinocaridis
GAACAGCACCCAGACCCCCGGCCACCGCGCCGCCCACGTCCCCGCCGGTCAGGATCTCGGCCACCGCTGGTCCACCCGCGAGGCCGAGCATGACGATCGGGCGGACCGCCGCGCCGTCCGCCAGATCGCCGAGCTCGCCTTCGAGTCCACGACCGAGGCCGACCTCGTGGAGGAGCTCGCCGGCGGCGCGGAGGGCTGGCTGCCCCAGTATTCCCTCGTGGCCATGACCGCCGCGATCCCCGGCACGGACCTGCAGTCGGACCCGATGGGCTACGGCACCCTGGTCCGGGCCCACATCGACGACGCGGAGGTGCTGGCGCTCGCCCCGCACGGCGTCCTGCCCGAGCATCAGGGCGAGGGTGCCGGCACCGCGCTCGTCAACGCCCTGCTGCAGACGGCGCAGGCCGACGGCGAGGAGGTCGTGGTGGTCTACGGCTGGCCCGAGTACTACGCGAAGTTCGGCTTCCACCGGGCCTCCGAGCACGGCGTGCACGCGGCCTTCGCCCGGCAGCCCGAGGCGCTGCAGGTCCTCACGCTCCAGGACGGGGCCGAGGTGCCGGCCGGCGAGTTCCGCTACCCGCCCGCGTTCGGGGCG
>SRJI02000236.1 GCA_005473895.2 Carideicomes alvinocaridis
GCCTCGAGGCCATGAACGACGCGTTCCTCGAGGACGCCCTGCGTCTCGTCCAGCAGGGCCCGGGCGCGGAGGACGTCACGCTCGTGCTGCGCCACACCGGCGGCACCCGCGGCAAGAAGCTGCTGGACGCCGTCGCCCAGGCCGGCACGGTGGTCGAGTGCGTGCCGCTGAAGAAGGACGAGGAGCGGCTGGCCTTCGTGCAGGCCGAGTTCCGCGACCGGCGTCGGCGCATCGACGAGGAGGCGGCCCGCGCGCTCATCCGCGCCACCGGCGCCTCGCTCACGGAGCTCGCGGCCGCGTGCGCCCAGCTCGTCGACGACACCGAGGGCGTCGTCACCGTCGAGACCGTGGACACGTACTACAGCGGCCGCGTGGAGGCCACGAGCTTCGCGGTGGCCGACGCGGCGCTCGAGGGGCAGGCGGCGAGGGCCGTCTCCCTCGTGCGGCACGCGATGGCCACCGGCGTCCACCCGGTGATGATCACCGCGGCGCTCGCCCTCAAGGCGCGGCAGGTGGCGCGGATGATCGACGCCCGCCGGCCCGCCGCCGAGCTGCCGTCCCTGCTCGGGGTGGCCCCGTTCCAGGTGCGCTACAT
>SRJI02000237.1 GCA_005473895.2 Carideicomes alvinocaridis
AACATCTCCTTCAACGACGCCGTCGGCACCACCCGCGGCATCCACGCCGAACCCTGGGACAAGTACGTGGCCGTCGCCCACGGCCGGATCTTCGGCGCCTGGGTGGACCTGCGCGAAGGGCCGTCCTTCGGCGCCGTCGCCACCGTGGAGCTCGGCCCGGAGAAGGCCGTCTTCGTGCCGCGCGGGGTGGGCAACTCCTACCAGACGCTCGAGCCGGACACGGCCTACACCTACCTGGTGAACGACCACTGGTCCGCCGACGCGCAGGGCCAGTACACGTTCCTCAACCTCGCGGACCCGACGGCGGCCATCGCCTGGCCCATCCCGCTCGAGGACGCCGAGCTCTCGGACAAGGACCGCGCCCACCCGATGCTCGCGGACGTCACCCCCATGCCGCCCGCCCCGATCCTCGTGCTCGGCGCCGGCGGCCAGCTCGGACGCGCCCTCGTGGCCCGCGCCGAGGCCGCGGGGATCCCGGTCGAGGCCCACGGCCGCGACACGTGGGACATGACGGATCCGGCCTCGTGGCCGCGGGAGCACTTCCGCGGCCTGCGCGCCGTGGTCAACGCGTCCGCCATGACCGCGGTGGACGCCG
>SRJI02000238.1 GCA_005473895.2 Carideicomes alvinocaridis
CGCCTATGAGTGTCGCCAAACTGAGAACGATGGCATTCATCAAATATGAATACAATTTTTTCATCCTCGCCTATGAGTGTCGCCAAACTGAGAACGATGGCATTCATCAAATATGAATACAATTTTTTCATCCTTTAGCTCCTCTATCTGCCTTCTAAACTTTGCTTTAGAAATAGCGCTGTTGAGTTTTTGGATGGTTGTTACAATTAATGGTCTGTTTGGGTCTAAAAATTGATTGACCAACATTTTGGTGTTTTCCGTCCCATCAATACTGTCTTTATCAAAAGCACGGAATTCTCGGACGGTTTGGTCATCTAGGTCCTGCCTGTCAACTACAAAAACAACTTTTTTAATCTTAGGATTGTTGGTGATAATCTGGCTTGCCTTAAAAGAGGTAAGTGTTTTTCCTGATCCCGTGGTATGCCAGATGTAGCCATTCTTTGAACTATTCTTTACCCTGTCGATGATTGCCTCTACCGCATGATATTGATAGGGCCGTAATACCATTAATATCTTATCGCTTTCATGTAACACGATATATTTGGCAATCATCTTTGCAATATGGCACGGTTCTAGAAAAATACCCGCAAACTT
>SRJI02000239.1 GCA_005473895.2 Carideicomes alvinocaridis
ACCGTGTCCGAGGACGGCAGCACCGCCGTCGGGATCGTCACCTTCACCACGCCGACCCCGGACGTCACCGCCGAGGACAAGGAGGCGGTCACCGGCGCCCTCACCGGCGCGGACATCGACGGCGTCGCCGTGCATCCCTCCCAGGAGCTCAACGCCACCGTGTCCTCCCTGCTCGGCCCGGGCGAGGTCGTGGGCCTCGTGGTCGCCGCGATCGTGCTGGTGGTCATGCTCGGCACCCTCGTGGGCGCGGGTCTGCCGCTGGTCAACGCGCTGGTGGGCGTGGGCGTGGGCGCCGCCGGGGCGCTCGCGTTCTCCTCCGCCGTGGAGATGATCTCCGTGACCCCGGTGCTCGGGGTGATGCTGGGCCTGGCCGTGGGCATCGACTACGCGCTGTTCATCGTCAACCGGCACCGCCAGGAGCTGCGTCGCGGCACGGGCCTGCACGAGTCGATCGCGCTGGCCAACGGCACCTCCGGCAACGCCGTGGTGTTTGCCGGCATCACCGTGATCGTCGCCCTCGTGGGCCTGAACGTCACCGGCATCCCGTTCCTGGGCCTGATGGGCACCGTGGGCGCGGTCTGCGTGGCCGTGGCC
>SRJI02000240.1 GCA_005473895.2 Carideicomes alvinocaridis
TGGCGGAGGCGGCGACGTCGTCGTCGGAGAGCACGACGCCCGGGTCCTCCCCCAGCCGGAAACCGAGCTCCTCTGCCCCGGCGACGGCGGCCGAGTCCGCGAGCGACTGCAGGCGACGGTGCTGCAACTGCACGGTGGTGACCGCGAGCATGACCAGCATGAGGGCCACGAGCACGGCGCACAGGCCGGCGGTGAGGACGGTGGTCTGCCCGTCGTCGCGACCCAGGCGTGCGGTGAGGAGGCGGCGCATCAGAACCTCGGCACCGTCTGGCGGGCGTCGGAACCCACCGTCACGGGGGTCAGCGACCACGCTGCCGGCGTGAGAGGGACGGGCACCGCCACGTCCACCCGCACGGCGACGACCTCGCCCGGTTCGAGCGTGCCGCAGCCGCCCTGGTCGCAGCCGACGGTCAGGTCGTACTGGCCGGCGCCCACGCCGTAGTCGGCGAGCGTGAGCTCGACGGTGGCGTGGGCGGCGCCTGCGCTGGGGTGATCAGCGTCGGCGACCACGGCCTTGACGACCTGGTCCGCGGCGGCGACCGAGGCGAACGCCGCGGCCTGGACCTGGGAGACATAGATCATCAGGTACACCAC
>SRJI02000047.1 GCA_005473895.2 Carideicomes alvinocaridis
TCATGATCATCCGCAGGCCAAGGTCGCGCAGGAGCGCGATGACGCGGACTTCGAGGGAAGCCACATTTTGAGCGCGGGCGCTCAGTGCCGTCGCCGGGGCGCCGACGGCGGCCAAGATGTGCAGGTAGAACCGCCGTTCGTCTGGTGCGGGCGGCGCTTGCAACAGCAGCAGCGGTGTGCGGGTGATGCCTGACGCCGGATCGTATTCTGGTGCGTACTTGCGCGACAGGTTTCGGGCGATCATCGTCTTGCCGATCCCGGAGGCACCATGCACAAGAAGCCCAGGCATACGGGTTTGCCGTGGCGCTTCGATCATACCCTGCAAGCGGTCCAACACCTGTTCGGCCCGCGGAAAGCCGATCCAGATATCCGATTGAATGAGGGCAATCCGACCGTCTGCCTCAGTTGTCCTTGCCCTCAATTCACCATCTCTCCACCTTGAACAATGGGCGCGATGTATCACCCGTGTCGATCGGGCGCAGCCCTTCGGTTGTCGAGACAGCCGAGTTGGCGCCCTCCAATGCACCTTTTCTTTCACGGGATCGGCGTTCGGCCTTCGTCAGGCCCCGGCTTTCAGTCTCGATCTGGCGTTGCTGTCGGATCAGCTCAGCCAAGACCAGCTCATTGGACCCGGACTTGCCAAGGGCACGGGCCTTCCTCATGGCTTCGCGATATTCCCAGAGCGACACAGGCGGAATTTCAAGGTTTCTGTACCGCGCCTCAACATATCGGCCATCTTCCAGTTCAACCCAGATCATTGAGATATCGCGAGGATCGTAGCGAACAACCACCTTTCCATCGGCGCGCCCAATGTAGCCTGCAAGGGCATCGGACCAGTACCGTATCTGGAACAGATGGATGCCGTCACGCCTGACCTTGCGCAGTTCGCTGGGCAGGAAGCTCACCTGAAAGGCTTCCATCTCGAAGGGGATGTCGCCCGTCATTTGCTCTGAGAGCGCTTCCCATTTGGCAACGGGCGTACAGCCAATGCTTGAATGAATGCTGTTGTTGTAACGGCAGATTTCGAGAGCAAACCAATGATCGAATTCGCTCAGGGTCATCGTGGCCTGGCCTTCGGCGTCATAGTCGCCCTTGGCCGCGATTGAGGCTTGCGTTGTTCCCGGCAACAGGTGAACGGCCCCCATCATCGTCCCGATCAACCGCTCGATGTGACCCCCGAAGTGAGGACTTCCCGGCGGCCGATAGATCAGATCGATCCCCCATTCCGCACATGCCGACCGAAAGGCCCGCGACCGGAAATCGCGGCCATTGTCGACATGGATGCTCTGCGGTTTGCCTTGTGCGGGCCAAGGAATATTGCACGTCAATTCCGCCAGAAGTTCCGCCTTGGGGGCTACCGCCTGTGTCAGGCAAAGCGCCACTGACAGACGCGAAGGTGCCTCGAGAGAGGTGTAATATCCCGTTACCAACCGCGTTGCGACGTCGATCGCCAGCGTGACCCACGGTCGGCCAATTGGTTGGCGCTCAAAACTGTCAACAAGAATGATGTCGGCAGGTGTATGGTCGATTTGCACGACCTCCAGTGGCTGACTGGCCTTGTTCTCGCCTGTGACGGCCGCAAATTTTTGGCGGGCGGCCTTTGCCCCCTCTCGTGCCTTTGCAACTTCGCGGGCATCCATTGCATCCAGACGACGCTGAACCGTCCGCCGTGTCGGCGGTTGCAAGCCCTGCTGCCAGCACGCGCTGCGGATCTCAGTCACGACGCGCGAGAGGCTCGAACGCTCCCGGCGCAAGAAATATCGGCGAAGATGCTCTTCGATCACCGATTCAACTTTGCCGGATATCAAAGTTGTACCGGCCGGACGACCCCGTTTCCGCGGAGCCAGCGCGCTGGTGCGCCCACCCTCTTCCGCCAGCCGCTTTATCCAACGCCAGACCGTCGCCCTGCTGACACCAAGCTCCCAAACGGCGTCATTGATGCCGCTTTCCAGACTGCCAGCCCCATTGAGATATGCCTGAACAAGCGGACGTAGCACGGCGGCCCTGCGCGACTCTTCAGCACCAACTGCAACGGAGGCTTCGCCATCATCATCCATCGATATTTGCCGCACATGTCTGTGAACCCTGTCTCAGGTTTAAGGGCAAGAATATCGGAATTAAAGGCAAAATCTCATATTTAAGGGCAAAGGACAGCCGTTGATTTCGTTGAATTTCTCATCTCACAATTAAGGGCTACGCGACAGCTGGGTAAGTAGTGGCGGGCCCGTTTTTAAGAATTTCGATGGGTCCTGCTGCCAAGGTGCTTGCGGGCCGCACAAACCGCTATAGGTGCCGATGCCGGACTTGAGCTTGCGCCAGGTTCAAAACTCAAACCCACGATCGAAGGTGATGGATTTACAAACTCGCTGGGGCCGGGGCACCCTGACATCCATCAGTAGTGAATGAAGTGCGTTGAACTTCGGTCTTTATTGCGGCACAGGATAACAAATCAAGTCGCCCGCTCCACCAGACAGGCGACGTTCATGACGCCCTAAGAGCATTCGGCGCTCTAGACATAGGTTCAGATTGTCGCTTGGCTGACCCGGATTGACTAACCAAGGTTTCTAATCTGTCTTGCGATTTACCCTATGGCCTAAAAGAGCACTTGGCGCCGCAAAAAAGCGTGACAGGGCCAGTTAGGGTGATCCATAGGCCGCCATTGTTACGCCCGATTGTACGGTCGAAAAGGGAGCAGTTTATACTCCCCTAGTATGTCGCCACTGGCAGGCGCAGTGCAAAGGGTGCTTCTGCATGACGTGCGACGTCCTACAATTTCAGGCTATCTTCAATAGCTCGCCTGCGTCTTCAAAAAAGTGCTTTTGGCAGCCATGTCGCCAGATCCGGCAGTAGCCATATCAACGTGATGCCCACAATCTGCAGACAGATGAACGGTAGCACGCCTGCATATATCTGGCCGGTCGAGATTTCATCCGGGGCCACGCCGCGCAGATAGAACAGCGAAAAGCCGAAGGGGGGCGTCAGGAACGAGGTCTGCAGGTTGATCGCAATTAATACGCCCAGCCAGATCGGATCATGACCCAGTAAGATCAGCGACGGCGTGATCAGCGGCAGCACAATCACCGAGATTTCGACGAAATCCAGAAAGAAGCCCATGATGAAAATCACTATCATGCAAAAGACCAGCGCGCCGTTGGCCCCGCCCGGCATTTCGGCCAGAATGCCCGCCACGCGTTCCTCGCCGCCCAGTCCGATAAAGACAAGGCTGAAGAACCCGGCGGCAATGATCGTTGCAAAGATCATCGAGGTCATGGTCATGGTCGATTTCACCGCCTCTTGCACCACCTGCTTTTGCAGTGCGGCGCGCAAGGCCAGCAGTACCGACAGCCCGCCAACCACCGCAAGCCCGGCATAGAAAATGCCAAGCACATATGCGCCCGAGCTCAGGTCGCTACGCTGAAACCGCACCGGAAAGGCACCCGCCAGAATACCCAGCGCGATCAGGGCAACCGTGCCCAGCAGGATGATGCGTGGGGCGATGCCAATGCGATAGCCGGTCATCAACAGCGCACCGACAGCGCCGACTGATGCGGCCTCGGTCGGGGTGGCGATGCCGCCCAGAATGGTGCCCAGCACGGCGAAGATCAGCAGGACAGGCGGGATCACCGCGCCGACGACCTCGCGCCAGTCGGGTTTGGCGATGTCAAGGGGCGCAGGGGGCATGTCCTGCGGGCGCAGCCATCCGCGCGCCACGATATAGATCAGGTAAAGGCAGACCAGCACCAAGCCGGGGATTACAGCAGCGGCGAAAAACTGGCCGACCGACAGCGCCTCGACCGAAAACTTGCCCTGTTCGTACTGCGCCTGCTGGAACGAGGTGGACATTACGTCCGCCAGAATGATCAGCAGGGTCGAGGGCGGAATAATCTGCCCCAGCGTGCCAGCCGTGCACACGATGCCCGATGCGACCCGCGCGTCATATCCGGCGCGCAGCATGGTGGGCAGGGCAATCATCCCCATCGCCACCACGGTCGCCCCGACAATGCCGGTTGACGCTGCCAGCAACGTGCCGACCAGCACGACCGAAATGCCCAAGCCTCCGCGCAACTGCCCGAACAGCCGGCCCATCGTGTCCAAAAGCCCTTCCGCAATGCGGCTTTTTTCCAGCAAAGCGCCCATCAGTACGAACAGCGGAATGGCGATCAAGACGGGGTTGGTCAGAACGCCAAACACCCGTTGGCCCAACGCGCCCAGCAGGGTGATGTCCATTTGCCCCAGCATCCAGCCCAGATAGGCAAAGATCACGGCAACCCCCGCGATGCTGAACGACACAGGGAACCCAAGAAGGATCGCACCCATGAGGGCTGCGAACATGATAAGGTCGAGATATTCGATCATCAGGTCTCTTTCACGGCCAAAAGGCGGATCAACAGGGCTAGGGATTGCAGCATCACGAGGACACAAAAGGCGGGCATCAGGGATTTCAGCAGGAACACCGCCTCGATCCCGCCCACGGAAATTGGGCCTTCAAGGATCGCCCATGAATTGCGCACCGACGGCCACGACCAGTAAATCAGTGCAATCATCGACGGCATCAGCAGGAACAGATGGCCGAAAATGTCGATCCGGCGGCGTGTCTTTGGCGTTGCCTTGGCATAGAACACGTCCACCCGCACATGCTTGTCGACCAGCAGCGTATAGCCCGCCGCCAGCATGAACAGCGCGGCGTGCATATAAAGAACACTTTCCTGCAACGCGATGGAATTCACGCCGAACGCATAGCGCCCGACAACGATGGTGAACTGCACCAGCATCATGGCCAGCGCCAGCCAGCGCACCACATGGGCGACACCGATGTTTACCTTGTCCAAGGCGTTTGCCAGTTGCTCCATCACCTGCCCCCGATGCGAAAGGTCACGAAGGGCGCAGCCATCGCTGCGCCCTTGTTCGATAGGTCTTAGTACCCCATGACCAGATTACGTGCGTTCATCTGACCGTTGTCAGCATAGACCATGTATTTACCGACCGATGCACGATAGGCCACGAAGCTTTCGGTGATCCGTTTGACCAGCTCGTCATCGTCATTGCGCAGATCGTCGATGACCTCGGCGGCGGCTTTGCCCATGCCGGTGATGACGTCTTCGGGGAACATTTTCACCTGAACGCCGTGCTCGGCCACCATCGCTTGCAACGACAGGGCGTGCTTGGTGGTGTATTCGGTCCAGACCTGATTATACAGGCTGTCACAGGCCGCTTGCACAACCTGTTTCAGGTCGTCGGGCAGGTCGTTGAACACGTCTGCGTTGACGCCGCATTCCTCGGCCGACGATGGCTCGCCCACGCCGGGCCAGTAATAGTTCTTGGCGACCTGGTAATAGCCAAGCGCGCTGTCGGTCCAGGGGCCGATAAATTCGCCCGCGTCCAAAGCGCCGGTTTGCAGGGCCTGGAACATGTCCGGGCCGCTCATCGCCTCGGCCGCCATGCCCATTTTGGCCGCCATTTCGGACGCCAGACCCGTGGTGCGGAACTTCATGCCTTTCAGGTCTTCGGCCGAGTTCACTTCGTTGCGGAACCAACCGCCCCATTGCGGGCCAGAGTTGCCGCACAGGAAAGGCTTGATGCCAAACCGGCCATACATTTCGTCGTAAAGTGCCTGACCGCCGCCATGCACCATCCAGCCGACTTGCTCGTCCGCGCGCAGACCAAAAGGTTGCGAGCCGAACAACAGGATACCCTTGGATTTCGACCCCCAATAGGCGGGAACAGCGTGATACAGCTCGGCGGTGCCTTCGCTGACCGCGTCAAAGACGCCGCGACCGGGCACAAGCTCTCCGGCAGGGAAAAGTTTGACCTCGATCCGGCCCCCCGACAGGGTCGTGATCCGGTCGGCCAGTTGTTGTGCGGCCACGCCCGGCCCAGGCAGGTTCTTGGGCCACGCGGTGACCATCTTCCACTGGCGCTTGTCCTGCGCGATGGCTGGGGTTGCCAGTGCCGTTGCTGCGGTGCCGATAGCACCCGTGGTCAGAAATGTCCGTCTTTGCATGCGCCTCTCCTCCAATCAGGCAGTTGCGACCTTGGCGTTGGCTGAAGCCATCCCTTGGTCAAATCCGTGCATAAAGCTATTATGTAAATACATAATAGAGTCAATCATTACGGCGAGAAAACCCGGTCAAGCCAGCAATCCTCGCGCAATGATTGTGCGCTGGATCTCGGATGACCCTTCATAGATGCGGAAAATCCGCAGATCGCGCAGGTAGCGTTCCAGCGGGAAATCGCGGGTATAGCCATAGCCGCCGTGAATTTGCAGCGCCCGGTCGGCAATCCGCCACGCGGCTTCGCTGGCATACAGCTTGGCAAAGGCGGATTCGCTGGAATAGCGCACGCCGGTCCCGCGCAGGGTCGCCGCCTGCATCGCCAGCGCGCGGGCGGCGGCCAGTTCGGTGGCACTGTCGGCCAGCATCCATTGCAGCCCTTGGAAGTCCGCAATCGCATGGCCGCTGACCTGCCGTTCCTTGGCATAGGAAATCGCGGCCTTCAGCGCGGCGTCGGCAATGCCGGTGGCCTGTGCAGCGACTTCGATCCGGCCATTGTCCAGAACCTTCATTGCAGTACGGAACCCCGTGCCTTCGTCGCCCAGACGGTTTTCGTCCGGCACCCAGCAATCAAAGCTGATGCCAAACACATGCCCGCCCTTCAGGCCCATCGTTTTTTCATTGGGCGCGACGGACACGCCGTCGATTTTCTTCGGTTCAACAATAAAAGCGCTGACACCGCGTGCACCGGCGGCGGGGTCGGTCTTGGCGTAGACCACCATGAAATCCGCCGCGCCCGCGTTCGAGATAAAGCACTTGGACCCTTTGATCCGATATCCATCGCCTTCGCGCTTGGCCGTCGTGCGCATGTCGGCGGGGTTCGATCCGGCCTGCGGTTCGGTCAGGGCAAACGCGCCCAACGACGTGCCCGCCGCGGCATCGGGCAGAATGCGGGCCTGCAAATCGGCATCCGCCCCCAGAAGCAGCGAATCCGTGGCCAGAAAATGCGCCGTCAGCATGGATGCGGTGGACCCACAGGCGCCCGCGATCGCCTCGACCGCCGCATACAGCGCGGGGCCGGACAGGCCGATCCCGCCGTGGTCTTCCGGCAGGTTCAGACCCAACAGGCCCATGTCCGCCATCGCGTCCAGATGGAGGGTGGAGAACAGCGCCTCTTCGTCGATCTGCGCCGCTTTCGGGGCCAAAACCTCGGTCGAGAACCGTTCGATCTGCGCGACCAGCGCGCGTTCGTCGTCGCTCATGGGATAGGTGGTCATGCGCGTGGCTCCTTGTTCAACAAATTCAGAATATCGCCTGCATCAGCATTCAGGGCCGGGGCCGGCTTGCGCCCGCCGCGCCCTGCGCCGTTAAAATGCACCGGCTGTTCAGGGACGTTCAGAACGCCCAAGTCGGGATGCGTGACCGTGGACGCCAACCCGCGCTCCACTGCTTGAGGCGACGCCCAAGCCTGTGCCACAGATTGAATGGAGGATGCCGGAATACCTGCCGCTGACAGGTGGTGCACCACCTGATCCACCGGCAAGGAACCCGCCCACTGGTCGATATACTCGGCGAGCGCAGGTTCGTTCTCGCGGCGCAAAGGATCGCTGGTAAACCGCGCGTCCTGTACCAGTTCGGGCTGGCCGATCACGTCGCAGAAGGTGGCAAACAGCCGGTCGTTCAGAACCGCCAACGCGAAATGCCCGTCCGCCGCCGGATAGGTGCCAAAGGGCGCGGACAGCGGGTGGCGGTTGCCGGTGCGCACCGGGGTCTCGCCGCCCATCAGGGTGCGGCAGGCCAGAATGGGCATCATCGACACCAACCCGTCAAACAGCGCCACATCCACATGACGCCCCAGCCCGGTGCGGCTGCAGTCAAACAGGGCAACCATTGTGCCCCAAGCGGCGAACAGGCCACCGGCCACGTCGCCCAAAGCCTCGCCCACCATCGTCGGTGCACCGTCGGGTTCGCCGGTGGCGTCCATCAACCCGCTCATCGCCTGCACGATGATGTCATAGGCGGGTTTTTTGGTGTTTGGCCCGGTCTGCCCGAAGCCGGACACGGACACGTAAACCAGATGGGGAAAATCCTTGGCCAGCGCGTCATAGCTCAGCCCCAGCTTCTCCATCACGCCGGGGCGGAAGTTCTCGATCAGCACGTCGCAATCTGCCAGCAACGCCTTGACCGTCGCAATCGCGTCGGGCGATTTCAGGTCCAGCGCAATTGACCGCTTGCCCCGGTTGATTGCCTGAAACAATAGGCTTTCCCCGTCCTTGAACGGGCCGATATGGCGGTAATCGTCGCCGTGGGCGGCTTCGACCTTGATCACATCCGCGCCCAGATCGGCCATCATTGCGGTGCAGTATGGACCCGCCAGAACGCGGGTGAAATCAAGCACGCGCACCCCGCTGAGGGGTTGGGGCGTTTGGCTGTTGGGGGGCTGAGTGGGCATATGATCCTCCGGGTTTGATCGGTTGAGCATAGGCGCGGTCATGATATAAGCAGAAATACAGATTATTGATAGAGCGATAAATGCAAGCTATACCCGTGAGCCTTCGCCAGATCGACTATGTCATTACCGCCGCGGACACCGGCAGCACCGCCGCCGCCGCGCGGGTGTTGAACGTGTCGCAACCGTCAGTGTCGCTGGCGATTGCCAAGGTCGAGGAACACTTTGGCCGCCCGCTGTTTGCCCGCAGCGCAGGCCAAGGCATTGCCCCCACCGCGTTCGGGCTGCGCAAACTGGGCGCCTTGCGCAGCCTGCGCGCACAGGCGCAATCGGTGCTGGATCACAAAGACAGCGGGGCCGAGGTGCTGAACCTTGGCGTCTTTTCCACCCTTGGCCCACGCTATGCGCCCGCCTTGGTGGGCAGCTTTCAGAAAGTCGCGCCCGACGCCCGGATCGCACTGCACGAAGGCGATCTGGACCGCCTGACGCGCTGGCTGGAAAACGGGCGCATCGACCTCGCATTGATCTATGATTTCGGCCTGCCGTCGTCGCTTAAGATCACACCGCTGGCCGATGTGCGGCCCTATGGGCTGGTTGCGCGGGCGCACCCTTTGGCGGGGCGCGGGACGGTTGCGATGGCGGATTTGCTGACCGATCCGCTGATCCTGATGAACCTGCCGCACAGCCGAAATTACTTCCTGACGCTGGCGCAGATGAACGGCATCCGGCCGCGCATCGCACATGAAACAAGCTCGGTCGAGATGTTGCGGGCGATGGTTGCCAATCACATGGGTGTGGGGCTGGTTGCCACCGATATTGCGCAGGATACGGCCTGCGACGGTCAACCCGTCACGCGGCTGGAACTGTCAGACCCGCTTGTGCCGCATCGCATCGCGCTGGCCCGTGCGCCACATCCGCATACCGCGCCATTGGTGGCCGCGTTTCAGGATCATGTGGCAAGCGCCTTCAACCCCTGACACGCTATGTCTGGCCTTTTACGCCTTATGTCTATATCTTTTGAGAAAATCCGCCGGGATCACCCGGAACCGCACGGTCGAAAGGCACAGCATGTCCATAACCTATCGCGAGGTGAAAGCCGATATCCTGCGCCAGATCACACAAGGCGAACTTGCCCCCGGCAGCTCGATGCCGAACGAGGTTGATCTGGCCGCAAGCTATGGCTGCGCGCGGGCGACTGTCAATCGGGCAATGCGCGAATTGGCGGATGACGGCATCATCGAACGCCGCCGCAAAGCTGGCACGCGGGTCAGGCTGAACCCGATCCGGCAGGTGCGGCTGAACATTCCGATCGTCGGGCAAGAGATCGAGGAACTGGGCGCGGCCTATCGCTATGCGTTGGTGCACGGTCAGGCCGAACCCGCCCCGAACTGGCTGCGCGCGCGTATGGCGTTGAAGCGTGACGACCGGGTGTTGCATCTGACCTGCATGCACTATGCCGATGGCGCGCCGTATCAGCACGAGGATCGCTGGATCAATCTAGACGCTTTGCCCGAGGCTGAACAGCATGATTTCTCGGATATCGGTCCCAACGAATGGCTGGTGTCGACCGTGCCGTTTACCGAGGCGCAGATCAGCTTTCACGCCGTTCAAGCCGACGCCACTATCGCGGATTATCTCGACTGCACCGAAGGCGATGCCCTGTTCCAGGCCGAGCGCATGACGTGGCTTGAGGGGCAGACGATCACTTTTGTGCAATTGACCTATCGCCGCGGCCACCGTCTGACGATGCAATACTGACCGAGCGTGAAAAAGCCTGCGCGGAGTGCTCCGCACAGGCCATTGGTTACTTGCCCCAAGATGGGTAAACGCCCTGAATCAAAGGATTGCCGGCAGGTTCAAACCATTCTCGCGGGCGCAGTCTTTGGCGTCGTCATAGCCCGCATCGGCGTGGCGCATGACGCCCGTGGCCGGGTCGTTCCACAAGACACGCTCGATCCGGCGGTCTGCATCTTCAGTGCCGTCACAGCAGATCACCATGCCCGAGTGTTGACTGAAACCCATGCCGACGCCGCCACCATGGTGCAGTGAAACCCAGGTTGCGCCAGATGCGGTATTGAGCAGCGCGTTCAGTAGCGGCCAGTCCGACACCGCATCCGAGCCATCCAGCATCGCCTCGGTTTCGCGATTGGGCGATGCGACTGAGCCTGAGTCCAGATGGTCGCGTCCGATTACGATCGGGGCTTTCAATTCGCCATTGCGCACCATTTCGTTGAACGCCAGGCCCAGCTTGTGACGCACGCCCAGACCGACCCAGCAAATCCGCGCGGGCAGCCCCTGAAACGCGATCCGCTCGCGCGCCATATCCAGCCAGTTGTGCAGGTGGCTGTCCTCGGCCAGGATTTCCTTCACCTTGGCGTCGGTCTTGTAGATGTCTTCCGGGTCGCCCGACAGGGCCGCCCAACGGAACGGACCGATGCCACGGCAGAACAGCGGGCGGATATAGGCGGGCACGAAGCCGGGGAAGTCGAATGCATTGTCCAGCCCCTCTTCCAGCGCCATCTGGCGGATGTTGTTGCCGTAATCGACGGTCGGAATACCGGCGGCATGGAAATCAACCATCGCCTTGACCTGCACCATCATCGAGGCACGCGCGGCCTTTTCAACAGCTTTTGGGTCGCTTTCGCGCTTTTCGCGCCATTGGGCCATCGTCCAACCCTGCGGCAGATAGCCGTTTACGGGATCATGGGCACTGGTCTGGTCGGTGACGATATCAGGGCGGATGCCGCGCTTGATCAACTCGGGATACACATCGGCGGCGTTGCCCAGAAGCGCGACCGATTTGGCCTCACCGGCAGCGGTCCAGCGTTCGATCATCGCAAGCGCCTCGTCCAGACTGTCGGTCTTTTCGTCCACGTAGCGGGTGCGGAGGCGGAAGTCGATGCTGTCGGGGTTGCATTCGACCGCCAGACAGCAGGCCCCGGCCATCACAGCCGCCAGCGGTTGCGCCCCGCCCATGCCACCCAGACCGCCGGTCAGGATCCACTTGCCCTTCAGGTCGCCACCGTAATGCTGACGCCCCGCTTCGACAAAGGTCTCATAGGTGCCCTGCACGATACCTTGCGAGCCGATATAGATCCAGGAACCCGCTGTCATCTGGCCATACATCGCCAGACCCTTCTTATCCAGCTCGTTAAAATGATCCCACGTCGCCCAATGCGGCACGAGGTTTGAGTTGGCGATCAGAACGCGCGGCGCATCCTTGTGCGTCGGGAACACCCCGACAGGCTTGCCTGATTGCACCAGAAGGGTCTGGTCTTCTTCCAGGTCCCGCAAGGTGGCGACGATCTTGTCGAAATCGTCCCATGTGCGCGCGGCGCGCCCAATGCCGCCATACACAACCAGCTCATGCGGGTTTTCGGCCACGTCGGGGTGCAGGTTGTTCATCAACATCCGCAGGGGCGCTTCGGTGGTCCAGTGCTTGGCCGTCATTTCGGTGCCGGTTGCGGGATAGATGTCGCGGGTGTTCTTGCGCGGATCGCTCATGATGTTCCTTTCAGATCAGGTGCCAGATCGGCCAGAGTTGTCAGAATGGTTTTCAAATACCCGCGCAGCCGCGCGGATTTTTCGGTGTCATAGGTCCAGGGCGCAGCCTCGTCCTTCAGATAGGTGCTTTGTGCCAGCTCCATCTGAATTGCGTGCAGCCCGTCCGCCGGTCGTCCGTAATGGCGCGTTGTCCAGCCGCCCTTGAAGCGGCCGTTGGTGACGCTGGAATAGCCCTCTGCCATCTCGCACAGGTTCTGAACAGCGGCTTCGATCTCTGGGGCGCAAGTGGTGCCCAGATTGGTGCCAATGTTGAAATCGGGGAGCGTGCCGTCGAACAGAAACGGGATGTGCGACCGGATCGAGTGGCAATCATACAGGATCGCAACCCCGTGCAGGTCACGCACCCGCTCAAGCTCGGCCTCAAGGGCTTCGTGATAGGGCGCATGGAAGGCTTGGCGACGGGCCTCGACCTCATCCTTGGTGGGGGGTGTGTTCCAGATATCCTGCCCGTCGAAATCGGTCAGCGGCACCAGCCCGGTGGTGTTCTGACCGGGATAGAGCGATACGCCCGATGGGTCGCGGTTGGCGTCGATCACGTAACGATGGAAGGTTGCGCGGACCGTGGTCGCGCCGGGCAGCAGCCCGTCATAAAGCGTGTGGATGTGCCAATCCGTGTCGTCCAGCCCCTGCCCCCGCGCGTTCAGCCGCGCCTTGATGTCGGCGGGCACGTGTGTGCCAGTATGGGGCAGGCCCAGCACGATGGGGCTGTCGCCCCGGTGGATTTCAACGGGGGTCATGGGTGAAGCTCCGGCATGTGGGTGTTTGTGGCGGCCACAATCGCGTTGGATGCGATCAGCGCTGCCGCTTTTTCCAAGTCAGGCGCAAGGTAACGGTCGTCGCCCAGCGTTTCGACCTGTTCGCGCACGGCGGCGATCACGGATGCCAGCGGCGCACTTGTCTCCAGCGGGGCGCGGAATTCGACACCCTGCGCGGCGCACAGAAGCTCGACGCCAAGGATACGTTCCAGATTGGCGACCATGCGCGACAGGCGCACCGCGCCGTGGGCGGCCATGCTGACGTGATCTTCCTGATTGGCCGAGGTGGGCGTTGAATCCGTCACGCAGGGGTTGGCCAGATGCTTGTTTTCGCTCATCAACGCGGCGGTGGTCACTTCGGCAATCATATAGCCCGAGTTCAGCCCCGGATTGGGCGTCAGGAACGGCGGCAGATCGTGGCTGAGCACCGGATCCACGATCAGGGCAATCCGGCGCTGCGCAATCGCGCCGATCTCGGCAATTGCCAGCGCGATCATGTCAGCGGCAAAGCCCACGGGTTCGGCGTGGAAGTTCCCGCCCGAGACAATCAGCCCGGCTTCGCTCAGCACCAGCGGGTTATCGGTGGCGGCGTTCGCCTCGATCTCTAACGTGCGCGCCGCCATGCGCAGCATGTCCATCGCAGCCCCCGTCACCTGCGGCTGGCAGCGGATGCAATAGGGGTCTTGCACGCGCGTATCGCCTTCGCGGTGGCTTTCGCGAATGACCGAGCCATCCAGAAGCGCGCGCATGGTCGCGGCGGCTTCGATCTGGCCTGCATGGCCGCGTAAGCTGTGAATTTCGGGTTGCAACGGCGCGGTCGATCCCATGATCGCGTCCGTGGACATGGCCGATGTGACCAAAGCCGAGCACATCGCCCGCCACGCGCCAAAAAGGCCGATCAGGGCATAGGCGGTGGTGAATTGCGTGCCGTTGATCAGGGCCAGCCCCTCTTTCGCGCCCAGCACGATGGGGGTCAGGCCTGCGCGGCGCAACGCCTCGGCCCCCGGCAGAACCTTGCCTTCGAACGTCGCTTCGCCGTGGCCGATCATTGCCGCTGCCATATGCGCCAGCGGGGCCAGATCGCCGGACGCGCCGACCGATCCCTGCACCGGGATCACCGGCGTGACGCCCTGCGCCAGCATCCCTTCCAGCAGTTCGACCAGCTCCATCCGCACGCCGGACGCACCGCGCCCCAGCGACAGCAGTTTCAGCGCCATCATCAGGCGGGCGTGGGGTTCGGGGATCGCCTCGCCCACGCCGCAGCAATGGGACAGGATCAGGTTGCGTTGCAGGGTGGCAGTGTCGGACGGGTCAATCTTGACCGAGGCCAGTTTGCCAAAGCCGGTGTTCACGCCGTAAACCGCGTCCGTCCCATTGGCCGCGTCAGCAATCTGTGCCTGCGCCGCACGGATGCCGTCATGGCAAGCCGGATCAAGGCGCACGGCAAGCCCGTCGCGCCAGATCATTTCCAGATCGGCCAGAGTGCTGGCGCCGGGTGTCAGGGTCAGTGTGGTCATGCGATTTCTCCGGTGATACGAAACGCCAACGGATTGAAGCCGATGCGATAAGACAGTTCTGCCGGTTCGGCGATGTCCCAAACGGCTAGATCAGCCACCTGACCGGGCGCAATCGTGCCCAGATCCGTCAGCCCCAGCGCGGCGGCGGCGTGTTGCGTGACGCCGCGCAGCGCTTCTTCTGGTGTCATGCGAAACAGGGTGCAGCCCATGTTCATCGTCAGCAGGATCGAGTTCAGCGGAGAGGTGCCGGGATTCAAATCCGTCGCGAGCGCAATCGGCACCCCATGCTTGCGCAGAAGATCAAGCGGGGGCTGCTGGGTTTCACGCAGGGTGTAGAACGCACCGGGCAGGATCACGGCCACGGTGCCAGCGTCCGCCATCGCGCGCACGCCGGGTTCGTCCAGATACTCGATATGGTCCGCCGACAACGCGCCATAGCTTGCCGCCAATTTCGCGCCGCCCAGATTGGACAGTTGTTCGGCGTGCAGTTTCACCGGCAGGCCAAGGTAGCGGGCCACGTCAAACGCGCGGGCGATCTGGGCGGGCTGAAAGGCGATGCCTTCGCAGAACCCGTCCACCGCATCCACCAGCCCTTCGGCGTGGGCGGCGCGCAGGGCGGGGATGCAGACCTCGTCAATATAGTCATCGTCACGACCGGCATATTCGGCGGGCGTGGCGTGGGCGCCAAGGAAGGTGGTCTTGACGCGGATGGGGCGCTGGTCGGCAATCATCCGTGCGACACGCAGCATCCGAAGCTCGGTCTCCGTGTCCAGACCATAGCCCGATTTGATTTCGATGGTCGTCACGCCTTCGGCGATCAGCACGTCAACGCGGCGCAAGGCCTGCGCCAGCAACTCGTCCTCGCTGGCCGCGCGGGTGGCCGTGACGGTCGACACGATGCCACCCCCGGCGCGCGCGACTTCTTCATAGCTGGCCCCGTTCAGGCGCATTTCGAATTCGACCGCGCGGTCGCCGCCATGCACGATATGGGTGTGACAGTCGATCAGGCCGGGTGTCACCACGCGCCCGCCCAGCGACCGTTGATCCAGTCCGGCAAAATCTGCTGGCACGTCTGTCTGAGGCCCGACCCAAGCGATTTTGCCATCCTGAATGGCGATCGCTGCGTCGCGGATCATCCCATAGGGCGCATCGCCATGCGCCATGGTTGCTACGTGCAGATCGGTCAAAAGCTGGAGCATCGCCGTCATAAGATCGGTCCTTTTCGCGAAGTTTCGCCTTTTCTGGTATAATTTTATGTGCAATATGTCTATACATAAAATGAAATACACAGGATAAAAACCATGATCCACGCCCGTCAGGCCTTGCTCGCGTCCGGTTGGGCGCAGGATGTCCGCATCACCCTTAAAGATGGCCGCATTGATCAGATCGCGCCCAATACGGCTGCCCAGACGGGGGACATGCGCGTTGATACGCTGCTGCCCGCCTTGGGCAACCTGCACTCGCACACGTTCCAGCGCGCGATGGCGGGCATGACCGAGCTGCGCAAGGCCGGGCGCGACAGTTTCTGGACATGGCGCAAGCTGATGTATCGCTTCATGGACCGCCTGACCCCGGAGCAGATCGAGGCCATCGCCGCGCTTGTTTTCGTCGAAATGCAGGAGGCCGGGTATGCCAGCGTGGGCGAGTTTCACTATGTCCACCACCAGCGCGGCGGCGCGCCCTATGATGCGCTGGCCGAATTGTCGCTGCGGGTGATGGCGGCGGCGGGCGAGACCGGCATCGGGCTGACCCATCTGCCGGTGCTGTATACCTATGGCGGGGCGGGCAAGGTGGCGCTGGCCGAAGGGCAGATGCGCTTTGGCAATGATGTCGACCGCTTTGCCGATCTGGTGCAAGGGGCGCGTGCGGGGCTTTCCGCCCTGCCCGATGACGCCCGCGTGGGCATCGCGCCGCATTCGTTGCGCGCCACATCCCCCGACGATCTGGCCCGTGCGCTGGCGGATCATCAGGGCGGGCCGGTGCATATCCACATCTCGGAACAGCCCAAGGAAGTCGAGGACATCCAGAATTGGCTGGGCGCACGTCCTGTCGAGTGGCTTTTGGCCAATGCCCCCGTCGACGCGGGCTGGTGCCTGATCCACGCCACCCACATGACCGAGGGCGAGACCCGCGCGATGGCAGCCTCCGGCGCGGTCGCGGGCCTGTGCCCCATTACAGAAGCGAACCTTGGCGATGGCCCCTTCAACGGCCCCACCTTCCTTGAGGCTGGCGGCGCGTTCGGCGTCGGGTCGGACAGCAACGTCAATATCTCGCTGACTGAAGAACTGCGCACGCTGGAATATTCCCAACGTCTGCGCGACGTGGCACGCAACGTGATGGTAGTCCGCGAAGGCTCGGTCGGGGCAACGCTTTACACAGGTGCGGCCCGCGGCGGCGCGCAGGCTTTGGGCCGCGACGCGGGCGAGATTGCGCCGGGGCGTTTGGCAGATTTGGTCGCCATCGACAGCACTGACCCCACATTGTGCGCCCTGAAACCTGACCAGATCCTTGACGGTCTGTGTTTCGCGGCGAAAGACACCGTCATCACTGACCTGTGGTCTGCCGGGCGGCACAATGTGACTGGCGGGCGGCACATCGCGCGCGACGCGGTGGTCGCGCGGTATCGCAGTGCGGTCGCGGACCTGCTCGCCTCGCTTTAGTCTTTAGGGCGCAGGGTGATGGTCAGTGCGACCGCATCCTGCGCCAGATCGAAACGCAACGGCGCGTCGGTGCGGATCGCCGTGTCGCCCACGTCCAAAGCCTTGCCTTCCACCGACGCGGTGCCCGCGATCACATGCAGCACACAGGTCTGCCCGGCTTGCCCGACCTTATACGTGCCAGCATCGCGCAGGGTCTGCGCATCGCCTTCGCACCGCGCGGTGTCGAACATCAGGTTGAAATCACGGATCGGGCCTTGGGTCAGCGTGGCCGTGACGGGTGCCCCTCCGTCGAACCGCACGGGCTGCGCATAACCCGCCTGCAGATCGCCATCCGGCCCATGCAGCACCATGCCATCGCCCTGAATGACCGTCAGGATACGCGTCAGGCCCGGAAAGATGGAAAAAGCCCCGTCGCCATCCACATCCGCCATGCTCAGCCGCCACAAAGTGCCCGTTTTATCCTGTTCTTTGGCGATATTGCGTGTGATCCCGCCACCGTTTTTCCAAGGTGTTTCCACCAAGTCGCATTGCCGAAAAATCATGATCTCTCTACGCAAAACTCGCTTAAGCGCCTCATTTTTAATACTCTCACGCCGACAGAACCACTTCACGACGAGTCCCATTTTACTATTGAGGACGCTCTTGATCCTCACCAAGCGAATCCCAATCCGTCTGCAAGCTTCAGGGAAATATCGGTTGGATGCAAGAAAGACACAGCCATTGACTGGAGGCCAATACCATCGACGTTAAGCCGGCAAACGATTGGCGACGTCAGCCTTTGCGTTTCTGATCATCTAGGGTCAGGATGCATTGATTTCGGTCGCACTGCGTGATTCACGGCTCCGAAAAGGAGCGGCGACATGAGTGATATTTTCTGGCTGACCGACGAGCAGATGGCCAAGCTGGCACCTTTCTTCCCGAAGTCTCACGGCAAGCCAAGGGTCGATGACAGACGGGTCTTGAGCGGGATTATCTTCATCAACCGCAATGGCTTGCGCTGGCGCGACGCGCCCGAAGTCTACGGACCCCACAAGACGCTATACAGCCGCTGGAAGCGTTGGAGTGAAAAGGGCATCTTCGCCAAGATGATGGCTGGGCTGGCGGCGGGACACGGCGAGCAGATGACCGTGATGATCGACGCGACATACCTCAAGGCTCACCGAACGGCGACCAGCATGGCCGCCAAAAAGGGGGGCGTGGTCGCCTGATTGGTCGGACCAAAGGCGGCATGAACACCAAGCTGCACGCGATCTGTGACAGTCAGGGGCGACCGATCGACCTGTTCGTTACCGCCGGACAGGTAAGCGATTACATCGGCGCACGGGCCCTGCTGAGCGGCCTGCCAAACGTCAAATGGCTGCTCGGGGATCGCGGCTATGATGCTGACTGGTTCAGAGAAGCGTTGCAGGACAAGGGGATACGCGCCTGTATCCCTGGCCGGAAGAAACGCAAGACACCGGTCAAGTACGACAAGCGCCGATACAAGCGGCGCAACCGCATCGAGATCATGTTCGGCAGGCTCAAGGACTGGCAGCGGGTGGCGACACGCTATGACCGCTGCCCAAAAGTCTTCCTCTCTGCCATCGCTCTCGCTGCTCTCGTAATCTACTGGTTATGAATCCTGACCCTAGCGGATCTAGCGTTCAATGAGGCGCTTGATCGATCGCTTTGGATCCCGCCGTCGCGCCCCTCATTCGGCATGCCAAAGTCCGGTACCAAGGCGTTGGTATTCTCAGATTGGTCGATGGTGCCAGATGCGATCGCTGCTTTGCTTTCGCACGAGGCGAGCCGGCGCATGGGTATGTCGCCGGACCTTGTCAGCAGGACTAGTAGGCCAATTGGTGTCGATGAACTTATGCCGATGCTCTACCCGTCGCCCTCGTTGGCGGCACTTGTTGATCCTCTCGTGTTGGAGCGGCGGTTCGGCCGAGCTGAAAGCTTTGAGATTTTGCACGCTCAGGCCTGCATGGCTCTGCGTGAGCAGCTTGCGGTGGATGCAATCGCAGAACTCGCTCAATCGAACGACCGCGTCCTCGCGCTCGCACTTGACAGAACGCTCGGGCACGAAGTGGGATGGTCCAGAGTCGGAGTCGTTGACCATGATGGTCACGATGAACATGGAGCAATGGCTCGAACCATCGCCACACTTCGAGAGGCACTCCAAGCTGATGGGCGTCAGGGTGAAATCGACCCTGACACAGTTGTCGAAAAGCTAGCCAGCCTTGCGCTTGGCTCGCCTGCGATATGTGCACTTCGAGCTCTTTCGCGACTTTGCCCGGAGCTCGCCGTAGACGACCCGGAATTGATCAGCGCATCAATCGGGATCGCACTCGGTTTTCGGAGCCTATATAATCAGCCTGAAACCCGCGCATTGCTGGCCGAAACCTCGCCTCTAAATTATTGGCGCGACATCATTAAGCACGCCGCGCAAAGCGACCTTCCTGCGGTTCTGGACGAATATCTTCAACTCGTCCTGGAAACCGAACGCGCCGAAAAATTAGCTCCGAAGGATCGTGCGAAGGTCATCGCTTCAAGCGTTATTGCTGTGGTCGCCTTGCGCCCTGCACAGATCACATTGGACCACTGGTCGACAAAAGCGGGGCGTCTGTATGAACAGACCTTCGAAGTGCGTGCCCGTTTCGCCATGCGTTTTGCAACAAAAGCTGAGGAAGAAAAGGGGGTGCGCCGAACATCCGCAGTCCAGGCGGCTTTCAAGTCGCCGTTCAGGCCGTTTGTTCTCGCTTCCACATCAATTGGACAGGAAGGATTGGATTTTCATCCCTACTGCTCTCGGATTGTGCACTGGAATCTCCCTCGGAATCCTGTTGATATTGAGCAGCGTGAAGGTCGGGTCCACCGTTACAAGAACCATGCAGTTCGGCGCAATGTAGCCACTGCTTTTTCCGCAACTCCGCTTATAGCGCGGACCAGTCAATCACTATGGGTCTCCATGTTTGAGGCCGCACAAGATTGTGAGCTATCAAACGGTCGCCCGGGAGACATCATTCCGTACTGGGTCTACCCAGGTAACCACAAGATTGAGCGGATCGTCCTCATCCCGCCATTCAGCCGCGAGACGGAGCGCTACAAGGATCTTATCAAATCTTTGGCCACTTACCGGCTGGCCTTTGGCCAGCCGCGCCAAGATGAGTTGATCAGCCTCTTCTTGGGTATGGACGAATTTGTCCAAGAACTATCGGAGCTTCAGATATCGCTAAAGCCAGGCTGACGCGGCACGCCGAAAAGTGCGTTTGCACACCGGGAGGATAGGAAGGCAAACCTGTTCCCTCATGCAGGCGCTTCACACAGAGCGTTCAGCTCGCTGCACGCCACATCCGGTACCGCCCTTCCCCCGTAACTTCTCGGATTAAGCCTCGCTTTTCCATCCAGTTGAGGTTGCGCTGAACGGCGGCACGGCTTGCGCGGTCAGGGTCTCGGCCATCGGTGCGGAGACAAGTGGCCATTCGGTCAGTGCCGTGCACAAGGACGGGGGCGTGCGGCCCGAGAGCGCGCTAATCTCGTCTTCCGCCCGCGTCGCCCACGTTTCGATATCGTCGAGGTGCCGCATCGCTGTCAGGAATCCCGCCTCCATCCCGTCTAGCCACCGTATCAGACGGTCAGTGGGTGGGCCGCCGGCACGCAGCCCCCCTGCTCCGCCCATGGCCACAGGCGCGAATGCCGCTCCCCTGCACTCACTGGCCGCGATCCGCGCAGCAGTGACAGCTGCTTCCACTCGGTCACCGTGTTGTCCGAGGCCCGCCAGGCCCCAAAGATGAAAGCCCATGCAAGCACGCGTGATCGGGTGGAGCTCGGCCGCGGCTGCCATTACGTCCAGCCATCCGCCCGCGCGATCTTCGAAACGCTCGGCACTGCCTTCGATGTTCTTGGGATCACGGCGATCCAGAAAGGCTGCTAGGTCTATCTCTGGCCCGGGACCGCCTGTCAGGCGCCGAACAGCCCATCCAATCCGTGTCAAGGCATTTGGGTCATCCTGTGACCCCGATAGCCGCATCGACATCCAAAGCGCCAGACGATCAGAACTCACCCGATCCCCTGCGAACCAGCTAAGGTCCGCTGCCTCGATAAGAGCGAGGCGATGTCGCCAGCCTTCCGGGCCACGCAGCAGCCTGTCATCCAGAGCACCCAGGCGTCCAGCCACGCGTGCCAGCCGCGCAGCGTGAAGCCCCTCTGCCTTTGCCCAGTCATGGACGACAGCGGTGTCGGACGGTTCCGCACGCGGTCCGGGAGGCAAATCATCCGGTTCTTCTTCGAGTGGCCCAGGCAGGAACCAGAGATCGTCTTCGTGAGCCTCTTGATCCTCCTCATTGGTGATGAGGGGGTTGTCGTAATCATCATTCAAAGTAGAGGCTTGAGTCTTCATATGTGCAAAATAATGATCTTTTGCACATTACCAAAGCATTTTTGTGGCCGCTGCCTGCGCCCTTTATATAGTACGCGCACGCGACTGCCGGCGGAACCTCTCAGATCGCGCTCAGCGCAAGGAAACCAAGGCATTGTACGCCAGCACGACGAGAGAACACTCACTTGCATTCGTTTACAAACGGTCGATTGGTGACGTGATCCGCAATTGGAAAAAGCCAGAGAAAGGGAAGCCCGGGTGCCGGGCTTGATAGGATAGAGAGAGTCTCATCCGGGTCCGGCGTAACAAGGACCCTGACCATGGCCAAGACCTCAACCCGCCCGAAACCCGCCACCGTGAAGAAGACAGAAGCCGCCGCATCGGCAACGGCTGACGGAGCGACCGACATTCGTCTGATCCCGCTCGACCAGCTGGAGCCCAGCCCGCTCAACGTTCGCAAGGTGGCGCCGAGCGCCAGCGTCGAAGCCGAGCTTCTCGCAAGCATTCGCGAAACCGGCATCAAGCAGAACCTGGTGGTTCATGCGCTGTCTGAGACACGTTTTGCGGTTGATGCCGGCGGTCGCCGCCTCAAGGCGCTGAAGCAGCTCGCCGATGACGGCGTGATCCCAGTTGATCACCCCGTGCCCTGCCTCGTCGAGGACGAGCGCAACGCCATCCTCACATCTACCACGGAAAACCTCCAGCGCGCGGCGATGCACCCGGCCGACCAGTTCGAAGCTTTTGAGGCGATGATCGCCGAGGGGCGCAGCGAGGACGAGATCGCGCTGAAGTTCGGCGTCTCGGTCGACCTGGTGCGACGTCGTCTCAAACTCGCCCGTGTCGCGCCCGAGATCATCGAACAATTCCGTGCGGGCGATCTGACCCTCGAATGCGTGATGGCTTTCACGCTGACCGACGACCATGACCGCCAACTGGCAGTTTGGAACGCGGTGAAGGGCGGCTATCACATCCACCCACAGAGCATCAAACGCCAGCTGACTGAGACCGCGCATTCGGCGAACTCGGCCCTCGGGCGCTTTGTCGGCATCGAGGCGTATGAGGCGGCAGGCGGCGTTCTGCTGCGCGATCTCTTCGACGATCGTGCCAGCGCCCATATGGAAAACCCCGAGCTCCTGGAGCGCCTCGCCATCGAGAGGCTGCAGGCTGCGGCCAAGACTTTTGAGGGGATGTGGAAATGGGTCGAGGTTCACCTCTCGGTCGACTACGGCGCGTTTCGCAGTTTCGGGCGGGTCTATCCGCAGGATGTCGATCCCGATCCGGACTTGCTCGCCGAGGAGGAACGTCTCATCGCCCGCGAAGAGGAATTGGCGGCGCAGAACGACGGCGAGGATTGGTCTGAGGCGGAGACGGAGGAATACTACGCAATCGAGCCGCGTTTGCGCGAGATCGAAGCCCTGCAGCGCGAACGGCAACCGTACGCGGACGAAGATCGTGCCATCGCGGGCGTGGTTCTGACCATCGGTCATGACGGGGCGCTACGTGTCGAGAAAGGCCTCGTGCGACCAGAAGATATCCCCGCTGCGACCGAGCCGGGCGAGGATAGTGCTGAAGCGGGTGATGCCCCATCCCCTGCCCGCCCGCACGTGACGCCGCCAACCTCCTCGACGCCGGTGCCAACCTCCGATCCGGCGGCGACCTTGCGCAAGGCGGATGGGATTTCGGCGAGCCTCGCCGACGATCTGCGCGCGACGCGTCAGCACATCCTGCGGGCGCATCTGGCGGCGGATTTCGAGGTGGCGTTCGATGCGATGCTCTACGCGCTCTGCGAACAGGCTTTGGGGCGGTCCTACAACAACGAAGCGCTCGACATCTCGATCCGGCCTTTCCAGGCGCAAGACCGCGAGGTGCTGCATGCGGATACTGTCGCCCAGAAAATGCTCGAGGCACTGGAACAGGACCTCGCCACCGACTGGATGAAGCTCGAGAAACCAGAGGACTTCCGGGTGATGTCGGCGCTGCCTCTTGCCGATAAGCAGGCGCTTTTCGCCTGGGCGACGGGTCTGGCGGTAAAGCCGCAGCTCTCCTCCGACAATCGCCCCTCCCCAATCATCGAGGAGATTGGCGCGCGGCTTGATGTCGATGTGGCGGCCTGCTGGCGCCCGACCGCGCAAAACTACTGGGGTCGAGTCAACAAGGGCCATGCAGTCGCGACTGCGCTCAAGCTGATCAGCGAGGACTACGCCGAAGATCGCAATCGCGAGCGCAAGGGCGATATCGCGGCCGCGATGGAGCGGGCTTTCGCGGAAACCGCCGGCGAGACGGAAGGGTTCGGCGCGGCGACGGTTGCGAAGACGACGCGCTGGCTGCCCGACGGGATGGCGTTTGCCGGTGCGATGGACGCTGACGCCGACATGGGTGACGATGTGCCCGAGGCCGAAGAAGGCGACCAGCCCGCCTCAGATACTCAGATCGATGCCGAGAACGACGAACCGTCGTCCTTGCCAGCCTTCCTCAGTGGGGATGCTGCCTGACGAAGCGACCACCGACCTGAACCTGACATGATCTCTGGGCCGTCCTCACATCGAGGGCGGCCCTTTCCGGCTGGCGGGTTGACCACAGCCGATAACGGATCAGCTGGCCCGTCCCGGAGAATTCCTATGACCACCACACTCGACCTCGACCCCGTTCAGGAAGCCGCACTTATCGCTGCGCAGAATGACGCCTTTCGCCGTACCATCCTTGGCAATGCCCCAGTTGCCGATGCCCCGCAGGGCCAGTTCGTAATGACACGCGGCGTCGCGGCGCTTGGGCTCGATGTGCAGCTGGAACTCACCCGCCGCGTCGCCGCTTTCGACACCTTCATTGCCGACAGCGACCCCCATGGCTGGCACGAGATGGGTGTCATTGAGCTTGAGGACACGACGGTCTGGTTCAAACTCGACCTGTACGATGTCGACTACCAATACGGCTCCCCCGAGCCCTCTGACCTTGCGCAAACGCGTCGGGTCCTGACCCTGCTGCTGCCGTCGGAATACTGACGCCCCCCATCCCTAGTCACCGCCCCGGACCGCCCTTGCACAAAGGGCGGTCCTTTCAGGCTGGCGGGTTCCAAAGGGCGCGATACCCGCGTCCGGCCCGCCACAGGAGACCAGAGATGGCCAAGACACTCGACTACCAGATTACCCTCTATCCCGCGCATCGCGATGGCGCCTTCGTTGTCACTCAGTTCCAGATGATGGCGAGCTACCCCGAAAAGCGCATCCAGGCCGCGGGAATGGATGACCTGATCGACAAGGTGACGCAGTTCGCAATGGAGCACGGCGAGAGCTGCAGCGCTTCGGTGCGTTGTCTCGCCCCGCGCAAACCGCCGGGGTTCAAGCGCGCGACCGAGAACCTCTATTTCAACCTGGTAGATCGGACGGCTGAAGACCGCGGCGACGCTGCGGCCTGAAGCCCCGCAGGAAACTTCCTGGGCGACCCCGCGTAATGGTCGCCCTCCCATTTCCTCAATTCCAAAGGATCAAAGACATGACACAAGAGACTGATTTCTACGCGCAGATACTCGAATCCCAGAGGCGTGCTGCCGAACAGCGGGTAGAAACCCGCGCGACGCTTCTTTCCGAACTGCGCACCCTCGGCGTAACGAACATCGAGGTGCAATACGAAGGCTACGGCGATTCCGGCAATGTCGAGGATGTCGTGGTGACCCCTGACACGATCATCCTGACGGAAGACCTGCGGCGCCGGGCCGAAGATTTCGGCTGGGACTTCGCCTATGCCCTGTGCCCCGGGTTCGAGAACAACGAGGGCGGCTATGGTGAACTGACTTGGTCGCTTGAGACTGACAAGATCGATGTCAGTCATTCGAACCGTTACATCGAGACCAACACCACTGAACACGAGGGGCTCTGACATGGCACACCCCCTCCATCACGCTGAAAGCTCAGCCCGAAAGTTTGGCGGTGTGCCAAACGATTACCAGCATGTGCATGACTGGTTTGACTCATCCAAAGAGCACCTAGGTCTCTTTGTTCACAGAGCCCAAAAACATCATACCGTTGGGATCTATGATGCTGAACGCCACTTCGGTCGCAGCCTGACCAACAGCGCGGGCCGGGTTGTTCCCATCCGCTGGATCGGCGAGCAGCATGTGCGCGAAGACTGCCAAGGACGCATCCCGTCGCTGGCGGACTGGCTCGGGCGCATCCAGCCAGAGCCGTGGATGGCCAATGGCCGGATCGACAACGACCCGACACAGATTGTTGGCGATCCGCGCGCAGTTTGGGTCGCGGCGGTGGTCAATCACCAGACCATTCTCGGCTTCGAGGACTGGCTGCTGAAGGTTTCGGTTGAGCACATCCAAGATCGTCAGAACCGCGCTGCTGCCTGATCCACCGGACGGCAAACTCGCCGACCACCTGACCACGTCCAAATCGACCCGCCTGCGGCCTCAACCGGCTCGGCGGGTCGATTGCGTTTCAAGAAAGGATATCGAAATGCAAGACCCTGTCTACGAGGAGGCCTACCAAGGCCATACCATCAAGATCTACCATGACCCGGATACTGAGAGCCCGAGGGAGTGGTCCAACCTCGGGAAACTGATCTGCTGGCACCGGCGCTATCGGCTGGGCGACAGCCATCCCTTCGACAGCCCAGATGCGCTCCTGCGCGATCTCTCGGGCGTCACAGACCAGAGCGACCTCTCGATTGAGCAGCTGCGCGAGCGCGCCGAGCGCAAGGCGATCTTATTGCCCGTGTTTCTCTACGATCATTCCGGTCTCGCGATGAACACGATCGGGTTTCACTGCCCGTGGGATTCCAGCCAAGTCGGCTATGTCTACGTGACGCTCGACGCGGTCCGGGAAGAGTTCGGCGTGAAACGCGTCACCAAGGCGATGCGCGAAAAGGCCAAAAACATTCTGCGCGCTGAGATCGTCACCTTCGATGCCTACCTCGGCGGCCAGGTTTATGGCTATGTCGTCGAGCGTGACGGCGAGGAGGTCGATGCCTGCTGGGGGTTCTTCGGGCACTATGAGTTGGACTGCCTGTCCGAGGCACGAGCATTTGTAGATCACCTGACTTTGCGAGAGCTGCACAGACCTGCCGGCGCCGAACAGGGCGCAAGCCCACCCCCGAGTTGAAATGCCCGAAATACTCATATATCTTATTCATGCGTATTCTGGAGATGAGCATGGCAAGCACAAGCGTCACACTTGGCCCCCATTGGGACGAATTCATCGCCCTGATGCTTAAAGAGGGGCGTTACGGGTCAACCAGCGAGTTGATCCGCGCCTCTCTGCGCCTGATGGAGGAGCAGGAAGGTCAGCGGGCGCGGCTTCGCGTTGCGCTGATGGAGGGCAAACAATCCGGTGACGCCGGTCCGCTTGACATGGATGAGATCAAGCGCGAGGCGCGGAGCCGCTCTGGCGCTTCTGATGCGTGAAATCCATCACTCCCAGGCGGCAAAATCCGATCTCGTCGACATCTGGGTCGAGACAGATCGACAGTGGGGCGCGGCGCAGGCGGACCGCTATCTCGACGACATCGATCGTGCCCTGAAGGGGCTCATCGCCAACCCGCAAATGGGATCGGACTGCTCCGACCTCCAGCAGGGTGCGCGTAAACTGATCACGGGTCGGCACCTCGTGTTCTACGAGGTGGACCCGGACAGGATATTCGTGATCCGGGTCCTGCATCAGTCCATGGACGTGCCGAGGCATCTGCGGTCGTCCTGATAACGGGCAAATTTGCACCGGGGCTTTGCCATGAAAGAGCGAGAGACAGGGCGGGAGGGGTGACCCCTCCCGGGTGAGAGAGTGCGCGCGGGGCTTGGGGCCAACCCTCAACCCCGGAGATTGCCGATGAACGCTCACCCCCATTCCGTCCCGCTTGCGCCCGAGGCCGAGACCCCTGCCCGCTCGGAAGCCTCGCGCTTCGCCCAAAACCTTTTGCTGGCTGCGAAAACCCTCGTCCCCCAGTTCGAGGCGGGCAAGCCCATCGACGCCGCTGCCCTGCGCGCCGCGATGGAAGAAGCTTCCGGTGCCAGCGACACCAGTGGTGCCTGGGTCTGGAAGGACGTCTATGAGGCCGCAGAGGTCGCCCAGATCCTGATGCTCTCGCGCTACGGTGCGCTGATACAGCGGCAGGCGGCTACGCCGCACGCCTTTCTTTCCATGATCGAACGCCTCGCCGGTTTGGCGCCCTCTCACACGCGGCGCTCGGAAGACAGCATCCGTCTGCAACAGTTTTCGACCCCTCTGCCGCTCGCAGCCATCGTCGCGCAGGCGGCGGGGTTTCGGGCCGACGAACTCGTGCTCGAGCCCTCGGCCGGCACCGGCATGCTGGCGATCTTCGCCCGGATCGCAGGCGCTCGCCTGGCGCTGAACGAGCTCGCTGAGACCCGCCGCGCGTTGCTGGAGCAGCTTTTCTCCAACGCTGCAGTCTCGGAACACGATGCCGCCTCGATCGACGACCGTTTGGATCGGTCGATCACGCCCTCGGTCATCGTGATGAACCCACCGTTCTCGGCCGCTAGCCACGTCGAAGGCCGGTTCCGGCAGGCCACCAGCCAACATGTTCTGTCTTCCCTTGCTCGCCTCGCGCCCGGTGGGCGTCTCGTTGTCATCACCGGCGAGAGTTTCCGTCCCTCCACCAAGAGTTTCCAGCCTACGTTTCAGCGGATCAGGCAAAGCGCTGACGTGGTGTTTTCCGCAGCCATCGACGGCAAGGTCTTCGCGCGGCATGGCACCACGATCGACACGAGGCTGACGGTGATCGACAAGCGCGTGGCTGGTGCTGAAGAGACCGCACCGGCTGATATTGACGCCGCCTATCATCCGATCTGCGCGACCACGAGTGATCTTCTCTCCGTAGTACTCACCCATTGTCCCGCGCGCCGCAACCCCCTGCCCTGCCCCACTGGCGCGGCTCTTTCGGTGCCACCTCGCCCGACCCGCACCAACCTCCACGCCCTGCGCAACGCAGCACGCAAAGAAACCCGCGCCCTCGCCGAGGAACGCGCGAAGCACCCGTTCGACGACATCGACACGGCCCCGCTCGACTACCTGCCGAAAGCCTGGAGCGAACCCGAGGGCGCGCTGCAGGATACGGTCTACGAAGCCTATGACCTGCAATCGATCCGGATCGACGGCGCGGCCGCTCATCCGACCGCACTCGTGCAATCCGCGGCCATGGCCTCTGTCCCGCCGCCTGTCCCGACCTACCGCCCAATGCTGCCGAAGACCCTCGTCGCGGACGGTCTCCTCTCCGCGCCGCAGCTTGAAAGCGTCATCTATGCGGGCAATGCCCACGAGACGCATCTCAAGGGCTGGTTCAAGCGCGGCGAGATCGAAGGTCAGCTGATGGCAGCGTCTGAGGATGACGAAGGTGCCTTTCGCCTGCGCAAGGGCTGGTTCCTCGGCGATGGCACGGGCTGCGGCAAGGGCCGGCAGGTCGCGGGCATCATCCTCGACAATTGGCTGCAAGGACGACGCCGCGCGGTCTGGGTCTCGAAGAGCGACAAGCTCATCGAGGATGCGCGCCGCGACTGGATGGCGCTTGGGGGGCGTGAAAGCGATATCGTGCCGCTCTCGAAATTCCGCCAGGGGAGCGATATCCGTCTCCCAGAGGGCATCCTCTTCGTCACCTATGCCACCCTGCGTTCTGCTGAACGCGACGGGAAAGCCTCCCGCCTCGATCAGGTGACGTCCTGGCTTGGCGAGGGGTTCAACGGGGTCATCGCTTTCGACGAAAGCCACGCCATGGCGAATGCCGCCGGCGAAAAGTCCGACCGCGGCGACAAGAAGGCATCCCAACAAGGCCTTGCTGGCCTCGCGCTGCAAAATGCCGTTCCCGATGCCCGGGTGCTCTACGTCTCAGCGACCGGCGCGACGGTGGTCGGCAATCTCGCCTATGCCTCCCGTCTCGGGCTCTGGGGCACGGGTGATTTCCCTTTCGTGACGCGGGCCGAGTTCGTTGCCGCGATGGAGGCCGGGGGCATTGCTGCCATGGAGATGATCTCGCGCGATCTGAAGGCGCTCGGGCTCTATCTTGCGCGGTCCCTCTCCTATGCCGGGGTCGAATACGAAATGCTGGTGCATGAGCTGACGCCCGCACAGATCGCGATCTATGACAGCTATGCCGATGCCTACCAGATCATCCACACCAACTTGGAGGCCGCCCTTCAGGCCTCGGGTATTTCCTCCGAGACCGGTACGCTGAACCCCCAGGCGAAATCCGCTGCGCGCTCGGCCTTCGAGAGCAACAAGCAGCGTTTCTTCAATCATCTCATCACCGCCATGAAATGCCCTTCGCTCATCCATGCGATCGAAGCGGACCTGGCCGCGGGGCATTCGGCCGTGATTCAGGTGGTCTCGACCAGCGAGGCGGTGATGGAACGGCGCCTCGAAGAGATCCCGCCCTCGGAGTGGGACGACCTGCAGGTCGATTTTACGCCGCGCGAGAACATCATGGACTACCTCATGCACAGCTTCCCGACGCAGCTCTTCGAGCCCTACTCCGACGAGAACGGCGACCTACGCTCGCGTCCCGCCCTCGATGGTGATGGCAATCCGATTATCTGCCGTGAGGCGGAGCGGCGGCGGGATGAGCTTGTCGAGCATCTCGGTGCCCTTGCCCCGGTGCAGGGCGCGCTCGATCAGATCCTGTGGCATTTCGGGGGCGATGCGGTGGCCGAGGTCACGGGGCGCAAGCGGCGCATCGCGAGGACGCGTGAAGGGCGGCTCAAGGTCGAGAACCGAGCCGCCTCCTCCAACCTCGGCGAAACCCAGGCCTTCATGGATGACGCCAAGCGCATCCTGATCTTTTCTGACGCCGGTGGCACGGGGCGCAGCTACCACGCCGATCTTGGTGCAAAGAACCAGCGCCTCCGGGTGCATTACTTGCTTGAGCCTGGCTGGAAAGCCGACAATGCGATTCAGGGGCTGGGGCGTACCAACCGCACGAACCAAGCGCAGCCGCCGCTCTTTCGCCCCGTTGCCACAGACGTGAAGGGTGAGAAGCGGTTCCTCTCCACCATCGCCCGCCGCCTCGATACGCTCGGGGCCATCACCAAGGGGCAACGCGAGACGGGTGGGCAGAACATGTTCCGCGCCGAGGACAACCTCGAGAGCCCTTATGCACGAGCGGCGTTGCGGCAGTTCTTCTACAAGCTGCGCGCGGGCAAGATCGACGCCTGCTCCTACTCCAGGTTCCAGGAGATGACCGGGCTGACGCTCGATGAGGCGGATGGCACGATGAAGGAAACCCTGCCGCCGATCCAGCAGTTCCTGAACCGCTGCCTCGCGCTCCGCATCGACATGCAGGACGCGATCTTCGAGGCCTTCGGCGGGTTTCTTTCGGCGATAATTGAGGACGCGCGTCAGGCAGGCACCCTCGATGTCGGGCTAGAGACCCTGCGCGCCGAGAAGTTTGAGATCGTTGATCGCAAGGTCATCTTCGAGCATGAGGCGACGGGCGCGACGGCAACTGCGCTGACCGTGGAGCGTATCGATCGCAACGATCCGCTCACTCTGCCCCGCGTCAAAGCCATCTGCGCCGACACAAGAGGCGCGACGCTGTGCTGGAACAAGACCTCCAAACGCGCGGCCCTGATGGTGAAAGCGCCGGCCTTCATGGACGAGGATGGCGTGCCGATCTTGCGGGTGAAGCTCCTGCGGCCCATGGCGACCGAAATCCTCGCGCTGACCGAGTTCTCGAAGTCGCACTGGGAAGAGATCGATGATGCGATGTTCGAGCAGCTCTGGCAGGCCGAGGTCGACGCGGTGCCGGAGTTCACTACATCGAAGATCACGCTGATCTGCGGCCTCCTCCTGCCGATCTGGGACCGGCTGCCCGCCGACAACATGCGGATCTATCGTCTGCAGACCGAGGACGGGGAGCGCGCCATCGGCCGCTTGGTCAGCCAGGAACAGCTTCTCAATGTCTATGCGCGCCTTGGTCTCGACTGCCAGATTGAGATGACGCCGCAGGAGGTGTTCGGCGCGGTCATGGACGCGAAGACGACCCTCAGCCTGCTTGGGGGCTACCAGTTGCGTCGCTCTCTGGTCATGGGACAGCCGAGGCTCGAGCTGATCGGAGCGTCGGGCGCGGCACTGCCCGCATTGAAGGCCTTGGGCTGTTTCACCGAGGTGATCCAGTGGAAGACGCGGGTGTTCATCCCGGTGGATTGCACCGAGGTGCTGGCGCGGGTCCTTGCCGCGCATCCGGTTGGCGCAAGCGCAGCGGATGCAGCCGCATGAGCGCGCGGCGCAGCATCGCAGACCTCTCGGCTGATCTTGCAGACCGCGCCGAGAGTTTCTGCCGCCAGTATTTCCCCGAGGGGTCCAAGCAGGGCAACTATTGGCAGGTTGGCGACACTTCGGGCGCAAAGGGTCAGAGCCTCGCCATCCGGCTGCAAGCTCAGGGTGGGCGCAAAGCCGGATCTTGGACCGATTTCGCGACCGGTGAGTATGGCGATCTGATTGACCTGATGCATGAACGGCTTGGTTCGGTCACGCTCAAGGAAACGCTGAGGGAGGCCCGGTCCTTTCTCGGCGAGGCCCCCTGCCCTTCCTTACCTTGTGACACCCAAAGGGCTGAGTGCCCCGATGCTGCCTCTAGCAAACGCATTGCGCGGGCGCGGAAGCTCTTTGCCGCTGGCAAGCCGGTTCTCGGCACCTTGGCTGCCACCTATCTGCAGGGGCGCGGGATCACACGGCTGGGTCCGGCGCTGCGTTATCACCCGCGGGTTTTCCTGCGGCAGGGCGAGGACGACGCCGATCCGCCGCAAAGGGCCCCTGCCCTGCTCGCGAAGATCACCGACAATCGGGGCCAGATCACCGGCTGCGCACGCTTCTATCTCGACCCGTCCACCGGCGGTTTGGCCGAGATCGAGAGCCCGAAGCGGATCCTCGGACAGCTGCACGGCCATGCCATCCGCTTCTGGTCCGGCAAGGCGCGCAGCGATCTCATCGTCGGTGAAGGTCTCGAGAACACCCTCTCGGTCGGCACGGCTCTCTCCGAGTTTGACCTCGCCTCCTGTCTCACTGCCACCCATCTCGGCCTCTTCATCCCGCCGCCGGGGATCAAGCGTATCTGGATCGCGCGGGACAATGACGAAGCGGGACGAACCGCATCACTGAGACTGCGTAACCAACTGGAATCGCTTGGTATTGCCTGTGGTGGTCTCGTGCCAAACATGGGCGATTTCAACGACGATCTGCGGGCATTCGGCAAGGATGCGCTGCGCCGCTCCGTGCTCAAGGCCATGAAAGCACATGGTCTGGAGATCGAGGACGGGTAACCGCCAACCTCCCTTGTGATGTCCGACAGGGCAAAGGGTACGCCGGTTCGATCTGATCCCGTTTGGACAAGGGGAGCGATGGACCGGCGGGTCGGGGCTGAGTGCCCCTCGCCCGGGCAGCAATGCGCCCCGAACCAGAAAATTCCCCTGAGCCTTCGGCTCATTCCTCGCGGGACCAATTTTCCGGCCCGCGGCGCATTCTCCGCTGTGCTCCGATCCTGACGGATGCGGCCCGATCGCCGCCGGTCCTGGTATCGCCCCATCCAAATCGGGTCAGATCAAACAGAGGAACCAGAAAATGCCCCATCAGACAGACATCCAAGAGGAGACCGGCGTGACCTCCGCCATCCTCGACCACCTGGCGCTTCACGGCGCAACGCCCGGGCCCGGCGAGACCGATCATCGCCCCCTACCCCAGCCCGACGAGGTCGAGCTCGCCATGGCGACGCTCTTTGACACCACCATCGGCCTCCTCACCGGCAGCCAGTTGGAAGACAATCTCGAAGAGATGCTCTGGTCCCTCACTTCGATCTTCCATCGCCGGCTCACCCATATCCAGAAGCTTCTCGACGACAACGAATTTGAGGTCCGGGAAAGTCTGGCGATCCAGGACGGCTCCGAGGTCGCCTCAGTCGAACTCGAGCGCCTCCAGATGATCGGGCTCAAGCTCTGGGACCATCGCGACGCCTTCGAGCAGATGCGCGATCTGGCCGTGGACCACTTCTCGGCCGCCACCGGGTCTCCCTGGCTCCCCCGCACCGGATCCAAGGTCTCGCATCGCCGTCTCACCTCCGCCGTGGTGGACAGCCGGGCCTATCTCTCGGCCAAGCGCCGCAAAGAGACCGAGGTGCACTGCCCTGAAGGCACGCGGATCGCCTTCTCGGGCGGGGACTATCAGGCCTACGATCTGATCTGGTCCGTTCTCGATGCCACCCATGCCAAATACCCCGACATGGTGCTGCTGCACGGCGGCACACCCAAGGGTGCCGAGATGATCGCGGCCCGCTGGGCAGATACTCGAGGCGTCACCCAAGTGGTCTTCAAGCCCGACTGGAAGAGCCACGGCAAGGCCGCCCCCTTCAAGCGCAACGACAAGATGCTCGAGACCATGCCCCAGGGTCTGATCGCCACCCCCGGTTCGGGCATCACCGAGAACATCGTCGACAAAGCCCGCAAGCTCGGGATCCGCATCAAGAGGATCGGGGCTTAGGCCCCGGTTATCCCATGACATCAGTCAGAGCGCCCTGTGCGGTTCGCTCTATGTGTTCACAGTTCTGCGTGATTTGGTCTGTCAGACTGCTGAGTGTGCGGATGAGTATTTCTATCTGGTCGCTGTCGTGGGACTTCCACAAGCCTCGTGACGCTCTCGTCGTCCCGCGATCAGCGGGATGTTCGCCGAGAGGCACCCCATGTCGGCCAGGAAACTGACTAATCCGACGATCGTCTTGAACTCGCGCAATTTGAAGACGCTGCGGCTTGTCACAAGCATCTTCGCATCCTGACCATCCTTCGTCACCATGTGCACGACCCACGAGCCATACCAGCTGTTATGGCGTTTCTCGGCGGTCTGGTTGCAGATCACCTCGATGAGGTATCCATCTGAGAGCAGATCGCGCAGGCCATCCTCGGTGACCACATTCGGTGTTGCGCCGTCCAACTGCTTATCCTCTTCACTTATGCCGACACGTATCGGGATTGGAGCGGGCCCGAGCTTCTACCTGATCTTCCGAGTCGCATGCGTCGTTGCTCAGTTTAGCAATGCCATACGGGACATCCTCGAAGTCCGCAACGCCACCGGGATTGAGGTCGTCGGGGACAGATGCGCGTGTCCTCGCTCTGGCATTTCATCTTCTTCAGCCTGTCAGATCGCTTTCTGCTTGAGGCTTCTGGTGACTCGACCGAGGAACTGAACACGGGCCGGTGTCGCCTTGCGACCGGTCGCGGTATGTATCGAAAGATCAGGTGTAGTGTGTAAGGATCGCTTCGGCATTCTTGGCTGTCGGCTGTTCACCCACCTTCCGTCGCGGCCGCTGCACTTCTCCCGATGTCTGAGTTGCATGACATGCTGGTCGCAGCTGTCGTCCCGGCCACAAAGGTTGTCGCCGATCTTTTTCCCCTGACCCTGCGGGACATTCCTCGCGCACCAAAAAGACCGGCGCCTGCCCCTCTCCGCTGCGCTTCGCCTTCGGTGTGGCCGGGCCTTGGCCAGCTGCAAGGTGACCATCATTGCAACGCAAACAAGGAGAAGAGCAATGACCACGAACTGCATCAAATTCA
>SRJI02000241.1 GCA_005473895.2 Carideicomes alvinocaridis
CGACCCACGGCAGGCGCGCCCGGGCGTCCAGGGGGCTGCGGCCCAGCGAGACGAAGCCGGCCACCCACAGCGCTCCGGCCACGACGGACACGGTCCAGCCCAGGACGGCCTCCCCCGGCGTCGGCACGAGCGGGTTCGCGGCGGCCGCGCCGATCAGCGCGCCGGCCATCAGAAGAGCGCGACCTTCTCCGGGCCCGGGAACAGGGCGTCCAGCTCGGCCAGGTCCTCCGCGGTGGCGAGCCAGTCGCCCGCCGCCGCGTTCTCCACGACCTGCGCGGCACGGGTGGCGCCGGCGATCACGGAGGACACCGGTCCCTGCGCCGCCAGCCACCCGATCGCGGCCTGGACCTCGGTGATCCCCCGCTCCCGGGCGAACCGGCCGAACGTGGCCAGCTGCTCCAGATCGGCGTCGGCCACCATGTGCTGGCGCACGTGGGACAGGCGCGAGCCCTCGGGGGCGTCGCCCTGCGAGTACTTGCCCGTGAGCAGCCCGTTGGCCAGCGGGAAGTACGGCAGGACGCCGAGCCCGAACTCGGCCGCCGCCGGGACCACCTCGAGCTCGGCCCGGCGGTCCAGCAGGTTGTAGTGG
>SRJI02000242.1 GCA_005473895.2 Carideicomes alvinocaridis
GGGAGTCCGTGGAGCGCTCGATGGCGGCCACGTCCATGCTGGACACCAGCCGCATGATGGCCGGGAGTCCGTGGAGCGCTCGATGGCGGCCACGTCCATGCTGGACACCAGCCGCATGATGGCCCCGACCTCCGGGGCGATGTACTCCATGAGCGCCGGGATGCCGATGATCGGTCCGAGGGACGCCGCCAGAACATTGCGGTGGGCCGTCTCCAGGGCGTGCTTGGCCTCCTCAAGCGTCACCACGCCGTCGGCGTTCCGGTCCGCTTGGCCGGAGAGACCGGCGATGGCCATGGAGTAGGCCACCACCTGGGCGACGTCGCCGGCGAACTGGGCGTCCGTGGTTGTGTGGTGCACCGTGTGGTCCCAGGCCGCCTTCGCCTCCCGCACCGAGCGGTAGTTGTTGGACAGGCCTTCCTGGAGGCGCTCTCGAAGGAAGCGGGCCAGCGGGGCCAGGCGGTCCGCGAGCTGGCTCACTCGGGTGATCGGCCGGGGCTGGGCCAGGGTGAACTGTTCCAGGACGGTGCGCAGGCGGTCCGCGTCCCAGCCTGCGACGCCGTCGACGGGCAGGAACGCGGTGTCCACAAG
>SRJI02000243.1 GCA_005473895.2 Carideicomes alvinocaridis
GACCTTCCAGGCCTTCGGCTTCGCGAGCGAGATCATCGACGAGGCCTTCGACCTGACCTCCATGGCGTTCTGGAACCCGGCCGAGGACGACGCGGACACGATCGTGCGCACCTCGCTGGCCGAGGACGACCCGGAGGGCGTCTCCGAGTTCCCGCACCTGATCGTGAACCAGGCCCGCATCCTGGACTGGTTCGCCGAGTACATGAAGAACTCCCCCACCCGCGCGCGGCCGGACTACGGCTGGGCGTTCGAGGCCCTCGAGGACACGAACAACGGCGAGCACCCCGTGCTCGTGACCCTGCGCCGCACCGTGGACGCCCAGGGCAACGCCCTCGAGGACCCCGCCTCGGGCCCGACCCGCCAGGTGCGCGCCAAGTACGTGGTGGGCGCGGACGGCGCGGGCTCCCGCGTCCGCAAGGCGATCGGCCACACCCTGACCGGCGACGCCGCGAACCACGCGTGGGGCGTCATGGACGCGCTGGCCGACACGGACTTCCCGGACATCCGCACCAAGTGCGCGATCCACTCGTCCAGCGGCTCGATCCTCCTGATCCCCCGCGAGGGCGGCCACCTGTTCCGCATGTACGT
>SRJI02000244.1 GCA_005473895.2 Carideicomes alvinocaridis
ATCCCTCGAGGTCAGGAGAATCCCGCCGTGAAGGTCATGCCCATCTACGGAACCCGCCCGGAGGCGATCAAGGTGGCCCCCATCGTCAAGGCGCTGCAGGCCGACGAGCGGTTCGAGTGCGTGGTGACCGTCACGGGGCAGCACCGCGAGATGCTGGACCAGGTCAACGAGCTGTTCGGCATCGTCCCGGACCACGACCTGAACATCATCCAGCCGCGCCAGACCCTCAACGGCGTGTTCGCCCGCACCCTCGACGGGCTCGACGCCGTCCTCGAGCAGGAGCGGCCGGACGCCGTCGTCGTCCAGGGCGACACCACGACCTCGACGGCGGGCGCCGTCGCCGCCTTCAACCGCGGCATCCCCGTGGTCCACGCCGAGGCAGGCCTGCGCAGCTTCGACATCCTCTCCCCGTTCCCGGAGGAGGCCAACCGCAAGATCACCAGCCAGATCTCGGCGCTGCACCTGCCCCCGACCACCGTGAGCCGGGACAACCTGCTGCGTGAGGCCGTGGCCGCGGAGGACGTCTACGTCACGGGCAACACCGTGATCGACGCACTGCTGGAGGCCGTCAGCCACCAGGTGCCGTT
>SRJI02000245.1 GCA_005473895.2 Carideicomes alvinocaridis
GGCCGGACCGACTTCCACCGCCGGCCGCGTCGGCGTTGCATGGTGCGGAACCGTCGCCCGCCCGGCCGCGCCCCTGCGCCGGGCGGCCTTGGAAAGGAGACCCATGAGCACCGCCGAGAACGTCGGAGCCGGAGCACCCACCCGCCCGGACGAGCACCGCGAGATCCTCTTCAACGCATTCGACATGAACTGCGTCGCCCACCAGTCCCCGGGGCTCTGGCGTCACCCCGACGACCACGCCCGCGACTACAACACCCTGGGCTACTGGACGCACCTGGCGCAGACGCTGGAGAAGGGTCTGTTCGACGGCCTGTTCATCGCCGACGTCCTCGGCCCGTACTCCGTGTACGGCGGCACCTCCGAGGCCGCCATCAAGACCGGCGCCCAGACCCCCGTGAACGACCCGTTCCTGCTCGTCTCCGCGATGGCCGCGGTCACCGAGCACCTCGGCTTCGGCGTCACCGCCGGCACCGCCTATGAGCACCCCTACCCGTTCGCCCGCCGCCTCGCCACGCTCGACCACCTCACGGACGGCCGCGTGGGCTGGAACGTGGTCACCGGGTACCTGCCCTCCGCCGCCCAGA
>SRJI02000048.1 GCA_005473895.2 Carideicomes alvinocaridis
CGCGGCCCCGGCGCGCTGATCTCGGAGGCGGCGGCGCAGCGGGTGCGGCGGCTGATCGACGACGCGGTGACCCGCGGGGCGGAACTGCGCGCGGGCGGCGGCGTGACCGGCGCCTTCGTGCAGCCGACGCTGCTGGATCACGTGACCCCCGCGATGCAGGTCTATGGCGAGGAGAGCTTTGGCCCGGTCGCCGCCATCCTTCGCGCACAGGATGAGGAAGAGGCCGTAACCATATCCAACGACACGGAATTCGGCCTTGTCGCCTCGGTCTATTCGCGGGACGTGTCGCGCGCGCTGGCCCTGGCCGACCGGCTGGAGACCGGCGCCGTCCATGTCAACGGCCCCACGGTCTACGACGACCCGGCCATGCCTTTCGGCGGCGTCAAGGCCTCGGGCTATGGCCGGTTCGGGCGCGAGGCGGCGATCGACGAATTCACGGAACAACGCTGGATCACGGTGCAGGACGCGAAGCGGGATTTCCCGTTCTGGACCTGACGACCCGCCCGGGAGGGGCGGCGCATTGAAAGGGAGGAGAAACGAGATGAAACGCAGAACGACATTGAAGGCCGGGGTGGCGCTGGCCGCCATGACCCTGGCGGGCGCGGCCTTTGCCGCCGATCCCATCGTCATCGGCGCGGTGGCGCCCAAGACCGGGCCGCTTGCCGGTGGCGCGGCGGTGACCCACTGGCCCAACATCCAGCTCTGGGTGTCCGAGGTGAACGGCCGCGGCGGGCTCGACGTGGGCGGCGAGAAGCGGATGATCGAGGTCATCGAATACGACGACCAGACCAACCCGCAGGAAACCATCAAGGCGGTCACGCGCCTGGCGACCCAGGACAAGGCGGATTTCGTGCTGGCGCCCTATTCCACGGGGCTCAACCTGGCCGCCGCGCCGATCTACCAGCGCTTCGGCTACCCGCAGATCACCTCCTCGGCCTCGACCGACCAGATCGTGGAGCTGAGCGACAAGTTCCCCGGCATGTTCTTCCTGCTGGGCCAGAACCGCGAGATCGTGGGCGACGCCGTGTCGATCCTCAACGCGCTGCGCGAGGCGGGCGAGATCGGCGATGACGTGGCGATGGTCAACGTGGCCGACGCCTTCGGCATCGAGCTGGCCGCCACCGCCAAGCCGATCTTCGAGGAGGCGGGCTTCAACCTGGTCTACGAGACGTCCTACCCGCTTGGCACGCAGGACCTTTCGCCGGTGATGAAGGCCGCCAAGGCCGCCGATCCCGATGCCTTCGTCGCATGGTCCTACCCGCCCGACACCTTCGGGCTGACCGAGCAGGCGATCATCGAGGACCTCGACGTCAAGGCCTTCTACACCGCCGTCGCCACCGCCTTTCCGGCCTATGGCGAACGCTTCGGCGCGGCGGCCGAGGGCGTCATGGGCATCGGTGGCGTCAACACCGCCTCGCCCGAGTTCCAGGATTACGCCGCGCGGCACATGGAAGTGACGGGCCAGGCGCCGGATCACTGGGCCTCGGGGATGATGTACGCCTCGCTGCAAATCCTCGAACAGGCGATCGAGGGCGCGGGCACAATCGATCGCGAGGTGGTCACCCAGTACATCAAGGACCACGCCTTCGAGACCGTTATGGGCACGGTCGATTTCGACGAGCACAACAACAACCCGGAATACTGGACCGTGGGCCAGTGGCAGAACGGCGAGTTCAAGGGCATCGCCTCCACCGGGCGCGACGGCGCGGTGCCGGTGCTGATCAAGGAAGGCTGGGAGTAATCCCGGGGGCGGGACCGGGGCGCAACAGCCGCGCCGGGCCCGCCACACGACCGACAGGACGGACATGGATATCATCATCACCGGGCTGATCCTCGGCGGCACCTACGCGCTGATCGCCATCGGGCTCAACCTGCAATACGGCGTCGCGCGGATCATGAACCTCGCCAATGGCGAGATGCTGGTCGCGGGCGGCTACACGGCCTTTGCCCTCTATACCGGCGCGGGGCTGAGCCCGCTCTTGACCATCTTCCTCGTGGCGCCCGCGGCCTTTGCCGTGAACTGGGCGATCTACCGGGTGATGCTGCGCCCGCTGGTGAAACGCGCCCCCAACCGCGGCGCGCTGGAGCAGGATTCGATCCTCGCCACTTTCGGGCTGAGCTTCGTCATGGTGGGGCTGATGGTCTGGGCCTTTGGCGGGGATTACTTCAACTACGCCTACCTGTCGCGGCGGGTGGAGATCTTTGGCGATGGCTTCGGGCTGAACCGCGTGGTGGCTTTCCTTTGCGCAACAGCGCTTTGCGCGGCGCTCTTCATCTGGATGAACCTCAGCCGCGCGGGCATGGTGATCCGCGCCGTCGCCGTCTCGCCCGACAGCGCGCGGCTGGTGGGCATCGACGTGCCGCGGCTCTCGGCCATCGCCTTCGCACTTGGGGGTGCGGTCACGGCGGTGGGGGGGGCGGTGCTGTCCACCTACCTCACGCTCGACGCCTCGACCGGCGTGATCTTCACCATGAAGGCGCTGATCATCGTCATCATGGGCGGGGTGGGCGACATCCGCGGGACCATCGTCGCCGCGCTGATCCTCGGTCTGGGCGAGACGCTGGTGGCCACCCTGATCGACCCCGGCCTGACGCTGGCCGCGGCCTATGCGCTGTTCATCCTGATCCTTCTCTTCCGCCCGCAGGGCCTGTTCGGGAGGCGTCAGGCATGACCGCGCGCGACTGGCAGAAACTGATCACCGCCGCCGTGCTGCTGGGGATCGCCGCGCTGCTGCCGCTCACCGGCAACGCCTATTGGCTGTCGCTGGGCGTCTCGGTGGCGATGTACACGGTGCTGGCGACAAGCTGGGCGCTGTTCTCCGGCCCCACGCATTACATCTCGCTCGCCACCGCGGCCTTCTTCGGCGTGGGCACCTATGTCATGGGCTCGGGGATCGAGGTCATGCCCTACTGGACGCTCCTGCCGCTGGCTGCGCTGGCGGGCGGGCTGCTGGCGGCGCTGGTGGGGCTGGCGACGCTACGGCTCTCGGGCGTCTACTTCGTGATCTTCACGCTGGGGCTGGCGGAAATGGTGCGCCAATGCGTGACCTGGTACCAGAACCAGACCGGCCACAAGGGCACCTATGTCCTGACCGAGTTGACCGAGGCCGACATCTACTGGCAGCTGCTGGGCCTCGCCGCCTTGGTCTACCTGGCCGGCTGGGCGATCCAGCGTTCGCGGCTGGGCTTTGCCCTGCGCATCATCGGCGACGACGAGGAGGTGGCGGCGCATTCCGGCATCAACACCGCGCTGGTGAAGGTCGCGCTCTTCGTGGTTTCGGGACTGGTGGCGGCCACCGTCGGCGCCATCATCGCGCCGCGCTACGTCTACATCGAGCCCGCGACGGCCTTCGCGCCCATGCTCTCCTTCCAAGTGGTCATCATGGCGCTATTGGGCGGGACCGGGCGGCTCTGGGGGCCCCTGATCGGGGTCATTCCCTTCACGCTGCTGTGGGAGGTCATCTCGGCCTCCTTCCCGAACCAGACGACTTTGCTTCTGGGGCTCTGCTTCCTGCTGATCGTCTACGTGCTGCCCAAGGGATTCGTCGGGCTGATGCAGCGGCTCGACCTGATGCGGCAGGGACGGGAGGCCTTTGCATGAGACAGGCACCGGTTCTTTCGCTTCGCGGGGCCACCAAGCGTTTCGGCGGGCTGGTGGCGGTGGATCAACTCGGCTTCGACGTGGCCGAGCACCAGGTCATGGGGCTGATCGGGCCCAACGGGTCGGGAAAGTCCACGACGCTCAACCTGATTTCCGGCGCACTCAGCCCGACATCGGGGACCATTGCGCTCAAGGGCCAGCCGATCACCGCGCTTTCCGCCCGGGCCATCGCGCGCAAGGGCGTGTCGCGGACGTTTCAGCTGGTGCGGATGCTGCCCTCGATGACCGTTCTGGAAAATGTCATGGCCGGCGCCGTCTTCGGCCATCGCCGCCGCTGGGGCGGGTCCGCCGAGGCGCATGCCATAGCGATGCTGGAAGAGGTCGGCATGGCCGACGAGGCGGGCAGCCCCATCGGCCAGCTCACCTATATCGACACCAAGCGGCTGGAGCTGGCCCGCGCGCTGGCGGGCGAGCCCGAGGTGCTGCTGCTCGACGAATGGCTGGCCGGGCTGAACCCCACCGAGCTGGAGGAGGGGATCGCGCTGATCCACCGCCTGCGGGACGAGGGGCGTACCATCGTTCTGGTGGAGCACGTGATGGACGCGATCCGCTCGCTCTGCGACGCCTGCGTGGTCATGTCCTCCGGCAAGAAGATCGCCGAGGGCACGCCCGAGGAGGTTTTGTCCGACCCCGAGGTGATCCGCGCCTACCTGGGAGATGACGATGCTTGAGGTGCAGGGCCTTTCCGCCGCCTACGGCCAGCACCCGGCCTTGCAGGATGTCTCCCTGCGGCTCGGCCGGGGCGAGATCGTGGTGATCCTCGGCGCCAACGGGGCGGGGAAATCGACGCTGCTAAAGGCGGTGTCGGGGATATGCGAGGGCCGCGTCTCGGGCTCCGTCACCGTGAACGGGCATGAGATCCTCGGCCTTTCGCCCCATCGCATCGTGGAGGAGGGCGTGGCGCTGGTGCCCGAGGGGCGCGGCGTCTTCGGCGACCTGACGGTGGAGGAGAACCTGGTGCTTGGCGCCTATGCCCCCCGCGCGCGGGACGAGGAGGCGGGCAACCTCGAACGGGTCTACGGCCTGTTTCCGAAGCTGCGAGAGCGGCGGCGGCAGGCGGTGCGTACCATGTCCGGGGGCGAGCAGCAGATGGTCGCCATCGGCCGGGCGATGATGTCGAACCCGGCGGTGCTGACGCTGGACGAGCCCTCGCTGGGCCTGTCGCCCCTGCTGTCGAAGGACCTGTTCCGCAGCCTGAAGACCGTGCGCGACACCGGCATCGGCATCCTGCTGGTGGAGCAGAACGCCCGCGCTTCGCTGGCCATCGCGGACCGCGGCTACCTGCTGGAGAACGCGCATATCATCCACGAGGACAGCGCCGAGAACCTCGCCACCGATCCGGCGGTGCAGGCGGCCTATCTCGGGGCGGGCAAGGGCGGGGCGAAGGGCCGGGCCGGGGGCAGGGCGACGACGCCTTCCGCGCCGAAGCCCGCCGCGCCGAAGCCCCCCAGCGGGCCGTCGCCTTCGGAGATCGCGGCACAGGCCATGCGGAAGGTGCAGCATCGCGCTCCCCCGAAACCGGCACCCGCGCCGCAACCCGAGCCACCCCGGCCCGTCGCCCCGCCACGACCCGTCCCGCAGGCGACGCCGAAGCCCGCCCAGCCGTCGGCGCAGCCGCAGAGCCGGCCGGGCCCCCACGGCATCGACACCGCCGATCTGGTCGCCCGCGCGGCCAGCGCCTCGGCCCGGCAGCACGGGACCACCACCCAGCCCGCGCCGCGACGGAACGGGGCGGGCCACCAGACAAGACCGATTACCACGACGCCCATGCCCGATCTCGCCTCTCACGGCGACCGCCTGCGGACCGTTCTCGACGAGATCGAGGCGGCGGCCCGCCGGGCGCGCGAGAGATCCGGGCGCAGCGGGCGCAAACCCTGACAGAGGAAAGGACGACACCATGCTCGACACGTCCCAATCATCCCCCCGCATCCGCGGCATGTTCATCGGCGGTGACTGGACCCCCGCCGCGCGTACCTTCGACGACCTGAACCCGTCGGACAATTCGCTCTACGCCCGCATCCCCGACGGCACCGCCGAGGACATGCGCCGCGCCATCGAGGCGGCCCACGCGGCCTTCCCCGCCTGGTCCGGGCTGCATTTCCACGAACGCGCCAGGCTGCTGCTCAAGGCCGCCGACATCTGGGAGCGGCGGACAGACGATTTCTGTGCCGCGGCCATGGCCGAGGGCGGCGGCTGGCACGGCAAGGGCATGTTCGAGGCGGGCTATGTCTCGGAGGTGTTCCGCTCCGCCGCGGCGCTCTGCTACCAGAATATCGGCGAGGTGCTGCCCTCGGAACACGGCAAGTTCTCCACCGCCACGCGCTGGCCGCTGGGCGTGGTCTCGGTCATCTCGCCGTGGAACATGCCCGGCATCCTGACCGCCCGCGGCTTCGCGGCGGCGCTTGCGGTGGGCAATACCGTGGTGCTGAAACCCTCGGAGGACACGCCCTATGCCGGCGGGCTCTATTTCGGGGAAATCCTCGAAGAGGCGGGCATCCCGGCGGGCGTCTTCAACGTGGTCACATGCTCGCGCGAGGGCGTGCAGGCGGTGGGCGACGAGATGATCGAGAACCCGCTGGTCAAGGCCGTCTCCTTCACCGGATCGACCGCCGTGGGCCGGCATATCGCCGCCAAGGCCGGCGCCTATCTCAAGAAGGCCTGCGTGGAGCTGGGCGGCAAGGACAGCCTGATCGTGCTGGAGGACGCGGACCTCGACCATGCAGCCCAGGCCGCCAATTTCGGGTCCTTCATGCACCAGGGCCAGGTCTGCATGTCGACGGAAAAGATCCTCGTCCACGAGGATGTCTACGACGACTTCATGGCGAAATTCCTCGCCCGGGCGAAGAAACTGAAGACCGGGCCGACCAGCGACCGTGACAACGTCATCGGCCCGCTGGTGAACGCGCGCCAGGCCGAGCGGGTGCGCGGCCTGCTGGAGGATGCGCGCGCCAAGGGCGCCACCTTCGAGCTGGGCGGGCGCTCCTGGGACAATTTCGTGGAGCCCACGGTGCTGACCGGCGTCGACGGCTCCATGAACATCTGGAACGACGAGACCTTCGGCCCGGTCGCCATCGTCTGCCGCTTCCGCGACGAGGACGAGGCAGTGCGGCTGAACAACGATACCGAATACGGGCTGACCGCGGCGGTGATGACCCGCGACGAGGCGCGCGCCATGCGGCTGGCCGGGCGGCTGGAGACCGGCATGGTCCACGTCAATTGCCAGAACATCAACGACGAGCCGCATGTCCCCTTCGGGGGGGTGAAGGCCAGCGGCGTGGGCCGCTACGGAGGGCGCTGGTCGCTCGACGCCTTCACCGAACTGCGCTGGATCACGCTGGACCGGGGCGGGCGCCACTTCCCGCCGGTCTTCTGAGGGAGGAGAGGACATGAACGCTCTGGGATGGATCATCCTGCTGCTGGTGATCGCTGCCGCATTGCTGGCACTGGCCGCCTGGTTCTACGAACGCGCCACGAACGAGGTGAGCCTGGTCAAGACCGGCGTGGGCGGCCGCAAGGTCATCATCGACGGCGGCACGCTGGCCGTGCCCTATTTCCACGAGATCTCGCGCGTGAACATGCAGACGATCCGCATGGAAGTGACGCGCCGGGCGGAAAGCGCGCTGATCACCCGCGACCGGATGCGGGTGGATGTGGGCGCGGAATTCTACGCCTCCGTCGTGCCCGAGGAAGGGGCCATCGCCCGCGCCGCGCAGACGCTGGGGCGGCGGACCTTCCAGCCCGACCAGCTCAAGTCGCTGATCGACGGGATGATGGTGGACGCCCTGCGCGCGGTCGCGGCCCAGATGACCATGGACGAGCTGCACGAGAACCGCTCGGCCTTCGTGCGCGAGGTGCGGGACGCCTTGGGCGAGACGCTGACCAAGTACGGGCTGCAACTCGATTCCGTTTCACTGACGGCGCTGGACCAGACGCCGTTCTCGTCGCTCGACGAGAACAACGCCTTCAACGCCGTGGGGATGCGGCGGCTGGCCGAAGTCATCGCCAAGTCCAAGAAGGAGCGGGCCGAGATCGAGGGCGAAAGCGACGTCGCCGTGCGCCGCAGCGCCATGGAGGCCGCCCGCCGCAAGCTGGAGATCGACCTGGAGGAACGGCGCGCCGAGATCGCCCAGACCCAGGAGGTGGAAAGCCTGATGGCCGCGCAACTGGCCGAGGTCGCCCGCCGCAAGGCCGAGGCCGAACAGGCCGCCGCCCATGCCCGCATCCGCATGGAGCAGGAGATCCAGGCCGCCGACATCGCCCGCGAACTGGCGGTGCGCGAGGCCGAGATCGCCCAGGGCCGGTCGTTGCAGATCGCTGAGCAGGAGCGCCAGATCATGGTCTCTGCCAAGAGCCAGGAGGAAAGCCGCGCAAGGGCCGAGGCCGACGAGGCCCGCGCCGAGGCGGTGAAGGCCGAAGAGGCCATCGCCACCGCCCGCCAGATGGCCGAGGCCGAGCGGCGCAAGCAGGTGGCGCTGCTCGCCGCCCAGCAGGAGGCCGAGACCGCGGCCACCCGCGCCCGCATCGCCGCCGAGAGCGAGCGCGCCACCGCCGTCGACCGCCGCGCCGCGCGGGAGGAGGAAGCCGAGGCGATGAAGCACCTCCGGCTCGCCGAGGTCGAAGCCGACCGCGCCCGGATCGAGGCGGAGAACGCCCGCTCCGAGGCGCTGGCCGCGCTGGAGCTGGAGAAGACGCGCCTCGCCGCCATGCCCGGCATCGTGGAGCAGCTCGTGAAGCCGGCCGAGAAGATCTCGGGGATCTCGATCAACCATGTCACCGGGCTCGGCGGGCGAAGCGGTGGCGAAGGGGCGGCGCGCGAGGGCTCGCCGGTCTCGCAGATCGTGGACTCGATCCTCGACATGTCGGTCTCGCTGCCCGCGATGAGCCGGCTTGGCGAGATGGTGGGCCAGGGGATGACCGAGGCCACCGGGGGCGGGACGGCGGCGAAGAAGGGGTAGGCGCATCCCTGACCGCCGGGCGCGTGGGGGCGTGGGGGCGCGGGTACGGCCGCCGCGCCCCTTGCGCCTCCGGCGGGAGTTTTTCGGGCAAGATGAAGGGGAGCCGGTGCCCTTGCCCTGGCCAGTGGGAAGGCGGAGGGGTGGCAGGGGCGCTGCCCCTCGTCGCTGCGCTCCTTACCCCGCCATATTTGTGGACCGAAGAAGCGGGGGCGGGTTTGCGCGGGCGGCGCCGGGGCGTCCGGGGGGGCTCCTGTCGGGAATGGGGGACGGCGTCCTTGTCGGGACGGGTGAGCGGGGCGGAGGGGTGGCAGGGGCTCTGCCCCTCGTCGTTGCGCTCCTCACCCCGCCATATTTGTGGACCAGAGAAGCGGGGGCCGCGCGGCGAGGGGGGGGCGGCAATCGGCTTGACCTTCGCGGGCGGGTCTGGCCCCTTGGCGCGGACAAAGGGGAGCTGCCCGTGAAAGACACCGACATCCTGCTCGTGAAACCCGTGCCGCCGCTGATCGTGGAAGCGCTGGACGCGGCCTTCACCCTCCACAGGCTCTATGACGAGGACGACCCGGAGGGCTGGCTGGAGGCCAATGGCGGGCGCGTGCGGGGCATGGTCTGCGGGAATTTCCCGCTGGATGCGGACCTGCTCGACCGGCTGCCCGCGCTCGAGATCGCGTCGAACCTGGGCGTGGGCTACGACAGCGTGGACGTGGCGGCGGCCAAGGCGCGCGGGGTCATGGTGACCCATACCCGGTCGGTGCTGGACGACGAGGTGGCCGATACCGCCTGGGCGCTGGTGCTGATGACCGTCCGCGGACTGGCCCGGGCCGACCGGTACGTGCGCGCGGGCCGCTGGCAGAGCGAGGGTGCCTTTCCGCTGGCGCGCCATTCGCTCAAGGGCAGTCGGCTGGGGATCATCGGGCTGGGGCGGATCGGGCGGAACATCGCCGCGCGGGCGGAGGCCTCGGGGATGGAGATCCTCTATCACGGGCGGCACGAACAGGCCGACCAGCCTTACCTCTATTACGGCGATCTGCGGGAGATGGCGCGCGATTGCGACGTGCTGCTCAATTGCGCGCCGGGCGGGCCGGCCACGGAGAAGATGATCGATGCCGCGGTGCTGGAGGCGCTCGGGCCCGAGGGTTACGTGATCAATATCGGCCGCGGATCCTCGATGGACGAGGCGGCGCTGATCGCGGCGCTGGAGGCGGGGACGATCGCGGGCGCGGGCCTAGACGTCTTCGAGGACGAACCGGAGGTGCCGCAGGCGCTGCGAGACATGGAGAATACCGTGCTGCTGCCGCATATCGGCTCGGCCACGATCCCCACGCGGACCGCGATGTTCCAGCTGGTGGTGGACAACCTGACGGGCTGGTTCGGCAGGGGCGAGGCGCTGACCCCGGTGCCGGAAATGGAGGGCGCGTGATCCCGCCCTGTTCCGCCGCGCCGCGCCATTCGCTATAGCTGGCTCAGCGCAAAGGAGGACCCGCATATGGCAGGACGCTGGTACGAGGAATTCACCGAAGGAGAGGTCATCCCCCACGCCATCAGGCGGACGGTGACGGAGACCGACAACGTCATGTTCACCACCATGACCATGAACCCCGCCGCGGTCCACCTGGACCATGCCTATTGCGAGGAGACGGAGTTCGGCCAGCCCCTGGTCAATTCGCTCTTCACCCTTGGGCTGGTCGTGGGGATCTCGGTCCACGAGACCACGTTGGGCACCACGGTCGGCAATCTCGGCTTTACCGAGGTGCTTTTCCCCAAGCCCGTCTTCCACGGCGACACGATCCGGGTGGAGACCGAGGTGAAGGGCAAGCGCGAGAGCAAGTCGCGGCCCACCCAGGGCATCGTGACGCTGACCCACCGCGCCTACAACCAGCGCGACGAGCTGGTCTGCGACTGCACCCGTGGCGCGCTGATGATGAAGAGGCCGGCATGAGGGCGCTGAAGTTCCGCTCCCTGCTCTTCGTTCCGGCGGATTCGCAGAAGAAGTTCGACAAGGCGCGGGACCTGGGCGCCGACGGGCTGATCCTCGACCTGGAGGACAGCGTGGCGCCGGGGAACAAGGCGGCGGCCCGGGACGGGCTGGGGGCGCGGATCGACGCCGCGAACACCCCGCGCGACTGGGCCTTCTGGGTGCGGGTCAACGCCTTCGACACCGGGCTGACCGAGGCCGACCTCGCCGCCGTGGTGCGGCCGGGGCTGGACGGGATCATGCTGCCCAAGGCCTCGGGCGGGGCGGACGTGGCGCGGCTGGGCGTGCTGCTCGACCGGCTGGAGGGTGCGGCGGGGATGGAGGCCGGAACGGTGAAGATCCTGCCCATCGTGACCGAGACGCCGGCGGGGCTGTTCAACCTCGCCTCCTACGCGCCGGCCCATCCGCGGCTCGCAGCGCTGACATGGGGGGCGGAGGACCTGGCCGCCGTCGTGGGCGCCACCGCGAACAAGGGCGATGACGGGCAGTGGACCAATCCCTACCAGCTGGCCCGGTCGCTCTGCCTGATGGCGGCGGCCAATGCGGAGGTGCCGGCCGTGGACACGCTCTATGCCGATTTCCGCGACCCGGAGGGGCTCGAGGCCGATTGCCGGGTGGCGCGGCGCGACGGTTTCGTCGGGCGGCTGGCGATCCATCCGGCGCAGGTGGAGGTGGTGAACCGCGCCTTCCAGCCCACCGAGGCCGAGCTGGACCTGGCCCGCCGCATCGTCGCCGCCTTCGAGGAGAACCCGGAGCTGGGCACCGTGGGGATCGACGGCAAGATGGTGGACATTCCGCATCTCAAGCAGGCGCGGCGGATGCTGGCCTCGGTGGAGGGGGCATGAGCGATCTGCTGACCTGCGAGGTGGCGGACCGGGTGGCGGTGCTGACGCTGAACCGGCCGGACGCCATGAACGCCCTGTCGCGGGACCTGCGGCGCGACCTGGTGAGGGCTTTGCGCGAGATGGACGCGCGCGAGGACGTGGGCGCGGTGGTGCTGACCGCCACGGGCCGGGCCTTCAGCGCGGGGCTCGACGTCAAGGAATTCGGCACGCCGGACCCGGAGCCCGGGGCGGATCGCGACATCGGCCGGGCCTTCGCCGGGCTCTCGGTGCCGGTGGTGGCGGCGGTGCAGGGGCTGGCGGTGACCGGCGGCTTCGAGCTGGCGCTCTGCTGCGACATGATCGTGGCGGGACGCTCGGCGCAGTTCCAGGACACGCATGTCAAGATCGGCGCGCTGCCCGGCATGGGCATGTCGCAGCGGCTGACCCGGCTGGTGGGCCTGCCGCGCGCCAAGGAGATCGTGCTGAGCGCCCGGCGGCTGCCGGCGGAGGAGGGCGCGGCGCTTGGCTTTGTCCTGAAGGTGGTCGAGGACGCGGAACTGCCGGCGGAGGCGCGGGCGCTGGCCGGTGCGATGGCGGGCTGGCCGAAGGAGAACGTTTCCCGGCTCAAGCGGCTGATGGACGAGGGCGCGGCGCTGCCCCTGGGCGAGGCGCTGGCGCTGGAGGGCCGGGCGGTGGCGCGCTAGTTCGGCGGATTCGCGCTAGCCCGGCCGGGTTGAGGGGCTCTGCCCCTCGGCCTTCGGCCTCACCCCGGGATATTTATGGTCAGAAGAAGCTGGGGCTTGTTGGTGGGCGTGCGCCTGGGGGACCCGGCGGGGTCAGCGCGGGCGCACCACCAGGCTTTCCAGGCCGTGGAAATGGTAGAGGTTGGCGTAGCGCGGCGTGCCATCCAGCGCGAGGCCGGGATGGGCGGCGAAGAGCGCGGGCAGGGCCACCTGCAATTCCAGCCGGGCGAGCGGCGCGCCGACGCAGAAGTGGATGCCGCCGCCGAAGCTCGTCGCCGTCTTCACCGGGCGCGTGGGGTCGAAGCGGGCGGGGTCGTCCCAGCCGGCGGGATCGCGGTTGGCCGCGCCGAGCATCAGCGCCACTTCCTCGCCGCGGCGGAAGCGGTGGCCGAACAGCTCCACCTCCTCGTAGGCCCAGCGGCTGAACATGTGCAGCGGCGGGTCGTGGCGCAGCACCTCCTCCACACTGGCCTGCACCCGGTCGGGGGCCAGCACCTCGGCGCCAAAGCCGTTCTCCAGCAGCGCCTTCACCCCGTTGCCCATCGTGTGTACCGTCGCCTCGTGCCCGGCATTGAGCAGCAGGATGCAGGTGGTGATCAGCTCCTCCGTGGTCAGGCGCTCGCCCTCTTCCTCGGCGGCGATCAGGTGGGTGATCAGGTCGTCCGCGGGGCGCGAGCGGCGCTCCTCGACGTAGCCGCGCATGAAGTCGGAAAAGGCCCGGGCGGAGGCCACGGCGTGATCCTCCACCGCGCGATCGCGGCGGGCCTGGTACATGGCGACCATGTCGTTGGACCAGCCCAGCAGGTCGTCGGCCATGCTGTCGGGCACACCAAGCAGCCGGGCGATGACGATCACCGGCACGCGGGTGCAATAGGCCGGGATCAGGTCGAAGGGCTGGTCCGGGAAGCCCGCCACCAGTTCCTCGCAGAGTGCCTCGATCTCGGGGCGCAGGGCGTTGATGCGGCGCGAGGTGAAGGCGCGCAGCACGAGGCCGCGCAGGCGGGTATGGCGCGGCGGCTCGAGCTCCAGCATGGAATGGGCGTCGATGTCGTAGAAGGGGGCGAGCCGGGGCTCCACCGGCTGCTGCATCTCCTCGGGCAATTCGCGGCCGAAGCGGCGGTCCTTGAGCAGCGTGTTCACGGCATCCAGGGAAAAGGCCGCCACCTTGCCGTATTCCTTCCAGTAGCCGAGGTCGCCGCCCGCCCGGGCGCGGTCGTAGAACGGGTAGGGGTCCTGCACGAAGGCGGGATCGGTGGGAGATTGGCGGAGCGTTTGCATGGGGGCCTCGGTCGTGGCGGGTGTGGCTTCGGTCGCGGCGTGGGCGCGCGGATAAGGGCTGATCGGTAGGGCGGGCGTGGCGGACGGGGCGCTGTGTCGGATCGGGTGCGGGCTCGGGGCGGCCTCGGGTTTGGCATGTCGCGGGACTGGCGTTTTTCCCCGCTCCGCCGGTAGATTGCAATCCATGATCACGCGCGCGGTCCTCATCGCCGGCTTCGTAGCCCTGACGTTTGCCAGTTCGGCGGCGGTCTGGCGCTATGGCTATGACCAGGCGCTGGACCAGGTGGCGCGGCGGGCCGAGGCGGACCTGGCGCTGGCCTCCGACCGGCTGACCGCGCAGCTCAAGCGCTACCGCGAGCTGGCCGTGCTGCTGGCCGACCACCCGCACCTCGCTGCGCTGACCGAGGGCGGGGTCACCCAGGAAGAACGCGCGCGGGCGCGGCGGCTGCTGGTGGGGGCGGCGGACAAGACCTCGGCGCTGGATCTCTTCTACGTCTCGACCGGGGGCACGGTGCTGGCCGCGGCCCATGGCCCGGCGCCGCCCGATCTGGGCAAGGCCGCCTATTTCCGCCGGGCGCTCGACGGCGCCCTGGGCAATGCGCATGGCGTCTATGACCAGACCGGGCGGCGGGCCTTCGTCTATGCTGCGCCCGCCTTCGGCCCGGGGGGCGCGGTGCGGGCGGTCATGGTCGCGGTGGCGGACGTGGAATGGGTGGAATGGGAATGGCGCGGCGGCTGGCCCACGGTCTATTTCGTGGACGAGGGCGGCGAGGTCTTCATCTCCAACCGGTCGGAGCTGTTGTTCTGGCAGCGCCCCGAGGGGTCCCGCCGCCTCGTGCCGCCGGGCGAGGCGCGGCCGGATTTCCGCCGCTCCGAGGTATCCGGGCACGAGATCTGGCGGCTCGACTGGGGGCCCTACGTGCCGCCCGCGGCGCTGCACCTTGCGCGGGACCTGCCGGTCATCGGCATGGTGTCCGAGACGCTGGTGGACGTGGCCCCGGCGCGTCGGCTGGCGCTGTGGCAGGCGATGGTGACCGGCGCGGTCCTGCTGTCCTTCGGCGCGCTGCTGTTCCTCGCCACCGAACGGCGCCGCACGCTGGCGCGCGCCAACGCGGTGCTCGAGGCCCGGGTGGCCACGCGGACCGCCGCGCTCTCGGCCAGCAACGAGCAGCTGCGCCGCGAGGTGTCGGAACGCGAAGAGGCGGAGGCGGCGCTCAAGCAGGCGCAGGCGGAGCTGGTGCAGGCGGGCAAGCTGTCGGCCCTTGGCCGCATGAGCGCGGGGATCAGCCACGAGCTGAACCAGCCGCTGATGGCGATCCAGCAATTCGCGGGCAATGGCGCGCGCTTCCTCGAACGCGACCGGCCCGAGCAGGCGGCCGAGAACCTGTCCCGCATCGCCGGGCTGGCCGACCGCATGGCGCGGATCATCCGCAACCTGCGCGCCTTTGCCCGCAACGAGGCGGAACCGGTCGCCCGCGTCGACATGGTGCAGGTGATCGAGAGCGCGCTGGAAATGACCGAGGCGCGGCGGCGGGCGGAGGGCATCGCGCTGGACTGGACGCCGCCCGTGCATCCGGTTCACGTGCTGGGCGGCGAGGTGCGGCTGGGACAGGTGCTGGTCAACCTGATCACCAATGCCGCCGACGCGATGGCACGGAGCGATCCGAAGATCCTCACCCTGCGGCTGACCGAAGGCGCGCGCGTCGCCGTCTCGGTCGCCGATACCGGGCCGGGGATCGAGCAGCCCGAGAAGCTGTTCGAGCCCTTCTACACAACCAAGGAGGTGGGCGGCGCCGAGGGGATGGGGCTGGGCCTGTCGATCTCCTACGGGCTTGTGCAGAGCTTCGGCGGCGCGATACGGGGCGAGAACACGGGCGCCGGCGCGATCTTCACGCTGGAGCTTGACCGATACGAGGTGCGGGAGGCGGCGGAATGATCCGGCGGGTGCTGGTGGTGGACGATGACAGGCCGGTGCGCGAGGCGCTGGCCCAGACGCTGGACCTCGCGGATTACGAGCCGATCGTGGCGGGCTCCTTCATCGAGGCCAAGGACCATATCGCGCGCGAGTTCCGCGGCGTGATCCTGTCCGACATCCGGATGCCCGGCCGCGACGGGTTCCACCTGCTGGACCATACCCGCCGCACCGACCCCGACCTGCCGGTGATCCTGCTGACCGGGGAGGGCGACATTCCCATGGCGGTGCGCGCCATGGGCGAGGGGGCCTTCGACTTCCTCGAGAAACCCTGCGCGCCCGAGACGCTGACCGCGGTGCTGGAACGCGCGCTCCGGACCCGGACGCTGGTGCTGGAGAACCGCGCGCTCAAGGCCGAGCTGGAGACCGGCGATGCCGCCGCGCGGATGATATTCGGCGTCTCCGCGCTGGCGGAGGAGCTGCGGGACCGGGCGCGCATGGCGGCGCGCAGCGGGGCGGCGGTGCTGATCACCGGTGCGCCGGGCACCGGCATTCCCAAGGTGGCCGAGGTCATCCACCTGAGTTCACCGCAAAGCAAGGGGGCCTTCCTGAAACGCTCCGCCGCCGGGCTCGACCGGGCGAGCCTTGCCGAGGCGCTGACCGAGGCGGCGGGCGGCACGCTCTTCCTCGACGAGATCGCGGCGATGCCCGGCGACGGGCAGCTGGCGCTTCTGGATCACCTCGAGGGCGGGCGGGGCGCGCGCATCTATGCCGGCAGCTCCGTCGACCTAGACGCCAAGGTGGCCGAGGGCAGCCTGCAATCCGACCTCTATTACCGGCTCCAGACCGTGGCGCTGCGCATCCCCTCGATCGCGGAGCGGCCCGAGGACATTCCCGCGCTCTTTCGCCAATACGCCGCGCAGGCGGCCGAGCAGGCGGGCATCCCCGCACCCGAGATCACCCACGACCACCTTGCCGCGCTGATGGCGCAGGACTGGCCCGGCAATGCGCGCTCGATCATGTCCTCGGCCATGCGCTTCGTGCTGGGGATGCCCGAGGGCGCATCGCGGTCGGCCGAGCTGGGCCTGGCGGAGCAGATGGCGCAGGTGGAACGCTCGCTCCTGATCGCGGCGCTCGGGCGGCAGAACGGCCGGGCGGCGGCGGCAGCCGAGGCTCTCAAGCTGCCGCGCAAGACCTTCTACGACAAGCTGGCCCGCTACGGGATTCGCCCCGAGGATTACCGTCGCTGAGCTGTGCGGTTTTCCGCACAAGCCCGGCAAGACCCGTGCGGGTTTCCGCACAACTCCCTCCGATAAGAGGCAATTCCGCGTCAGGTTTTCCGTCTAAGGAACTGCGATAAAAGCAAAAACATGGATTGCTCACGAAAACGACATTTTGCTTGAGCGACCCGCCGCCAGCCGGATTGATTGCACCTGTTCCCCGGCCACTCGCCCGAGGGGCCGGTTGAGTGCACATCTCACCATCCGGGAGGAGACAGATGAAACAGCTTCTGACCACCGCCGCTGTGGCGCTGGCGATGACCGCCGTCGCGCAATCCGCGACCGCGCAATGCGATGACGGCGAGACCGTCATCAAGTTCAGCCACGTGACCAACACCGACCGTCACCCCAAGGGCATCGCCGCGAACCTGCTGATGGAGCGCGTCAACGAGGAGATGGACGGCAAGGCCTGCATGGAGGTCTACCCGAACTCCACGCTCTACAACGACGACCAGGTGCTCGAGGCGATGCTGCAGGGCGACGTGCAGATGGCCGCGCCCTCGCTGTCGAAGTTCGAGCAGTTCACCAAGGTGTTCCGCATCTTCGACCTGCCCTTCATGTTCAAGAATATCGACGCGGTGGACCAGTTCCAGGCCTCCGAGGCCGGCCAGTCGATGAAGGAGAGCATGGCGCGCCGCGGTCTTCTTGGCCTGGCCTTCTGGCATAACGGGATGAAGCAGATCTCGGCCAACAAGCCGCTGCTGGAGCCGGGCGATGCCGCCGGGCTGAAGTTCCGCGTGCAGCCCTCCGAAGTGCTCAAGGCGCAGTTCGCCGCGCTCGACGCCTCGCCGCAGCCCATGGCCTTCTCCGAGGTCTACGGCGCGCTGCAGACCGGCGTGGTGGACGGGCAGGAGAACACCTGGTCCAACATCTACGGCCAGAAGTTCTTCGAGGTGCAGGACGGCGTGACGGAATCGAACCACGGCGTGCTCGACTACCTCGTCGTGACCTCGACCGATTGGTGGGACAGCCTCGACCCCGAGATCCGCGACCAGCTCGCCACCATCATCGACGAGGTGACCGAGACCCGGAACTCCGAGAGCTTCAAGGTGAACCAGGAGGCCAAGCAGGCGATCATCGATGCCGGCGGCGAAGTGCGCGAGCTCAGCGCCGAGCAGCGCCAGGACTGGGTCGACGCGATGAAGCCGGTCTGGGAGCAATTCACCGACGACGTGGGCCAGGACAACATCGACGCGGCCCAGGAAATCAACGAAAGCCTCTAAGCGCTTTCGCCTGAACGACATTCCGGCCCGGCATGTCCCGGGCCGGATCCCGCATCCCCGGCAGGACGCCGGCAAGGGGTAGGATCATGGCTTCGCATTATCGGCCCAGTGGCGCCTTCGGGCGCGCGGTCAACGAGCTGGAGGAAACGGCCATCGCCGTGATCCTCGCGGCCATGACCATCATCACCTTCGTCAACGTCGTGCTGCGCTACGGCTTCAATACCGGGCTCATCTGGGGGCTGGAGGCGGTGACGCTGCTCTTCGCCTGGCTGGTGCTCTTCGGGATCAGCTACGCGGTCAAGACCACGGCGCATCTGGGCGTCGATGCAGTGATCAACCTGCTGGGCCCGCGCGGGCAACGGATCCTGGCGCTGGTCGCGGGAATCCTCTGCATCCTCTATGCCGGTCTGCTGCTCAAGGGCGCCTGGGATTACTGGGCGAATTTCGCCAACCTGCCCATGACGACCGGACGCTGGTATCCCACCGGCTTCGAGGAGATGGGCCGCACCTCCTATCGCGGCTGGTACGAGGTGGTGGACATTCCCTTTCCCGAATGGCTGCGCTGGATCGAGCCGATCATGAACGAGGGCGAGCATTACGAGAAGCTGCCCCGCTTCATCCCCTATTTCATCCTGCCCTTCGGCATGCTGCTGCTGCTCTTCCGCTTCGTGCAGGCGACGCTGCGGATCGCCCGGGGCGAGGCCAGTTCCCTCATCGTCAGCCACGAGGCCGAGGATGCGGTGAACGATGTCCGTCACATGAATTACGAGGAATAAGGTAATGGAAGTGCTCGTCCTTTTCCTCATGGTGGTGGGGCTGATGCTGATCGGCCTGCCGATCGCGGTCTCGCTGGGCCTGTCCTCGATCGTCTTCCTGCTGGTGCTGGGCGACACCTCGCTCGCCTCCATCGCGCAGACCTTCTTCCAGGCCATGGCGGGGCATTACACGCTGCTGGCGATCCCGTTCTTCATCCTGGCTTCGTCCTTCATGTCGACGGGCGGCGTGGCGCAGCGGATCATCCGCTTCTCGATCGCGCTGGTGGGGCACCTGCATGGCGGGCTGGCCATCGCCGGGGTCTTCGCCTGCATGCTCTTCGCCGCGCTCTCGGGGTCGTCGCCGGCCACCGTGGTCGCCATCGGCTCCATCGTCATCGCCGGGATGCGGCAGGTGGGCTATTCACGCGACTTCGCCGCCGGGGTGATCGCCAATGCGGGGACGCTGGGCATCCTGATCCCGCCCTCCATCGTCATGGTCGTCTACGCCTCGGCCACCGACGTGTCGGTCGGGCGGATGTTCCTGGCCGGCGTGATCCCCGGGCTGATGGCCGGCTTCATGCTGATGACGACGATCTACCTGATCGCCCGGATGCGCGACCTGCCCAAGGGCGAATGGCAGGGCTGGGGCGAGGTTTTCGCCTCCGGCTGGGACGCGATCTGGGGGCTGTTCCTGATCGTAATCATCCTGGGCGGCATCTATGGCGGCATCTTCACCCCGACCGAGGCCGCGGCGGTGGCGGCGGTCTATGCCTTCTTCATCGCGATCTTCGTCTACCGCGACATGGGCCCGCTCAAGGCGCCCGAGGGCCAGCGCAACCTGCAGGTCTGGCAGAAGCCCACGGCGCTGATCACCGGCTTCTTCCACCGCGACGTCCGCGACACCCTGTTCGAGGCCGGGCGGCTGACCATCACGCTGATGTTCATTATCGCCAACGCGCTGATCCTGAAACACGTGCTGACCGACGAGCAGATCCCGCAACAGGTGGCCTCGGCCATGATCTCGGCCGGTTTCGGCCCGGTGATGTTCCTGGTGATCGTCAACGTCATCCTGCTGATCGGCGGCCAGTTCATGGAGCCCTCGGGCCTGATCGTGATCGTGGCGCCGCTGGTCTTCCCGATCGCGCTGCAGCTCGGGATCGACCCGATCCATCTGGGGATCATCATGGTGGTCAACATGGAGATCGGGATGATCACGCCGCCGGTGGGTCTGAACCTCTTCGTGACCTCCGGCGTGGCGGGGATGCCGATGATGCGCGTCGTCCGCGCGGCGCTGCCCTTCCTCGCCGTCCTCTTCGTCTTCCTGATCATGGTGACCTACATCCCGGTCCTGTCGACCTGGCTGCCCACCACCTTCATGGGGCCGGAACTGATCACCAAGTGAGCTGTCGCCAGACGGGCACCCCCAGCTTCTTCTGACCATAAATATCCCGGGGGTGAGGAGCGAAGCGACGAGGGGGCAGCGCCCCCTGCCACAGCCCAACCCGCGCAAGGTCGGGGGTGGGGGGCTGCCTTACTCGTCACACCCGGGCAAGCACGCGGCACACATGACCCGCACCCGCTCCGCCACCTTCAACCGGGGTCGCGGGGCAGCCCCTTGGACCAGCGCTCCTCCCGCGCCTCGATGGCGGCGATGCGCTCCTCTCCCTTGGGATGGCTCAGCAACCAGGCCGGTGCGCTGCCACCGCCGCCGCCGGAGAGGCGGTCGAGCTTGCGAAACAGGCTTTTCTGCGGTGCCGTGCCGATCCCCGCGCGGGTAAGCAGGGCGGAGGCATATTCATCCGCCTCGTATTCGTCACCGCGCGACAGCCGGGCGGCGAGCAGGCGGGTGATGCCGGTCGCGATCCAGCCGCCGAGCCCGGGGATGATCCGGCCCAGCACCATGGCCAACGCCGCGCGGATGGCGTTCTGCCCGGAAAAGTCGATCATCCGCCGCCGCGAATGCCCCAGCGCCACGTGGCCCAGCTCATGAGCGATGACCGAGGCCAGCTCCTCTGCCGTGACCTCGCCCTGCGAGTAGCGGCGGAAGAAGCCGCGGGTGATGAAGATCCGCCCGTCCGGCGCGGCCAGCCCGTTGACCGGATCGATCTCGTAGATATGCACGCGGATCCTCGGCAGGTCGAGCGCCGCCGCCATCCGGTCGCAAAGCGCACCGAGCTTCGGGTCCGCCAGCTGGGTCGATTTCGAGTCGAGCTCGCGCTTCGTGCGCCAGACCGAGAAGCGGTACATGGCCAGCGCGTAGAGAATCGCGAGCAGGATCGGCGTGAGCTTCAGCATGACGAGAATATGGGGTGCGCGCCGCGGCCTGCCAAGCGCCTGTCGCCGGGCATGAGCCCTCTGCAGGCTGCGCCCGGCGCACGGTCGCGGGGGACCGTCGGCCTAGTCCCCGGACCGGCGGCCATGCTTCTGTCCGCGTCCGTCCCCATGCGCGCTTGCGTGCTCCTGGCGCTGGCGATGCTCGCGCAATTGCTGGCGCAGCAGCGCGAAGCTTCCCGCCAGCAGGACCAGCCCCGCCAGCAGGCCGGAGATGTTGCCGGTCACCGTCTCGATCATGTCGATGCGCTCGCCGAAGAGCCAGCCGAGCCCGACATAGATGGTGACCCAGACCGCTTCGCCGGCGACGTCCCACAGGGTGAAGCGGCGGCGGTCCATCCGCGTGGCGCCGGCGGCGAAGTTGACATAGGGCCCCAGCGGGCTGGCCAGCCAGCGGCTGAGAAAGACCGCCACGCCGCCCCGGCGTTCCAGCATGTCGCGGGCGCGGTCGGCAGCCGCCCGGGCCTTTCCTTTCGAGGTGGCCCGGTCGATCCAGCGGCCCCCGCGGGTGCCCAGCCAATAGCCCGCCTGGTCGCCCGCCACCGCCCCGGCCAGTGCGGCCAGCACCACGCTCAAGAGGCTCAGGTCGCCGCTGGCCGCGAAGGCGCCGGCGGCCAGCATCATCAGCGACGACGGCACCGGCAGCGCGAGGCAGGAGGCGAAGGTTGTCAGGAACAGCAGCGGTGTGCCGAAAGCCGCGATATATCCGTAGAGCCAGTCGCTCACCGAGATCGCCCCGCACCGGCGATGAGGTCGCGCACCTCCGCCAGGACCTGCTCCACCGGCACGCCGCGCCGCTCGGCGATTTCCTCCAGCGTCGGCCGGTCTCCGACCTCGGGCGAGACGCCCAGCACCTCGGCCACGCGCGACGGGGCGAGGCCCCAGGAATGGGCGATGTAGCGCGGGGTCATCCAGGGCTCGGGCGCCTGGGCCCGGTGCGCCGGATCGCTCCAAGACAGGGCGAAGATGGCCATGCGCACCAGGAAGAACAGGGTGACCGCCATGGCCAGCAGCACCAGCAGGAACTCGCCGCGATGATGGCGCCAGAGATGCGACAGGTAACTCATCCTTGCCCCCTCAGCGGCCGAGTTCCTTCATCCCCCGCTCGATCCCCTGCAGGGTCATGGGGACCATCCGGTCCTCGAAGATGTCGCGGATCATGCCGATGGAATGAGTGTAGCCCCAGTATTTCTCGGGCACAGGATTGATCCAGAGGTGATCGGGCCACTGATTGCGCGCCCGCTCCAGCCAGACCTGGCCGGATTCCGCGTTCCAGTGTTCGTTGGCGCCACCCGGATAGGCGATCTCGTAGGGCGACATGGAGGCGTCGCCGACGAAGATGCACTTGTAGTCCGCGCCATAGGTGTTGAGCACCTCGTGGGTCGGCGTCTGCGCGTCCCAGCGGCGGCGGTTGTCGCGCCAGACCCCCTCGTAGAGGCAATTGTGGAAGTAGTAGGATTCGAGGTGCTTGAACTCGGCCCGGGCGGCCGAGAACAGCTCTTCGACCACGCGGATATGCGGATCCATCGACCCGCCGACGTCGAGAAACAGCAGCACCTTCACCGCGTTGCGACGTTCCGGCCGGGTCTTGACGTCGAGATAGCCATGCTCGGCCGTGGCGCGGATCGTGCCGTTGAGGTCCAGCTCTTCCTCGGCCCCGTCGCGGGCCCATTTGCGGAGCCGCTTCAGCGCCACCTTGATGTTGCGCGTCCCCAACTCGACATTGTCGTCGAAGTTGCGGAACTCGCGCTTGTCCCAGACCTTGACCGCGCGCTGGTGGCGGGATTTCTCCTGCCCGATGCGCACGCCCTCGGGGTTGTAGCCATGGGCGCCGAAGGGCGAGGTGCCGGCGGTGCCGATCCACTTGGACCCGCCCTGGTGGCGGCTGTCCTGCTCCTTCAGCCGGTCCTTCAGCGTCTCCATCAGCTTCTCGAAGCCGCCGAGCGCCTCGATCTCGGCCTTTTCCGCGTCGGAGAGGTGCTTCTCGGCCATCTTCTCCAGCCAGTCGGCGGGGATGTCCACGGCCTCCAGCACGTCGCCCAGTTCGATATCCTCCAGTCCCTTGAAGGTATGGGCGAAGGCCTGGTCGAACTTGTCGATATTGCGCTCGTCCTTCACCATGGAAGCGCGGGCGATGTAGTAGAACCCCTCCACGTCATAGGTGACGAGGCCGGATTTCATCGCCTCGAGGAAGGTCAGGTATTCGCGCAGGCTGACCGGCACGCCGGCCTTGCGCAGGTTTTCGAAGAAGCGGAGGAACATCCCACCTCCCTGTCCGGTGTCAGACCATCGTCCTGTCGATCGCGATGGTGATGATAAGGCCGATGATGGCGAAGGCCACCCCGTAGCCGGCGGCATATTGCAGCATGTCCGGCACCCGGCCGCCGCGGCGCTTCGCGTTCAGCGCGCCCAGCGCGGCACCGAGCAGCCCTGCTAGAATGACGATCATCGCGTTTCCTCTTTCCGCCTGTCCTGCCGCCGGGTGGATGCCCGGCGGGCACGGGTCAGCCCTTGAGCGGGTTCAGCGCCTCGATGTTGCGCACCCGCGCGCGAACCGCCCAGTCCGGGCCGAAGCCGTAGCGCGCCCATCCCAGACTGTCCAGCAGGGCGGCGCGGCTTTCCCGCGGGCGGTCCTCGAGATCCAGCGCCTCGGCCCGCAGCATCAGGAGCGTAGAGAGCAACGCAGCGTTCTCGTGGTCCTCGGCGACCTCGAAATAGGGCTCCATCTCGGCCAGCGCCGCCGCCCCGTCGCCCCGGCGGATGTCATAGGCGGCAAGCTGGGCGACGACGAAGGCCCGGTGCAGGCGCATCCGCGGGTCGGTGCCATAAATCCGTTGCGCGGCCGCGAATTCGGCCTGCGCCCGGTCGGGATCGGTGGGCTGGACGAGCCGGCCGAGCGCGTAATGCGCGTAGCCCAGCCGGTGATCGGCGATCCCCGCGGCCTCGGCAATGGCGATTGCCCGTTCGGCGGCCGCCCGGCGCGCCGCCGGCCCGGTGCCGGGGCCGAGCGCTTCCTGGATGGCCTCGATCCACAGGCGCGGCGTCGGCGGGGCAGGGTGGGGCGCGCGGCCCGTCCCAGCCGGGTTGATCCGGTCAAGCAGCGCGGGCAGGCGCGCGGCCACCTGCGCCCGGCTCATGCCGTTCTGCAGCTCGGGCGCGTAATAGGCGCGCAGGATCAGCATGTCGAAACCGGTCAGCACGCCATGGACGTCATCGTCGTTGAACACCGAATCCGGCAGCCGGTAGAGATCGTTCAGCGGGCCCAGCGCCTGCGCCAGCTCCTCGTGCAGGCAGCCCCGCACCTCCTGCGGCGCCGCGTCGCCCGGCACGAAGATCGCCAGCCTGTCGCGGCGCGCGAGGTTGGCCCAGCTCAGCCGCGCGCCCCGCGCCCGCCGGTATTCCGAAAGCGACGAGACGTTGGGGATGACGAAACAGGCGGCCTCCGGCATCTGGCGCTTGATGTCGCCGCGGGACACGGCCTCGATCGTGATGTTGGCGTCGCCCGAGCGGGTGAGCGCGATGTCGATGCCGGCCTCGTCACGCAGGCGGGCCAGCAGGCGGGCCAGGTCGGCGCCGAAGCCCGCATGGGGCCGGCCGGTGACACGGACGCTGATCGGCCCCTCGAACCGGGTCAAGCGGTCGAGCGGCCGGCCGCTTTCCAGGGTGAAGGCGAGGTCGAGGAAATCGCGGGCGATATCCGCGTTGGCGCGGTCCGGCGGTGCCGGCCGGCGCAGGGCAAAGGTCTTGACCGGGGGCAGGGGTGGCGCGTCCACGGTGGCGGCGCGGCTCGCCGTGTCGGGGCGGTCCTCCGCCGGCATGACACAGGCGCCGAGCGTCAGGACCAGCCCGAGGGCAAGCAGCCGCCGCAGCGTCATGAGGGCGGCCTCTGGTACTTGATGAACGGGGTGAGCTGGCCGATCCGGTCATAGAGCCGGCGGGCGGTGTGGTTGAAATCTTGGGTCAGCCAGTAGACCGACGCCGCGCCATGCTCGTCCGCGGCGTCATAGACCGCCTCGATCAGCGCCCGGCCGACCCCGCGGCCCCGCAGCGCCGGATCGGCATAGAGATCCTGCAGGTAGCAGACCTCCTCCAGTTTCCAGGCGTGGCGGTGGAACAGGTAATGCGCGAGCCCCACCAGCCGGCCCTCCTGCTCGGCCACCAGGGCGGAGAAGTCGCGGGGGTCGTCACCCAGCAGCCGGGCGAAGGTGCTGTCATAGACCTCGCCGGGGACCGATGTCTCGTAGAAGTCGAGATAGCCGGTCCAGAGACGGGCCCAGTCCTCGCGGTCCGCGGCCTGCAGGGGCCGGATGGTGACAGGTGCGCTCATCGCGAAGCTCCAAACGGTTCGGGCGGATGATCCCATGCAGCCGCCGGGAATAACAGCGGGATGGGGCGCCCCTCGGCGGAACGTGGCTTTCCTGCCATGGCGCCGGGAGGTGGAAAATTCTTGATAAGAATTTTCGCGAAAACTTTTCGCTGAAGAGTTTTCCTCCCGCCTCGGCCTAGCGTCGGCCCCGCGCCATGAAGGCCAGCCGCTCGAAGAGATGCACGTCCTGTTCGTTCTTCAGCAGGGCGCCGTGCAACTTCGGCAGCGCATTGGCGCCGTCCCGCTTCAGGTCCTCGGGGTCCAGATCCTCGGCCAGCAGCAGCTTCAGCCAGTCCAGCACTTCCGAGGTGGAGGGCTTCTTCTTCAGGCCGGGCTGCTCCCGCAGCTCGTAGAACTGGGTGAGCGCGGTGGTCAGCAGCCCTTCCTTGATGCCGGGATGGTGCACTTCCACGATCTGCCGCATCGTCGCCTCGTCGGGGAAGCGGATGTAGTGGAAGAAGCAGCGGCGCAGGAAGGCGTCCGGCAGCTCCTTCTCGTTGTTGGAGGTGATGATGACGATGGGGCGGTGACGCGCCTGGATTGTCTCCCCGGTCTCGTAGACGTGGAACTCCATCCGGTCGAGTTCCTGCAGCAGGTCGTTGGGAAACTCGATGTCGGCCTTGTCGATCTCGTCGATCAGAAGCACGACCTTCTCGTCGGCATCGAAGGCGTCCCAGAGCTTGCCCTTGCGGATGTAGTTGGCGACGTCATGCACCCGCTCGTCGCCCAGCTGGCTGTCGCGCAGCCGGCTTACCGCGTCGTATTCGTAGAGGCCCTGCTGGGCCTTCGTCGTGGACTTGATGTTCCACTCGATCATCTTCAGCCCGAGCCCCTGCGCGACCTGCCGGGCCAGTTCCGTCTTGCCGGTTCCGGGCTCGCCCTTGACCAGCAGCGGACGCTCCAGAGTGACCGCCGCATTGACCGCCACGGTCAGGTCATCGGTGGCCACATAGTCCTTGGTACCGGAAAATTTCATTGGTGTGTCCACATCTTGTCGATTGTTTCCGCGCGACCCTACCGGCTTCGTGTTTTCGCTGCAATCAGGTGCATTCGTGTAGTGACAAACCTTCCAGACCGATGTAAGCCGCTGGCGGGGAACGCCACGGTCTGGGTGCAATAATCACATGTCAGATACTGGCCTGCACGAGGGAGCAGCGATGAAAGCCGAAGTCTTTCTTCCCGACGATTACCGTCCTGCGGAAGACGAACCCTTCATGAACGACAGGCAACTCGAGTATTTCCGGCGCAAGCTCATTGCCTGGCGGAACGAGCTGCTTGCCGAAAGCCGCGACACGATCGAGGGAATGCAGGATCAGACCCGCAACATCCCCGATATCGCCGACCGCGCCAGCGAGGAAACCGACCGGGCGCTCGAACTGCGCACCCGGGATCGCCAGCGCAAGCTCGTCGCCAAGATCGACTCGGCCCTGCGCCGCATCGAGGAGGGCGAATACGGCTATTGCGAGGTGACCGGGGATCCGATCTCGCTCAAGCGGCTCGATGCGCGTCCGATCGCGACCATGAGCCTCGAGGCGCAGGAGCGCCACGAACGGCGCGAAAAGGTGCATCGCGACGACTGACACCCCGGCCGGGATGTCCTGACGACGCTGCGAGTGCCGGGGGCGTCCCCGACATTCTTGCCCGGGCGGGCGGAAACGGGACGCTGACATGACCCTCGACGGTCTCAACATCATCGTGGTCGGTGCCGGGATCGGCGGCCTGGCCGTCGCCCTGGCGTTGCGGCAGCGCGGCGCCGACGTCACGCTTCTGGAACAATCCGAACGTATCGCCGAAGTCGGCGCGGGGCTTCAGATCTCGCCCAATGGCGGGGCGGTGCTGCGCGCGCTCGGCCTGGGCGAGGCGATCCCGCGGCTCGGCCTGCGGGCCCGTGCCGTCTGCCTGCGCGACTATCGCCATGGCAAGCAGGTCTTCCGGCTGAACCTCGACACGGCAGAGGAGGCGCCGGGCTACTGGTTCTTCCACCGCGCCGACCTGATCGGGCTGCTCGCCTCCGCCGCGCGGGCGGCCGGCGTGCGGGTCCGCCTGCTGCAGAAGGTGGCGCGGCTGTTCCCCGGGTCGCGGCCGGGGCTGGAGACCGCCTCGGGCGCGGGGCTGGAGGCGGACCTGGTGATCGGCGCCGACGGTATCCATTCGGTGGTGCGCCCGGCGCTGAACGGCGTGGCCGCCCCCTTCTTCACCCGGCAGGCGGCCTGGCGCGCGGTGGTGCCCAACCTGACCGGCCATCCGCCGCATGCGCGCGTCCATATGGGCCCGGGACGCCACGTGGTCAGCTACCCCCTGCGCGGCGGCCGGCTGGTCAATCTCGTGGCGGTGCGCGAACAGGCCGAGTGGGTGGAGGAAAGCTGGTCCCACCGAGACGATCCGGACGTGCTGCGCGCCGCCTTCGCGGATTTCTGCCCGGAGGTGCATTCGCTCTTCGGCGGGCTGGAGGAGGTGGGCTACTGGGGCCTGTTCCGCCATCCCGTGGCCCGCATCTGGCAACGCGACGGCGTGGCCCTTCTGGGGGATGCGGCCCATCCCACGCTGCCCTTCCTGGCGCAGGGCGCGAACATGGCGCTGGAGGATGCCTGGGTGCTGGGCCGGGAGCTTGCCGCGGCGCGCCACAAGGGCGAGGGGCTGGCGCGCTACCAGATGGCCCGCGAGGCGAGGGTCCGGCGCGTGGTGTCGACGGCGGACGGCAATGCCTGGAAATACCACCTGGGCTTTCCGCCGCTGCGGCTGGCCGCCCATCTCGGGATGCGGCTGGCGGGGACGGTCATGCCGGGCCGGATGCAGCGCCAGTTCGACTGGCTCTACCTGCACGACGTGACCGCCTGAGCGGGCCAAGACTTTTGAGACAAAAGTCTTGCAAGAGCTTTGGGTCAAAACTCTTGTGGCTCAGGTGCCGAGGTAGCGGTCCCGCCGGTGGTTCACGCCCACGATCAGGTTGACCACCACCGCGCCCAGCAGGGACCAGACGACCATCTCCCAGGGCAGGACGAAGAAGGCCACGGTGAACAGGCCGGCATCGAAGATGAGCTGCGTCCACCCCGCGCGGAACCCCGTCCGGTCCTGCAGGTAAAGAGCCGCGACCCCCAGCCCGCCCAGCGAGGCGCCGTGCCGGAACAGCACCACCAGGCCGAACCCCGACACCGCCCCGGCCAGCAGCGCCGCGACCGGCGGGCTGAGCGTGTCGAAGACGACGTAATGGGGCAGCACTTCGGAGATGACGGAGAGCATCGCCACCGCGATGAAGGTCTTGATCGTGAACCGCGGCCCCATCCGGGTCCAGGCCAGCCAGTAGAAGGGCAGGTTCACCACGAAGAATACCGCGCCAAAGCTCCAGCCGGTGACGTAGGAGATCAGCACGGCCAGCCCCGCGGTCTGCCCGGTGATCAGCCCCACATGGGTCAGCATCAGCAGCCCGAAGGCCATGATCGAGGTGCCCACGGCAAAGGCCTGCACATCCTCGTGCAGCTTGTGGGGCGCCACGCGATGCGGCTCCGTCGCCGTGCCGGCCTGCACGTTCGCCGCGCCCGCGGTTTCCGTCCCGTCGCTCACTCTGAGAGCCTCCGCGCCTTACCCGGCCAGCGCGCGGTCCAGCCGCTCGTCCACCTTCTCGAGAAAGCCCATCGTGGTGAGCCAGCCCTGGTCCGGCCCCACCAGCAGCGCCAGGTCCTTGGTCATGAATCCGGCCTCCACCGTCTCGACGACCACGCGCTCCAGCGTCGTGGCAAAGCTCATCAGCGCCTCGTTCCCGTCGAGCTTGGCGCGGTGCTTCAGCCCGCCGGTCCAGGCGTAGATCGAGGCGATGGAGTTGGTCGAGGTCTGCTCGCCCCGCTGGTGCTGGCGGTAGTGCCGGGTGACGGTGCCATGCGCCGCCTCGGCCTCCACGATTCCGCCGTCCGGTGTCATCAGCTGCGAGGTCATCAGCCCGAGCGAGCCGTAACCCTGCGCGACCGTGTCGGACTGCACGTCGCCGTCGTAGTTCTTGCAGGCCCAGACATAGCCGCCCGACCACTTCAGCGACGAGGCCACCATGTCGTCGATCAGCCGGTGCTCGTACCAGATGCCCTTGTCCTTGAACTTTTCCTCGAACTCTTCCTCGAAGACCTGCTGGAACAGGTCCTTGAACCGCCCGTCATAGGACTTGATGATCGTGTTCTTGGTGGAGAGGTAGACCGGCCAGCCGAGGTTCAGCCCGTAATTGAACGAGGCCCGGGCGAAATCGATGATCGAGGCGTCGAGGTTGTACATCGCCATGGTCACGCCGGCCGACGGCGCGTCGAAGACCTCGCGCTCGATCACGGTGCCGTCCTCGCCCTCGAATTTCAGGGTGATCTTGCCCGCGCCGGGAAAGTGGAAGTCGGTCGCGCGGTACTGGTCGCCATAGGCATGGCGGCCGACCACGATCGGCTTCGTCCAGCCCGGCACCAGCCGCGGCACGTTGCGGCAGATGATCGGCGCGCGGAAGACCACGCCGCCGAGGATGTTGCGGATGGTGCCGTTGGGGCTGCGCCACATCTTCTTGAGGCCGAATTCCTCCACCCGCGCCTCGTCGGGGGTGATGGTGGCGCATTTCACGCCGACGCCGACCTCCTTGATCTTCTCGGCCGCGTCGATGGTGATCTGGTCGTCGGTGCGGTCCCGCTCCTCGATCGACAGGTCGTAGTAGAGCAGGTCGATGTCGAGATAGGGCAGGATCAGTTTCGTCTTGATGAAGTCCCAGATGATCCGGGTCATTTCATCGCCGTCGATTTCGACGACGGGGTTGTCCACCTTGATCTTCGACATGAATCCGGTCCCTTCCGACATGGCTGCGGTCTGGCATGGGTGCCGCGACGCGCGCGGCAGGGACCCGAAGGCCGAGTCGGGCCCCTCCGCGCTCATAGCTCATGACGGGCCGGCGTGAAACCTGTATGCGATTGCATACTTAATTCGGCGCGGGTCCGGACCCGGTGCGCTGCCTATTCGGCGGGCGCTTCGGCGCGCTTGCGGTGGATATGGCGCAGCCGGCGCATCAGCAGAACCGCCAGCACCGCGAAGACGAAGATGCCCCCAGCCAGCGGCAGCGGCGTGCCGTCGAAGGCCAGCCCCACCGGGATCGCGATCACCACGCCGATCACCGTGCCGATTGCGGCGATGATGCTGGCGGCCAGCCCCGCGATATGGCCCATAGGCTCCATCGCGAAGGCGTTGATATTGCCCATGGTAAAGCCGAGCTGCAGGAAGACCGTGGCCTGCCAGCAGACGAAGATCACGAAGAACACCGTGTCGGGCGGGGTCAGCAGGCAGGTGACGATCATGATCGCCGAGGCGCAGACTTGCGTGCTGAGTGCCGCGGTCACGATGGTGCGCATCCCGATCTTCATCACGATGGCCGCGTTGATCATGCTCGAACAGCCGGCGAGCAGGGCGATGCCGCCGAAGATCCACGGGAACAGGTCGTTATGGCCGAAGCGCAGATCGTAGATCATCTGCACCGAGGACAGCATGGAGAACATCATCCCGAAGATCAGCGCCTGCACCCCGATGGAGACCCGGACCTCGGGGGTGGAGATCACCTCCTTGACCGCCGAGAGGATGGAGCTGGCCCGGAAGGGCCGCCGCCGCGCGGGCTCCAGCGGCTCATCGAGGCGTAGCAGGATCCATGCGGTGGAGATGACCGAGAACAGCACGAAGGCGAGGAAGATCGCCCGCCAGCCGGCCAGCGCGATGATCCCGGACCCCATGAGCGGCGCGATGGCCGGGACCAGGGTGAAGACGGTCAGCACGAAGGACATGATCCGCGCCATGTCCCTGCCGTCGAAGAGATCGCGCACCACGGCCAGCGTGACCACGCGCGGCCCCGAGGCGCCCATCCCCTGGAAGAACCGCGCGATGAGCAGCACCTCCAGCGAGCGCGACTGCCAGGCCACCAGCGCCGAGGCGATATAGAGCGCCGCACCGCCCAGGATCACCGGCTTGCGCCCCACCGCGTCCGAGATCGGCCCGACGAACAGCGTGCCCAGCCCCATGCCCAGCATGAAGAGGGTGATGATGAGCTGGACCTTGTTGGGCTCGTTCGGGCTCAGCGTTTCGGTGATCTCGGGCACCGCCGGAAGCATGGCGTCGATCGTGATGGCGATGGTCGCAAAGCTCATCGCCATCATCGCGACGAACTCGACCCGGGAAATCCTGGCGCTCATGGGGGCTCCGGCTGTGGGTTGTGATGGCAGCGCTATCAGGCTGCCCCGGGGGTGGCCAGTGCGCTGGCGCAGATTGCGGTGTGCAGCGGTGCGGTCGGGGCGCGGATGCCGCGTTCCTCGGCAACCGCAAAGGCTGAGCTAGGGACAGCCTCACCGGTCATGAAATTGGGAACGGCGCCACGGCGGGTGCCACGGCACGGCCAACAGCTATGGCACGGATAACGCAGCTGCGGAGGGACCAGGACAGAGCAGCTGCGGCGACGAATAAGCGTACCGCCTCTGTGATGTGATGGCGCCGCCGGAGATGCTGCACTCTGGCGCCGTGCCGCGGCCAGAGGTACGGCCGCCGCGGTTCCTACGCCCCGTCGGGCTCGTCGATCTGGCTCTCGATCTCGGCGATCACCTTTTCCCACAGCTCGGGCGGCTGGGCGCCCGGCACCGCGTGCTGGCCGTTCACCACGAAGGTGGGCACGCCGGTGACGCCCATCTCGCGCGAGGCGGCGTCGCGCTCGCGGATCGAGGCGGCGTCGGCCTCCGATTGCAGCAGGCGCATCACCACGCCGGCATCCATGCCCACGCCATCGGCGATATCGGCCAGCACCTCGTGATCACCCAGGTCCCGGCCCTCCTTGAAATAGGCCTTGAACAGGCGGTCGACGACGAAGCCCTGGCGCTGCTCGATCCCGGCCCAGTGGATCAGGCGGTGGGCGTCGATCGTGTTGGGGGTGCGGGTGATCCGGTCCCACTCGATCTCCAGCCCGATCCCCGCGGCATGGTCCATGATGGGGCGATAGGCCTCCAGCGCGCCCTCGGCCCCGCCGAACTTGGCCTCCAGGTAGGCGCGACGGTCCATCCCCTCGGCCGGCATGTCGGGGTTGAGCTGGAACGGATGCCATTCGATCGTGAACGGATGATCCGGCCGGGCCTCCAGCGCGCGGTCGAGCTGGGTCTTGCCGATATAGCACCAAGGGCAGATCGGATCGGAGAGGATGTCGAGCTTGATCATGGGGCCGGCTTGTAGCCCTCGCGCAGGCGACGACGCAAGATCTTCCCGTTCGCGTTCACGGGCAGAGCGTCTCGGCGAAGGAAGAGGCGGGGCTGCTTGTAGCGGGCGAGATGGGCCTCGGCATGGCGCTGCAGGGCGGGCTGGCCGGGATCCGCGGCGCCGGGGGCGAGGGTGTAGAACAGCGCGATGACGCGGGTGCCGGGCTTCACCTCCACGTCGGTGGCGGCGCAGGGGCCGAGGCCGGGCAGGGCAGCCATCGCCGTCTCCACCTCGATGGGCGAGACGCGGTAGCCGCCGGCATTCATCATGTCGTCGGCGCGGCCGAGATAGGTGACCTGGCCCTCGGCATCCATCGCGCCGCGATCGCCGGTCAGGAACCACCCGTTACGCAGGCGGGCGGCGGTCTCCTCCGGGGCGTCCAGGTAGCCCAGCATCAGGCCGGGATCGTCGCGATGGACGGCGATCTCTCCCTCGGCGCCCAGCTCCGCGGGGCGGTCCTCCTCGCCGAGGATCGCGACGCAGCGCCCCGGCTGCGCCCGTCCCAGCGTGGCGGGATCGGCCGGGGCGTCCGGGCAGGAGGAGATGAAGGTGGAGCATTCCGACATGCCGAAAGCCTCGTGGACGGGCCGGCCGGTGGCGCAGGTCCAGGCGTCGCGAATGGCCGGGTCCATCTTCTCCCCGGCCGAAAGCCCGTGGCGCAGGCGGGGCAGGTCGAGCTTCGGGTGATGCCTGAGAAGTTGCCTGTAAACCCCGGGGGCCGCGGCGAAAAGCGTCGCCTCGTGATCGCGCAGGAGATCCGGCAGCGTGGCGGGATCGGTCCCGACGGCAGGGATCAGCGCGGTGGCGCCGGCGGTCCAGGGATCCATCAGCCCGGTGCCCAGCGTGTAGGTCCAGTTGAAGGCGCCGGCATGCAGCAGCCGGTCCTCGCCGGTCAGCCCGTACCAGCCCTGCATCATCATCTGGCGCGCCCAGATCGCGCGATGGGCATGGACGACGCCGCGCGGCCGCCCCGACGTGCCGGAGGTGAAGACGATATAGGCAGGGCGCTCCGGGTCGCCCATGGCGTAATCGCTGGGCGGATGGTCCCGCAGGGCACGCAAATCCGCCAGATCGAGCACCGGAAGCGAGGTATCCGGGCAGACGACATCGGGATCGCGCAGGATACCCGCCGGACGCAGATCGGAGATCAGCGTCGCGACCTCCGGCTCGGTCAGCTGCGCCGAGCTCGGCGCCGGCACCAGCCCCGCCGCGATCGCGCCGAGATAGGCGATGGGGAAATCCACGCTGTTGCCGAGCCGCAGCAACAGCCGGTCGCCCGGGGCAAAGCCCCGAGCCAGCAGCCCCGCGCCGGTGGCGCGGATGGCGCGCTCCAGCGCGCCGTACTCCCACCGCTCGGCCCCTCCGGGGCCGAGCACCGCCAGCGCGAGGCGCGCGCT
>SRJI02000246.1 GCA_005473895.2 Carideicomes alvinocaridis
GTGGCGGAGGCCGCGGTGCAGGCCGAGGCGGAAGGCCGCACCGAGCTCATCGACGAGAAGGTCGCCGAGGCGACGGCCGCCCTCGGCCGCCTGCTGCGCTGACCGCCCCCCCCGACAGGAGTTCGAGATGACCACCACCGACCTGAAGATCACCGGCATGACCTGCGGCCACTGCGTCGCCTCCGTCCGGGAGGAGCTCGGTGAGATCGCCGGCGTCTCCGCCGTGGACGTGGACCTGAACGCCGGCGGCGTGTCCACCGCCACCGTCACCTCCGAGGGCCCCCTCGACCCCGCCGCCGCGCGCGCCGCCGTCGAGGAGGCCGGCTACACGCTGGTGGAGGCCTGACCCCATGACCCACCCCGCCTCCTCCACCCCGGCCGGCCCGCCGGCCGGGACCACCCGCCGCGTCGACCTGGACGTCACCGGCATGACCTGCGCCTCGTGCGTGGGCCGCGTCGAGCGCAAGCTGGGCAAGCTCGAGGGCGTCACGGCATCCGTGAACCTGCCGCTCGAACAGGCGACCGTCACTGCGCCCGCCGGCGTGTCGGACGAGGAGCGCGTGGCCGCCGTCGAGAAGGCCGGG
>SRJI02000247.1 GCA_005473895.2 Carideicomes alvinocaridis
GCGGTCCCCCGCCGCGAGATAGGACTCACGCAGCGCGTCCTCACTCTCCGGGCGGCCGCGGTCCCCCGCCGCGAGATAGGACTCACGCAGCGCGTCCTCACTCTCCGGGCGGCCGGAGGTCCACGTCCACACCTGCTCCAGACGGCAGAAGCCCCACACGGCGGGTGCATCCAGACCCCGGAACGGGGTGAGGGTCAGCCGGCGGGCTCGCAGCGGGAAGCAGACGCCTCGACTCGCGGCGAGCTCCAGGAGAGGGGCGGCCATGACAGACAGGGTACGAACAAAAGTCCTCGAGTCGGCCTCCGGACAGACCAGTGCCCGCACCCTGCGTCGATGCCAGATCCACGCGGCCTCTCAGAGCCCGTTGACCTCGGGCAGATCCCGCCACGGAGTCCCGCACCTGCACCGGTAGATGATCGCTTCGCCCATCGTGCGGGCATCCGAGAAGGGTCGGCCCTGCCGGCCCGTGCGGTCTGGAGCAGCGGGGCGATCAGCTCCGATTTGGCGTCGGAGACGACCTGGAACCGGGACATAGCCTCCCGGAGGCCCGCCTCACATCCGAGGAATTCTCAGACACGCCCTAG
>SRJI02000249.1 GCA_005473895.2 Carideicomes alvinocaridis
CGGGACGCCCTGCGGGCCTCGAGGATCATGGCCGCCCGGGCCAAGGACAATCCCAAGATCCGCTTCGCCTACAACAGCGCCGTGACCGCCATCCACGGCACCGACAAGGTCACCGGGGTCACCCTGAGTGACACCATCACCGGGGAGACCCGCGAGGTCGCCGCCACCGGCGTGTTCGTGGCCATCGGGCACCTGCCCCGCACCGAACTCGTCGCCGACCAGCTGGACCTGGATGACGAGGGGTACATCGTCGTGGACGCCCGCACCACCCACACCAACCTCTCCGGGGTGTTCGCCTGCGGGGACGCGGTGGACCACCGCTACCGCCAGGCCATCACCGCCGCCGGCACCGGCTGTGCCGCCGCCCTGGACGCCGAACGCTACCTGGCCGCCCTGCACGATGCCTACAGCATCGCCACCGCACTCGTCGAGGAACCCACCCATGGCTGACACCACTGGCGCGGACACCGACGGCCTGCCGGTCGTCGTCATCGGGGCCGGCCCCGTGGGCCTGGCCGCGGCCGCCCACCTGGCCGAGCGCGGCCTGACCCCCTTGGTCCTGGAAGCCGGCCCCGTGGTCGGG
>SRJI02000250.1 GCA_005473895.2 Carideicomes alvinocaridis
CGCGCCGGTCTTCTGGCCCTCGATGCGGGCCGGGTTGACGGAGTTCACGAGGAACACGGGGTAGTTCTCGGCCAGCTTGCGGGCCACCTCGAGGCAGTCGTCGAAGTTGCCCTGCACCTGGAGGATCTCCGCGCCGTGGGCCACGGCCTGGGACATCTTGCCCATCGAGATCTTCCCCTCGGGCACGAGCACGGCGCACGTGATCCCGGCCTGCGCGGCGTAGGCCGCCGCCGAGGCGGAGGTGTTGCCGGTGGACGCGCAGACGACGGCCTTCGCACCGTCCGCGACGGCCGCGGTGATCGCCATGGTCATGCCGCGGTCTTTGAAGGAGCCGGTCGGGTTCATGCCCTCGAACTTCACGTGCACGGTGCCCTGCACCAGCTCGGAGAGGTGGGGGGCGTGGATGAGCGGGGTGCCGCCCTCGCCGAGGGTGATCACGCGCGTGTCCTCGGTGACGGGCAGGCGGTCGGCGTACTCGCGGACGACGCCGCGCCACTGGTGTGCCATGGGTCAGTTCCCTTCGACTCGGAGGACGGACGCGACCTCGTGGACGACGTCCAGGGCGGCGAGCGCCTCGACGGT
>SRJI02000251.1 GCA_005473895.2 Carideicomes alvinocaridis
CTCTACGTCAACGCGTACAACACCCCCGCGCTGCGCACGTACGAGCGCGTGGGGTTCGAGCGGCGCGGCACGTTCGCGACCGTCCTGTACTGACCCGGCGGACCCTGCGCGGGCGATAGGATCGGCGGTCAGGACGCCGGGCACCCCGTGTCGGCGTCGTCCCGTCCCGCGCGCCGCCCCCGACCGCGCGAGCCCGTCCGAGGAGGCCCCGTCATGCCCCTGCGCATGTCCACCCTGTTCCTGCGCACCCTGCGCGACGACCCGGCGGAGGCCGAGGTGGCGAGCCACAGGCTCCTCGTCCGTGCCGGCTACATCCGTCGCGCGGCCCCGGGCATCTACTCGTGGCTGCCGCTGGGCCTGAAGGTGCTGGCCAAGGTGGAGCGGATCGTGCGCGAGGAGATGGACGCGATCGGCGCCCAGGAGGTGCACTTCCCGGCGCTGCTGCCGCGGGAGCCCTACGAGGCCACGGGGCGCTGGGACGAGTACGGCGACGGGCTGTTCCGCCTGCAGGACCGCAGGGGCAACGACTACCTCCTGGCCCCCACGCACGAGGAGATGTTCACGCTCCTGGTGAAGGACCTG
>SRJI02000252.1 GCA_005473895.2 Carideicomes alvinocaridis
CGAGGACATCGTGGAGTTCGTGGTCCCGGAGCTGCAGAAGCTCGGCCGCTACAAGACCGCGTACACGGACGGCACGCTGCGCCACAAGCTCTTCGGGCGCGGCGACCACCTGCCGCAGAACCACCACGGCGCATCCTTCGCCCTGCGCCGCCGGTAGGGTGACGCCAGTGGCCGCGGCGCCCTGCCTCGGCCGGCAGCAGCCCCAGGAGGAGAACATGCAGCGCAGACGTGCCGTCCGCGCGGCCGGGCTCGGCGTCGTGGGCGCCCTGGCCCTGGCCGGGTGCGCATCCGAGCCGCAGTCGGCGGGGGAGGCCTGGCATCAGGCCCGCACCCAGTTGGACGAGGCCGAGACCGTCCGACTCGAGACCGCCTACACCACCGGCCGTCAGGGCCCGCAGTCGGTCCGCTGGGACATCGCCGGCCGGCTCGACGGCGGCGACGCCGAGTCGAAGGGCGTCATGCAGGTCGGCCGGGACTCGCACATCACCATGGAGTCCCGTCAGGTCGGCGAGGACGTCTTCGTGCGGGTCGAGGTGGACGGGTCCGACGTCCCGGACGACGTCCAGATGATGTACTCCGA
>SRJI02000253.1 GCA_005473895.2 Carideicomes alvinocaridis
GATGCCGGCGGCGAACCCGGCGCCCCGCGGCCGGCTCAGCGCCCGGCCCCCCGGCGTCATCACCCCCACCAGCGCGCCGTCCTCGGCCACCAGCAGCACCGGCCGCTCCGCCTGCCACCAGAGGACCAGCGCCCCGGCCACCGGCAACAGCCCGGCCGCCCGCATCTTCCAGCCGCCGGGCCAGAGCAGCGCCAGCGCCCCGCCGCCAGCGATCAGCGGCAGGACCGGCCAGCCGGGGCTCGGCACCGGGCGGACCGCGCCCTCCAGCCCGGCAATGCGCTCGGCCACGAACAGGATCCACCCCGCCCCCTGCCCCATGAGCCAGAGCGCCGGCGCCTCCCAGCCCAGCGGCATCAGCAGCAGCGACAGCACGCCCGCCGGGATCACCAGAGCGCCCATCAGCGGCACCGTGGCGAGGTTCGCCAGCAGGCCGTACTTCGCCAGGATGTTGAAATGCGCGGCGGCGATCGGCGCGGTGGCGGCACCGGCCACGACCGAGGACAGGACCAGCGCCACCACAGGCCGCGCCCAGTCCGGCAGGCGCCGCCGCCCGGGCCCGCCCCCCGCATCACGCAGCGC
>SRJI02000049.1 GCA_005473895.2 Carideicomes alvinocaridis
TGGCCCCGCTCGGCGCGCTCTACGCCGCCGCCACGGCGCGCCGCGTGGCCCGGCCGCCGGAGTACCGCGCGCCGGTGCCGGTGATCTGCATCGGCAACCTGAACGCGGGCGGCACCGGCAAGACCCCGACCGCCATCGCCCTGGTGCAGAAACTCATGGCGCTCGGCCACGTGCCGCACGTGGTCTCGCGCGGGCATGGCGGGCGGCTGGAGGGGCCGGTCACCGTCGATCCCCGGCGCCACGGGGCCGGCGATGTCGGGGACGAGCCGCTGCTGCTGGCCGCCTTCTGCCCGGTCCACGTGGCCCGCGACCGCGCCGCCGCCGCCCGCCTCGCCGTGGAGGACGGGGCCGAGGTGATCGTGATGGATGACGGATTCCAGAACCCAGCCCTGGCGCGCGACCTGTCGCTTCTGGTGGTGGACGCGGCCCGCGGCTTCGGCAATGGCCGCTGCATCCCCGCCGGCCCGCTGCGCGAACCCGTGGCCGCCGGCCTTGCGCGGGCCGATGCGCTGCTCAGCCTCGGGCCGCCCGACGCGCAGGCGGTGTTCCGCGCCAGCTGGGGCGACGTGCTGAACCTGCCGCACCTCACCGGCGAGGTGACGCCGCTGCAGACCGGGATGGACTGGCAGGATCTGCCCTGCCTCGCCTTCGCCGGCATCGGCCACCCGGAAAAGTTCTTTGCCACCCTGCGCGGCCTCGGCGCCCGGCTGGTCCGCGCCGAGGCGCTGAGCGACCACCAGGCACTGACGCCCGCGCTGATGAAACGGCTGGAGACCGAGGCGGCGATGCTCGGCGCGCAGCTGGTCTGTACCGAGAAGGACGCGGTGCGCCTGCCTTCCGCCTTCCGCCAGAAGGTGCTGACACTGCCGGTGCGCCTGACCCTCGGGGAAGAGGCGGCGCTCGACCGCCTGCTCGCCCCGCTCTTCGCCTGAGCTAGCCTCCGGCCCGCGCCCTGCGCGCCGCCACCGCCGCCGGATCGTCGTCCCGGAGCAGCAGAAGAAGCGCCACGATGGTCAGCGCCACGCCGGCCAGCACCAGCGCCGGCGGCGCCCCGTTGCCAAGCGTCATTTCCCACAGGATGACCCAGGACGGGGTCAGGTAGGTGTAGGCCATCACCTTGGCCGAGGGCAGCCGCAGCGAGGCATATTGCACCAGCGTAAAGGTCACCGCGCTGGCGAAGACGGTGATGTAGGCCAGCGTGATCCAGACGATGCCGGGCAGCGCCGCCCAGTCGGTGGCCAACAGCGGCCGCCAGCCCACGGCGATCATCACCAGCCCGCCCGCGAGCTGCGTGCCGAAGGTGAAGGCCAGCGCCGATTCCCCGCGGTTCAGCATCCGCACCAGCGGGATGTAGACCGCATGCGCCACGCAGCCCCAGAAATAGATCATCTCGCCGTCGCCCACCGCGAATTGCAGCAGTGCCGCGATATCCGCGCGGAAGATCACCCAGACCGCGCCGGCCCCGCCGATCACCAGCGCGGCGGCCATGCGCGGCGTGGTCACCTGCCGCAGCAGCAGCCAGCCGAAGCCCGCCGCCATCAGCGGCGTCAGGGTGAAGACCGCCGAGGCCGCCACCGGATCGGCGGTCTTCAGCCCCCAGAACATCAGCACGAAGTAGCTGGCGAAGACCCCGCCGAGGATAAGGTAGCGCCAGGGCGCGGCGAAGTCGCTGCGCCGGATGTTGCCGGTCGCCAGGGCGAAGGCCCCCACCAGCGCCGCCGCGCCCAGGAACCGCGGCACGTTCATCGCCAGCGGCGAGATATGCGGCGCCGCCATGACGCCCAGCGAGAACGACCCGGCGACCAGCGCCGAGAAACAGAGCATCGCGATATGGCCGCGGGCCGCCTGGCTCAGCATGTCCAGCTCTTCGCCTCTTCCTTGAGATGCCGCAGCAGCGCCTGCACCTTGATCGTGCGATGCAGGTCCACGTGGGTCACCAGCCACAGCGAGGAGGTCCATTCCTCCAGCGGCTCCATCACCTCGACAAAGCCCTGCTCGGCCCAGAAGCTCCGCCGCGGGAGAAAGCCGATCCCGGCCCCCTCCTGCACCGCCGCCTCCAGCGCGCGGTTCTCGGTGCTGCGGAAGGTCATCGCCGATTCCGGCACCTTGCCGCGCAGCCACTGGAAGAAGGGCGCGCGCGAGGCCGGGTTGTCATGGGCGACGAAGAAATGGCCGTCGAAATCCTCGGGCCCGTCCGGCGCGCCGTGCCGCTCCACGTAGGAGGGGGCGGCATAGAGCCCATGCTTGAGGCTGAAGAAGCGTTGCACCACGTTGTCCGGCTGGTCCGGGGCCGCGCCGGCGCGGACGGCGACATGCGCCTCGCCGTATTCCAGCCGGAACAGCCGCTCGCCCGTCAGGTAGCGCAGCGTGACCTCCGGGTAGAGGTCCTGGAACCGCGCCAGCGAGGGCGCCATGAAATCGGTGAGGTTCGACAGCGAGGTGATCACCAGCTCTCCGGTCACCTCGTTGCCGCGGCCCTTGATGCGGCCCGACAGCTGCGAGAACTGCTCGTCCGTGGTCTGGGCGACGCGGCGCAGATCCTCGCCGGCCTCGGTGGCGGTGTAGCCGCGGGCATGGCGCTGGAACAGCTTGACGCCCAGCCGCTCCTCCAGCGCGTCGATATGGCGGATCACCGTGGCATGGTGGACCCCCAGCACCTCGGCAGCACCGCTGACCGTTCCCAGCCGGGCCACCTGGTAGGCGGTGCGCACCTCGTCCCAATGATCCATCACGCCCCCGCTCCTCGCCAGATTGTGGAGATGGGCCGATGTTTTGTGCATTCCCGCAGGGGACGCAAGGCGATATGGCCCGACCGCGCGCCGCCGCGCCCTTGGCGTGGCGCAAGGGCGTCACCCCGCGCCCGGGCCCGCGCCGGGCCGGGCCGGCTTGACTCCGCCCGGCTTTGCCTCTATCGCCCTCGGCAATCCCGGAAGTCGTGATGCTTCCGGTCCCATGGGCCTTTGCCCGGGATCGCCCTCCGTCAGCGCGTTGCGCCCACGGGGGCTCTCGTGCTTTGAGCCATTCTCCGGGCCAGCCGCCTTTTCGGCGCGTCCCCGGGGGGACCGGCCGCCGCGACGCTTGGAATGGAGCGCGCCCGGACTTACCTCCGGGTCATGTTGAGACAAGGCAAAGGAGCCGCGACAAGATGTTCGAAAGTCTGAGCGACCGCCTTTCCGGCGTCTTCGACCGGCTGACCAAGCAGGGTGCGCTGTCCGAAGACGATGTGAAGACCGCCCTGCGCGAGGTCCGCGTGGCCCTGCTCGAGGCCGACGTCTCGCTGCCGGTGGCGCGCGATTTCGTCAAGGCGGTGCAGGAAAAGGCCACCGGCCAGGCGGTGACGAAATCGGTCACCCCGGGCCAGCAGGTGGTCAAGATCGTCCATGACGAGCTGGTGCACGTCCTGACCGGCGACGCCGATCCCGGCAAGCTCAAGATCGACAACGCCCCCGCGCCGATCCTGATGGTCGGCCTGCAGGGCGGCGGCAAGACGACCACCACCGCCAAGCTGGCCAAGCGGCTGAAGGAACGGGACGGCAAGCGGGTGCTGATGGCCTCGCTCGACGTCTACCGCCCGGCGGCCATGGACCAGCTGGCGATCCTCGGCCAGCAGATCGGCGTGGACACCCTGCCCATCGTCAAGGGCCAGAGCCCGGTGGACATCGCCCGCCGCGCGAAAAGCCAGGCGGCCATGGGCGGCTACGACGTCTACATGCTGGACACCGCGGGCCGGCTGCAGATCGATCAGACCCTGATGCAGGAGGTCGAGGACGTGGCCGGTGTCGTGTCGCCCCGCGAGACGCTGCTGGTGGTCGACGGGCTGACCGGCCAGGTCGCGGTCGAGGTGGCCGAGGAATTCGACGCCAAGATCGGCATCTCCGGCGTGGTGCTGACCCGGATGGACGGCGACGGCCGCGGCGGCGCGGCGCTGTCCATGCGCGCCGTGACGGGCAAGCCCATCCGCTTCGTCGGCCTGGGCGAGAAGATGGACGCGCTCGAAACCTTCGAGCCCGACCGCATCGCCGGCCGCATCCTCGGCATGGGCGACATCGTCTCCCTCGTCGAGAAGGCGCAGCAGACCATCGAGGCCGAACAGGCCGAGCGCATGATGAAGCGCTTCCAGAAGGGTCAGTTCAACATGAACGACCTGAAGATGCAGCTCGAGCAGATGATGAAGATGGGCGGCATGGAAGGGCTGATGGGGATGATGCCCGGCATGGGCAAGATGGCCAAGCAGATGGAAGGCGCGGGCATCGACGACCGGATGATCCGCCAGCAGGTCGCCCTGATCCAGTCCATGACGAAACGCGAGCGCGCCAATCCCCAGATCCTCCAGGCCTCCCGCAAGAAGCGGATCGCCAAGGGCGCCGGCATGGAGGTCTCCGAGCTCAACAAGCTTCTGAAGATGCAGCGCCAGATGGGCGACATGATGAAGAAGATGGGCAAGATGGGCAAAGGCAAGATGCTGAAGCAGGCCATGGGCGGCCTCTTCGGCAAGGGCGGCGCCCCCGCGGGGATGGAGGGGATGGATCCCTCGCAGATGGACCAGAAACAGCTCGAACAGGCGGCGAAGAAACTCGGCATGGGCGGCGGCGGCCTGCCCGGGATGGGCGGCGGCGCGGGCCTGCCCCCGGGCCTCTCGGGCTTCGGAAAGAAGAAATGACCGCTTCTTCTGACCATAAATATCCCCGCCGGAGGCATCCCGCCCCCGCCACCCGCGCGGCGGCCGGACCGGCGCGCCACGGGGAGGGCCTCGCATGACCGCGATCCCCACCATCGAGACCGAGCGCCTGATCCTGCGCGCGCCCGAGGCGAAGGATTTCGAGGTCTTCGCGGCATTCTACGCCTCGCCGCGGGCGGATTTCGTCGGCGGCCCCCTGGACCGCGAGGGGTCCTGGCGGATGCTGGCCATGGAGGCCGGGCACTGGCAGCTCAAGGGCTTCGGCCGCTGGATCCTCGAGACCCGCCAGGGCGGCGAGACGGCGGGCCTCGTCGGCCTGTTCGAGCCCGAGGGCTGGCCCGAGCCGGAAATCGGCTGGGACCTCTTCGACGGCCACGAGGGCCGCGGCTATGCCACCGAGGCCGGGCGCGCGGCGCGCGATTTCGCCTATGACCGGCTGGGCTGGACCACCGCGATCTCGCTGGTGAAGCCCGGCAACACGCCCTCCGCCGCGGTCTGCAAGCGGCTGGGCTGCGCCGAGGACGGCACCTTCACCCATGCCCGCCACGGGATGATGCATGTCTGGCGCCACCCCGCGCCGGAAACACGGGCCGAGGCGCGCCCCGCCAGCCAGGAGGCCGCAGGATGAGCGACGACGTGACCCGCGCCAGGGAATTGCTGAGGGAACACCGCGAGAGCATCGACCGGCTCGACGCGATTCTCGTCTACACGCTGGGCGAACGCTTCAAGCACACCCAGGCGGTGGGCCGGCTCAAGGCCGCGCACGACCTTCCCCCGTCCGATCCGTCGCGCGAGGCGGCGCAGATCGCACGGCTCGAAGACCTGGCGGACCAGGCCGACCTCGACCCGGAATTCGCCAAGGCTTTCCTGAATTTCATCATCCGGGAAGTCATCAAGCACCACGAGAAACACCAATCCTCGGGCGGGTGAGACCCTCCCGAACCCAGCCATTCAAAGGAGACAACACATGGCTATCAAAGTCCGGCTCGCCCGCGGCGGCTCCAAGAAACGCCCCTTCTACCGCATCGTCGTGGCCGACAGCCGCATGCCGCGCGACGGCCGCTACATCGAGAAGGTCGGCACCTACAACCCGCTCCTGCCGAAGGACAGCGAGGACCGCGTCAAGATGGACGTGGAGCGCATCCAGTACTGGCTGACCCAGGGCGCCCAGCTGACCGACCGCGTGTCGCGCTTCCTCGAAGCCGCCGGCGTCGTCGAGAAGAAAGAGCGCGCCAACATGAAGAAGGCCGAGCCGGGCAAGAAAGCCCAGGACCGCGCCGAGGCCCGCGCCGAGAAGGCCAAGGCCGCCGAAGAGGCCGCCAAGGAAGCTGCTGCCGCGCCCGCCGAGGAAGAAACCGCGGAAAGCTGAGCCTTGCGCAAGCGTCGCATCACGCCGTCGCCTGACGGACAGGGCCGCCCCGGGATCGCCGGGGCGGCCTTCGTGCTTGGGCGCCGGGCCGCGCGGGGCGGGGCCTGACCGATGGGCTTCCTGTTTCGCACCGCGATCCTCCTGCCGCTTGCCTTCGTGGCCGGAATGCTCTTTGAACGGAACCGGACGGCCGAGCTCTGCGAGGCCGCGGGCGGCGAGACGATCGAGGATGTCTGCATCCCCGACGGCGAGGAGATGGGGAGACCATGAGCCAGAGCGACCTGATCTGCGTCGGCGCCATCGGCGGCGCTTTCGGCACCCGCGGCGAGGTGCGGCTCAAGAGCTTCACCGCCGAACCCTCGGCCATCGCCGATTACGCCCCGCTCTTCTCCGTCGACGGCACCACCTCCTGGAGCGTGACCATCACCCGGCCGGTGAAGAACGGCTTTGCCGCGCGGCTCTCGGGCGTGTCCAGCAAGGAAGAGGCGGACGCGCTGCGCGGCACGCGGCTGTTCGTGCCGCGCGACAGGCTGCCCTCGCTGCCCGACGACGAGTTCTACCACGCGGACCTGATCGGGCTGGAGGTGCACGATACCGGCGGCGCGCCGCTGGGGCGGGTGAAATCGGTGCAGAACAACGGCGCCGACGACCTGCTGGAACTGGTGGTGCCGGGGCTCAGCGCGACGGTGCTGCTGCCCTTCACCCGCGCCGCGGTGCCTACCGTGGACCTGGCCGCCGGCCGCATCGTCGCCGACCCGCCGGACGGTCTCTTCCCCGACACCGAGTGACCTCCCTGACCGAAAATCCTTGATAAGGATTTTCCCGAAAACTTTTCGCTGAAAACTTTTCCACCTCTCCGTTTTCGCCGCGCCGCGCCACCTGCACCCTTGCCACGTGGCGCGGTTTTGCCATTCTGGTGCCCTCGGACAGCCGGGCCGAAGCGTAACCAGGCGGAGTAACCAGTATGAAGACACGGACCATCGACACCAGCCACGGCACCCTTTCCATCGCGGAAAGCAGCGGCACCGGCCCCGCCCTGTTGATGCTGCACGGCAATTCCTCCTGCAAGGAGGTCTTCCGCAACCAGCTCGAGGGGACGGTGGGCCAGACCTGGCATTGCGTCGCCCCCGACCTGCCCGGCCACGGCGCCTCGGCCGACGCGACCGACCCGGACCGGACCTATCACCTCGGCGGCTATGCCGATGCGATGATCGAGCTGATGACCCTGCTCGGCCATGACAGCTATGCCGTCCTCGGCTGGTCGCTGGGCGGCCATGTCGCGCTGGAGATGATGGCGCGCAGCCAGGCGATCACCGGGGTGATGATCACCGGCACCCCGCCCGTCGCCAGCTCGGCGGAGGGGATGGCGGCCGGCTTCCTGCCGTCGGAGCATATGGGCCTCACCGGCAAGCGCGACTTCACCCCGGAGGAGGTCCATGCCTATGCCCGCGCGACCGCAGGCGCCTATGCCCGGTTCGAGCCCTTCATGGAGGAGGCCGTGGCCCGCACTGACGGGCGGGCGCGCGAGATGATGTTCGCCAAGATCTTCGCCGGCCTGCACAGCGACCAGCGCGAGATGGCGATTCATTCGCCGGTGCCGCTGGCGGTGGTGAACGGCAGCACCGACGCCTTCGTCAATCCCGCCTACCTGACCTCCCTTCCCTACGAGAACCTCTGGGAAGAGGTGCATCTTCTGGACGGTGTCGGCCACGCCCCCTTCTGGGAAGAGCCCGAGCAGTTCGATCCCATCCTGCTGCGTTTCCTGTCCAGCGTGCAGGCGGCGCCCGTCGCCTGATCCGCAGATCGCGCGCCCCCGGTGACCGCCTCTGGACCCGGTCCCGAGACCCGGCCACGGCCAGCGGGAACGCGCATCGCCGGAACCGCGGCCGGGGGTAAGCTGTTGCCTCTCCAACGCAAACCCGTCTCAACCGGAAAGGCCACATCATGATCGAATGGATTCTCATCCTGCTTGCCGTCGCCGCGATCGCCGCATTGCTGGGCTTCGGCCGGCTCTCCGGCCTCGCCCTCAGCGGCGCGAAGATCCTGATCGTCATCGTCCTCATCCTCTTCCTGCTGGTGCTCTTCGGGGTCATCGGGCTAGCGGCCTGACGCGACACCGGGCACCTCTCGAAGCCGCTTGCCAGTCATGGGCCGGGCGTATTATGCGCTTGGCCCATGTCTGATACCCCCGCCCGTTCCCATGGTCGCAAGACGTTGCGCCCGACCCTCCGGCCCCGCGAGCTGATGGAGCCGGACCCGGAACTGGCGCGCGCCTGGACGGCACAGGTCATCACCCTGCTGCCCGGCGCTTTCCCCGGGATCCTCGGCGAAAGCCTGACCGGCAAGGCCCTGCGCGACGGGGTCTGGCAGTTGCGCCCGATCGACCTGCGGCCCTTCGGCGAGGGGCGCCATCGCAACGTCGACGACACGCCGGCCGGCGGCGGTGCCGGCATGGTGCTGCGCCCCGACGTGATGGGGCGGGCCATCGAGACGGCGCAGGAGACCGCCCCGCAGGGCGCCCCGCTCATCTACCTGTCGCCCCGCGGCCGGCCGTTTACGCAAGATATAGCGCGCGACCTGGCCCGGCGCCCCGGCGTGACCCTGATCTGCGGGCGCTTCGAAGGGCTTGACGAAAGAGTGATCGAGCATTTCGGGATCACCGAGCTTTCCCTGGGGGATTACGTCTTGACCGGTGGGGAAATCGCGGCTCAGGCTGTTCTCGACGCTGCCGTCCGCCTGCTGCCAGGCGTCCTGGGGAATGATGCATCCGTGGAGGAGGAAAGCTTCTCGCATGGCTTGCTGGAGCATCCGCAATTCACACGGCCAGCCGAATGGGAAGGGAAACGGATCCCGGACGTGCTCCTCTCGGGGCATCACGGCGAAATTGCGAAATGGCGACAGCAGGAAGCGGAACGGATGACACGGGAACGGCGCCCCGATCTGTGGGAGACGTGGCTGCGCCGTGCCGGAAAGGCCTCCGGCTGAGCGTGCGCCGCCGCGGGCCGGGAAATGGCCCAGCCCCTGCCCGATCCTTGCCAGATTCCCGCGGTTATCTCTCCGCCACGCGAATGCATGTGAAGGTCGAACGGGTATGTCCAACACGCTGAAGCTGGCCAACCGGGAAGGATTGCACTTCCCGGACCATGACGTGATGCGCGCGGAGCTGGAGCAAGCGCTCGACTGGGCCGGCATCGGGCAGGAGCGCGAGCTGCGGCAGCGCTACGGATGGGCCGGACAGGTGCCGCCCCTGCCCAAGGAGCTGCTCGACACCGCGCTGCTGCGCGAGATCCGGTCGCTGCGCCCCGACGAGGAATATTTCGACCCCGCCCATTACCTCGACCGGCTGGACCCGGCCGAGATGCGGCAGCTCTACGGTCATATGCGCTGGCTCACCGCGCCCGAGGACGAGGCGGAGGCCTTCGACCAGGCCTTCGGCTATTCCCACCGCTATCCCGGCCTGCGCGACCAGTATCACCGGGCCCTCGCCGAGCGGCCCCGCCACCAGCGCGAGATCGACTCCTTCGTCCATGCCGCCGAGGCCTGGCACAGGGAAGGCCGCAAGCCGTGCTGGCCCCTGGTCTCGCAGCTTCCGCGGCCCGACGTGGCGCTCTGGCACGAGATCGCGACCGACATGTACAAGATGCGCGGCAATCGCCTGGACGCGGTGCTTTGGATCCTGTCGCAGCGGCTCTGCGACCGGGCGACGATCTACCGGTTCCTGCAGGGCGCCTTCGCCTTCGGCTCCATGGCCGAATGGGTGGAGCGGCGGCAGGCCGAGAGCCCGGAGGCCGCGGCGGCGATGATCGCCACGCTGGAGCGGGTGATCGACGGCTGGAACGGCGGTTTCTACCACCAGTCCAACCTTGCCCCCACCCTCTATGGCGAGCTGGCGCCGATGGAGGGCACGCCGGACCTCGCCCAGCATGCCGCGGCCTGCTACGACGCCTATCCCGAGCTGGCACGGCTGCTGCCGCACCGGCCGATGCCGCGCTCGATCCCGCTGGCCGCGCCCGACGACCGCAAGCTGCGGCTTTATTCGCGACCCTCGGGCTATCGCTACGACCCCGAACACGGGGAGTTGCAGTGGATCGCCGGTGAGCCACAGCTCGCCGATTTCCTCAGCTGGAGGCCGACCCTGCCGGCTTGATTGTCGCGCCGGGGCACTCTATACGCGGCGCGTCCGCGACCGGTTGCCCGAGTCGCGGCGGCCTTTCGTCCGGGCACGTCCCCGGGGTTTTCTTCGGCCCCGGATGTCCATGGCGAAGGGTGCGGCCCCCGCGGCCCGATCAAGGAAAATGACGGCCCCATCTCCGGCGGGCGGCACTGGCGGATCGCGCCGGGCCGGACCCGAAAGAAGACCAGGAGCTCCGGGACTGCGCCACCTTCGCGGAACAACCGCGAGCGAACATAGGAGTTGGTCCCATGGACCTGATCGCAGAACTCGAGGCGGAACAGATCGCCTCGCTCGGGAAGGACATTCCCGATTTCAAGCCGGGCGACACCGTGCGCGTCGGCTACAAGGTGACCGAGGGCACCCGGACCCGTGTGCAGGCCTATGAAGGCGTCTGCATCAGCCGCAAGAATGGCCACGGCATCGCGGGCTCGTTCACCATCCGCAAGATTTCCTTCGGCGAGGGCGTGGAACGTGTCTTCCCGCTCTATTCCACGAACATCGACTCGATCCAGGTGATCCGCCGCGGCAAGGTGCGCCGGGCGAAGCTGTACTACCTGCGCTCGCGTCGGGGCAAATCCGCCCGGATCGCCGAACAGACGAACTACAAGCCCAAGGACGACGGCAAGAAGCCGGTGCAGGGGAGCGCGACATGAAAAAGGATATCCATCCCGAATATCACGTCATCGACGTGAAGATGACCAACGGCGACGTGGTCCAGATGCGCTCCACTTGGGGCGGCGAAGGCGAAGCCCTGTCGCTCGACATCGACCCCTCGGTGCACCCGGCCTGGACCGGCGGCTCCTCGCGCCTGATGGATACCGGCGGCCGCGTGTCCCGGTTCAAGAAGAAATACGAAGGGCTGGGCTTCTGAGCCACGGCTCCATCCGCCGGTCACGGCGGGGACAGTGCGAGACGCCGCTCCCGATGGGGGCGGCGTTTTCGTTTGCGGTGCTGTTTGCGGTGCTGTTTGCGATGCCGGGGGCGCGGTGCCCCTGTCATGCCGTTTCGAGAGGTGGGGGAGCGCCGAGGGGGGCTCTGCCCCCCTCGGCGCTCCCCGCCATATTTATGGACCAGAGAAGCGGGGGGCGCGGGCCGCAGTGGCGAGGCGGGCGGGCCCTGCCCCATGGCGACCCGGATCTCGCCTTAACCTCGCCCGCCCGAGCCTCTAGGATACCGGCAACCGCGAGGGTGCGTCATGAGTGCTGAACCATTGCCCGTCCGTCGGCGCCGGGTCTTCTACATCCCCGGCTACGACCCGTTCCATCCGCGCCGCTACCGCGAGCTCTACCGCAAGGAAGGCGCCGCGCAGGCGCGGATCTCCGGCTACGAGATCGCGCTGCGGCCGAAGACAGGCCAGGGCCCCTATGGCTGGCACGTCTCCGCCCGGATCGAGGGGGCGGAGGTCGAGACGGAGGTGGAGGTACTGGTCTGGTCCGACCTGGTGAAGGACAGCATGGGCGCGGGGATCCTCGCCACCTACGGGCAATTGCTGCGCACGGCTTGGATCTATATCGGCTCCGGCACGCTTTTCCGGCTGATGCGGCTGCGCAAGGGCCCGGTGATCGCCGCGCTCTACCCGGTGTTTTTCCTGCTGGGGCAGCTGCTGCTTGCACTGCTGCTGGCCTGGGGGGTGGGCGCGGTGCTGGCCCGGCTGCTGCATCCGCTGGCGGGGCTCGCCGGGCTGCTCGTGGTGCCGCCGGTGCTGCACTGGTTCCGAAAGCAGGATGCCAAGTTCTTCGCCTATTACCTGATGCACGATTACGCCTATTCCGCCGCGGCGAAGGGCGCGACCCCGGCCGCGCTGGAGGCGCGGCTGGCCGCGTTCGGCGAGCGGATCGGGGCGGCGTTGGCCTCGGACGCCGACGAGGTGCTGGTGGTGGGTCATTCCTCGGGCGCGCACCTGGCGGTCGCGGTGCTGGCGGAGCTGCTGCGCGCGCAGCGGGTGCCGGCGAACGGGCCGGCGCTGAACCTGCTGACGCTGGGCCAGGTGGTGCCGATGGTGGCCTTCCTGCCGGAGGCGCATGGGCTGAGGGCGGACTTGCAGCTCATGTCCGAGCAGGAGCCGGTGGCTTGGGTGGATGTCACCGCGCCGGGCGACGGCTGCGCCTTCGCCCTCTGCGACCCGGTGGCGGTCAGCGGCGTCGCACGCGAGGCCCAGCGCTGGCCGCTGGTCTTTTCCGCCGCGTTCACGCAAAGTCTGTCGCCCGAACGCTGGGCGGCGCTGAAGCGCCGCTTCTTCCGCCTGCATTTCCAGTATCTCTGCGCCTTCGACCGCCCACGCGACTACGATTACTTCCGCATCACCGCGGGGCCGCGGACGCTGCGCGCCCGCTACAGCGGGCGCCCCGCCTCGCGATCGAAGATCGCGAGGCCCGTCAACAAGTACACGAGTACCGCTGCATGACGCGGCCGCCGAAGCCCGAGGCGAGACCCGACAGGGTCTCGCTCTGGCGCTATGCCAGGCTGTTTCGCGCCGACATCTTGTCGGCGCAGCCGGCGCGGCTCTACCGCGCCTGGATGGCGGAGTTCCGGACGCCGTTCTTCCGCTCCTACCTGGTCAACCAGCCGGACCTCGTGAAGGCGGTCCTGAAGGACCGCCCGGAGGATTTTCCCAAGTCGGACCGGATCGGCGAGGGGCTGCGCCCCTTGCTGGGGCGCTCCGTCTTCGTCACCAACGGCGAGACCTGGGAGCGGCAGCGCCGGATCATCGATCCGGCCTTCGAGTCCGGTCGGTTGAAGGAAAGCTTTCCGGCCATGCGCGAGGCCGCCGCGGCGGCGGTCGCGCGGCTTGCCGCGCGCGCGGGCGGGGTCGTGGAGATCGAGGCGGAGACCTCCCATGTCGCCGCCGACGTGATCTTTCGCACCCTCTTTTCCATCCCGATCGAGCACGCGGTGGCCCGCGCGGTCTTCGACCGCTTCCGCGATTACCAGCGCAGCCAGCCGATCGTGAACCTCGCCGCGCTCGTTCCGCTGCCGCGCTGGATGCCGCGCTTCTTCCGCCGCGACACGCGGCGCGCCGCGCGCGAGATCCGTGCGCTCATCACCCGGCTCACCGCCGCCCGCCGGGCCGAGATCGAGGCCGGGCGCGCCCCGGACGACCTGGCCACCAAGATCATGACCACCACCGACCCCGACACCGGCGAGGGCTTCGGCACGGAGGAGATGGTGGACCAGGTCGCCATCTTCTTCCTCGCCGGGCACGAGACCTCGGCCTCCGCCCTCGCCTGGGCGCTCTACCTGCTGGCGCTCCATCCCGAGTGGCAGGACCGGCTGGCCGAGGAGGCCAGGGCGATGGACGAGGACCGGGACTTTTCCGTCATGGCCCGGCTGCGCCTGTCGCGCGACGTGTTCCGCGAGGCGTTGCGGCTTTATCCCCCCGTCCCGATGATGGTGCGCGAGGCCGCCTGCCCGGTGCGCTTTCGCGACCGCGACATCGCCCAGGGCAGCCAGGTGGTCCTGTCGCCGTGGCACCTGCACCGGCACGAGCGCCTCTGGGACCGGCCCGACGATTTCGACCCCGGGCGCTGGCACACCGAGAACGGGCGACGCTGCGGCCGCGAGGCCTTCATCCCCTTCTCCGCCGGGCCGCGGGTCTGCACCGGCGCGGGCTTCGCCATGGTGGAGGGGCCGTTGATCCTGTCCATGCTGCTGCGCCATTTCCGGTTCGAGCGCGTGGCCGGCGACGACCCGGTGCCGGTGGCGCATCTCACCGTGCGGGCGCGCGACGGGATCCGCCTGCGCGTGACCGACCGTGACGCCCCCGCGCCGGGCGCCGCCACGGCCGCCCCGTCGGCAAAGCCGCGCTGACGAACCCGCTCGTGCGCGTGTCGTTTGCCGCGCCGGGCGCGGACGGGTAACGTGGGCCGGGTGTGCAAATTCTCCGGGAGGATCCCTTTGATCCTGCTTCGCAAGTTCTGTCGCGCGGGCCATGCCGCGATGCTGCTGATCGCCCTCTCGCTCGCCGCCCCGGCCCGGGCGGAGCGCGACTCCGTCGCGGTCTTCTTCTTCGGCAACAGCCTGGTCAACTATTACTCCGAGGACAGCGACGACCCCGACCTGACCGCGGTGCCCTACTGGCTGGCGCGGCTGGCGGATGCGGCGGACCGGGAGTTTGCCGCCGACGGCGAGTGGGGCTTCCTGCGGGATTTCGCGCGGCTCCCCCCCGAGCCGGTCTGGAGCTTCCGGGGCGTCCGCGGCGTCTGGACCGACAGCGCCCGCCCGTTCGGCACGGCCGGCTTCGACACCATCGTCATCACCCCGTCGAACTTCGTCCAGGGCCAGACGCCGGAAGCCGCCTACGAGAACAACCCCTCCGAGGGCTCGCCCCTGTCGGCCACGCTCACGCTTCTCGACGGGGCGATGGCGGCGGTGGAGAAGAGCGGCGGCGCCCAGCCCCGTTACCTGGTCTACGAGGGCTGGCCGGACATGGCGGCCATTGCGGAATTCCCGCCCTCGGACGGCGCGATGGAGGCCTATCACGATCACACCCTCGGCCCCTACCGCGCCTGGTTCTCCTCCTACCTGAGCGCCATCGACGCGGCGCGGCCGGAGGCGCGGGTCGGGCTGATCCCCGTCGCCTCCACCCTGGCGCGCTGGTTGCAGGGGCCGCTTCAGGACCTGCCGGCCGACGCGCTTTACGTCGACGACGCGCCGCACGGGACGCCCACGCTCTACCTGCTGGCCGCGGCGGTCACCTATACCAAGCTCTACGAGACCGCGCCGCCCGCCGATTTCGTCCCGCCCGACACGATCCACCCGGCCGTGCGCGAGGCCTGGCCGCGGCTCATCGCCTCGCTGCAGCGGCGCGCCGCGGCGGCGAAGGAGGCGGAGGCCGCATCCTCCGAGGAGGGACAGCAGACCGCCGGGGCCGCGGAGTCGAAGGATCGCGGCCCGGTGCCCGACTTCGTCTCCGAAGCGCAGGCGCCGGAGCCCGGGGGGCTGGCGCAGCCGGCGCTTGCCATGGGGCTGAACGGCATCGCCGACTGGTCCTCGGAGCAGCCCTTCCTCGACCTGATGAAGACCGCCCGCCCCTGGACCGGCCACGTGCGGGGCGAGGATTGGGGCGGCTTTCCCGCCGAGCGGCTGGAGGAGGAAGGCTATCTCGACGAGGATGGCTGGCCCCTGCGCCTGCCCGAGGAGGTCACGCGGCTGGAGACGCTGGTGTTGACCGACATGCCGGAAGAGGCGGCGTCGCTCGCCGGGCGCTACGTGCTGCGCTGGACGGGCGAGGGCGATCTGCGGGTCGGCGGCCGGGCCGACAACACGCGCTATTCCTACAGCAAGCGCGAGGTGCGCTTCGACTACACGCCCGGCGACGGTGCGGTCTCCATCACCTTCAGCCGGACCGAGCCCGACGACCCGATCCGCGACATCACCCTCGTCCGCGAGGACCGTCAGCAGCTGTTCGAGGCCGGGGCGCTGTTCAACCCCGACTGGCTGGCGCGGGTGCAGGATCTGCGGATGGTCCGTTTCATGGACTGGATGTTCACCAACGGCTCGCTGCAGGAACATTGGGATCAGCGCCCGCGGGCCGGGGATTACACCTATGTCCGGCGCGGCGTGCCGCTGTCGGTCATGCTCCGGCTGGTCAACCGGATCGGCGCCGACCCGTGGTTCAACATGCCCCACCTCGCCGACGACGACTACGTGCGCCAGTTCGCCGAGGCGGTGCGCGAGGGGCTCGACCCGGCGCTGAAGGCGCATGTCGAATATTCCAACGAGCTGTGGAACTTCATCTTTCCGCAGGCCCAGTGGGCCGCCAAGCAGGCCGAGGACCGCTGGGACACCGAGGACGACGCGGCCTGGATCCAGTTCGCCGGCCTGCGCGCCGCCGAGGTCGCCGATATCTGGCGCGACAGCTTCGGCGAGGGCGCGGAGGACCGGCTGGTCAACGTGATCGGCGTGCATACCGGCTGGCAGGGGCTGGAGGAGGCGCAGTTCGACGCGCCGCTGGCCGGCGATCTGCACCCGGTCGACAGTTTCGATGCGATGGCCGTGGCAGGGTATTTCGGCTACGAGCTGGGCACGCCCGAGATGCTGGACAGCGTCACCGGCTGGATCGAGGCGAGCCGTTTGGTCGCCGGATCGCAGGCCGACGAGCGCGGGCTGGAGGGCAAGGCCCGGCGGGACTATCTGCAGGAGAACGGCATGAACACCGCCTTCTCCCTCGCCGCCGCCGCCATCTCAGGCGGATCCCTGGCCGAGCTGACGGACGAGATCCTGCCCTATCACGCAAAGGTGGCCAAGCGGCGCGGCCTGTCGCTTCTGATGTACGAGGGCGGCACCCATGTCACCGGCATCGAGGCGGTGGTCGAGAACGAGGAGGTCACCGATTTCTTCACCCGCTTCAACTATTCGCCGGAGATGGCCAAGCTCTACGACACGATGCTGCTGGCCTGGGGACGGGAAGGCGACGGGCCGTTCAATGCCTTCGTCGACGTCTCCGTGCCAACGAAATGGGGCAGCTGGGGCGCGCTGCGTCACCTGGACGACAGCAACCCCCGGTGGGAGCGCCTGATGCAGGCCAATGCCGGTGGCGGACAGCGGATGCGCCCGGAGGGCACCTTCCTCCAGGGGGTCAGCCTGACCGCGAAGGACGAGGCCGGCGCGCGGCTGGACGGCACGGTCAAGGCCGACATCCTGCTGGGCGGGCCGGGCAACGACCTGATCGTCGGACATGGCGGGGCGGACCTGCTGCATGGCGGGGAGGGCACGGATACCGTGCTCTTGCCCGGCCAGCGCGACGATTACAGCTTTGCCCCCGACGGCGAGGGGCGGATCAGCGCGAGCTCGGCGGCCGGCCGCGCCCTGCTGACCTCCATCGAGCGGGTGGCCTTTTCCGAGGCGCCGGAATCGGAGCCGCCGGTGCCGCTGGCGGACCTGATCTCAGGCTGAGGCGGTGCGGGCCGCCTCGCGCAGCAGCAGCTCCGCCCCGCGGGCCGAGCTGAAGCTTTCCTCGATTCGCAGCCGCCCCTGTCGCGACAGCGCCGCGCAGCGGTCGGGATCGGCGGCCAGCGCGGCGATGGCGTCGGCCAGGGTCTCGGGATCACGGGGCGGCACCAGCAGGCCGTCGCGGCCGTCCCGGATCAGTTCCCGCACGCCGCCCGCATCGGTGCCGATGGTGGGCACGCCGCAGGCCATCGCCTCCATGTAAGCGACGCCGAGCGGCTCGTGCCAGCTGGCCAGCACGAAGAGGTCGGCCGCCACCAGCCGCTGCCGCACCTCGCCGGCATCGATGGCGCCCAGCAGGGTGGCATGCTCCGCCAGCCCCAGCTCTTCCAGCCGGGCCTGCAGGACCGGGTGATAGCCGTGCCCGCCGGCATCGTCCTCGCCGGCGATCTCGAGCCGGGCATCGACGCCGCGGGCCCGCAGCAGCGCCACGGCCTGCAGCAGGTCGGCATGGCCCTTCACCACGTTCAGCCGCCCGCAGGCGAAGATCCGGAGCGGAGCGCCGGCTGTCGGCGGCGCGTAAGGCCGGTCGCGGCGGTAGCTGTCCACGTCGACCCCCATCGGCTGCACCAGGACCCGGTCGGGCATGTCGCGGCCCAGCGCGGCGCGGGCCTCGGCCAGCAGGGTCTGGGTTATCACGGTGGCAAAGGCGGCATGGCGCCACTTGAACGCCTGGCCCGGCCCGTAATCGGAGAGCGGCCCGTGCAGGGTGAGCGAGTAGCGCGGCCCGCCCATGCGCCGGGCCAGTGCCGCGATCAGCGCCGCGCGGCCGCAGGAATGCACGTGGACATGCCCGATGCCCCGCGCCGCCGCCAGCCGGACGAGACGTCGCGCGGCCGGCAGGGACATCGCCACGTCCCGCAGGAAGGGGCGACCGGCGGTGCGCAGCTCGCGCGCCAGCTCGGTCAGGGGCGCACGGCCCAGCGCCGCCAGCCCGGCGCGCGGATCGGCCGAGGCCAGGTAGGTCGTGCGCGCCATCGCCTCCGCGGACCAGCGATGCGCGATCAGCCCGGCGGGCGGCGGCCGGGTGGAGAGCAGCGAGACGGCAGCGCCGCGCCGCTCCATCTCGGCCAGTTCGCGCCAGAAGAAGATATGCGTCTGGCCGGGAAATTGCGGCACCAGGTAGCCTATTTCCCCCGCATTGCGGACGGCGCCCTTCTGTTTGTCCGATGCGGCCACGCGGCGCCCCTTGAATTGACACGTTCGCCCAGTAGCATGGCCGCGGTTTCATGGCGAGTTCGGCGGCACGGCAAGCGGGCCGCCCTGTGCGGGCTTCGACGCTCCGGAGGGTCATCCATTGCAATCCACGCCCGGACAGGCGCCGCCCCCGGCGCTCAGCGTGATCCTGCCCGCCCGGGACGAGGGCGGGCTGATCGGGCGTTGCCTCGATGCGGTGCTGGCCTCGGAATGGGCCGACGGCAATCCCGCCACCGGGCTGGAAATCGTGGTCGCCGCCAATGGCTGCTCCGACGACACCGTGGCGGTGGCGAGGTCCCGGCGGGACGCGGCCGAGGCCAGGGGCTGGCGCCTGACGGTGCTGGACCTCGACCGGGGCGGCAAGCTGGCCGCGCTGAACGCCGCCGAGGCGGAGGCGGACGGGCACGTCCTGGTCTATCTCGACGCGGACGTGGTGGTCTCTCCGCCGCTGCTGGGACAGCTCTACGGGGCGCTGGCGCGCGACCGGCCCGGCTATGCCAGCGGGCGCATCAGGCTCGCCCCGGCGCAAAGCCGCGTGACGCGGGCCTATCGCCGCATCTACCGGCAGGTGCCGTTCATGACCCACGGCGTCCCCGGCTGCGGCATCTTCGCGGTGAACCGGCAGGGCCGCGCCCGCTGGGGCGACTGGCCCGACATCATCTCGGACGACACCTTTGCCCGGCTGCATTTCGCCCCCTCGGAACGGATCGGCGTGCCGGCGCGCTACACCTGGCCGCTGGTCGAGGGGTTCGGCAACCTGCTCCGGGTGCGCCGGCGTCAGGATGCGGGGGTGGAGGAGATTGCCCGCCGCTTCCCCGAGCTGCTGCAGAACGACGACAAGCCACGACCGACCCGGCGGAGACTCACGCGCATGGCCCTGTCCGACCCGGCGGGATTCGCGGTATATTGCGCCGTGGCGGTCGGCGTGCGCCTGACCCCGAAAACCGGAAACAATGGCTGGAGCCGAGGGCGATAGTCCACGTTTCGCCGATCGTGGCCGCAATTCCGCCAGATTCCGGTGACACAAGCGCCGCGGCGGCGTAGGGGTGGGCGTCGCCCGGTATGTACGGGGTGGGTACGAGTGATCAGGACGGTCACATCACGGTTTCACGGCACGGGGCTCGCGGCGCGGGCCATGCGCAGCTCTGCCTTCACCGTGGCAGGCTTCGGCAGCTCGCAGGTCATCCGCCTCGCCTCCAACCTGATCCTCGCGAGGCTGCTGTTCCCCGAGGCTTTCGGCCTGATGGCGCTGGTCTCGGTCATCCTGCAGGGGCTGATGCAGTTCTCGGACGTGGGCGTGACCCCGGCGATCCTGCAAAGCCGGCGCGGCGACGACGAGGACTTCCTCAACACCGCCTGGACCATCCAGGTGATGCGCGGCGTGGGGCTGTGGCTGACCGCCTGCGCGCTCGGGCTGCCGATGGCCTGGTTCTACGGCGAGCCGCGGCTGGCCCTGATGCTGCCGGTGGCGGGGCTGAGCCTGATCCTGACGGGCCTGAACCCCACGGCGCTCGACACCGCGAACCGGCACCTGAATTTCGGCCGGGTCACCGCCATCGACATCGCGGTTCAGGTCGTCGGCGTGGTCACCGGCGTGGCGCTGGCCTGGATCACCGGCTCGGTCTGGGCGCTCATCGCCTCGGGCGTGCTGGCAGCACTGGCCAACCTCATCCTGCTCAACCTGTTCCTGCCCGGCATCCGCAACCGCTTCCGCTGGGAGCCGGCGGCGGCACAGGAGCTTGTGACCTTCGGCAAGTGGATCTTCCTCGCCACGGTCTGCGGCTTTCTCTGGAACCAGGCGGACAAGATCCTGATCGGGAAATACCTGCCGCTGGACGTCTTCGGCGTCTACAATATCGGCTATTTCCTGGCCTCCTTCCCGCTGCTCCTGGGCGGCATGATCACGCGACGGCTGCTGATCCCGATCTACCGCGAGCTGCCGCCCTCCGAGAGCCGCGAGAACTTCCTCAAGCTGCGGCAGATGCGCACCGCGGTGACCGGCGGGCTGCTGGCGCTGCTGGCGGTCTTCGCGCTTGGCGGCGTGCCGCTGGTGGACCTGCTTTACGACGACCGCTACGCCATGGCCGGCGCGGTGGTGTCGCTGGTGGCGGTGATCCAGATCCCGCAGGTCATCGTGCTGACCTACGACCAGGCGGCACTGGCCGCGGGCGATTCCCGGCGGTTCTTCGTGCTGACGCTGGCCAAGGCGGCGGCGATGATCCTCTGCCTGATCGCCGGGCTGGAGCTGGCCGGGCTGCTGGGCGCGATCCTCGGGCTCGGCGCGGCGATGATCCTGGTCTATCCCGTGGTGGTCTGGCTGGCGCGCCGCATGGGGGCCTGGGACGGGCCGCATGATGCCATCGCCGCGCTGATCGGGATCGCGCTGGCGGTGGTGGTGGCGCTACTGAACCTCGACCACATTCTCGCACTGGCCGCGTTATGAGCCGCCGCGCCGCATATCCCTGGCACACGGGTTTTCCCGCGCATTGCCGCAAACCCGCCTCACCCGATCCCCATTCGGCAGGCACAGAATGTCGGGACTGTCCCGTGTCGAGTGCCCCATGACCCCGCCGCCCCCTCCCCGTGTCAGCGACACCGATATCGCCATCGTCGGCATGGCGGCCCACCTGCCGGGCGCGCGGGACGTGGCGCAGTACTGGGCGAACCTGAAGGAGGGCCTCCGCTCCATCCGCCGGCTCGACGAGGCCGAGCTGCGCGCCGCGGGCGAGGCGCCGCACCTGCTGCGCCACCCGGATTACGTGCCCTTCGCCGCGCCGCTCGACGGGTTCGAGATGTTCGACGGCGAGTTCTTCGGCTTCGGCCCCAAGGAAAGCGCCATCCTGGACCCGCAGCACCGCCGCTTTCTCGAAGTGGCCTGGGAAGCGCTGGAGAATGCGGGCCACATGCCCGAGGACTTCCCCGGTCCCGTGGGCGTCTTCGCGGGCTGCGGCATGGGCAGTTATTTCTGGGTCAACATCTGCTCCAATCCCGACCTCGTGGACAATGTGGGCATGTTCCTGCTGCGCCATACCGGCAACGACAAGGATTTCCTCGCCACCCGGCTGTCCCACGTGCTGGACCTGAAGGGGCCGTCGATCAACCTGCAGACCGCCTGTTCCACCTCGCTGGTCGCCACCCACTACGCCTGCCAGTCGCTGCTGAACGGTGAATGCGACATGGCGCTGGCGGGCGGCGTGACGATCGAGCTGCCGCAGGGCCGCGGCTACCTCCACAAGGAGGGCGAGATCCTGTCGCCCGACGGCGAATGCCATGCCTTCGACCACCGCGCGCAGGGCACCGTCTTCGGCTCCGGCGCGGGGGTGGTGGTGCTGCGCCGGCTGGCCGATGCCATGGCGGACGGGGATCACGTCTGGGCGGTCATCAAGGGCTCTGCCGTCAACAATGACGGCGCGCAGAAGGCAGGCTACCTCGCGCCCTCGGTCGAGGGCCAGGCGGCCGCGGTGGCCGAGGCGCAGGCGGTGGCCGGGGTGACGTCGGACAATGTGGATTACGTGGAATGCCACGGCACCGGCACCTACCTTGGCGACCCGATCGAGGTGGCGGCGCTGACCTCCGGCTTCCGGCAAAGCGCGGACACGGTGGGCACCTGCCGCATCGGCTCGGTCAAGACCAATATCGGCCACCTGGACACGGCGGCGGGCGTGGCGAGCCTGATCAAGACGGCGCTGGCGGTGCACGAGGGGCAGATGCCGCCCTCGCTGGGCTTCGAGGCGCCGAACCCCGCCATCGATTTCGAGCACAGCCCGTTTCGGGTGAACGACCGGCTGACCCCCTGGCCCGAGACCGGCCGCCCGCGGCGCGCCGGGGTGAATTCGCTGGGGGTCGGCGGCACCAACGCGCATCTCGTTCTGGAACAGGCGCCGGAGCGGGCGGAGTCCGAGCCCTCGGACTGGCCCTTCCAGCTGCTCACCCTCTCCGCCCGCAGCAAGGCGGCGCTCGACGGCAACGCGGCGCGGCTGGCGGCCCATCTGCGCGCGCACCCGGAGCAGGACCTCGCCGACGTGGCCTGGACGCTCAAGGAGGGCCGCCGCGCCTTCGACCGCCGCCGGGTGGTGGTGGCCGAAAGCCACGAGGAGGCCGCCGCGCTGCTGGAGGCGAACGACCCCCGCCGCGTCTTTACCCACGAGGTGATGGGCGAGGATCCCGAGGTCACCTTCATGTTCCCCGGCGGCGGCGCGCAATATGCCGGCATGGCCCGCGACCTCTACGAGACCGAGCCGGTCTTCCGCGACTGGATGGAGCGGGGGCTCGACCACCTGCAGGCGCAGCTCGACTACGATATCCGCCGGGTCTGGCTGCCTGAACCGGGCGAGGAAGAGCAGGCCGCCGCCCGCCTGCGCAGGCCCTCGGTGCAGCTGCCCCTGATCATGATCACGGAATACGCGCTGGCCCGGCTCTGGATGGGCTGGGGCGTGCAACCTGCCGCGCTGATCGGGCATTCGATGGGCGAGAACACCGCCGCCTGCCTTGCCGGGGTCATGAGCTTCGAGGATTGCATCGACCTCGTGGCGCTGCGCGGCCGGCTCTTCGACCGGGTCCCGGCGGGCGGGATGCTGACCGTGTCGCTGCCGGCGGAAGAGCTGCGGCCCTATCTCGGCGACACGCTCGACCTCGCCTCGGACAACGCGCCGGGACTGTCGGTCGCCTCCGGCCCGCAGGCGGCGCTGGACGACCTCAAGCGGCGGCTCCGGGCGGACGGGCACGAGGCCCAGCGCGTGCAGATCGACATCGCCGCGCACAGCCGGATGCTCGACCCGATCCTCGAGGAGTTCCGCGCCTTCCTTGCCACGCTGGACCTGCAGCCGCCGCGAATTCCCATCGTGTCGAACCTGACCGGCGCGATGCTCAGCCCCGAAGAGGCCACCGATCCCGATTACTGGGTCCGGCACCTGCGCGGCACGGTGCGCTTTGCGGACGGCATGGCGCGGCTCAGCGACAGGGGTGCCGACCGCGTCTACCTCGAGGTCGGCCCGGGCAAGACGCTGGCCTCGCTCGCCGGCGCGCAGCCGGGGATCTCGCCGAACCAGGTCATCGGCTCGCTGCGTCACAAGGACGACCACGTGGCCGACGACCGCTATTTCATGGCCATGCTGGGGCGGATGTGGGCCGTGGGTGTCACCATCGACTGGGCGCAGATCTGGGCCGGCGCACGACGCAACCGCGTGGTCCTGCCCAGCTATGCTTTCCAGCAGGCGCCGTATTTCATCGAGCCCGGCAAGCAGCTGGAAAGCGCCGAGCCGCCCCTCACCCGGCACGACGACATCTCCGACTGGGGATGGAAGCCGGTCTGGCGCCCGCACCTCGCCGAATGCGAGCTGGACGTCGCGGACCTGTCGCAGCTGGAACCGCATTCCTGGCTGGTCTTCATGGACGAGGAGGGGCTGGCCGACCGTGTCACCGCCCGCCTGCGCGAGGCGGGGCAGAGCGTGACCGAAGTGCGTGCCGGCGATGCCTTCGCGCGGACCGAGCGGGGCTATGTCATATCGCCCGAGCGGGGGCGCGAGGATTACGACAGGCTGGTGCAGGACCTCGCCGCGCAGGGCCATGCCCCCGACCGGGTGGCGCAGTTCTGGCTGGTCACCGGCACCGAGCGTTTCCGCCCCGGGTCGAGCTTCTTTCACCGGACGCAGGAACAGGGGTTCTACGCCCTCCTCTTCCTCGCCCAGGCCATGGCCGAGGAGGGGCTGCCGCCCTGCCACCTGACCGCCTTCACCACCGGCGCGGCGCGGGTGCGGGACGAGCCTCTGCCCTATCCCGGGAAATCGACGATCCACGGCCCCCTGCGGGTCCTCCCGCGCGAGATGCCGGGCACGACCTGCATGGCGGTGGACCTGCAGCTGCCCGACAGCCGCCGGGGCCGCGACGCGGCGATGGAGACGCTGGCGACCCAGGTTCTGGAAGACCTCGCCGCGCCGCCGCGCAGCGCCACCGCCGCCCTGCGGGGGGCAAAGCGCTACGAACAGGTCTGGCGGCCCGCCCCGCTGCGCCCCGAGGCCCCCGTGCCGGCCCTGCGCGACGGCGGCACCTACCTGCTGACCGGCGGTTTCGGCGGCGTGAGCCTTGCGCTGGCCGAGGACCTGATCGCGCGGCACGGCGCCAATATCGTGCTGCTCGCCCGCTCCGCCCTGCCCGCGCCCGAGGACCGGCTGCGCCACCTCGAGACCCACGGCCCCCACGCCCCCCTGTCGCGCCGCATCGCCGCGCTGCAACGGCTGGAGGCGCGCGCGGCCGAGGCCGGGGGCGCGGTCATGGTGCTGCAGGGCGATGTCAGCAACGTGGAGGACATGGCAGCCGCCCGCGCGAGCGCCGAGGCCCGGTTCGGCCGGATCGACGGGGTGTTCCACGCCGCGGGCCGCATCGACGATGCGCCGCTCCTGTCCAAGAGTGCCGCCAGTATCGAGGACGTGCTGACCCCGAAACTGCACGGCACGCAGGTGCTGGAGCAGGTCTTCCCCGACGGCGATCTGGACCTGCTGGTGCTTTTCTCCTCCAGCTCCACCGCGACCGCGCCCGCGGGCCAGGTGGATTACGTCGCCGCCAACGAATACCTCAACGCGCTTGCCACCGCGCGGGCAGGCGGGATGACCCGGGTCGTGGCGCTGGACTGGGGGATCTGGGCCGAGGTCGGCATGGCCGCCGAGGCGCTGGCCGACCGCGACGGCCGCGCGCCCGAGGCCCCGCGCGTGCCGGTGGAGGCGCCGCTGATCGACTGGGCCGGCTTCGACCGCGACGGCGCCCGGGTCTTCGGCACGCGGCTCGGCACCGACCGCTGGGTGCTGGACGAGCACCGCACGACGGACGGCCACGCGCTGCTGCCCGGCACCGGCTACCTGGAACTGGCCGCAGAGGCCCTGCGCGCGCAGGGAGAGAGTGGCGGGTTCGAGATCCGCGACCTTTACTTCCTGCGGGCGCTGGAGGTCCCCTCGGGCAGCGGGCGCGAGGCGCGGGTGACCCTGACCCGCAGGCCCGAAGGCTACGCCATGCAGGTCCGGTCGGACACGCGACTGGCGGGGCGCGACGGTTTCGTGCTGAACGCCGAAGCCACGCTGAGCCTCGTGGACCTGACCGCCCCGCCCCGGATCGACCTGGACGCCCTGCGCGACCGCGTGCCACTGACCGAAACGGCGAGGACGGGCGGGGCCCTGCGGGCGGCGCAGGCGGGGCAACTCGATTTCGGCCCGCGCTGGCAGGTGCTGCGCGGCACCGGGATGCACGGATCCGAGGGGCTGGCGCATCTCGCCCTGCCCCAGGCCTTCGGCAGTGACCTGGACGGCGGCTATCTCCTCCACCCGGCGCTCATGGACATCGCCACCGGCTGGGCCATGGGGCTGGTGCCGGGTTATGCGCCGGATCACCTCTGGGTGCCGGTCTCCTACGAATCCGTCCGGGTCCATGCGCCCCTGCCCGCCGAGATCTGGAGCCACGTGCGCCTTGCCGACGCCCACGGCCCCGAGGCCACCACCGCCAGTTTCGACGTCACGCTCTGCGATCCCACGGGCCGGGTGCTGGTGGAGGTCGAGGGCTTTGCCGTCAAGCGGATGGAGGCCGGGCATTCCGTCGCCAATTTGGCGGCCCCCGCCCCCTCCGAGGTGGTCTTTGACGACGACCGGCCCGGCACCGACCGGCCGCTCACGCCCGCCGAGGAGCGGCTGCGCCACAACCTGACGCAGGGCATCCGCCCGGACGAAGGCCCCGAGGCGCTGCGCCGCGCGCTGGCGCTCGGGCTGCCGCAGGTGCTGGTGTCGTCGCTGGACCTGCCCGCGCTCGTCCGGCAGGCCGGCATGACCGACGCCGCCCCCGACAGCGCCCCCGGTTTCGACCGGCCCGAACTCGCCAGCGACTACGCCGCGCCGGAGACGGAGGTGGAGCGCACGCTCGCCGGCTTCTGGTCCGACCTGCTGGGCGTGGCCGAGCCGGGGGTCGAGGACAGCTTCTTCGACCTCGGGGGGCATTCGCTGATCGCGGTGCGGCTGTTTGCGATGATCCGGCGGACCTACCGCGTGGATTTCCCGATCTCCATCCTGTTCGAGGCCCCGACGATCCGCGCCTGCGCCGCCCTGATCGAAGAGCGGATCGGCCCGCAGCAGGCCGAGGGGGACAAGCCGAAGTCCCCGGCCCGCCGCTACACCCACCTCGTCCCCATGCACGAGGGCGAGGGCGGGCCGAAGACGCCCTTCTTCCTTGTCGCGGGGATGTTCGGCAACGTGCTGAACCTGCGCCACCTCGCCCACCTGCTGGGCGACGACCGGCGGTTCTACGGGCTGCAGGCGCGCGGGCTGATGGGCGAGGCCGAGCCGCATCGCGACCTCGTGGAGGCCGCGCGCGACTACATCGCCGAGCTGCGGCAGGTGCAACCGCATGGGCCCTACCTGCTGGGCGGCTTCTCGGGCGGCGGGATCACTGCCTACGAGATGGCGCGCCAGCTGCGCGAGGCGGGCGAGGAGGTGGCGCTGCTGGTGCTGCTCGACACGCCCCTGCCCCGCCGCCGCCCGCTCGCCCCCCGCGACCGCGCCGCGATCCAGTGGCAGGAGCTGCGCGCCGGGGGCCTCGCCTATCCCTTCCGCTGGGCGGCGCGCCGCATCCGCTGGGAGATCGCGAAGCGCCGCGGAGGGCCCGCCGAGGCGCCGGAGCAGCCCGCGCAGTTCCACGACACGGCGATCGAGGCCGCCTTCTACGAGGCCATCGCCCGCTACGAGGTCGCGCCGTGGGACGGTCCGGTCAAGCTCTTCCGCCCGCCGCTACGCGGCAAGTGGCAGGTGCCTGGCGGTCTGGTAAACAGCGAACGCGCCTACGTTCTGCCCGACAACGACTGGTCGGGCCACGTGCCGGGGATCGAGGTCTTCGAGGTGCCGGGCGATCACGATTCCATGGTGCTGGAGCCCAATGTCCGCGTTCTGGCCGCCCGCATCCGGCGCTGCATCGAGGCGGCCGAAGCGCAGCCGGCCGAGGCGGGGGCGCAGGCGACGACCGCCCCGCGCGACGCTCCGGCTCAGGCGGCGGAGTAGGCCCATGGCGGATCCCACGGTTCTCACCATCCTGCTGAACTACCGCACGGCGGAGATGACCCTGCGCGCGGCCGAGGCGGCGGTGACCGCCATGGAGGGCGTGGCGGGCCAGATCACCATCGTCGACAACGATTCCCGCGACGGCTCGTGGGAGAAAATCGTGGACGAGGTGGAGGCGCGTGGCTGGGACCGGGTGCATCCCCTGCGTTCGCCGGTCAATGGCGGCTTCGGCGCGGGCAACAACCTTGCCATCCGCGCGCGGCTCGCCGACGGGGCGCGGCCCGACTACGTCTACCTGCTGAATTCCGACGCCTTCCCGGCCCCCGATGCGATCCGCAAGCTGCGGGACCACCTGCAGCTGCAGCGCCATGTCGGGATCGCGGGCAGCCATATCCATGGCGAGGACGGGGTGCCGCATGTCACCGCCTTCCGCTTCCCCTCCATCGCCGGGGAGTTCGAGCAGGCGGCGCGGACCGGGCCGATCACCCGGCTGCTGGAGGGGCGCAAGATCCCGATGGCGATCCCCACGCTGACCCGGCGGGTGGACTGGCTGGCCGGCGCCTCGATGATGATCCGGCAAAGCGTTCTGGACCGCATCGGGCTCTTCGACGAGGGGTACTTCCTGTATTTCGAGGAAACCGACCTCTGCCTGCGGGCGGCGCGGGCGGGCTACATCACCCATTACGTGGTCGACAGCCGCGTGGCGCATATCGGCTCGGGCTCCACCGGGATGAAGACGTGGGACAGCGTGCCGGCCTACTGGTACGAGTCCCGGCTGCGGTATTTCAGCAAGAACCACGGGGCCGCCTATGCCGCGGCGGTGGATGCGGCGCGGCTGGCGGGTGGCGGGCTGTGGCACCTGCGCCGGCTGCTGACGGGGCGCGCTCCGGATGGCCCGCGTCACTTCCTGCGCCGACTGGCCGCCCATGACCTGCGCGCCGCGCTCACCGCGCTCGGCGCCATGGCGACGGGCCGGAGCGCCCGCACGGGATCCGCCCGGAAAGGAGACCTCTGATGCCCCGGCTGACCGCGATCGTCATCGGAAACGAGGCGCTGACCCAGCAATGCGCCGCGCTCTGGATCGAGCGGGGGCATGGCATCGCCGCGGTGGTGACGCGCAATCGTTTCCTCGCGGAATGGGCAGAGGCGCAGGGCCTGCCGGTCCATGCCCCCGGGCCTGACCTGGCCGAGCGGCTGGCGGGGGCGAGCTGCGACTGGCTGCTCTCCATCGCCAACCTGTCGCTGGTCCCCGATGCGGTTCTAGCGCTGGCCCGCCGCGGAGCGGTGAACTTCCATGACGGCCCGCTGCCGCGCCATGCCGGGCTGAACGCCCCGGTCTGGGCCCTGCTGGAGGGCGAGGCGGAGCACGGCATCGCCTGGCACCTGATCGCGGGCGGCGTGGACGAGGGCGACCTGCTGGTCGATCGCCGGTTCCCCATCGCCCGGGGCGAGACGGCGCTGACGCTGAACGCCAAGTGCTTCGAGGCGGCGCTGGAGACCTTTCCGGAGGTCATGACGCAGCTTGAGAACGGCTGCCCGAAGCGCCGGGCGCAGGACCTGTCCCGCCGAACGCTCCACCTGCGCGACGACCGGCCCGCGGCGTTTGCCCTGCTCGATCCCGCCCGCCCCTCGGCCGAGATCGTGCGGATGGTCCGGGCGCTGGATCACGGCGATTACCGCAACCCCATGGTCCTGCCGCGGATCCGCGCAGGCGCGGAAGTGCTGCTGGTGCGCCGGGCGGAAATCACCTCCCGCGACGCGCCCGGCCAGCCCGGCCTCTTGCAGGCGGTGGAGCCCGGGGCGATCACGCTGCTCGCGGGCGACGGCGCGGCGGTGAGGCTCTCGGGGCTGACCTCGTCGGATGGCGGGCCGGTGGATGCCACCCGCCTGGCCTCCCCCGGCGACGTCCTGCGGGGGCCGGGCGCGGAAGAGGCGGCCACGCTCGACGCGCTTCAGCGACGGCTGGCCCCGCATGATGGTTTCTGGCGGCGGCGCCTCACCGACATGCGCCCGCTTGCCCTGCCGCTCCCGGTCTCGACCGGCGCGGCGGAGGTGCGCTCAAGGCCCCTCGACCTCGGCGGAGCAGAGGAGGAGCGGGCGCTGACCCTCGCCGCCCTCTGGGCCCTGCGCGCGGCGGGCGAGGCGGAGGCCGATATCGCCTGGCGCGGCGCGGGCCAGCCCGACCCGGCGCTCGCACAACATGCCAGCCCTTGGGTGCCTCTGCGCGTGACCGAAGCGGACGGCACGCTGGACGCTCTGGCCGAGGCGCTCACGGCGGAAGTCGCCATGCTGGAGGACCGCGCCGGTTTCGCCACCGACTTGACCGCGCGCGAGCCCGGGCTCACCGCCCCCTGCCCCGCCATCGGGCTGCGCCGGGACGGGATCGCCGCGCTGATCCCCGGCACCGCGCTGACCGTCAGCCTCGACGCCGCGGGCGCGCAGCTCCACCACGAGTCCACCCGCGTGACCGAGGCGCATGCAGAGCTGCTGGCCCGGCGGCTGGAGGCGATGGCCGCCCACCCCGCCACGACCCCGGCAGAGCTGCCCGTCATGCCCGACGCGGAGCGCGCGCTGGTGCTGCAGGACTGGAACCGCACGGGCAAGCCCTACGACACGGCCTGCCTGCACGAGATGGTGGAGGCGCAGGTCTCCCGAACCCCGGACGCCCCCGCGCTGGTCTTCGAGGCGGAGGTGCTCAGCTACGCCCAGCTCAACGCCCGCGCCAACCGGGTGGCACATGTGCTGGCGGGGATGGGGGTACGTCCCGGCACGCTGGTCGGCCTGTCGATGCCGCGCTCGGCCGACATGCTGGTCGCCGCGCTCGGCATCCTGAAGGCGGGCGGGGCCTACGTGCCCATGGACCCGGCCTATCCCGCCGACCGCATCGCGCTGTTCATCGACGATAGCGGCGCCCCGGTCATCGTCACCGACGGCACGACCGCGCTGCCCGACCACCGGGCACAGGTGCTGCGGATGGACGATCCGCGGCTGGCCGACGCGCCGGAGGACAACCCGCAGGCAGGCGCGGCGCCCTCGGACATCGCCTACATGATCTACACCTCCGGCTCGACCGGACGGCCCAAGGGGGTGATGGTCGAGCATCGCAACCTCGCCAATTTCTGCGCCGGGATGGATGACCGCATCGATCATGCGCGCGGCGGCGTCTGGCTTGCCGTCACCTCGCTCAACTTCGACATCTCGGTGCTGGAGCTGTTCTACACCCTCGCCCGCGGTTTCAAGCTGGTGCTGACCTCGGACGAGGGGCGGGTGCAGACCTCCTCGGGGCGACGGTCGGGCGCGGCGCGCGGCATGGAATTCAGCCTCTACTACTGGGGCAACGACGACGGCACCGGCCCGGACAAGTACCGCACCCTGCTGGAGGGGGCGAAGTTCGCCGACCGGCACGGGTTCGTTGCCGTCTGGACGCCCGAGCGGCATTTCCACGCCTTCGGCGGCCCCTACCCCAACCCCTCCGTCACCGGGGCGGCGGTGGCGGCCGTGACCGACAACATCGGCGTGCGGGCGGGTAGCTGCGTCGCCCCCCTGCACCACACCGCGCGGATCGCCGAGGAATGGGCGGTGATAGACAACCTCACCAACGGGCGCGCGGGGCTGGCCATCGCCTCGGGCTGGCAGCCGGACGACTTCGTCCTGCGCCCCGAGAACACGCCCCCCGCCAACAAGCCCGCCATGTTCGACCAGATCCGCGACCTGCGCCGGCTCTGGTCCGGCGAAGCGGTGGGCTTTCCCCGCGCCGACGGCACGCTGCACGAGGTGGTGACCCAGCCGCGCCCGGTGTCGAAGGAGCTGCCGGTCTGGGTGACCACCGCCGGCAACCCCGAGACATGGCGCCAGGCGGGCGAGGTCGGGGCCAACGTCCTGACCCACCTGCTGGGCCAGAACGTGGCCGAGGTGGGCGAGAAGATCGCGCTTTACCACGAGGCCCTGCGTACGGCGGGGCGCGACCCGGCGGACCATACCGTCACGCTGATGCTGCACACTTTCGTCGCCGAAACGCGCGAGGCCGCACGGGAGATCGCGCGCGAGCCGATGAAGGATTACCTGCGCTCTGCCGCCGGGCTGATCAAGCAATACGCCTGGGCCTTTCCGGCGTTCAAGAAACCGAAGGGGGTGGAGACTCCGTTCGAGCTCGACCTCGGGTCGCTGACGCCGGACGAGCTGGAGGGCATCCTCGACTTCGCCTTCCAGCGCTATTTCGACGAGTCGGGCCTGTTCGGCACGGTGGAGGATTGCGTCGCGCGGGTGGAAGAGCTCAAGGCGATCGGCGTGGACGAGGTGGCCTGCCTGATCGATTACGGCATCCCCGCCGACACGGTGCTGGAGGGGCTGCGCCCGCTGGCCCGCGTGCTGGCCGAGACCAACCGCGTCGAGACTCTGCCCGAGGGCGACTATTCCATCGCCGCGCAAATCCGGCGGCACGGGGTGACGCATCTGCAATGCACCCCCTCTATGGCGCGGATGATCGCCGCGGACGAGGCGGCGCGCGCCGCGATGTCCGGCCTGCGCGAGGTTCTTCTGGGGGGTGAGCCCCTGCCCGGCGCGCTGGCCGCCGAGATCCGCCAGATCACCGGCGCGCGGCTGCTGAACATGTACGGCCCGACCGAGACGACGATCTGGTCCTCGGTCGAGGAGGTGGAGCCGGGCGAGGGGGTGGTGAATATCGGCACGCCCATCGCCAACACGCAGCTTTACGTTCTGGACGAGGCCCAGCAACCGGTGCCCGTGGGCGTGGCCGGCGAGCTGTGGATCGGCGGCGACGGGGTCACCCGCGGCTACTGGCAGCGCGAGGACCTGACGGCCGAACGCTTCCTGCCCGATCCTTTCCGCGAGGGCGGGCGGATGTACCGCACCGGCGACCTGGTGCGGCGGCGCGCGGACGGCAGGATCGACTTCGTCGGCCGGGCGGATCACCAGGTGAAGCTGCGCGGCTACCGGATCGAGCTGGGCGAGGTGGAGGCCACGCTGGAGGCCATGGCGGAGGTCACGCAGGCCGTCGCCCTGGTGCGCGAGGACCGGCCGGGCGACCTGCGGCTGGTGGCCTACCTGCGCGGCGATGAGCGGCCCGAGGCCGAGATCCGCGCGCGCCTGGCCGAGCGGCTGCCGGCCCACATGGTCCCCGCCCACGTGGTCTGGCTGGAGAGCTTTCCGCTGACGCCGAACCGCAAGGTCGACCGCAAGGCCCTGCCCGCGCCGCAGCCTGCGCGGCAGGTCGTTGCTCCCACGCCTCCACCCCCCGACACCGAGCAGGCCAGGCCCTCCGCGGCCGAGGGCACCGGCCCCGCGATGCGTGACACGCCCTCGCAGGCCGGCCCGTCGCTGGAGGACCGGATCGGCGCGATCTGGGCGCGTATCCTCGGCCTCCCCTCGGTCGGTCCGCGGGACAATTTCTTCGACCTCGGGGGGCATTCCCTGCTGGCGGTGCAGGCCCATCGCGAGATGCGCGACAGCCTGGGCCTCGTGGATCTCGGGATCACCGACATCTTCCGCTTTCCGGTGCTTTCCGCCTTCGCGGCACGGGCCGGCGGGGCGGTGGAGAGTACCGCGCCTCGCGCCGCCCCCCGCGCGGCTTCGCAACCGGCCCCGGCGGAGCCCGCTCCGCCCCCGCCGCC
>SRJI02000255.1 GCA_005473895.2 Carideicomes alvinocaridis
CCTTCTTCCCGAACACCGTCAACGAGCGGCGCGCCCTGCAGGGCATCGACCTGCACCTGGCCGAGGGCGACTTCGTCACCGTGATCGGCTCCAACGGCGCCGGCAAGTCCACGATCCTGAACACGATCGCCGGCAAGCTGCTCCCGGACACCGGCACCGTGGCCGTGGGCGGCAAGGACGTCACCCGCATGCCGGACCACCGCCGCGCGGCCTCGATCGGCCGGGTGTTCCAGGACCCGACGGCGGGCACGGCCCCGAACCTCACGATCGAGGAGAACATGGCCCTGGCCTGGCGACGCGGGCACGCCCGCGGGCTCTCGCGGGGCGTCTCCCGCGCCCGGCGCGCGATGTTCCGCGACGAGCTCACGAAGCTCGAACTCGGCCTGGAGAACCGCCTCACCGCCAAGGTCGGGCTGCTCTCCGGTGGCCAGCGTCAGGCGCTCAGCCTGCTCATGGCCACGTTCTCCGGACCGAAGATCCTGCTGCTGGACGAGCACACCGCCGCCCTGGACCCGTCCCGGGCGGAGCTGGTGACCCGCCTGACCCGGCAGGTGGTGGCCGAGCACCGGCTCACCACG
>SRJI02000256.1 GCA_005473895.2 Carideicomes alvinocaridis
ATGCCCGTGGCCGCGCCCTGGTAGGGCTCCACGTAGGAGGGCGAGTTGTGGGACTCGACCTTGAACGTCACGGCCCAGCTGTCACCGAGGTCGGTCACGCCGGCGTTCTCGCCGATGCCCACCATCATGTGCTGCTTCATCTCGTCGGTGAGCTTGTCGCCGAACTGGCGCAGGTGCACCTTCGAGGACTTGTACGAGCAGTGCTCGGACCACATGACCGAGTACATGGCCAGCTCGGCGGCGGTGGGGCGGCGGCCGAGGATCTTCTTGATCTCGGCGTACTCGTTCTCCTTCAGGCCCAGCTCGGCCCAGGGCTGCTCGACGTCCGGCGTCGCCTGGGCGTCCGCGACCGTCTCGATGTTGAACTGCTGGCTCATGCATGGCCTCCACGGCTGGCGAGGGTGGTCAGGACGGAGGTGAAGAAGCCGAGGCCGTCCACGCCGGAGCGGGGGCCGGCGGCGGTGTCCGGGCCGAAGCCCGGCTCCACGGCGTGCTCCGGGTGCGGCATCAGGCCGACGACGTTGCCGGCCGGGTTCGCGATGCCCGCGATGTCCCGGCGCGAGCCGTTCGGGTTCCA
>SRJI02000257.1 GCA_005473895.2 Carideicomes alvinocaridis
ACTAGGTTGGGGGCGTGCGCATCGACATCGTGAGCAAAGAGTTCCCCCCGTCCATCTACGGCGGTGCCGGCGTCCACGTCGCCGAGCTGACCCGCGTCCTCGCCTCCCGTGCCGACGTCCGGGTGCACGCCTTCGGCGAGCCGCGCGACCCCGACTACCACGGGGCGCGCGTCCTCACGTACCCGAACCCGCCCGGGTTCGACGCCGCCAACGGGGCCGTGCAGACCCTGGCCACCGACCTCACGATCCTCGGCGACCTCGAGGGCGCCGACGTCATCCACTCCCACACCTGGTACGCCAACCTGGCCGGCCACCTCGGCAAGCTCCTGCACGAGGCCCCCCACGTCCTCTCCGCGCACTCCCTCGAGCCGCTGCGCCCCTGGAAGGCGGAGCAGCTCGGCGGCGGCTACGCCCTGTCCAGCTGGGCCGAGCGCACGGCCTACCTCGGGGCGGACGCGGTCATCGCGGTCTCGGACGGCATGCGCCGGGACATCCTGGCCTGCTACCCGGACGTGGACCCGGCGAAGGTGCACACGGTCCACAACGGCATCGACACGCAGGTCTGGACCCCGCAGGC
>SRJI02000258.1 GCA_005473895.2 Carideicomes alvinocaridis
CCGCCCGGTGACCCCCGAACGTCGCGACGGCGCCGTGGAGCTGCGCCACGTCACCTTCCAGTACCCCGGCGCCGAGGCGCCGGTGCTCGACGACGTCAGCTTCGCCGTCGCCCCCGGCACCACGACGGCGATCATCGGCTCGACCGGCTCCGGCAAGTCCACGCTGATCAGCCTGGTGCCGCGGCTGTACGACGCGACGTCCGGCGAGGTGCTCGTGGACGGTGTGCCGGTGACCGACCTGGCCCGGGCCGAGCTGACCGAGGCCGTGGCCCTCGTGCCGCAGAAGCCGTACCTGTTCTCGGGCACCGTGCGGGAGAACATGCAGTTCGGGGCCCCGGACGCCTCGGACGAGCGCATCTGGGCGGCCCTCGAGACGGCCCAGGCCGCGGACTTCGTGCGCGCCCGCACCACCGGCAAGGCAGAGACGGCGGCCTCCGGTCTGGACTCGCGCCTCTCCCAGGGCGGCACGGACGTCTCCGGCGGCCAGCGCCAGCGCCTGTCCATCGCGCGTGCCCTCGTGGCCGAGCCGCGGATCCTCGTGTTCGACGACTCGTTCTCCGCCCTGGACGTCACCAC
>SRJI02000259.1 GCA_005473895.2 Carideicomes alvinocaridis
CGGCGGGGCGCCCGCCGCCGCCCGCTCAGTTCGCGTCGAGCAGCACGCCCGCGAAGAACGCGTTCAGGCGGTCGACCTCGTCCAGGCCGAAGACGCCGGAGACGTACTGGTCCGGCGGCGGGGCGCCCGCCGCCGCCCGCTCAGTTCGCGTCGAGCAGCACGCCCGCGAAGAACGCGTTCAGGCGGTCGACCTCGTCCAGGCCGAAGACGCCGGAGACGTACTGGTCCGGGCGGACCACGACGACGGCGCCGTCACGGCTGATGCCGCGGGCCTCGAAGATGTCCTCGCCGTGCGTGGGCCGGCACGTGGCGAAGATGTTGTTCAGGTCGTGCAGGCCGAGGGAGCCGGTGGTCGGGCGGAAGATCGACGGCACGTCCGGGTGGGCGAACTCGGTCTGCTTCTGCTGGTACACGACCTTGATGTCGAAGCGGGCGTCCTCCGGCCCGTCCGACGGGGTGTGGCGGTTGCGGAAGGACCGCGGATCCTCCACGATCGCCTTCGCCCACGCCGCGACCTTCGAATCCTCGGCGCGCGGGGAGGCGGCGTCGGCGAACACGTAGACGCGCCAGCGGCCG
>SRJI02000260.1 GCA_005473895.2 Carideicomes alvinocaridis
GACGGCCTGTCCTTCTCCCTGCCCCGCAACGGCATCGTCGGGGTGATCGGCCCGAACGGCGTCGGCAAGACCACCCTGTTCAAGACCATCGTCGGCCTCGAGCCCCTGGACGGCGGCGAGCTGAAGATCGGCGAGACCGTGAAGATCTCGTACGTGGACCAGTCGCGCTCCAACATCGACCCCGAGAAGTCGCTGTGGGAGGTCGTCTCGGACGGCCTGGACTACATCAAGGTCGGCAACGTCGAGATGCCCTCGCGCGCCTACGTGTCCGCGTTCGGCTTCAAGGGCCCGGACCAGCAGAAGAAGGCCGGCGTGCTCTCCGGCGGTGAGCGCAACCGCCTGAACCTGGCCCTGACCCTCAAGGAGGGCGGCAACCTGCTGCTCCTCGACGAGCCCACCAACGACCTCGACGTGGAGACCCTGACCTCCCTCGAGAACGCGCTGCTCGAGTTCCCGGGCTGCGCGGTGGTCGTCTCCCACGACCGCTGGTTCCTGGACCGCGTGGCCACCCACATGCTGGCCTACGAGGGCACCGCGGAGGACCCGGCCAACTGGTACTGGTACGAGGGCAACTT
>SRJI02000261.1 GCA_005473895.2 Carideicomes alvinocaridis
AGAAGTTTAGTAAGATCCCCCTACGCTATCCTCGCGTTTTTAAACATACACCTTTACTTTCCGTCCCATTAGGCAAACCACCAACTTTTGATGGTGAAGATTATGCTAGGTGGAGTGATTTRATGCGRTTTCAYCTAACCTCACTCCACAAAASTATATGGGATGTTGTTGAGTTTGGTGYACAGGTACCRTCYRTAGGGGATRARGAYTATGATGAGGAYGARGTKKCCCAAATCGAGCACTTCAACTCYCAAGCGACAAYAATACTCCTYGCCTCTYTAAGTAGAGAGGAGTATAACAAAGTKCAAGGGTTGAAGAGCGCCAAGGAGGTTTGGGATGTGCTCAAAACCGCKCACGARGGAGATGAGCTCACMAAGATCACCAAGCGGGARACGATCGAGGGGGAGCTCGGTCGGTTCCGGCTTCGCAAAGGGGAAGAGCCACAACACATGTACAACCGGCTCAAGACCTTGGTGAACCAAGTGCGCAACCTCGGGAGCAAGAAGTGGGACGACCACGAAATGGTTAAGGTTATTCTAAGATCTCTAATTTTCCTTAACCCCACTCAAGTTCA
>SRJI02000262.1 GCA_005473895.2 Carideicomes alvinocaridis
GGACACCGTGGAGCTCGGCCAGCTCGTGGTCCTCGACGCCCTCCCCGCGCCCCTCAGCGGGGACGCGAAGACCACCGCCGTCGGCACCACCCTCGCCGGCGGCGAGAACGTGGTGGCCCGCCCCGGCGACCAACCGGACTTCGCCCTCGAGGTCAACCAGGAGCAGGCCGCCCTCATCCCGGCCGGCACCCAGGTCACCGTGCCCCACGGTGAACACGAATGGAAGGCCGTCGCCGGCGAGTCCACCTCCGACGAGCAGGGCCTGATCCGCATCACCCTCACCGCCCCGGACGGCGGCGTGGTCTGCGGCGAGGACTGCGACACCCTGCCCGCCGACGCCACCACCTCCCTGCTCTCCCAGGTCAGCGTGGTCCCGCCCGTCTCCGGGCCCGTGGTCCCCGTGTCCGCCCTGCGCACCCAGCCAGAAGGCGCCGCGACGGTCACGGTGGTCCGGGACGGCGCCGCGGAGGACCGCACCGTCACCGTCCTCGGCTCCGCCGACGGCCTCGCCGTCGTGGACGGCGTGGACGCCGGCGAGCAGGTGCGCGTGCTGAACGGCACCCGATGACGGGGC
>SRJI02000050.1 GCA_005473895.2 Carideicomes alvinocaridis
CTCGGCCCGCAGACGGGGCCGGGGTTCGGCGCGAAGGCCGGGTTCCTCGACCGGGCGGGACCGCGCCCGCCCCTGCGCCAGCAGCAGCTCGTTCGTCTGCGCCTGCGCCTCGGCCAGGTCGCGCAGCCGGTCGGCGATCTGCAGCAGCAGCGCGCCGCAGGCCAGCCCGACGAGCGCGGCCAGCAAGGGCCCGTATTGCGCCCAGTCCGCCCCCGTCCAGGCGGCGAGGCCAAGCAGGACCAGCACCGCGATGCCCGCCACCAGCAGGACAAAACGGATGAGCTTTACCACGAGATCGGTCATGACAGGCTCCGGGCGCCGGACTGCGGGATCAGTCCCGCAGCAGCTCATTGATGCCGACCTTGCCGCGGGTGCGTTCGTCCACCCGCTTCACGATCACGGCGCAATAGAGGTTGAGGTTGTTCTTGGTCGGCATGGAGCCGGAGACCACCACCGAATAGGGCGGCACCTCGCCCATGAAGACCTCGCCGGTCTCGCGGTCGACGATCTTGGTCGACTGGCCGATATAGACGCCCATGCCCAGCACCGAGCCCTCGCGCACGATCACGCCCTCGACCACCTCGGAGCGGGCCCCGATGAAGCAATTGTCCTCGATGATCGTCGGGCCGGCCTGCATCGGCTCCAGCACGCCGCCGATGCCCACGCCGCCCGACAGGTGCACACCCTTGCCGATCTGCGCGCAGGAACCGACGGTGGCCCAGGTGTCGACCATGGTGCCCTCGTCCACATAGGCGCCCAGGTTCACGAAGGAGGGCATCAACACCACGCCCTTGCCGATGAAGGCGGAGCGGCGGACGACGCAGTTCGGCACGGCGCGGAAGCCGGCGGTCTTCCAGTCATCCTCGCCCCAGCCCTTGAACTTGCTGTCGACCTTATCCCACCAGCCGCCGCCCTGCGGCCCGCCTTCCTGGATCTCCATGTCCTTCAGGCGGAAGCCCAGCAGCACGGCCTTCTTGGCCCATTGGTTGACGTGCCAGTCGCCGTTCTCCTGCCGCTCGGCCACGCGCAGCTTGCCGGAATCGAGCGCGTCGAGCGTCTCTTCGATGGCGTCGCGGGTTTCGCCCGTGGTGGCGGGGGTGATCGAATCGCGGGCCTCCCAGGCGGCTTCGATGGCGGTCTCGAGCTGGGCGTTGGACATCTCTTCGGGCTCCTCAAACTGTATCGCGTCGCTGCGGGCTATAGAGCGGCGCGGGGCCCCGTGCAATCCGCAGCGCGCGGGGGATCGGTGCTGCGCGGGTCGGTGGAGCATGGGGAGAGAGGCGGCGCGGTGGGGCCTGTGGGTGCCGCGGGAGCGGGGGCGCGGCGGCCCTGCCTTGTCTGCCCTGCTTGCCATTCCGGGCCGGCAGCGCCGCGGGCGGCGCCCCATCCCGGGTAGCAGGTCCGAGGTCAGACCTCTTCTTCCTCGCGGTTCAGGTCGCGGACGGCGATCGCCGTGTCCTGCGCCTTGGACAGCGACCAGCGCAGCCGGCTCGCATGGCCGCGCGCGGTGCTTTCCAGCACGATCTGCTCGGTCGCCCGGGGCCGCAGGCGCCCGCGCTCCAGGTAGACCGAGGGCTCCAGCCGCAGCGTCGCCGCACCATCATGACGGAACACCCAGATCTCACCGGATTTCAACGCCATGGAGACCGCCATGCCGCCCATGTCCAGCTCCGCATCCACCTCCGGATGCAGGTGAAAGCGGATCTGGTAGGCGACCCCCTCGCCGCCCTCGTTGGCGCGGTCGAAGCGCTGCTTGGCGGCATCGTCCAGCGCCATCAGCATGTCCTCCCCCACCAGCGCACGGCCGTCGAGGGTCAGCTCCAGCCGGCGCGCATGGGTCAGGCCATGGGTCTCGACGTAGCCGTCATGCCCGCCCTCGAAGCGCAGCGCGTCCTCGGCATGGCTCAGCTCCACCGGCACGTGTTGCGGCGCGTCGACCAGGTGCTCCTGCCGTGCCCCTCCGATGCGCCCGGCCCGGCCGAGACGGGCCGAGGAATAGCCCTCGATGGCGAGCGTCGAATGCGACGGCGTGGCCCGGCCCGCCCGCCGCCAGTCCGGGCCGAAGCTGGCGCCGGAGCCGCAATTGACGATCAGCGGCCGCCGCCCCGAGGTCAGCTCGAAGGCCAGGGTGGAGGCGTGGGCCCCGATGGAGGCCGCGCCATGCGGCGGCGCTGCGGCGTCGATGATGATGGAGCTGCGCCCCGCCGAAAGACGCGCATAGCCCATCGACAGCCCGCCCGGCACCCGGCTGCGTACGCCCGACGCCGCCAGCGCATGGTCGAGCCGCCCCTCCGCCCCGCGCCCCCCGCCGTGGAAGCGCGCCAGCGATCCGTCGGCATGGCGCAGGGTCCGCAGCGTGGGAGCGATGCGCTCCACCGCCCCCGAATGCTCGGCCGAGGGCCGGCGCCGGGCCTCGCGCAGCGCCTGGGCGGTCCAGGTGAGCAGGGTGAAGACCTCCAGCAGCTCCTCGGGGTTGCGGGAGGGGATGCCGCCCTGCGCGTCGATCTGGCTGCGGCACTGGCGGGCCAGCGCCTTTTCCCCGATGGCGACCTGGCGCTCCATCCCCTTGAGGGTGAGCCCGGCATAGATCAGGCCGGTCAGCGCCTCGAACCGCTCCGGCCCCGGCTCCGTCGCCTGCCAGCGGCGGCTGAGGAACAGGGCCTGCCGCGCCAGCGCGCGCATGAAGATCGTGGTGTCGGCCTCCGTCCGGCCGCGCAGCAGGAACTGGGAATGGTGCAGAAGCCGGATCAGCCGCCGCGCCGTCAGCTCGGGCACCCAGCCCGGCCCGGTGCCACGGCCATAGCGGGCGATCCAGCCCCAGACCCAGTCCTGCGCCCGTTCGCGCGCCACCGGATCGCCCACCGCCGCCAGGTCGTCGAGCCAGGTCATGCCGTGGATCTGCGTCTCGAAGGCGGGATCGGGCGGCGGGATGTCCCACAGCATCCGGCCCGGTGCCTCGATCAGGTGGCCGCCGAACATCAGGTTGCCGGCGACCAGCTGCCGCCCACGGGCAAAGGCCCCGATGGAGCGCGGTTCGGTCCCGGCCACGAATCCGGTGACCGGCCGGCCCCGCGTGCTCAGCCAGGCATGAAAACGGTGCATCAGGCGGACTCGCCGTGACCGCCAGCTTTCAGGGTTGGACATGGGTGCTGCCTTGGCTGCTCGAAGCCTCGTCACTGCGGGACCGACTATATCCGGGGGACCGGACCGAGTCACCGGGCAATCCGCGGGCGGTGACCTCTCAGCGCCGGAGCAGGGTCATGTAGAACCCGTCCATCCCGCCCCTGTCGGGCCAGTAATCCGGGCGCAGGCGCAGGCCGCCTTCCTCGGTGATCCAGCCGGGCTCCACCCCCGGCAGATCGAGCGCGGCGCGGTCGGCGGCAAGGCCCGGATGCCGGGCCAGCGCCTCCTCCGCCTGGACCTCGCCCTCGTCGGGCAGCAGCGAGCAGGTGCAGTAGAGCAGCCGGCCGCCCGGCTTCAGAAGCGTCAGCGCGTGATCGATCATCTCGCCCTGCATGGCGATCAGGGCCCCGAACTCGCTGCCGTCCTTGGCATGGGGCAGGTCCGGGTGGCGGCGGATCGTGCCGGTGGCCGAACAGGGCGCGTCGAGCAGGATCGCGTCGAAGCCGGTCTCGTCGAACTCGAAGACATCCGCCGCCACGACCCGGGCCGACAGCCCCGTCCGCGCGAGGTTCTCGCGCAGCCGGGCCAGCCGCGTCTCGGAGATGTCGAGCGCGGTGACCTCGGCCCCGGCGGCGGCCAGCTGCAAGGTCTTGCCCCCGGGCGCCGCGCAGAGGTCCAGCACCCTCTCGCCCGGCTGCGGCGCGAGGATACGGGCGGGCAGCGCGGCGGCGGCATCCTGCACCCACCACGCCCCCTCGTCAAAGCCCGGCAGGCGCGACACCTGCCCCGGCTCGGCCAGGCGCAGCGTCCCGGTGGGCAGGATCTCGGCCCCCAGTGTCGCGGCCAGCGTATCGGCGGCGGCCGGGTCGCGCGGCGTCAGGTCGAGCGGCGCGCCGGCGAATTGCGCGCGTTCCATGCCCGCGACCGCCTCGGCCCCCCAGGCCATGACCAGCGGGTCGCGCAGCCATTTGGGCAGGCGCGGCGCGCGCAGCGTCTCGTAGCGGTCGGTCTCGGCGGCGATCTTGCGCAGCACGGCATTGACCAGCCCCTTGAGCCCTTCCGTCTTGCGCCCCGAGGCCGCGATCTCCACCGCCTCGTTGACCACGCCATGGGCGTCGCCCCCGGTGCAGAGCTCCAGCGCGCCCAGCCGCAGGATGTTGCGCACCGGCAGCGGCGGCGGCTTGCGCAGGTGGCGCTGCAGCATGCGGTCCAGCCGTTCCATGGCGCGCAGCGTGTCGAGCGTCAGCCGCTGGGCCCGCGCGCGGTCCGCCGGCTCCAGCCCCTCCAGCGCGCCCTGGGCCATCACCTCGGCCATCAGCCGGCCCTGGCCGAGAATGCGGTCGAGCATGTCCTTTGCGGCACGGCGCGGAGAGGTCTGGGCAGGCATGGCGTTCCTTGGCAATCGGTCAGGCGGAGCATATATCAAGCGCGTCACACGGAAGGAAGCCCGAGCGATGACCGAAGAGACCCCCTCCGCCCCCGGACCGGACCTGCCCCCCGCCGCCCGGCGCGCCCTGGCCGAAGCGGAAGAGCGCAGGAAACAGCAGGCGGCGGCAGAGTTGCCGAAAGAGCTGGGCGGCCGCGAGGGGCCGGAACCGGTGCGCTACGGCGACTGGGAGCGGAAGGGCATCGCGGTCGATTTCTGACGGCGCGGCGCGACCAAGACTTTTTCTCCAAAAGTCTTGCAAAATTCTTGTTTCAAGAATTTTCCGGGCTCAGTCGCCGAGGCCCAGCACGTCCATCATGTCGTATTCGCCGGGCTTCCGCCCCTGCCCCCAAAGCGCCGCCCTGAGCGCCCCGCGGGCAAAGAGCGCGCGGTCGGTGGCGATATGTTTCAGCACGATCCGCTCGCCCGCGGCGGCGAACATCACCTCGTGCTCGCCCACGATATCCCCGCCCCGGATGGCGGCAAAGCCGATATGGCCCCGTTCGCGCGCGCCGGTGATCCCGTCCCGGCCGCGGTCGGCCACCTCGTCGAGCGTGACGCCGCGCCCCTCGGCCGCAGCCTCGCCCAGCATCAGCGCCGTGCCCGAGGGCGCGTCGACCTTGCGGTTGTGATGCGCCTCGACCACCTCGATGTCCCAATCCTCGTCGAGCGCGGCGGCCACCTGTTTCGTCAGCCGGGTCAGCAGGTTGACGCCGAGCGACATGTTCCCCGCCCGCACGATCACCGCGTGGCGCGCCGCGGCCTTCAGCCTGGCCAGCGCCGCCTCGTCCATGCCGGTGGTGCCGATCACGTGGACCGCCCGCGCCTGCGCCGCCAGCGCCGCGAATTCCACCGTCGCCTCGGGGGCGGTGAAGTCCAGCACCGCCTGCGCGCTGGCAAAGGCCTCCAGCGGGTCGTCGGTGACCGTGACACCCAGCGCTCCGCCGCCCATCGCCTCGCCCAGGTCCCGGCCCACCCAGTCGTGGCCCGCGCGTTCCACCGCGCCCACCAGCCGCGCGCGGTCGCTCTCCAGCACCGTGCGGATCAGGGTCTGCCCCATGCGGCCCGAGGCCCCGGTGACGACGATTCCCGGCTGGTCGGCCATGCGATTTCTCCCCTGCTCCGGCGGTCTTGCGGTGCCGCCCTCATAGCGAAGCGCCGCCCGCTTGGCAAAGCCCCCGCGCCGGTCTAGATGGGGGGCATGGCGAAAAGCAGACATCACGAAGGCTCCGGCCCCTCGCAACGGCAGCTCCGGGTGGCGGAACTGATCCGCCGCACCCTGTCGGACGTGCTGAACCGCGGCGACATCCACGACCCCGAGCTGAACCGGCTTTCGCTGACCGTGGGCGAGGTGCAGGTCTCCCCGGATCTCAAGATCGCGACCGCCTTCGTTCTGCCGCTGGGCGGCCAGGGCCAGGAGGACGCGCTCAAGCTGCTGGGCCGCAACAAGGGCGAGCTGCGCCGCGCGGTGTCGAAAGAGATGACGCTGAAATACGCGCCCGACCTGCGGTTCCGGCTGGACGAGACCTTCGACCGGATGGACCGCACCCGCGAGTTGTTCCAGCGCGACGAGGTGCGCCGCGACCTCGACGGCGACACCTCGGAAGACGGGGCGGAGGACGGGGAGGAGCGCGGGTGATCCGCTGGCTCATGGCATTCCTGGCCTTCGGCCTGTCACCCCTCGCCCCGGTGCCGGCGGGCGCCGCGGAGTGCCGCAACGTGACCCACAAGGGCAACCTCTACTCGATCTGCGAGATCGACACCCGGAAGGAGCGGCTGCGCCTGTTCCTGCGCGACCGCCAGGGCCAGCCCTATGGCGAGTTCGAAACCATCGACCGCAGCCTGCGCGCCAATGGCAAGGCGCTCGGCTTTGCCATGAACGCGGGGATGTACCACGAGGACCGCGCGCCGGTGGGGCTCTATGTCGAAGAGGGCGAGGAAGAGATGCGGCTGGTCACCAATCCCGGCCCCGGCAATTTCGGCCTGCTGCCGAACGGCGTCTTCTGCATCGCCCCCGACGGCCGCGCCCGCGTGATCGAAAGCCTCGCCTTCGAGGAAGAGGCCCCCGAGTGCCGTTACGCCACCCAGTCCGGCCCGATGCTGGTGATCGACGGCAAGCTTCACCCCCGCTTCCTGCCCGACAGCACCTCGCGCTACCTGCGCAACGGGGTGGGCACGTCCAAGGACGGCAGCCGCGTGGTCTTTGCCATCTCCGACAACCCGGTGACCTTCTACGAGTTCGGGCTGTTCTTCCGCGATTTCCTCGACCTGCCCGAGGCGCTCTATTTCGACGGCAATGTCTCGCGGCTCTACGCGCCGGCGATCGACCGCCATGACGGCGGCCGCACCATGGGGCCGGTCGTGGGCACGGTGGTCCGGGCGCCCGAGGGCAACTGAGCGCGGAAGACTTCCAGGCAGCGGGCCGGTGCAGGCAGCGGACCGGTGGCACTTTTTCGCGACCTGCCGGACGCGCCGCACGGCCCCCAAGACGACACCATCCCTCGGCGCCGTCGTTGACCGGGAGGCACGCTCGGACTGATACGCCGCTTCTACAGCAAATAACCCAGCGGTCAGCGCTGGTCCGGATCGTCCTCGCCCAGGTTCGGCGCCGGCCGCTTCAGCGCCATCTCCGCCCCCGACATGCGGAAGGGCGAGCGCACGCCGGGCACGCCATCCAGCTCCACCTGCATCCCCCGCGCCACGACCTGCGGATCGGCAAAGACCTCGGCCATGTCGTTGATCGGCCCCGCGGGCACGCCTTGGGCCTCGCAGGCGGCCAGAAGCTCGGCCTTTGCCATCCGGCGGGTGGCGCTTTCCAGCCGCGCGATCATCGCCGGGCGGTTCGCCACGCGGTCGGCATTGTGCAGGTAATCCGGGTCTTCGGCCATGTCGCCCAGCCCCAGCAGGCCGCAGAGCCGCTGGTATTGCGGGTCGTTGCCGGTGGCGATGATGATATGGCCGTCGGAACATTCGAAGACCTGGTAGGGTGTCAGGTTCGGGTGATAATTCCCGGTCCGCGCCGGCGGCGTGCCGGTCGACAGGTAGTTCATCGCCTGGTTGGCGGTGACCGAGACCGCCACGTCCAGCAGCGCCATGTCGATATGCTGCCCCTCGCCGGTCTGGGACCGCTGGTGCAAAGCGGCAAGGATGGCGGTGGTGGAATAGACCCCGGTGAAGAGGTCCGTGACCGCCACGCCCGCCCGCTGCGGCTGACCCTCGGGATCGCCGGTGATCGACATCAGCCCCGACATGCCCTGGATGATGTAGTCATAGCCCGCGCGGTGGGCATAGGGCCCGTCCTGCCCGAAGCCGGTGATGGAGCAATAGATCAGCCCCGGGTTCACCGCCTTCAGGCTCGGGTAATCCAGCCCGTATTTCGCCAGACCCCCGACCTTGAAATTCTCGATCAGGATGTCGGCGTCGCGCACCAGCTCGCGCACCCTCTCCTGCCCCTCCGGCGTGGTGAAATCCACGGTGACCGAGGCCTTGCCGCGGTTGCAGGAGTGGAAGTAGGCGGCGCTGCGCTGGCCGCCCCTCTCGATGAAGGGCGGGCCCCAGGCGCGGGTATCGTCGCCGCGCGGGGCCTCCACCTTGATCACCTCGGCGCCGAGATCGGCGAGCGTCTGGCCCGCCCATGGCCCGGCGAGGATCCGGGCCAGCTCGACGACCTTGAGACCCGCAAGCGGGGCGGAGCTCATTCGGCCAGCTTCTCGTCCAGCATGGCCTTCATGTCGCTGTAGCCCATGTTCGACATGGTCTCGCCGTCGACGACGAAGGTCGGCGTCGCGCTGACGTCGTCGGCCTTGGCGTTCTGCTGGTACCAGGCGACGAGGGTGCGCAGCTTGTCGCTGTCCTCGAGGCAGGAATTGATCTTGTCCTTGTCGAGCCCGGCCAGCAGGCCGATCTTGCGCAGCGCGTTGGCGATCTCCACCTCGCTGTCCTTGCGCGCCCAGTCGGACTGCGCCTCGAAGATCATCTCGTTGATGCCCCAGAACTTGGAGGGCTCGCAGCGCGCGATCATCGAGGCCCACATGCCGTACTTGTCGAAATAGACCTCGCGGAAGACGAACTTCACCTTGCCGGTGTCGATGTAATCCTTCTTGAGCTCCGGAAAGACGTTGTTGGCGAAGTTGGCGCAATGCGGGCAGGTGAAGGAGCCGTACTCGATCATCTCGATCGGCGCGTCCTCCTCGCCCATCACCATCTCCTGGACGGAGGAGGTGTCGATCTCGGCGGCCTCGCCGTCGGTGACCTCCTGGGCGGAGGCGGCATTGACCTCGGTCTGGCCGGAATGGCCGTTCATGTACCAGATGCCGGCCGCGACGGCGACGACGGCCACCAGGGCCAGGGAGAGAATGCGCTTCATGGTCGGACCTTTCGGATCGGTGTGTCTAGCGTCTGGACTTGGATAGAACGTTGCGGCCCAGGCTTTCAAGCGCCCGGCGCAGCCCCTCGTCCCCCACCGGGGCCGCAGCGGCCTCAGATTCCTTCACTATTTCGGGAGACGGCGCCGCGGCTTGCTCCGGGCCAGTCCGGTGCTGGAAGCTCACCTGCCCCTCGGCAAAGCCCGTGGGCGCTGTCTGCGTCACCCTGATACGCGAGATGGCGTTGTAGCCGTAGGTGGCGTTGACCCGCTCGCGCAGCGCCTCCTTCTGCATTTCCAGCATGGGGGCCATGGCGCCCGTGGTCAGCACGGTCAGCGTCGCGCCCAGGCCCTGGCGGCCGTATTTCACGTCGACCGGCCGCGCCATGGCGGCGAAATCCGTGCCCACGATCTCGGCCCAGTGGGTGAGCAGCCGCGATTCCGCGAAGCCGCGCGATTCGCTGGCCTTGCGGATGCGGGTCTTGAGCAGGTTGGAGGTGCGGGCAAATCCCCGCGTGGTGCTGTGGCGTCGCGCCATCGGTTGCCTCTCGTCGCAGAGCCCCTATCCTAACGCTCCCGCCCCGCCGCGTCAGCCGGTTTTCCGCCGAATCCGCCCGGGCGCCACCCAAGGAGGCAGAATGCCGCGCGACCTCTCCCCCGCCGATCCGGGCGACCTGCTGGACTGGTACGACCGCCACGCCCGGACCCTGCCCTGGCGGGTGTCCCCGGCAGAGCGCGCGGCGGGGGCGCGCCCCGACCCCTACCGGGTCTGGCTGTCCGAGATCATGCTGCAGCAGACCACCGTGGCCGCGGTGAAAAGCTATTTCGACCGCTTCACTAGCCTCTGGCCCGACGTGCGCGCGCTGGCCGCGGCGCCCGATGCGCAGGTCATGGGGGAATGGGCGGGCCTCGGCTACTACGCCCGCGCCCGCAACCTGCTGAAATGCGCCCGCGTGGTGGCAGAGGAGCATGGCGGCACCTTCCCCTCCGACCGCGCCGCGCTGCTCGCCCTGCCGGGGGTCGGCCCCTATACCGCCTCGGCCGTGGCCGCCATCGCCTTCGACCGGCCCGAGGTGGTCGTCGACGGCAACGTGGAGCGGGTGATGGCGCGGCTGCACGACATCCACACCCCGCTGCCCGCCGCCAAGCCCGAGCTCACCGCCCGCGCCGCCGCCCTGACGCCCGAGGCCCGCCCCGGCGACTATGCCCAGGCGGTGATGGATCTCGGCGCCACGATCTGCACCCCTCGCAGCCCCGCCTGCGGCATCTGCCCCTGGCGCGAGCCCTGCGTGGCACGCGCGGCGGGCACAGCGGCGGAGCTGCCGAAGAAGGCGCCGAAAAAGCCCAAGCCCGTGCGGCTGGGCATCGCCTATCTCGCCCGGCGCGAGGACGGCGCCTGGCTGCTGGAGCGCCGCCCCGATCGCGGCCTCTTGGGCGGAATGCTGGGCTGGCCCGGCTCCGACTGGGCGGAGACCGCGCCCGCGGAGGCGCCCCCGCTGGAGGCCGACTGGCAGGACATCCCCTCCGAGGCGCGCCATACCTTCACCCATTTCCACCTGCGCCTCGCCCTGCGCTATGCCGAGGTCCCGCTGGACGCCGCCCCCGCCCGCGGCGCCTTCCTCGCCCCTGCCGAGTTCCGCCCCTCCGACCTGCCCACATTGATGCGCAAGGCCTTCGACCTCGTCCGCGCCTGACCCAAAGGCCTCGCCCCGTGGACCGAACACCACCTCAGCCCCTCCCGCCGAGGGTCTTCACACCGGTCAAGCAATCCCCCTGCTTCTTCTGACCATAAATATCCCGGGGGTGAGGAGCGTCAGCGACGAGGGGGCAGCGCCCCCTGCCACGGCTCGAACCGCGGCAACCTCCGGTCAAGAGAACGAAGGCCACCCATCGGGCACCTGCGCCGCTCGGGCGCGCTGCAGATAACCCTGAAACCACCCCCTCCGCCCCGCTCTCGACCCGCGACCCAAATCGGCCCCCGCTGCGGCACCGCACCGCTTGGGGGCCGGGCGCGGAGGGTGTAGACTGGGCGCGACCCAAGCGGAGCCCCGATCATGAGCGACACCTCCCGCCCCTCGCCCTATCTCGACGCCGACAAGGTGGCGCGCTGGTCCTCCGCCCTGCCCTATGCGGCCTCCTTCCTGCTGATCCCGCTGATCTGGGCGGTGGCGGCGGCCGGGGGGTGGTGGCTGCTGCTGATCCCCGTCTCCACCTGGTACGTCTTCGCCGGGCTGGACCTCGCCCTCGGCCGCAACGCCAGCAACGTCGATCCCGCCACCGCAATGGGCGACCTGCGCTGGTACCACCTCATCCCGGTGATCTGGGTGCCGCTGCAATTCCTCACCCTGTTCGGCCTGCTGGCCTGGGCGGAGGGGGCCACGCATCTCGGTGCGCTGGAGAAGATCGTGCTGTTCTTCGGCATGGGCGTGCTCTCGGGGACGATCGGGATCAACTACGCGCACGAGCTCATGCATCGCCGCAGCCGGGGCGAGCGCTGGCTGGCGGACATCCTGCTGGCCATGGTGCTCTATTCGCACTTCCGGTCCGAGCACCTGCTGGTCCATCACCGCCACGTGGGCACGCCGCGCGACCCGGTGACCGCGCGGCGGGGGGAAAGCTTCTACCGCTTCTACCCGCGGGTGCTGCGGCAATCCCTGCGCTCCTCCTTCAAGGCCGAAAAGGCGATGCTGGCGCGCAAGGACCTGCCATGGACCGATGCCACAAATCCCTTCTGGCGCTACTGGGCGCTGCAGGCGGCGATGCTGATCCTCGCCATCCTCATCGGCGGCTGGTCGGGGCTGGGACTGTTCCTCGTTCAGGCGGGCACGGCGATCTGGCAGCTCGAGCTGGTCAATTACGTCGAACATTACGGCCTGACCCGCAAGCATCTGGGCAATGGCCGCTACGAGCCGGTGCGCCCGCATCACAGCTGGAACGCCGATCACCGGGCGTCGAACTGGCTGCTGATCAACCTCGCGCGCCATTCCGACCACCATTACAAGCCCGACCGGAGCTTTCCGCTGCTGCAGACCTATTCCGCCTCGGAGGCGCCGCAGCTGCCCCATGGCTACCCGGTGATGACCATGGCCGCGCTGGTGCCGTCGGTCTGGCGGCGGATGATGCACCCGAGGCTGCAGCGCTGGCGCGAGATGTATTACCCCGAGATCACCGATTGGAGGCCCTACAACCGGATGAAGACACCGCCGCCGGAGTGAACCGCCACGCCGGGGCGGCGGACGCGCGGCCCGAGGGGCATTTTCCTTTGGCGACGCGCGGTCTATGACCAGAGGCATTGCCGCAGCCAGGAAGACCGCCGATGCCAGACGCCGCCGCCAGCCCCGCCCCCCGCCGCGGAGTTCTCTACATCGCGCAGGGCGCGGCCCACGTGGATGTCGCCCGGCGCTCCGCCGTCTCGGTCAAGCGGCACAACCCGCAGCTCGGCACCGCGATCTACTGCGGCGCATCGGACGACACGGCGGGATTCGACATCGCCGAGGTCCAGCCGGAGGGGATGAAGCGCCCGAAGATCGAGCTGCTGTCCCGCAGCCCGTTCGAGCAGACGCTCTACCTCGACAACGACACGCTGGTGCGGTCGGACCTGTCGAGCCTTTTCGACCTGCTGGACCGCTTCGACCTCTGCGGCGCGCATGTGGCGCTCTGGCACCGGCCGCGGCACCAGAAGACGTGGAAGACCCCGCTGCCCGACGCCTTCCCCGAGATCAACTGCGGCGTGCTGCTCTACCGCCGGAACGAGGCGACGGACCGCTTCTTCGCCGACTGGGGCCGGGCCTTTGCCGAGGCCGGGTTCAACGTCGACCAGGTCACCTTCCGCGAGACTCTGTGGCATTCGGACCTGCGCTTTTACGTGTTGCCGCCGCAGTTCAACAAGCGGGTCTTCGAAGGCTCGGAGGTGATCTATTCCGACGCGCCCAAGCCGCGCATCCTGCACCTGCCGCTGCTCCGCCCGCAGAAGAACCCGATCAAGGCTTGGTTCGCCAACCGGCTCAGGTAGGCCGGAACGCCGGGGAACGCTGGGGGAATCGCGCTTGTCAGGGTAGAATGCCCGTGCGACCTTGGCCGAAATTTTTACCAAGAGGTAAAATATGACCACCCAGAGCAGCTCTCCCGCCCCGTTTCCGCGCGTGGCAGACACCGCTTCCGCCCCCTCCGCGCATGGAGAGGCGCGCAATCCGGGGATGCCGCTCGACCTCGGCTGGGTCCGGCGGGTCCAGGCCAACACCTCGGCCATCGAGCGGCGCGCGGCCACCCTGCCCGGCCGCCGCTCGGTCAAGAAGGAGTGGCAGGCGGCCTGGCTCTGCCGCGCGATCTCCTGCATCGACCTGACCACGCTCTCGGGCGACGACACCGCCGAGCGGGTGCGTCGGCTTTGTGCCAAGGCCCGCCAGCCGGTCCGCGCCGACCTGCTCGGGGCGCTCGGCATGGAGGGGCTGACCGTGGGCGCGGTCTGCGTCTACCACGACATGGTGCCCACCGCGGTCGAGGCGCTGAAGGGCTCGGGCATCCCGGTCGCCGCCGTCTCCACCGGCTTTCCGGCGGGGCTGTCGCCCTTCCACCTGCGGGTGGCCGAGATCGGCGAGAGCGTCGCTGCCGGGGCCGACGAGATCGACATCGTCATCTCGCGCCGCCACGTGCTGGAGGGCAACTGGCAGGCGCTCTACGACGAGATGCGCGAATTCCGCGACGCCTGCGGCGAGGCCCACGTCAAGGCGATCCTCGCCACGGGAGAGCTGGGCACTCTGCGCAACGTGGCGCGCGCGAGCCTCGTCTGCATGATGGCGGGCGCGGATTTCATCAAGACCTCCACCGGGAAGGAAAGCGTCAACGCCACCCTGCCCGTGTCGCTGACCATGATCCGCGCGATCCGCGACTACCATGACGCGACCGGCATCCGCGTCGGCTACAAGCCCGCGGGCGGCATCTCCAAGGCGAAGGATTCGCTGACCTACCTCGCGCTGATCAAGGAAGAGCTGGGCGATGCCTGGCTGCGGCCGGAGCTCTTCCGCTTCGGCGCCTCCTCGCTGCTGGGCGATATCGAGCGGCAGTTGGAGCATCACGTGACCGGCCGCTATTCCGCCGCCCATCGCCATGCGGCGGGCTGAGCCCATGCGAGCGGCATTTCTTACCATGGCCCTCGCGCTCGCCGGCGGCAGCGCTTCGGCTCAGGACTATGCCTGCGGGGCATGGGCGCCCTCCGGCACGGGCGTCGACCCGATCTCGGCGCTGACCGTGGGCAAGCAGATGGCGGTCGTCAAACAGGGCGGTCCCGCCACCACGCTCCGCCTGACGCGCGGCAGCCTGCAGCGCAAGACCTTTGCCGGTGACGACGCAATCCTGATCGTGCACGGCGAATTCCGTCGCCGCGCCGACGGCTCTCCCGGCTTCGGCCCCCGCGTCACGGTGCAACAGCTGCGCCACGATCCGCGCGATCCCATTCTCGTCCAGACCACCTGCGAGGCGAACCGATGACCATCAAGGAAATCTTCGACACCATGGACTACGGCCCCGCCCCGGAATCCGCCGCCGAGGCGATGGAATGGCTCGACACTCAGGGCCGCGCCTTCGGGCATTTCATCGACGGCGCCTTCACCGCGCCCGGCAAGGGTTTCGACAGCCGCAACCCGGCCACTGGCGACACGCTGGCGACGCTGACCCAGGCGACGCATGCCGACGTGGACGCTGCCGTCGCTGCCGCCCGCAAGGCGCAGCCGAAATGGGCAGCCCTCGGCGGGCACGGGCGGGCGCGCTACATCTATGCCATCGCCCGGCTGCTGCAGAAACACGCCCGGCTCTTCGCCGTGCTGGAGACGCTGGACAACGGCAAACCCATCCGGGAAAGCCGCGACATCGACATCCCCCTCGCCCAGCGGCATTTCTACTACCACGCCGGCATGGCCCAGCTGATGGAATCGGAGCTGCCGGACCGCGAGGCGCTTGGCGTCTGCGGGCAGATCATCCCCTGGAACTTTCCCCTGCTGATGCTGGCGTGGAAGATCGCGCCGGCCATCGCCATGGGCAACAGCGTGGTGCTGAAACCGGCGGAGTACACCTCGCTCACCGCGCTGCTCTTTGCCGATATCTGCCGCCAGGCGGGACTGCCCGCGGGGGTGGTGAACATCGTCACCGGCGACGGCGAAGTGGGCGAGATGATCACCGCGGCCGATGTCGACAAGGTGGCCTTCACCGGCTCGACCGAGGTCGGGCGCAGGATCCGGCAGGCCACCGCCGGACAGGGCAAGGCGCTCACGCTCGAGCTGGGGGGCAAGTCACCCTACATCGTCTTCGACGACGCCGATCTCGACAGCGCGGTCGAGGGGCTGGTGGACGCCATCTGGTTCAATGGCGGGCAGGTCTGCTGCGCGGGTTCGCGGCTGCTGGTGCAGGAAAGCGTGGCCGAGCGGTTCTATACCAAGCTCCGCGCGCGGATGGACAAGCTGCGCATCGGCGACCCGCTGGACAAGTGCATCGACGTGGGCGCCATCGTGGACCCGGTGCAGCTCGACACGATCACGAAGATGGTGGACGCCAACGCGGCGGGCGAGACCTATCGCAGCGCCGCGCCCCTGCCCGCGAACGGCTGCTATTACCCGCCGACGCTGATCACCGGGCTGTCGCCGTCTGACCGGCTGATGCAGGAGGAGATCTTCGGCCCCGTCCTCGTGGGCACCACCTTCCGCACGCCCACCGAGGCGGTGAGCCTTGCCAACAACACGCGCTACGGGCTGGCCGCCAGCCTCTGGACCGAGAACGTGAACCTCGCGCTCGACGTGGCGCCGGGTCTCGCCGCCGGCGTGGTCTGGGTGAACGGCACCAACATGTTCGACGCCGCCGCCGGCTTCGGCGGGGTCCGGGAAAGCGGTTTCGGCCGCGAAGGCGGCTGGGAGGGGCTGTCGGCCTATACCAGGCCGAAACTCGGCTGGAAAAAGCTGGAAAAGATCGCGCCTTTCTCCGGCGACAAGGGCCCCGAGGATCCGCTGGACCGGACCGCCAAGCTCTATATCGGGGGCAAGCAGGCGCGGCCCGATGGCGGCTATTCCCGCAACATCCACGCCAAGGGCGGCGCCCTGCTGGGCCAGGCGCCCATCGCCAACCGCAAGGATATCCGCAACGCGGTCGAGGCCGCACGCGGGGCCGCCGGCTGGTCCAAGACCACGGGCCACAACCGCGCGCAGATCCTCTATTACATGGCCGAGAACCTGCAGGCCCGGGCCGACGAATTCGCCACCCGCATCGACCGGCTGACCGGCAAGCGCGGCGGCGAGAAGGAGGTGGAGGCCTGCGTCTCGCGGCTCTTCACCTACGCCGCCTGGGCGGACAAGTTCGACGGCCAGGCCCATGACGTGCCGGTCCGCGCCGTGGCGCTGGCCATGCGCGAGCCCGTCGGCGTGATCGGCGCGCTCTGCGACGACGCGCATCCGCTGCTCGGGCTGGTCTCGGTCATGGGGCCCGCCATGGCCATGGGCAACCGGCTGGTCGCCATCGCCTCCGAGCCCTTCCCGCTGGCGGCCACCGATTTCTACCAGGTGCTGGAGACGTCGGACGTGCCCGCCGGCGTGGTCAACATCCTGACCGGCCCCCACGAGGAACTGGCGCCGCACCTCGCGGGCCACATGGACGTGGACGCGGTCTGGTCCTTCTCCTCATCGGACCTGGCCGCCGTGATCGAGCGCGAGAGCGCCGGCAACCTGAAGCGCAGCTGGGTCGAGGGCGGGCGCAGCCGCGACTGGCTGTCCCGCGACGGCGAGGGCCGCGCCTTTCTCGAGGCCGCCACGGAGGTCAAGAACATCTGGGTGCCCTACGGCGAATGACGCCGTGAGGCGGGGCAGGCGCGCGGCGGGGTCAGTCCAGCAGGCCCCGCCCCTGCACCACCGCCACCCAGAGCGCCACGACCAGCATCAGGTTGAAGACCAGCGCGCCGAGCATCCCCAGCAGCGCGCCCTTGCGGCGGTCGGCGACATCCACCTCGGTCAGCGCCTGCTCGGCCAGACGGAAGGCGCGCTCGGTCCGGCGTGCATCCACCATGCGCATGAGCTTCGGATGCCGGGGCAATTGCCGCGCCTCGGCCACCTGCGCCACGTCGCGGCGGGTCGCCCGGGGCAGCCGGCGCCCGGCCTTGCGCAGCCGCCGTTCCAGCGATCCCTTGCGGGCGCCGAACTTGTCGGCCAGCAGCTGCTCAAGCCGCGTCGCGCGGGCTTCCATCTCGGTCCAGTCGATCATGGCGGCACCCTAGCCGGGGCGCGCGCGCTTGGGAAGCGGGCCCGGCATGGAACGCGGCCGCTCTTCGCCGGGTTGACCCCGAGACCAGAAGGGGCGTGAGGGACCGATGACCACCAGAAGCTGCGATGTCGCCGTGATCGGCGCGGGCACGGCCGGGCTTGCCGCCGAACGGGCTGCCCGCCATGCCGGCGCCTCCACCCTGCTGATCGACCCGGACTTCGCGGGCACCACCTGCGCGACGGTCGGCTGCATGCCCTCCAAGCTGCTGATCGCCGCCGCCCATGCCAATCACGGCATCGCCCGGGCCGGGGAGTTCGGGATCGAGGCCAGCGGCCGGGTCGACGGCCCGGCGGTGATGACCCGTCTGCGCAAGTGGCGCGACACCTTCGCCCAGGGCGTGCGCGACAACATCGCCCGGCTGCCCGAGGGGGTCTGCATCACCGGCCGCGCCCGCTTTGCCGGGCCGTCGGTGCTGGAGCTCGAGGACGGCACGCGGATCGAGGCCGGCGCCGTGGTCGTGGCCACCGGCAGCGCCGCCGCCATCCCCGGCCCGTTCAAGGCGCTGGAGGATTTGGTTCTGACCAACCGCTCGGTCTTCGAACTGGAGGACCTGCCCGAAAGCGTGGGGGTGATCGGCGCCGGTCCCGTCGGAGTGGAACTGGCCCAGGCGCTTGCGCGGCTCGGCGTGCGCGTATCCCTCTACGATTCCGGTGACAGCATCGCCAAGCTGCCGGAAGAGACGACCGAGGCGCTGAAGCCCCTGCTGGAGCAGGATTTCCCTGTCCATCTGGGCACGACCCCCGAGCCCTCGCGCGAGGGCGACATGGTCGTCCTGTCCCATGACGGCACCTCCGAGCGCTTCGATCGCGTGCTGCTCGCCGCCGGCCGGCCGCCCTCGCTGGAGGGGCTGGACCTGGCCGCCACGGGGCTCGAGCTCGACGACCACGGCATGCCCGAGGTGAACGCGGAGACGCTGCAATGCGGCGACCTGCCGATCTTCATGGCGGGGGACGCCAATGCCATTGCGCCGCTGCTGCACGAGGCCTCGGACGAGGGCGCCGCGGCCGGGCGCAACGCCGCCGCCCATCCCGACCTCAAGGCGCGCGAGACGCAGGTGCCGCTGGCCATCACCTTCACCGACCCCTCGGCGGCCACGATCGGCACCATCCCCGACCCCGAGGACCAGAGCCTCGTGACCGGCCGCGCCGATTACGCCGACCAGGGCCGCGCGAAGGTGGAAGCCCGCGCCGGGGGCCTCGTGCGGATCCACGCCAAGGCCAGCGACGGCACGCTGATGGGCGCGGATCTCTGCCTGCCCGAGGGCGAGCACCTGGCGCATCTGCTGGCCTGGACCATCGCCTCCGGCAAGACCGCCTCCGAGGTGCTGGACCTGCCCTTCTACCATCCGACGCTCGAGGAGGGGCTGCAGGCCGCCCTGCGCGAGATCTGCCGCAAGACCGCCGCTCCCCGCCCCTGGAGCCGCGACGAAGGGCCCACGCCGGGGTTCTGAAGGCGGAGGGTTCAATGTTCTGACCGCGTTCGGGATTGGAAAAGGTCGCAGGGGGCGCTGCCCCCTCGTCGCTTCGCTCCTCACCCCCGGGATATTTATGGTCAGAAGAAGCAGGGAGCTTCTGGCTGTCCGGGTGGCTAAATTCCCGCCGGAGGCAGGGCGTTTTGGGGAGCAGGCGCTCCGCCGGGCGGGGGCCTCAGGTGTCGGCGGCCGCGCCTCGCCCTGCCTGCCGGCCGGAGAAGAGGCAGCCGCCGAGGAAGGTGCCCTCGAGGCTGCGGTAACCGTGATAGCCGCCGCCGCCGAAGCCCGCCACCTCGCCCGCCGCGTAGAGGCCGGGCATGATCTCCGCGCCCTGCCCCTCCACCCTCTGCCCCCCGGCGCCGCCGCGGAAACAGCGGCCATCGAGGTCGGTCTCCAGCCCGCCGAGGCTCTTGCGGGTGAGGATGTTGAGGCGCACGGCGATCAGCGGCCAGTGATCCCGGTCGAGGATGCGGTGCGGTTTCGCGGTGCGGATCAGGCGGTCGCCGCGATATTGCCGCGCGTTGAGGATGCCCATGACCTGCGGGTCCTTGCTGAACGGGTTCTCCAGCTCGCGGTCGCGGGCGACGATCTGCGCCTCGATCTCTGCCGGGTTCAGCGCATCCGTGCCGGCCAGCGCGTTCATGCGCTCCACGAGCTCGGCCAGCGAATGGGCAGTGATGAAATCAGCGCCGCGCGCCTTGAACGCCTCCACCGGGCCGGGGGCGCGGCTGCCGACGGCGCGCCGCGCCACCATGCGCCAGGACTTGCCGGTGAGGTCGGGGTTCTGCTCCGACCCCGAGAGGGCGAATTCCTTGCGGATGATCGACTGGGTGGTGATGAACCACGAATAATCGTGGCCCGTGGAGAGGATGTGGCGCAGGGTCTCCAGCGTGTCGTAGCCGGGGAAGTTGGGCGCGGGCAGCCGCCGGCCCTCCGCGTCGAACCATAGGGAGGAGGGCCCGGGCAGGATGCGGATGCCATGGGCGTCCCAGACGGGATCCCAGTTCTGCACCCCCTCCACGTAATGCCACATGCGGTCCGCGTTGATGACCCGCGCCCCGGCCGCGTCGGAGATGCCCAGCATCCGCCCGTCCACATGGGCCGGCACGCCCTTGATCATCCGTGCCGGCGGCGGGCCCAGCCGCTCGGGCCAGTGGCGGCGCACCAGGTCCAGGTCGCCGCCGATGCCGCCCGAGGCCACCACGACCGCGCCCGCCGAAATCTCGAAATCGCCGGTCACGTCGCGGTTCGTGGCCCGGCCGCGCGGCGCCTCGTCGGGGGCGAGCCGCACGCCGGCCACGCCGGTCACCGCGCCATCCGTCACAACCAGCCGGTCCACCCGGTGGCGGAAGCGGATCTCCAGCCGGCCCGTCGCCTCATGCGCCCGCGCCCGCTCCGCGAAGGGGGCGACAACGCCCGGCCCCGTCCCCCAGGTGATGTGGAAGCGCGGCACCGAGTTGCCATGCCCGCTGGCCGAGCCGCCGCCGCGCTCCGCCCAGCCCACCACGGGAAACAGCCGCAGGCCCATGGCGCGCAGCCAGTCGCGCTTTTCCCCGGCGGCGAATTCCACGTAGGCGCGCGCCCATTGCCGCGGCCAGTGATCCTCTGCCCGGTCGAAGCCCGCCGTGCCCTGCCAGTCCTGCCAGGCGAGGTCGAGGGAATCGCGGATGCCCATGCGCCGCTGCTCGGGCGTGTCGACCATGAAGAGCCCGCCCAGCGACCAATGCGCCTGCGCGCCGAGATTGGCCGGGCTTTCCTGCTCCACCACGACGACCCGGCGCCCGGCATCCGCCAGTTCGCAGGCCGCCACGAGCCCGGCCAGCCCCGCGCCGATCACCACCGCATCCGCGGCCATGCTGCCATCGGGCATGAAGACCTCCCCTTCCTCGTCCCGGGGAAACTCTGCGGGGAGAGGGCTTTGGCCGTCAAGGCCGCCGGCACGTCACGGCGCAGGGGGCTCCGGCGGTGTCGGCGGCTCGGCCAGCAGTGCCTCGAGCCCTTCGCGGGTCTCCGGGATGTCGCGCTGATGCGGGAAGGCCCCGATGGCGAGGTATGTCTCCTCGGCCATGGTCGAGAGGCGGCCGAGCACCGCGTTGCGATGGGGATGGCGCCCGAAGGCCGCGATCACGTCGCGCGCCATGCGGTTCTGATCCTCCACGATGCGGTAGTTCAGGTGCAGACGTTCCGGAGCCTCCGCCAGCAGCGCATGGGATCGGGTCATCACCTCGTCCATCCGTTCCAGGTGCTCCGGCCCTTCGCAATGGGCCAGGGCGATCAGGCAGAAGGCCTTTTCCCAGGGCGCGGGCAGTGCGTCGTAATGACCGTTCGCGACCCCTTCCAGCACCAGCCGCGCCGCCTTCAGATCCTGCGCGAACGCGCCGGGAGTCCCTTGCCAGAGGGTCCGCGAGAACTGGTCGAGCACGAGGACCAGCGCCAGACGGCCCCGGGGGGTGGCTGCCCAATGGTCCAGAAGGCCCCGCGCGGCCGCCTCGGTCAATTCGCCAAAGCGCTGGCGGATCGCGTCGTCCATGCCGCCGCGCATGCGTTCCAGCCAGAAGGCGCCATGCGCTTCCACGTCCGTCTGGTGACCCGTTTCGGGAAACCAGAACGCCAGCACCTCGTCGGGCGCCATGCGCTGCCAGGTCGCAGAGTCCATGCCCGTACCCTCCACGCACGGATCATATCACCTTCGAGGTGGCCGGTCGCCCGGGATGTGGAGGCTGCATCCGGATCGGCCGGCCCGCGCCGAAAAGCGCCCGGGTCAGCCCGGTGCGGCGCGGAAGAGATGCCGTTCGAGCCAGGCCTCGACCACCGCGGCGCTTTCGTTCGGGCGCTCCACGGGGGTGAAATGGCCGGCGCCGCCGATCACCTGCAACTCGGCATCCTGCGCGAGCGCCGCGATCTCCTCGTGCTGGGCCACCGGGCTCCATTCGTCGCGGTCCCCGACGATCAGCAGGATCGGGCAGTCCAGGTCCCCGAGGTAGTCCGAGGCGTCCGGCCGCTCCAGCAGCGCGCGGATCTGGCGCTCATGCACCTCGGGCCCGGTTTCCAGCACCATGTCGCGCAGCGAGCCCATCAGCTCGTCATCGTCGTGCCGCTCGGAGGCGACCATGGGTGGCAGCCATTCGTCGGCCAGCCGGTCCATGTCCTCGTGGCCCAGCTCGATCTTCCGGCGCCGGGTCTCTTCCTCGCCGTCGCGCAACCCGCCATGGCCGGTATTGGCCAGGACAAGCCCGCGGACCCGTTTCGGAGCCAGGCGCGCCACTTCCATCGCGACGCGGCCGCCCATCGAATGGCCGAGCACGATCAGGTCGCCCTCCACGCTGTCGAGCACGGATTGTGCCATTCCGGTGATGCCGTCTGCCCCCGTGACATCGGCGAAATGCGCCCCCTCCGCCTCGATCTTCTCGGCGACGGGGCGCCAGACGCGATCGTCGGACAGCAGGCCGGGGATGAATACAAAGGTCGGTTGAGTCATCGGTCACTCTCTGGAATGTGTCGGGAAACCAACGAAACTCCCCCGGTCATAGGTCCGGGGGAGCCGGTGGGGCGTTGCGCCCCGTGCGATCTTTCGCCTATGCGGCGCATTCGAGCAGCATCGTGCCCGCGCCGGTATTGGAGATCGGAATGTGGTAATTGCGGTGCAGCGGGTTCACCTTCGCCCCCAGCGCGCCGCGCATCATCATCCACATCAGGAACTCGGTGCCCTGGGCGCCCGCCTTCTCCACCAGTTCGTAGCGCGAGATCTTCGTCAGCGCCTCGGGGTCGGTGACGATCTTCTCCATGCAATACTCGTCGAATTCGCGGTTGATGAAGCCCGCACGCGCCCCGTCAAGCTGGTGCGACAGCCCGCCGGTGCCGAGGATCACCACCTTGACGTCCTCCGGGTAGCTCTGGATCGCGCGGCGCAGCGCCTTGCCGAAGTTCAGCGCCCGGTTCAGCGTCGGGATCGGGTGCTGCACCGTGTTGGCGCTGATCGGGATGGCCCGCGGCATGGCGGCGTTGTGCGGCGCGCCGGGCCAGAACAGCTGCATCGGCACGACAAAGCCGTGATCCACCGCCAGTTCCTGGCAGGAGGTGATGTCGAATTCCGCCGCCACCATCTCCTCAATCAGGTGCCAGGACATCCTGGCGTCGCCCGGGAACGGGTCGAGCCTGGGAATGCCCCAGCCCTCGTCCTCGTTGCGGTATTCATGCGCCGCGCCGATGGCGAAGGTCGGCATCTTGTCGAGGAAGAAGCCCAGCCCGTGGTCGTTGTAGATATTGATCACCACGTCCGGCTTCGTCTCGGCCAGCCAGTCATGGATCGGCGGGTAGCCGTCGAAGAAGGGCTTCCAGTACGGATCCTCGAAGCTCTCGTTGGCGATGGCATTGCCCACGGCGGGAATATGCGAGGTGGTGATGCCGCCCAGAATACGCGCCATGATCAGGCCCTCCCCGCGTCGAGAAGCTTCTGCTTGAAGGCTTCGGTGGTCATGCCGGTCTGCTGCGCGCCCACGTCCTGCACGCTCAGGTGATAGATGCCGGCGAGCTTGGCGAGGTAGTAAATGTTGCCGCCCTCGGCGATCATCTCCAGCACGTTCCTGTGGCGCACCGCCTCCTTCTGGGCCTCGGTAAGCTGGTAGCGCTCCATGTAGGCCTCGGGATCGGCCTTGAACGCCTCGCGGTTCTCGGCGGCGTTGAAGGAATAGCACATCTTGTTGAGTGCATATCCCTTCATCGCCATTGCGCCGTCAAACAGCGTCGTCCCCGGGATCGGGGAGTGGTGGTCGAAATGTGCGAACTCCATCGCACCCTCCTCTAGACATCAGCGCCCCCAGTAGAGGCGCATGGGGTTGTCCACGAGCAGCTTGTGTTGCTGTTCGGGCGTTCGCGCGATTCTCGGGATGTAGTCGACCAGCACGCCGTCATCGGGCATGTGGGACTTCATGTTGGGATGCGGCCAGTCGGTGCCCCAGAGGACCCGGTCCTCGAAGCGCTCCACGATGGCCTGGTAGAAGGGCACCACGTCGTCATAGGGCGCGCCCTGCTTGGTCAGCCGCTCCGGGCAGGTCACCTTGGACCAGATGCTCTCGTCCTCCTCCATGAGGCGGATGAAGCGCTGGAAATCCGGGTGATCGACGCCCTTCTCGACGTCCGGCCGGCCCATGTGGTCGACCACGACGGTTGTGGGAAGCTGCTTGAGGAAGGGCTCCAGCTCTTCGAGGTCGGCGGCCTCGAAATAGACGACGATGTGCCAGTCGAACTGCTTGATCTTGTCGGCGATGGACAGGAACACCTCTTTCGGCGTCGCGTCCACCAGCCGCTTGACGAAGTTGAAGCGCACGCCGCGCACCCCGGCCTCGTCCATCTCGGCGATCTCGGCCTCGGTGATCTCCGGCCCCACGCTGGCGATGCCGCGGGCCAGGTCCCCGGCGCTGCGGCAGGCATCGACCATGGCGCGGTTGTCCTTGCCGTGGCAGGTCGCCTGCACGATCACGTTGCGGGTGAAGCCCAGGAAATCCCGCAGCTCGTAAAGCTTGTCCTTGCCCGCATCGCAGGGAGTGTATTTCCGCTCCGGCGCGAAGGGAAACTCGTCCTTCGGACCGAAGACGTGGCAATGGGCGTCCACTGCGCCCTCGGGCAGCTTGAAATCCGGTTTCTTGGGGTTGGGGTGAAACACCAGCCAGTCGGGATCCATCACCTGTTCGCTCATCCGAAGACCACTCCGTCCATCAGTTTCCGTGCCGTTCTGAGGATCGCCGCCGCCGCGACCTCCCCCTTGTCGTCCAGTGTCGCCACCACGCTCATCTCGCCCGTGGGATGCTCGATCGACAGGGTGCGTTCGCGCCCCTCGCCGGTCTCCGCCAGCGCATGGGCGGGGGTGCCCTCGATCAGGCAGGCGGTCGCGACCGAGACCGCGCCGAGTACGCCGATCGTCTTGTGGCAGCGATGCGGGATGAAGGTCCGCGTGGCGATGGCGCCGCCGTCGCGGGGCGCGCTGACCATGGTCATCTTCGGCACCGATTTCTCGGCCACGTCGCCGAGGTTCATCAGCGGGCCGCATGTCAACCGGATCGCCTCCAGCTTCTCGCGCAGCGCCTCGTTGGCCTCGAGCTCTTCGGGCGTCTCCGTGCCCTCGATCCCCATGTCGGCGGCGCGCATCACGACGCAGGGCATGCCGTTGTCGATCATCGTGACCTCGACGCCCTCCACCTCGTCCACCGCGTTGCCGGTGGGCAGGAGCGCGCCGCAGGACGACCCGGCCGTGTCCTTGAACTCGATCGGCACCGGGGCCGCACCGCCCGGCACGCCGTCGATCCTCGCCTCGCCCTCGTAGCTCACCACGCCTCCCGGAGTCTGCACCGTCGCCACCGCGACCTGGCCCGTATTCTCCATGTATATGGTGACCCGCGTCTCTTCACCTTGAGGCATGACAAGTCCGCGCTCGATGGCGAAGGGGCCGATCCCGGCAAGGATGTTGCCGCAATTCTGCGCGTCGGTGACGATCGGCCTGTCCACGAAGACCTGCAGGAAGAGATAGTCGACATCGACGCCCTCCCGCTCCGAGGGCCGCACCACCCCCACCTTGGAGGTCAGCGGATCCGCGCCCCCCATGCCGTCGATCTGGCGGATATCGGGCGAGCCCATGACCCGCAGCAGGAAGGCGTCGCGCGCCTCCGTCTCCGCCGGCAGGTCGCTCTCGAGGAAATAGCCGCCCTTCGACGTGCCGCCCCGCATCCACATGCACCGCGCCTCGGTCATCGCTCAGACCCCCTGCTTCTTCGGTCCATAAATATGGCGGGGTCCGGGGCAGCGCCCCGGGACTCTCCGCCATCGTCGCGGCCGGGACATCGCGCCCCGGCCATCATCGCCGCCCGACAGTCCGGGCGGCGGATCAGACGTATTTCAGGCCCTTCTCGGCCAGCCGCCCGCGCATGTCGTAGATGTCGAGCCCCAGCTCGCCCTCGCGGAACTTCGCGCGCTTGGCCTCCTCGTTGGCCTCCCGCTTGCGGGCCTTCTCCAGCACCTCGGCGGCTTCCTCGCGGCGGACCACGCAGACGCCGTCATCGTCGGCCACGATCACGTCGCCGGGGTTCACATGGGCATCGGCGCAGATCACCGGCACGTTGACCGAGCCCAGCGTCTCCTTGATCGTGCCCTGGGCGCCCACGGCCTTGGACCAGACGGGAAAGCCCATCTCGGTCAGGTCCTTGAGGTCCCGCACGCCGCCGTCGATCACCAGCCCGCGGCAGCCGCGCGCCATGGCCGAGGTCGCCAGCAGGTCACCGAAATAGCCCGCGTCCGACGGCGACAGGGTGCCCAGCACCATCATGTCGCCCTCCTGCAGCTGCTCGATCGCCACGTGGATCATCCAGTTGTCCATCGGCGGGGCGAGGATGGTGACGGCCGATCCCGCCACTCGCGCGCCGGTATAGATCGGCCGCATGTAGGAGGCGAGAAGCCCCTTGCGCCCCTGCGCCTCGTGCACCGTGGCCACGCCGCATTCGGCCAGCCCGTCGATCACCGATTGCTCGGCCCGCTCGATATTCTGGACGACGACGCCCGTCGTTCCCGGCTGATAGGTCATTCCAACTCGTCCACGGTCCGGGGGAAGATCGCCTGGAAACCTTCCGCGTATTTCGCATTGCGGCCGCCCGACTGCCCGCCCGAATTCCGGCGGAAGTGGTTGCCGCGGTTCTCGGCCACGTTCTCGTAGAAGTGCCACAGGTGCTCCTGCCCCTGCATGCACTGGATCGCGGCCCATTTCTTGTCCCAGACCTCGGTGATGTCGAGGAAGACGTTGGGCTTCCATTCCATCTGCTCGGTCTGGTGCGGCTCGAAGAGGTAGAGCTGCGGCGCGCCCAGCACCTTCTGGCCGGGATTGTGGCCCCAGGCCTGCGCCACCATCCGGGCCTCCAGCGCGAAATCCGTGGTCCGCATGTGGTCGGTGTTGTAGGGGTCCCACTTGGAGTGGCTCATCATCCACTTGGGCTGCACCTCGCGGATGATGTCGACCATCTGGTCCAGCGTCTCGCGGCCCAGGTCCAGCGGGTAGTCGCCGCGGTCGAGGAAGCGGATGTCGTTGATGCCAAGCGCCGCGGCGGCGTTCTCGGCCTCCTTCTGGCGCTCCTTCTTGACGGTCTCGAGGGTCATGCCCTCCTGTTTCCAGAGCTTCGCGCTCTCGCCGCGCTCGCCGTAGCTGAGGCAGACGACCGTCACCTCGTAGCCGCGGGCCTGGTGAAGGGCGATGGCCCCGCCCGCGCGCCAGACGAAATCGGCGGAATGGGCAGAGATGACGAGGGCTGTCTTCTTGTCCGACATGGATCCTCCCGGGAATTGCCTGCGGGCCGGCAGGGGCCGGTCCGGTCCGAGTTGAGATATGGACCATAGCGCCGAGAAAGCCTATTTCGAATATCAGCCCGCAAATAAGTTTTCGCTATACCATCCGCCTTTCCCTGCCCCCGGAGGCTCCCGCGCCCGTGATCACCGACTTCCCCAACCTCCGCCACATGCGCATCTTCCAGGAGGCGGTGCGCAGCGGCTCGGTCTCCATCGCGGCCGGTCGCTGCCACCTGTCGCAGCCTGCCGCCACCCAGGGCATCGCGCGGCTGGAGGCCGATCTCGGCACGCCGCTGCTGGTGCGGCGCACCCGGGTGCTGACGCCGACCCCGGCAGGGCAGCTCTTTGCCCGGCGGGTCACGGCGGCACTCGGGCACCTGGCGGCCGGCGCGCGCGCGGCACTCC
>SRJI02000263.1 GCA_005473895.2 Carideicomes alvinocaridis
CAGCCCACCGAGCTGGCCCCGGCCTACGTGTTCCTGGCCTCGCCGGAGTCCTCCTATGTGGTGGGCGCGACCATCCCGGTGACCGGCGGCATGCCGACGCCGTGACCGGAGCCGGGCGTTCCTGCCCCTGGGCGGTCACACCACCAGGGACAGGAACGCGCCGAGCGCGAAGCCGACCACGGTGAGCAGCCCGGCCTTCTCCCCGCCCTTCTCGCGGGCCTCGGGGATCATCGTGTCGATCAGCATGACCAGCAGGGCGCCGGCCGCGAAGCCCTGGATGCCGCCGGTCAGGGCGGGGGAGGCGACGTCGGCGATCAGCCCGCCGCCCCACGTCGCCAGGGCGCAGACCACCGTCACGAGCGACCACTGGATCAGCAGGTGGCGGCGCGTCTTGCCGCCGTCGAGGGAGTCGGCCGTGGCGGCGATGGACTCGGGCAGGTTGGACATGAAGATCGCCACGAGCAGCGCGAGGGACACGCCCTCGCCCGCGGCCAGCCCGATGCCCAGCACGAGCTGCTCCGGGATGCCGTCCAGCAGCGCGCCCACGGTCAGCGCGGCGCCCGAGGACGAGCC
>SRJI02000264.1 GCA_005473895.2 Carideicomes alvinocaridis
ATCGGCTACAAGTACCAGCGGAGCATCGAGACTCTGCCGGAGGAGAAGCGGGAGGAGCTCAAGGCGTTCACCTTCGAGCTGCTGTTCGAGCTGTACGAGAACGAGGTCGAGTACACCCATGACCTCTACGACGCCGTCGGCCTGGCCGAGGACGTGAAGAAGTTCCTGCACTACAACGCGAACAAGGCGCTGATGAACCTGGGCTACGAGCCTATGTTCCCGGCCGAGACCACGAACGTGAACCCCGCCATCCTCTCCGCGCTCTCCCCGAACTCGGACGAGAACCACGACTTCTTCTCCGGCTCCGGCTCCTCCTACGTGATCGGCAAGGCCGAGAACACCGAGGACGAGGACTGGGACTTCTGATCCCGTCCGCCTGAGCCCCGTCCCGACGACGGCCGGTCGCCTCCCCGCGGAGGCGCCCGGCCGTCGTCGTCCCGCGAGAGGCATCACACGTCGGCCCCGGGCCCCGCAGTATGACGCTGCGCGTCACCGCCCTGCCCGATGGAGCGCATACGCTGCGATAGGCTTGGGCCCAGCTTCAGGAGAAGCGGCTGTGGACCCCGCCTCGGC
>SRJI02000265.1 GCA_005473895.2 Carideicomes alvinocaridis
GACGTCGTCGTCGTGGAAGAGCTCGGCCACGTAGGGCCACAGCTCGTCCAGGCCGCGCTGCATGCGGCGCTTCGACTCCTCGGTGCCCAGGCCCAGGCGCTGCAGCCACAGGGCGGCGTGGTCCTGGTGGTACAGGACCTCCTTGAGGGCCTTGTCCGCGATGGCGGCGAGCGTGGAGTCCGTGGACTCGCGCAGGCGGGTGTACAGCTCGTACGAGTAGAAGGAGTAGTACAGCTGGCGGGCGATCGTCTTGGCGAAGTCGCCGTTCTCGGCCTCCACGAGGCGGACGGAGCGGAACTCCTCCTCGTCGCGGAAGTACGCGAGCTCGTCCTCGGTCTTGCCCCACGCGGTGCCGGCGTAGGAGAGGAGGAAGCGGGCGTGGCCCACGAGGTCCAGGGCGATGTTGCCCAGGGCGATGTCCTCCTCGAGCTCCGGGGCGCGGGAGATCCACCAGGACAGGCGCTGACCGAGCATCAGGGCGTCGTCGCCGAGGGCGAGGGCGTAGCGGGCGACGTCGTCGCTCGCCTTCTGCTCGCCCGCCGCGATCTCCTCGGCGGTGATGGCCACGCCCG
>SRJI02000266.1 GCA_005473895.2 Carideicomes alvinocaridis
ACGCTAGGATGGGGCCATGACCCACACCGTCGCCGTCTCCGGAGCCAGCGGCTACGCCGGGGGAGAGGCCCTGCGCCTGCTCGCCGGCCACCCGTCCGTCACCGTCGGAGCCATCACGGCCCACTCGAACGCGGGGGAGCGCCTCGGCGCCCTTCAGCCGCACCTGCACGCCCTGGCGGACCGCGTCCTCGCGGAGACCACCGCGGACGTCCTCGCCGGTCACGACGTCGTGATCCTCGCGTTGCCCCACGGGGCCTCCGGGGCGCTGGCGGCCGAGATCGCCGAGCGCTCCCCGGATACCCTGGTGATCGACGCGGGCGCCGACCACCGCCTCGAGTCCGCCGCAGACTKGGAGGCCTTCTACGGCACCGCGCACGCCGGGACCTGGCCCTACGGCCTGCCCGAGCTGCCCGGTCAGCGCGAGCGACTCGCCGGAACCCGCCGCATCGCCGTCCCCGGGTGCTACCCGACCACCTCGATCCTCGCCCTCGCGCCGGGCTTCGCCGCGGGGCTGCTCGAGCCGCAGGACGTGGTGATCGTCGCCGCCTCGGGCACCTCCGGGGCGGGCAAG
>SRJI02000267.1 GCA_005473895.2 Carideicomes alvinocaridis
AGCTGGACCCCCACCTGGCCTACCTCGTCGCGCCCGAGCCCGTGCGGGACGGCCTGGCCCGCGCCCATCGGATCGAGGCGGTGCACGACTTCCACCTGGCCTCCCTGCGGCGCTGGGCGAAGGAGACCGGGGTGGGCCGGCTGGACGTGAAGAAGCGGGGCATCCGCGAGACGCCCGAGGAGGTGCGTCGCGCCGTCCTCGGCGGGGCGAAGCCGGGCCGGCGTGGCGGGGCCGGACGGCACGCCACCCTCGTGCTGGCGCGCGTGGGTCGGTCGCGGTTCGCCCTCGAGGTGACGCCGTTGGACTGACGGGGCTCGAGGCCGGGGGCCCGGGGCGGCGGGAGCCGTCGAACCCCCGTTGGGGGATTACGGCACCCTCGTGTACGGTATTCGACTGAGGCAAGGCTCACCTCCACGGGAGCGCGCCCACCACCCCGACTGCTCATCCCGGGGCAGCCCCGCCGCCCAGAAGGAGAACCATGCCGAGTTCCGCCCGCGCCCCCCGCCTCGCCCGTCTCGCCCTGACCTCGGTGGCGGCCCTCGCCCTCGTCGGCTGCTCCGCCGGCGGCGCG
>SRJI02000268.1 GCA_005473895.2 Carideicomes alvinocaridis
GCTCGAGAGGGACTCGGCCGCCCGGGCCGCCTGCTGCACGGGCCGGGTCACACGCCGCGAGACCCACCACGAGACCAGCACGTTGATCACCAGGAATCCGACGCCGAACACCAGCAGCACCCCGAGCACCGAGTCCAGCGAGCTCTGGACGTCCGCGAGGTCGTAGACGAGGTAGAGCCCGTAGGTGGCACCCGGGGGCAGCACCACCTGGGCGCCGAACACGAGGCCGGGCCGGGTGCCGCCGCCGGGGTCCGGCAGCGCCACGCTCGCGTCGTACACGCCCGGCCCGGAGGCGACCGCGTCCTGCAGCTCCTGGGGGATCACCGCGGGATCGAGACCGGCGGAGGAGATCGTCCCCACGTACGCGGACTCGGAGCCCGGCAGCGGGGCGAGGTGGTAGCGGCGGCGGATCGTCGTGCCCGAGTCCCCCTCGAGGGCACGCAGGGTCTGGGTCACCAGCACGTCCGTGCTCTGCGCGTCCGTGGCGGTGGTCTGCGCGAACGTCTCGCGCACCTGACTCAGGCCACGGCGGGCCTCGGCCTGGACCTGCTCGTAGCGGGCCTCGAAGAGG
>SRJI02000269.1 GCA_005473895.2 Carideicomes alvinocaridis
GCTCGTCCCCTTCCCCACCAAGGTGTTCTGCGTGGGCCTGAACTACACGAACCACATCGACGAGACGGGCCTGGAGCGCCCCGAGCATCCGACGCTGTTCGCGAAGTTCTCGCAGTCCCTCACGGGCGCGCTGGACCCGATCGAGGTCCCCGAGGAGGACCACCGGGTCGACTACGAGGGCGAGCTGTGCATCGTGGTCGGCGAACCGGGCCGACGCATCGCCGTCGAGGACGMCCCGGAGCACATCGCGGGCTACGCGGTGGCCAACGACATCTCCATGCGCGGCTTCCAGGGCCGCACCTCCGAGTGGCTGCAGGGCAAGGTGTGGGAGGCCTCGACGCCCGTGGGCCCGTGGCTGGTCACCCCGGACGAGTTCCCGGCGGACGCGCGCGTCCTCACGCACGTTAACGGCGAGCTGCGTCAGGAGGACAGGGTCGCCGACGTCGTCTTCTCCCCCGCCGAGCTGGTCTCCTACGCCTCGCAGCTGATCACCCTGAACCCGGGCGACCTGATCCTGACCGGCACGCCCGCGGGGGTCGCCCTGGCCCGCCGGGACGCCGAGGGCCGCCG
>SRJI02000270.1 GCA_005473895.2 Carideicomes alvinocaridis
AAGGAGTCGATCATCCACGCGACCATGTTGTGGATGGAGATGTAGGCGGCGAAGGCCGGGTCCGCCTTGGCGAGCTCCTCGAAGATCAGGATCGCGTCCGTGCGCTCCAGGCCGGTGCCGCCGTGCTCCTCCCCCACGTAGATGCCGCCCAGGCCGAGCTCGCCGGCCTCGGCGAGGACGTCCACCGGGAAATGCTTCTCGGCGTCCCAGTCGAGGGCGTGCGGGGCGACGCGCTGCTCGGTGAAGTCGCGGACGGCGTCGACCAGGGCCTTCTGGTCGTCGGTGATGGGGAACATGGGTTCGTCCTCCTGGGGCTCGGTCCGGCCGCGCGGGCGGCCCACGACGGGGTGGGGCGGGGGTGGCACCGCGGGCGGCGACAGGGTGTGACTGTCGTCACCATGATAATAGGACATCCAATGATTCGCCGTGTCGCCGCCGGGCCGTGGGCTAGCGTGCTCCCCGTGCAGACCACCACCAGCCCCACCGCGGACTCGCCCGCCGGCCCCCGCTCCCACCCCTCCGGCCGCACGGAACAGCTGTTCGGCATCCGCCGCCATGCGCTGATGACCG
>SRJI02000271.1 GCA_005473895.2 Carideicomes alvinocaridis
TCGGCGGTGCGGGCGGTCATCGCGTCCAGCCCGCCCTGGCCGTTCATCCAGCGCAGCTGCGCGTCCAGCATGACGAGCGTGGCCAGCGCGGGCGTGTTGTAGGTCTGGTCCTTGAGGGAGTTGTCCACGGCCGTGGCGAGGTCCAGGAACGCCGGGATCCAGCGGCCGGACTCCTTGATCTCCGCGACCCGCGCCAGGGCCCGCGGGGAGAACAGCGCGAGCCACAGGCCGCCGTCGGAGGCGAAGTTCTTCTGTGGCGCGAAGTAGTACACGTCCGCCTCGGACACGTCCACCGGCAGGCCGCCCGCGGCCGAGGTGGCGTCGACGACGACCAGGGCGTCCTCGTCGATGCCCGCGGGGCGGACGACGGGCGCCATCACGCCGGTGGAGGTCTCGTTGTGCGGCCACGCGTACACGTCGACCCCGGCCACGGCCTCCGGCTCGGGGTGGGTGCCCGGCTCGGAGGTGCGGATGTCCGACGGCGCCAGGAACGGCGCCTGGTCGGTGGCCTTGGCGAACTTCGAGCCGAACTCGCCGAAGCTCAGATGCTGGGCGCGCTCGCGGACCA
>SRJI02000006.1 GCA_005473895.2 Carideicomes alvinocaridis
AGGCGCCGCGGCTCGCCACCCGGAACACCCACGGCACCGGCTGCTCGCTCGCCTCGGCCATCGCGGCGCAGCTCGCCCGGGGGGCCGGCACCGAACAGGCGGTCGCCCGCGCCCATGGCTGGCTGCATTCGGCCATCGCGGCGGCCGACCGGCTGGAGGTCGGGCGCGGGCACGGCCCGGTGCATCATTTCCACGAGGTCTGGGCATGAGCGCCGAGGTCACCATCCTCGGGGCGGGCGTCGCGGGGCTGACCGTCGCGCACGAGCTGGCGGGGCGCGGCGTTGCGCTGCGCATCATCGACCCCGCGGGCGGCCCCGGCCCCGAAGGCTGTTCCTGGTGGGCCGGCGGCATGCTGGCGCCCTATTGCGAGGGCGAGACGGCGGAGGAGAGCGTCGTCCGGCTGGGCGGCGACGCGGCCGACTGGTGGCGCGCCGCCGGAGCCGAGGTGACCCGGGCCGGCACGCTGGTGCTGGCGCTCGGCCGCGACCGGTCGGAGCTGGACCGCTTCGCCCGGCGGACCCGCGGCCACAGGCGGCTGTCGGCGGAGGCGCTCGACGGGCTGGAACCCGCGCTGGCGGGCCGCTTTACCGGCGCGCTGCACCTGCCGAGGGAGGCACATCTCGACCCCCGGGCGGCCCTCACCACCCTGCGCCGGGGCCTCGCCGCACGCGGACTCGCCATCGAGCGCGACGCGACGCCCGCCCCCACGGGCGGGACGGTGATCGATTGCCGGGGCCTCGCCGCCCGCGACCGCCTGCCCGGTCTGCGGGGCGTGCGCGGAGAGATGGCGATCCTGCGCGCGCCCGACCCCGCGCTGCGCCGGGTGGTGCGGCTGCTGCATCCGCGCCATCCGCTCTACCTCGTGCCGCGCGGCGACGGCATCTACATGCTGGGCGCCACCCAGATCGAGAGCGACGGGCGCGGCCCGCCCAGCCTGCGCTCGGTCGCGGAGCTTCTGAACGCAGTCTATGCCCTGCATCCCGCCTTTGCCGAGGCGGAGGTGCTGGAGATCGGCGCCGATGCGCGCCCCGCCTTCGCCGACAACCTGCCGCGGATCGTCCGTGAGGGCGATCGTATCCACGTCAACGGCCTGTTCCGACACGGTTTCCTGCTGGCCCCCGCGCTCGCGCGGATGGTGGCGGGGCTGCTGCTGGACGGCAAGCAACCGGAGCTGATGCAATGAAGATCACGGTCAACGGCACGCAAACCGAGATCGCCGCGACCACCCTCGCGGCGGCGCTGGAAGAGCTGGGCTACGGCGAGGCACGCGTCGCCACCGCGGTGAACGAAAGCTTCGTGCCCGCCGCGGCGCGGCCCGGCCAGGCGCTTGCCCATGGGGACCGCCTGGAAATCCTCGCCCCGAAACAGGGAGGCTGAGATGCCCGTCTTCTACGGAACCGAGATCGCCTCGCCGCTGATGCTGGGCACCGCCCAATATCCCTCGCCCGCCGTCCTGGCCGAGGCGTTCCGCCGCTCCGGCGCCGGGGTGGCCACGGTGTCCCTGCGGCGCGAGGCGGCGGGGGGCGGCGGGGCGGAGTTCTGGGCGCTGATCCGCGAGCTGGGGGTCCGGGTGATGCCCAACACCGCCGGCTGCCATTCGGTGCGCGAGGCGGTCACCACCGCGCACATGGCGCGCGAGGTCTTCGGCACCGACTGGATCAAGCTGGAGGTGATCGGCCATGCCGACACGCTGCAACCCGATCCCTTCGGCCTGGTGGAGGCGGCGCGGATCCTCACCGAGGACGGGTTCCGCGTCTTTCCCTACACCACCGAGGACGGCATCCTCGGGGGCCGTCTGCTGGAGGCCGGCTGCGAGGTGCTGATGCCCTGGGGGGCGCCGATCGGCACCGGGCTGGGGCTGAACAACCTCTACGGCCTGCGAACGCTGCGGGCGCAGTTCCCCGAGGTGCCCATGGTCGTCGATGCCGGGCTCGGCCGGCCCAGCCACGCCGCGCAGGCGATGGAGCTGGGATTCGACGCGGTTCTGCTGAACACCGCGGTGGCACGGGCGGGAGACCCGGCCGCGATGGCCGAAGGCTTCGCCCGCGCGCTGGAGGCCGGGCGGCTGGCCCGCGCCGCCGACCCGATGGAGCCGCGCGACATGGCGGCCCCCTCCACTCCGCTGCTGGGACTGGCGGTGCTGGAATGACGCTCGACCGTTTCTATCCGATCTTCGATCACCCCGACTGGCTGGAGCGCGCGCTGCCCCTGGGGGTGAAGCTGGTGCAGATGCGGATCAAGGACCGCCCCGAGGACGAGCTGCGCGCGCTGCTCGGCCGGTCGCGCGATCTCTGCCGCCGGGCGGGGGCCGTGCTGGTGGTCAACGACCATTGGCAACTCGCCATCGAGCTGGGCTGCGACTGGGTGCATCTGGGCCAGGAGGACGTGGACGAGGCCGATCTCGGGGCGATCCGCCGGGCCGGGCTGAAGCTCGGCCTCTCCACCCATGACGAGGCGGAGCTGGAGCGCGCGCTATCCTGCAACCCGGATTACGTGGCGCTCGGACCGGTCTGGCCGACCATTCTCAAACAGATGAGGTGGCACCGCCAGGGGACGGAGCGGGTGACGGACTGGAAACGCCGCATCGGCGACCTGCCGCTGGTGGCGATCGGCGGCCTGTCCACCGCCCGCGCGCCCGAGGCCTTCGCCGCCGGGGCCGACATCGTTTCGGTGGTGACGGACATCACCCGCAACGCCGAGCCCGAGGCGCGGATCCGCCAGTGGCTGGAGGTGACGCGATGAGCCGCTATGCCCGCCAGGTCGCCGTGCCGGAGCTGGGCGCGGCGGGCCAGGCCCGGCTGCGAAACGCCTCGGTCCTGGTGGTGGGGGCCGGCGGGCTGGCCGCGCCGGTGCTGCAATATCTCGCCGGCGCCGGCATCGGCCATGCGAGGCTGGCCGATCCCGACCGGGTGGAGGAAAGCAACCTGCACCGGCAGACGCTCTTTCGCGGCAGTGACCTGGGCCGCCCCAAGGCCCGCGCGGCGGCGGGCACCCTGCGGGACCTGAACCCCGATTGCCGGATCGAGCCTGTCACCGCCGCGCTGGCCCCCGGCAATGCCGCGGCGCTGGCGGAGGGCGTGGACCTTGTGCTCGACTGCGCCGACAGTTTCGCCGTCAGCTACATCCTGTCCGACCTCTGCCAGGCGCAGGACCTTCCGCTGGTCAGCGCCTCGGTCACCGGGATGACGGGCTATGCCGGCGGGTTCTGCGGCGGGGCGCCCTCGCTCCGGGCGGTCTTTCCCGACCTGCCCCGGCGGCTGGGCTCCTGCGCGGAGGACGGCGTTCTGGGCCCCGTCGTGGGCGTGATCGGCGCGCTTCAGGCGCAGATGGCGCTCGCGGTGCTGGCCGGGATGACACCCTCTCCGCTCGGCCGGATGGCCAGCTATGACGGGCTGACCCACCGTTTCGGCGGCTTCTCCTTCGACACCGCGCCGGAGCCCGCCTTCCGGCCGCGCTTTGTCGACCCCGGCGAGATCGCTCCCGGCGATTTCGTGGTCGATCTCCGCGCCCCGTCCGAAGGCCCGCCCGTGCCCGGGGCCCGCCGCCTCGCCGCCGACAGCTTCGGCCCGGACGGGCCGGTTCCGGCCCCGGGCCAGCGCGCCGTGCTCTGCTGCCGCTCGGGCCAGAGATCCTGGACCGCGGCCGAACGGCTGGCCGCGATCTGGGACGGAGACATCACCCTCGTCGCCCTCGGCGACCAAACCGGAGACATCGCATGAAACACCTGGTCCTCCTCCTCTGCCTCTGCGCCGCCCCCGCGGGCGCCGCCGACCGGATGACCCTGGTCCTCGACTGGTTCGTGAATCCCGATCACGGGCCGATCATCATCGCCCGCGAGAACGGCTATTTCGAAGAGGCCGGCCTGGAGGTCGAGATCGTGGCCCCGGCCGATCCCGCCGACCCGCCCAAGATGGCGGCGGCGGGCCGCGCCGACCTTGCCGTCTCCTACCAGCCGCAGCTTCACCTCCAGGTGGCCGAGGGCCTGCCGCTCAGGCGGGTGGGCACGCTTGTCGCCACGCCGCTCAACTGCCTGCTGACCCTCGCCGACGGGCCGGTGGAGACGATCGCCGACCTGAAGGGCCGCAAGGTCGGCTTCTCCGTCGCCGGCGTGGAAGAGGCGCTGCTCTCCGCCATGCTCGGCCAGGCCGGGCTGACCATGGAGGATGTGGAGCTGGTCAACGTGAACTGGGCGCTGTCTCCCTCGCTCATGGCCGGGCAGGTCGACGCGGTGCTCGGGGCCTTCCGCAATTTCGAGCTGAACCAGATGGCGATCGAGGGGGTCGAGGGCCACTGCTTCTACCCCGAGGAGAACGGCGTGCCGCCCTATGACGAGCTGATCTACATCGCCAATCCGGAGAAGATGGATCCCGACATGATCGCCCGCTTCCTGGCCGCCACCGAGAAGGCGGTGCAGTTCATCGTCAACCATCCCGAGGAAAGCTGGACGATCTTCGCTGCCACCTCCGACGAACTGGCCGATCCGCTGAACGCCCGGGCCTGGACGGACACGGTGCCGCGTTTCGCCCTGCGGCCGGCGGCGCTGGACGAGGGGCGCTATGCGCGGTTCGACCGTTTCCTGCACGAGGTGGGCCTGGTCGACCGGGTCCGTCCCGTCTCCGACCTGGCGCTGGTTCCCGGGGCGGGGCAATGAACGCGTCGCCGCAAGCCCCGCGCCGCCTCGCGCTGGCATCCCGGCCCACGGTCCGGCGCCAGGAGACGGGGCCGATCCCGTGACGCCGCCCCCGGCACTCCGGTTCGCCGGCCGGGTGACCTCCGGCGCGGCGACATTGCTCGGGCCGGTGCGGATGGGTGCCGAGGCCGGCGTCTGGACCTGCCTGCTGGGCCCGTCCGGCGTGGGCAAGTCCACGCTGCTGCATTGCTTCGCCGGCCTCGAGGGGAACCTGGTCCTCGACGGCACGGCCGGCGCCGGGGACGGCCGTCCGCTGGCGGGCCGCGTCGCGCTCATGGCGCAGGCGGACGGGCTGCTGCCCTGGCTCACCCTTCTCGACAATGTCTCCCTGGGCGCGCGCCTGCGCCGGGAACGGCCCGACCGCGCTCGGGCCGCCGCGCTGCTGGAGCGGGTCGGGCTGGCCGGGCTGGAGGGGCGCAAGCCGCAGGCGCTCTCCGGCGGGCAGCGGCAGCGGGCGGCGCTTGCCCGGACCCTCTACGAGGACCGGCCGGTCGTGCTGCTGGACGAACCCTTTTCCGCGCTGGACGTGGCCACCCGGGCGCGGATGCAGGACCTCGCAGCCGCAGAGCTCGCGGGACGCACCGTGCTGCATGTCACCCACGACCCGGCCGAGGCGGCGCGGCTGGGCCAGCGCATCCTGGTCCTCACCGGCACCGGGCTCGAGGAGGTCGGGGCGCAAGAGGCCCCGCCGATCCCGCGCGCGCCCGACGCCGCTGCGACGTTGGCCACCACCGGCCGCCTGACCCGTCTCCTGCTGGAGGCGGCATGAGCCTCCTGCGCCTCCTGCTTCCGCTGCTGCTCGGCCTCGCGCTCTGGCAGGGGGCGATCCTCGCGCTCGACATGCCCTCCTTCATCCTGCCGGGGCCGCTCCGCGTGGCCGAGGCCCTCTGGACCAACCGCGCCCTCCTGGCCGAGCATGCGACGATCACCCTGACCGAAGTGCTGCTTGGCCTGGCGCTCGGAACCTTGCTGGGCTGGATGACCGCGACGCTGCTGGCCCTGTCGCCCGTGGCGACCCGGCTTCTGCGTCCGATGCTGGTCCTCAGCCAGGCGATCCCGGTCTTCGCGCTGGCGCCCATCTTCACGCTCTGGTTCGGTTACGGGCTGGCCTCCAAGATCGCGATGGCCCTGCTGATCATCTACTTTCCCGTCACCTCGGCCTTTCACGACGCCCTGATGAACACGCCGCAACCATGGCTGACGCAGGCCCGGATCATGGGTGCGGGGCCGCGCCAGGTTCTGTGGTGCGTGCGGATGCCCGCCGCCCTGCCCGGCCTTCTCTCGGGGCTGCGCCTGGCGGCGGTCTATGCCCCGATCGGCGCGATCATCGGCGAATGGGTGGGCGCGTCGCGCGGCCTGGGCTACCTCATGCTGCTGGCGAACGGCCGGGCCAAGATCGACCTGATGTTCGCCGCCGTCCTGGTCGTGGCCGCCCTGACCATCCTCCTGCACCGCGCGACCGACGCGCTGGCCCTGCGGCTGGAGGCACGCCAGCGCGGCACCCCGCCCCAAGGGTGACCCTCCGGGCGCGGCCCTCGCCCGACCTTGCCCGTCAGCGCTGCGAGGTCTCCCAGTCGGGGTGGATCCAGGGCTGCAGGTTCATCGGCGGCAGCGGCGTGCGGCCGAGGATATGATCCGCCGCCTTTTCACCCACCATGATCGACGGCCCGTTGAGGTTGCCGTTGGTGATCTGCGGAAAGACCGAGCTGTCGGCCAGCCGCAGTCCCTCGACCCCGATCACCCGCGCCTCCGGGTCGACCACGGCCATCGGATCGTCCCGCCGCCCCATCCGCGCGGTGCCGCAGGGGTGATAGGCGCTCTCCACGTGCTCGCGGATGAACCCGTCGAGCGCATCGTCGCTCTGCACCTCCGCACCGGGCTGGATCTCGTGCTTGACGTAAGGCGCGAAGGCGTCCTGCCGAAAGATCTCGCGGGTCAGCCGGATGCAGGTGCGGAAATCCTCCCAGTCCTTCTTGTGGCTCATGTAGTTGAACCGGATCGAGGGCGCCGCCTCCGGGTCCGCGGAGCTCAGCCGCACCTCCCCGCGCGAGGGCGAACGCATCGGCCCCACATGCGCCTGGAAGCCATGCCCCTCGGCCGCGGCCTTGCCGTCGTAGCGCACAGCGATGGGCAGGAAATGGTACTGGATATCAGGATATTGCACCCCGGCCTTCGAGCGGATGAAGGCCGCGCTCTCGAACTGGTTCGACGCACCCGGCCCCGTCCCCGTCAGCAGCCAGCGGGCGCCCACATAGGCCTTCCCCAGCAGGTTCCAGTAGCGGTAGAGCGAGACCGGCTGCGACGAGGCGATCTGCAGGTAGAGCTCCAGGTGATCCTGCAGGTTCTGCCCCACGCCGGGCCGGTCGGAGATCACGTCGATCCCGTGTTCCGCCAGGTGCGCGGCCGGACCGATCCCCGAAAGCATCAGCAGCTTGGGAGAGTTGATCGACGACGCGGCCAGGATCACCTCGCGCCGCGCGCGGATCACCTCGGTCCGGCCGCCGCGGGTCACCTCCACCCCGGTCGCCCGGCCCTCCTCGATCACCACCCGGCGGGCCAGGGCGCGGACCATCTCGCAATTCTCGCGCTTCAGCGCGGGGCGCAGGTAGGCCCGGGCGGCCGACCAGCGCCGCCCGCGCCAGACGGTCATCTCCATCGGCCCGAAGCCTTCCTGCTTCTCGCCGTTGTAATCGTCGGTCACCTCGTAGCCCGCCTGCGCGCCCGCCTCCACGAAGGCGCGGGTCAGCGGGTTGTCGCGCCGGCCGCGCGTCACGTGCAGCGGGCCGTCATGGCCGCGCCAGTCCGGGTCGGCATCGGCGTGCCAATGCTCCATCCGCCGGTAATAGGGCAGCACGTCGGCATAGCCCCAGCCCTCGGCGCCCATCTCCTTCCAGGTCTCGAAATCCATGGCGTGGCCGCGCACATAGACCATGCCGTTGATCGAGGACGACCCGCCCACCACCTTGCCGCGCGGCGTGGCCAGCCGGCGCCCGCCCAGATGCGGCTCGGGCTCGGTCCGGTAGCCCCAGTCGTAGCGCGGCATGTTCATCGGGTAGGACAGCGCGCCTGGCATCTGGATGAAGGGCCCGGCATCGGAGCCGCCATGCTCGATCACCAGAACGGACACCCCCGCCTCGCTCAGCCGGTAGGCCATGGCGCAGCCGGCGGAGCCCGCGCCGACGATGACGTAATCCGCCTCCATCAGGCCGCCCCCGCGAGTCGGGCGCGGGTCAAGGATGCGCAGCACCGGCGGAGCCGGCGCGCGCCAGCGCGTCCTTGAGGCGCGCGCGACTCGCAATAAGCTGGAGGACGCGCGTTCAGGGCAGACCTGTCCCTGAACCGCTTCTCGGCAAGTATCCCTGCCCTCGCACCCCTCCCTCCGGCCGGGCCCGACGCGTCGCCTCGCCGATGTGGACAATGAGAGCGTGCGGAAGCACCCATCTGGATCACGCTCCCATCAATAGGGCGCTTCGACGTCGCCCATGCGGACGAAGACGGATTTCACCTGGGAGTAATGCTCGATCGCCTGTTTCGAGTTCTCCCGTCCCACGCCCGACATCTTCACCCCGCCGAAGGGCACCTCGACCGGCGCGTCGTTGTAGGAATTGATGAAGCAGCTCCCGGCCTGCAGCCGCCCGATCACCCGGTGGCCGCGGGCGAGGTCGCGGGTGAAGACCCCGGCCGACAGCCCGAATTCCGTGGCATTGGCGCGGGTTATCGCCTCTTCCTCATCCTCGAAATCGAGCACCGACAGGACCGGGCCGAAGATCTCTTCGCGCGCGATGGTCATGTCGTCGGTGACATCGGCAAAGATCGTGGGCTCCAGCCAGAAGCCCTCGTTGCCGATCCGGTTGCCGCCGGTGACCAGCCGCGCGCCTTCCTCCACGCCCTTGGCGATGTAGCCCTGCACGATCTCCATCTGGCGCTGGCTGACGATGGGGCCGAAGCTCGTGGCCTCGTCCATCGGGTCGCCGATCACGGCGCCCTTCAGCCGTTCGGTCAGCCGGTCGAGGAACTTCTCCTTCACGCCCCGCTGCACGAAGACCCGGGTGCCGTTGGAGCAGACCTGCCCCGAGGAATAGAAATTGCCGAGGATCGCGCCGCCGACAGCGTTCTCGATATCGGCATCCTCGAAGACCAACATGGGGGACTTGCCGCCCATCTCCATGGTGACATGCTTCATCCCGTCCGCGGCGGCGGCATAAACCTTGCGCCCGGTGGGCACCGAGCCGGTGAGCGAGACCTTGGCGACGCGCGGGTCGGTGACCAGCCGGCCGCCGACCTCGCCCATGCCCTGAACCACGTTGAAGACCCCCGGCGGCGCGCCGGCCTCCACCAGGATCTCGGCCACCTTCAGGGCCGAGAGCGGCGTCGTCTCGGAGGGTTTGAAGACCATGGTGTTGCCGCAGGCCAGCGCCGGGGCGGCCTTCCAGCAGGCGATCTGGGTGGGATAGTTCCAGGCGCCGATGCCCACGCAGACGCCCAGCGCCTCGCGCACCGTGTAGGCCCAGTTGCCGTCGGCCAGCGGGATATGTTCGCCCGTCAGGCTGCCCGCCAGCCCGCCGAAATATTCCAGCGCATCGGCCCCCGAGGTGGCATCGGCCACCAGCGTTTCCTGCAGGGGCTTGCCGGTATCCATGGTCTCCAGCACCGAGAGGTCATGGTTGCGTTCGCGCATGATGTCGGCGGCGCGGCGCAGGATGCGGCCCCGCTCGGTCCCCGACAGGGCGGCCCAGGCGGGCTGCGCGCGCCGCGCGGCCTCGAGCGCGCGATCGACGATCTCCGGCGTGGCGGAATGGATGCGCGCGATCTCCGCGCCGGTGGCGGGGTAGATCACCGGAAAGCTCTCGCCCGCCTCGTCCTCGAGATAGACGCCGTCGATGTAGTGGCTGGCTTGCGGTTGGGTGGGATAGGTCATCGGTAGTTAACTTTCTTGCCTCCGGCGGGGATATTTATGGTCAGAAGAAGCGGGCTCATTCGCCCCGCGGGTAGCGCTGGTTCTCTTCGACCACGTTCAGGTCCATGTGGTTGCGCATGTAGCGTTCCGAGGCGCGCTGCAGCGGCTGGTGATCCCAGGGGTAATAGGCGCCGTTGCGCAGCGCCTCGTAGACCACCCAGCGGCGGGCCTGGCTTTCGCGCACCTCGGCGTCGTATTGCTCCAGATCCCAGCGGGCGGCGGCGGCGACGCGGAAATGCTCCAGAACCTCGGCCGCGGCCGGATCCTCGGCGAGGTTGGTCAGCTCGTGCGGATCGGCCTCCAGGTCGAAGAGCTGCTCGGGGTCGAGCGCGCAATTGGTGTATTTCCACTTGCCCTCGCGCAGGGCGATCATCGGCGAATAGGAGGCCTCGGCCGCGTATTCCATCGCCACCGGCGTCTTGCGCGCCCCGCCCTGCCCCAGCGGCCGCAGGCTCTCGCCCGTGGTCCAGGGCATGACCTCCGCCATCGACACGCCGGCGAGATCGCAGAGCGTCGGGCAGACGTCGATGTTGGAGACCGGCGTCTCCACCAGCCCGGGCTCCATCCCCGGGGCGGCGATCATCATCGGGACACGGACCGAGCCCTCGAAGAAGGACATCTTGAACCAGAGCCCGCGCTCGCCCAGCATGTCGCCGTGGTCGGAGACGAAGAGGATGATCGTGTCCTCCTCCTGCCGCGTGCCCTCCAGCGCCTCCATCACCTGGCCGATCTTGTCGTCGAGATAGGAGATATTGGCGAAATAGGCGCGGCGGGAGCGGCGCACATCCTCTTCGGTGATGTCGAAGCTGCGCCAGTCATTGGCGTCGAAGATGCGCTTGGAGTGGTTGTCCTGCTCGTCATAGGGGATGGGCCCCACCGGCGGCATCAGGTGTTCGCAATCCTCGTAGAGATCCCAGTACTTGCGCCGCGCCACGTAGGGGTCGTGCGGGTGGGTGAAGCTGACCGTCAGGCACCAGGGGCGGTCGTCGTGGCGGCGGCCGAGGTCATAGACCTTGCGCGTGGCGTGGTAGGCGACCTCGTCGTCGTATTCCATCTGGTTGGAGATCTCGGCCACGCCCGAGCCGGTGACCGAGCCCATGTTGTGGTACCACCAGTCGATCCGCTCGCCCGGCTTGCGGTAGTCCGGCGTCCAGCCGAAATCGGCCGGGTAGACGTCGGTGGTCAGCCGCTCCTCGAAGCCATGCAGCTGGTCGGGGCCGACGAAATGCATCTTGCCCGAGAGGCAGGTGTGGTAGCCCGCGCGCCGCAGGTGATGTGCATAGGTGGGGATGGAGGAGGCGAACTCGGCCGCGTTGTCATAGACCCCGGTGGCCGAGGGGAGCTGCCCCGACATGAAGCCCGCCCGCCCGGGCGCGCAGAGCGGCGAGGCGGTGTAGCAATTGCGGAACCGGGTCGAGCGCTCGGCCAGCTTGCGCAGGTTGGGCACGTGCAGCCATTCCGCCGGGCCGTCCGGGAAAAGCGTGCCGTTCAGCTGGTCCACCATGAAGATCAGGATGTTGGGCCTGGTCATGTCCGTCCTCGTCGATCCGTGTTGTCTTGCCCGGCCGCGCCGGTCCGTCCGCTCGTTTTCCGGGCCTTTCAGCCGCGCTCCATCTCCAGCCGGGCATAGCCCAGCACCTGCTCCGCCCCGGCGGCGCCTTCCGGCGGACCCTCGCCCAGCGAACGGTGGAGGTAGACGCCGTCGAGCAGTGCCGCGATCCGGTCCGCCACCATTGGCGCCCGCTCTCCCACCAGGGGGCGCAGCGCGTGGGAGAGGTTCGATTTCAGCCGCTTGTGATAGACCCGCAGCAGGCGCATCGCGTTCGGCGAATGCTGCGCCAGCACGTAGAAGTTCAGCCAGGCGGCGATCACCTCGGGGCGGAAGTTCTGGCCGGAGAAGGAGGCGCGCACGATGGCCTCCAGCCGGGCTTGCGGATCCTCGGCCATCATCAGCGCGCCGCGCACCTGGGCGGCGTAGACCGCCAGCGTGTGGCGCATGGCGGCGAGGAAGATCTGGTCCTTGCCGCCGAAATAATGATGCGCCAGCGCCGAGGACATGCCGGCGCGGCGCGCGATCTGGCTGACCGTAATGTCGAGCGACCCGGCCTGTCCGATCTCCTCGATCGTGGCCTTGACCAGGGCCGCGCGGCGAATGGGTTCCATCCCGACCTTGGGCATGATGACTCCGCTTGGCGATACCCGGCCAAGCTAGAAGTTTTTTTATTGACGCGTCAATCAATAAAGCCGGCATTTGCCCGCGACACGATGGGCGGGGCGGCGGAAACCGGGATGGCCGCGCCGGAGCGAGGGATGCCTGCCGTGACGCCCCGGCGCGGTCGCCGGCGGGGACCCGGGGGGAAGATCCGGGCGCGGTCCCGCACGACATTCGGATCATCGCGCGGCCCGGTCCTCGGACCCGGCCGCCGCGCCATCCGATGGCGTCACCCTATACGACCCAGGGTAGCAGCCCAAACCGGCCCGATGCGTTCGGCGGAAATCCTCCGGCCGGGCCGTCGGATCGACCGGGGCGCGCGGGCGTGGCAGCGCTGCGCGCGGGAGGCCTTGTCAGGTCTTGGTGGCCGGCGACGGCGGCGTGTAGGCGCGCCGCTTGAGCACCGATTCCCGCCAGGTGATGAAACTGACCGCCGCGATGATCACCGCGCCGCCCAGCACCACGAAGGGGTCGACGCCCTCGTCGAAGACCAGCCAGCCCAGTAGCACGGCCCAGACCAGCTGCAGGAAGGTGACGGGCTGGGTCACGGTCACCGGCGCCGCGGCAAAGGCGAGCGACATGGCGTAATGCGCCGCGGTCGCGCAGAGCGCCACCAGCAGGAGCAGCCCCAGCTCGTGCAGGCTGGGCGTCACCCAGTTCGCCGCCGCCACGGGGGCGAGGAAGAGCGTGACCAGCGCCGAGAGCAGCAGCACCACCACCTCCGGCCCGCTTTCGTCCGTCAGGTGCTTGGCGGTCAGGTAGGAAGCGCCGAAGGCCGTGGCCGTCGCCAGCATCGCGATGTGGCCCGGGCCGATCTCGCGAAAGCCGGGGCGCAGGATGATGAAGGCGCCCAACAGCGCCACGACGATCGCCATCATCCGCCGGATCGCCAGCTTTTCGCCCAGAAACAGCGCCGCGCCGACGGTGACGACGATGGGCGAGAGGTAGTTCATCGCCGTGACATCGGCGAGCGGGATGCGCGCCATGGCGAAGAACCACAGCCCCACCCCGACCGCGTGGATCGCCCCGCGCATCAGGAAAAGCCCGGCCAGCCGCCGCGAGGGGCGCAGCCGCAGCAGCCTCGGCACGATGGGCAACAGGAGGATCGTTCCGATCGCGTAGCGCAGGAAGGAGGCTTCGACCGCCGGCAGGCGCGTTCCCAGCGTCTTGACCAGGGCGGTCACCGCGACGAAGAGCACGCCGGTCACGGCCATCCAGATGATGCCCGTCGCCGGGCGGTTCGCATTCGACATTGGCTCTCCTTGTCGCGAAACCCGGTCGCCCGCAAGGCTCTTCGGGGATTTTCCGGCGGCTGTGGGTGGTTACCGGGCGGGCGCGCTGATGCATCGCCCAGCGATTGGTTCCCGTTGCACACGCGGCCAGCCCGGAAGGGGTCGCCTGCCCTTCAACCGGCTTCGGAGGCGCCGTGTCGCTGCGAAGATCAGCCCCGGCAGGCGCGCCGTCGCTCGGATGGAGGAACAGTCGCCGTCGCCCCTCAACCCGGCGTCAGGCCCCTGCGGCCAGCCCGGCGGCGAGGGCCCACATGACCACCCCGACCCCGGCCTCGAACACCCGCCAGGCGCCCGGCCGCGCGAAGACCGGGGCCAGCAGGCGCGCGCCGTAGCCCAGGGCGAAGAAGAAGACGAAGCTCGCCGTGATACCGCCCAGGGCAAAGCTCACCCGGTCGTCCCATTGCGCCGAGACCGCGCCCAGCAGCACCACCGTGTCGAGATAGACATGCGGGTTGAGCCATGTCAGCGCGAGGCAGGTGCCCAGCATCGCCGCGAGAGAGCCCGCCTGCCCCTTGGCCTGCATCGCCTCGCCGCCGCGCCAGGCGGCCAGGAACGACCGGGCGCCGTACCACAGCAGGAAGGCCGCCCCGAAGAGACGCATGGCGAATTCCAGCCCCGGCACCGCCTCGGCCAGCGCGCCGAAGCCCGCCACCCCTGCCGAGATCAGGAGTGCGTCGGACAGGGCGCAGGTCAGGCAGATGGCAAAGACATGCGCCCGCAGGATCCCCGCCCGCAGGACAAAGGCATTCTGTGCCCCGATCGCCAGGATCAGCGAAAACCCCAAGGAAAAGCCCGCGATGGCCGCCTGCATTCCTGCCCTTCGTCCTGTCCGTCGCCTGTCGGATCTCTATGGCGAAGCGACGGGGCGGGCACAAGCAACACATGCGGACGCCCAACGCGGCCTGTCCATCGCGGGCCGGCTCGGGGACCGGCCCTGACACGGCAAAGGAGGGATCGCGATGATCAGGAGCTAGACGCTCGTAACGAGGCTGGCGGCACGGAATGCGGCGCTCATTTTGCCTGTTCCACGGAGCGGGGTCTGGGTCCCGGAACGCTGCGGCCCTTGGGGGAGGGATGTGGGCGCTCCCGACCCGCACGCTCGACGGGCACGGCACCGCGACCCCGGGGGCCGCCCGCGCAGGGTCAAGCGCAGCCGGTCAGAGCTGCGCCATCACCTCGTCGGAGGCTTCGAAATTGGAGGTGACGCGCTGCACGTCGTCGTCATCCTCCAGCGCGTCCAGCAGCTTCATCAGCGTCTGCATCGCGTCGAGGTCAAGCTCGGTGGTGGTGGTGGGCTTCCAGACCAGCTTGGTCGATTCGCTCTCGCCAAGCTCGGCCTCAAGCGCGGTCGCCACGTCGTTCAGGTCGGTGTCGGCGCACCAGATCACGTGCCCCTCCTCGGAGCTTTCCACGTCCTCGGCGCCGGCCTCGATCGCCGCCATCAGCACCGTCTCGGCATCGCCCACGGAGGCGGGGTAGATCACCTCGCCCTTGCGCTCGAACATGAAGGCGACCGACCCGGTCTCACCGAGGTTGCCGCCGTTCTTGGAGAAGGTGGAGCGCACGTTCGACGCGGTCCGGTTGCGATTGTCGGTCATCGCCTCGACGATGATCGCAACGCCGTTCGGGCCGTAGCCCTCGTAGCGGATTTCCTCGTAATCCTCGGAATCGCCGCCCTGGGATTTCTTGATCGCCCGGTCGATCACGTCTTTCGGGACGGAGTTCGACTTGGCCTCCTTCACGGCGAGCCGCAGGCGCGGGTTCTTCTCGGGATCGGGGTCGCCCATCTTGGCGGCGACGGTGATCTCCTTCGACAGCTTCGAGAAGAGCTTGGAGCGCGCGGCGTCCTGACGGCCCTTGCGGTGCTGGATGTTCGCCCATTTAGAGTGGCCGGCCATGGTGGTCTCCGGGTTAGGTCTTGCCGATGTCAGGGCGCTCTATAGGCCATGCCGGGGCCGCGCTGCAAGATGCCGGCGCGCGAGGCAGTCGCGTTAAGGTTTCTGCAACCACCAAACTCTAGAGTTGTGATGAAATGACCACGCACAGCCTTGAGGTGTTGCCATGATCGACCTGCCCCACCAGGGGAACGACGTCCTGCGCCGGGGCCACGCCCTGGTTCTGGACGATGACCGCGTCGACCAGATGAGCCACCGGCGACTGCTGGTGAAATCGGGCCATTTCGGGCGGGTCACGGCCTTTGCCATGGCGATCGATGCGCTGGTCTGGCTGCGCGAGGATGCGGATGACCTCGTGGACCTCATCCTGTTCGACATTCACCTGCCCGGCATGACGGGTTTCGACTTCCTAGCGGCGCTGTCCCGCGACCGGCCCCGCGCGGCGGCGGGCGCGCTGCTCGTGGCGATGTCCTCCACCCTCTCGCCCGGCGAGATGCAGCGCCTGGCGGACGAACCGGGACTTGCCGCGCTGATGGACAAGCCGCTGGAGCCGGCGGCCCTCGACGCCCTGATGGTCCGGGGCGGCCGCACCTTCGTCCCGCCGGCCAGGGCATATCCGCAGGCGACGCGGCCCGGGCCCTGAGCATCGCGGCGCGGCGACGGCACGGGGACTGGAAGGCACCGCGCCCTCCCGCACCGGGGCGATGCGCCGGCGCCACGCAGGCGGGGAGGACGGGCGTAGGCGCGTTTTCCCCCATGACCTCCCCCTGACGCTGCGATAGACCTGCCCGGGTGACTTACGACCAGATCCTGCTCTTCAGCCTTTTCGGCCTCGTCTTCGCCTTCCTCCTCTGGGGGCGCTACCGCTATGACCTCGTGGCCTTCTGCGCCCTGCTGATCGCAGTGGTGCTGGGCCTCGTCCCCTCGGACGAGGCGTTTTCCGGCTTCGGCCACCCCGCCACCATGGTCGTGGCGCTGGTGCTGATCGTCTCTGCCGGGCTGGTGCGCTCGGGCGCGGTCTACCTGATTACCCGCACGCTGGTGGACAGCACGCGCAAGCTGGGCGCGCATATCGCCATCATGGGCGGGATCGCCGCCACGCTCTCAGCCTTCATGAACAACGTGGCGGCGCTGGCCCTGCTGATGCCCGTCGACATCCAGACCGCCAAGAAGGCCGGCCGCGCCCCGGGGCTGAGCCTGATGCCGCTCTCCTTCGCCACCATCCTCGGCGGCATGGCAACGCTGATCGGCACCCCGCCCAACATCATCATCGCGAGCTTCCGGGAAGAGGCGCTCGGCGCGCCGTTCCAGATGTTCGACTTCGCCCCGGTGGGCGGCGTCGCGGCGGTGGCGGGGCTGATCTTCGTGGCGCTGGTCGGCTGGCGGCTGATCCCGCAGCGCGAGGATCCGACCGTCTCGGCCAGCGACGTGCAGCAATACATCGCGGAACTGACCGTCCCCTCCGACAGCGACCTGATCGGCCAGCGGGTGCGCGACCTGGAGGAGACGGCGGAGAAGACCGACGTGGCCCTGCTGGGCCTGATCCGCGAGGGCAAGCGCCGCTACGGCACCGCCCGGGACACCCGGATCGAGGGACAGGACGCGCTGGTGCTCGAGGGCACGCCCGACGCGCTGGACGAGTTCCGCGCAGCGCTCAACCTCGACTTCACCGAAAGCCGGCGCGAAGAGCTGCTGCGCGCGGAGAACGAGGGGCTCGCGCTGATCGAGGTGGTGGTGCCCGAGGGCTCGCGCATGGTCGGCCGCTCGGCCCAGGCGATCGGGCTGGCCTGGCGCCAGCGCACCATCCTCATGGGCATCTCGCGCCGGGGGCAGCAGATCCGCGAGCAGATGCGCAAGACGCTGATCCGCGAGGGCGACATCCTGCTGTTGCTGGCGCCCAAGGAATCCACCAGCGCGGTGATCGACTGGCTGGGCGTGTTGCCGCTGGCCGATCGCGGCCTGACGGTGACGGAGAATTCCAAGACCTGGCTGGCCATCGGCCTGTTCGCCGCCGCCGTGGCCGCCGCCTCCTTCGGGCTGATCTACCTGCCGGTGGCGCTGGGCTTCGTGGTGGCGGGCTACGTGATCTTCCGCATCCTGCCCCTCAACGAGCTCTACGACCACGTGGAATGGCCGGTGATCGTGCTGCTCGGCTCGATGATCCCGCTGGGCACGGCGCTGGAGGATTCGGGCGGCACGCAGCTCCTGGCGGACGGCATCACCACGCTGACCGCCGGCATGCCGGCCTGGGTGGTGCTGACGCTGCTGATGACGGTGACGATGACCCTGTCGGATGTGCTGAACAACACGGCGACCACCATCGTGGCGGCGCCGGTCGCGGTGCAGATGGCGCGCACGCTCGACGTCTCGCCCGACCCGTTCCTGATGGCGGTGGCGGTGGCGGCCTCGGCGGCGTTCCTGACGCCCATCGGGCACAAGAACAACACGCTGATCCTCGGGCCCGGCGGCTACCGCTTCGGGGATTACTGGCGCATGGGCCTGCCGCTGGAGGTGCTGATCGTCGCCGTCTCGGTGCCCGCGATCCTCGCCTTCTGGTCCTTCTAGGCGGGGCTCCCCCCGGCCCCGTCCGCTTTCCGCCGATGGCCCGCCTTTCCGCTTGCGCGACTCGGGGGGCCGCCGCAAATCTCGTGCGGGCGGATATCGTCGCGCGACCCCGCGCGCCCGCCCCGGAGACCCGGGAGGCCCGCGCGGGCCGTCCAGAGCCATGATCCCCTTCCCTTCCCGGCGCCGGGCCCGGTCTTGTCCCCGGCCCGCCATCGCCCGGACCCTCCGCCGATGATCTGGGCGCTTCCCGACAGCATCGCCCCCTGGGCCGCGATCCTGCTGCTCGCCGCCGTCTTCGCCGTCTTCCTGCTGGAGCGGCAGCCGGCCGAGCTGACCGCCTTTTGCGGCGCGGTGGTGGCACTCGGCCTCGGGCTCGTCGACACCGAGGACGTGCTGGCCAGCATCGCCAACCCCGCGCCGGTCACCATCGCCGCCATGTTCATCCTCAGCGCCGCGCTGGTGCGCACCGGCGCGCTGGAGGCGCTGGTGGCGCTGCTGACCCGGGCCGCCGCCACGCGCCCGGTCCTGGCGATCGGCAGCTTCTTCGCGGCGGCGGCGCTGGCCTCGGCCTTCATGAACAACACGCCGGTGGTGATGGTGCTGATCCCGGTGGTGATCGGCCTGTCGCAGCAGGTCGGCGCGGCGCCGTCGCGGCTGCTCATCCCGCTCAGCTACATGGTGATCCTGGGCGGCACCTGTTCGATGATCGGCACCTCGACCAACCTGCTGGTGGACGGGGTGGCGCGCGACCTGGGCCTCGCGCCCTTCGGTCTGTTCGAGATCGCGCCGCTGGGCGTGCTCGTGGCGCTGGCGGGCGGCGCCTTCCTTGTGCTTGCCGGGCCGCGCCTGCTGCCCGAGACCGGGCCCGCCATCGCCACCGTCGCGGGCGAGCCGCGCGCCTGGCTGGCCGAGCTCTTCATCCCGCCGGAATCGCCCCTGATCGGCCGCCCCGTCACCGAGGTGGAGGAGCTGCGGCGCGGCGGCGGGACGGTGGTCGACGTGGTGCGCGGCGACGTCTCGCTGCGGCGCGCCATGGGCGACGTGGTGCTGGCTGCCGCCGACGTGGTCGTGGTGCGCACCCGCGACGCCGAGATCATGGGGTTCCGCGAAGGCCTGGCGCGCGGGCTGGCCCTGCCCGGGCTGGAGGCGGCGCAGACCCGACCTGCCAACGTGACCGAGGTGCTGGTCGGCCCCGGCGCGCGGGTGATCGGCCTGCCGCTCTGGGCGCTGCGCTGGCGGCGCCGCTTCGGGGTCTATGCCATGGCGCTGCACCGGCAGGGGGCGCAGATCCGCGACCGGCTGGAAGAGACGCCGCTGCAGATCGGCGACACCCTGCTGCTGGACGGCGCGCCCGCCGACGTGGCCCGGCTGGTGGAAGAGGTGCGGCTGGTCGCGCTCAGCCCCTCGCCTGCACGCGCCTTCCGGCGGGGCAAGGCGCCGCTGGCCGTGGGCGTGCTGGCGCTGGTGGTGGGCTTGGCCGCGCTGAACCTGGCGCCGATCCTGCCGCTGGCCCTGGTCGGCGTGGCGCTGGTGCTGGTCACCGGCTGCATCGACGTCCCCGAGGCGCTGGAGGCGGTGGATGGCCGGCTGCTGCTGCTGATCGTGTCGATGCTGGTCCTCGGCACAGCGCTGGACCACTCGGGCGCGCTGGCCTTGGTGGTCAACTGGCTGGGCCCGCGCCTGGCCGATGCGCCGCCGCTGCTGATCCTGGCGGTGATCTACGCCCTGACCTCGGTGATGACGGAGACGGTGACGAACAATGCCGTGGCGGTCCTGGTCACGCCCTTCGCCGCCGGGCTGGCGGTGCATCTGGGGCTCGATCCCCGGCCCTTCGTGGTGGCGGTCATGTTCGCCGCCTCGGCCAGTTTCGCCACCCCCATCGGCTACCAGACCAATACGCTGGTCTATAATGCCGGCGGATACCGCTTCGCGGATTTCCTGCGCATCGGGGTGCCGATGAACCTGATGGCGGGGCTGGTCACGGTGCTGCTGGTGCCGCTGATCTGGCCGCTGTGACGCTCAGAGCGGCCAGATGAAGGGAATGGCGATGGAGGCGAGGATCCCCACGGTGATGTTCAGCGGAATGCCCACCTTGAGGAAGTCGGTGAACCGGTAGCCGCCGGGGCCGAAGACCATCATGTTCGTCTGGTACCCGATGGGGGTGGCGAAACTGGCCGAGGCCGCCACCATCACCGCCACGACCAGCGGCCGCGGATCGATGCCGAGCGCCTGGCCCAGCCCGATGGCGATGGGCGTGACCACCACGGCCACGGCGTTGTTCGACACCAGCTCGGTCAGCAGCGAGGTCAGCAGGTAGATCGCCCAGACAATGAAGACCGGCGGCAGCATCCTCAGCAACGGCGCCACCGCTTCGACGATCATGCGCACGGCGCCGGATTCCTCCAGCGCGGCGCCGATGGCCAGCATGGAGAAGATCAGCGCCAGCAGCCGCCCGTCGACGAAGGAAAAGGCCTCCTCCGCATCGATGCAGCGGGTCAGCAGCACCAGCGCCACGGCCAGGATGCTGAGCATCAGGATCGGTGCCACCCCCAAGGCGGCGAGCCCGACGATGGCCACGAGCGCGAGCAGCGCGATCGGTGCATGGCCCCGGCGAAAGGCGCGGGCCGAGGGGCGCGTCACGTCGACCAGCCCCATATCGGCGGCGAGCCTCTGGATGTCCTCGGGCGCACCCTCCAGCAGCAGCGTGTCGCCCACCCGCACCACGAGGTCGTCGAGCTGGCGGCCGATATTCTGGTTCCGCCGGTGGACCGCCAGCGGATAGACCCCGTAGCGCCGCCGCAGCCGCAGCGCGCCCAGGCGGCGGCCGACCATCTTCGCCTCGGGCGTGATCAGCACCTCCACGGTCGAGGTCTCCACCGCCGAGACCTGGTCGACCCGCTTGAGCGACTTGTTGCGCTGCAGGCTCAGGAGTTCGGTCATCTGCGTGCGCAGCACCACCCGGTCGCCGACCTGCAGCTCAACCCCCTCGAGGTTGCGGCGCAGGGACTCGTCCCCGCGCACCACGTCGATCAGGCGGACGCCTTCGCGCTTGAACAGCTGCACGCCGGTAACCTCGCGGCCGATCAGGTTGGAGTCGGGCGGGATGACGGCCTCGGTGAAGAACTTCATCCGGCTGCGGTCGCTCAGCATCGCCGCCATGCTGTCACGCTCGGGCAGCAGGAAGCGGCCGAAGAAGCGCAGGTAGATCATGCCCCAGGCGACGACGATCAGGCCCAGCGGCGTGACTTCGAAGATGGTGAAGGGCTCCATCCCGTTGGCGCGCGCGACGCCGTCGACCAGCAGGTTGGTGGAGGTCCCGATCAGCGTCAGCGTGCCACCAAGGATCGCCGCATAGCTGAGCGGAATCAGCAGCTTGGAGGCCGCAGTTCCCATGGTCCGGGCAAGCTGCACGAAGACCGGGATCATCACCACCACCACCGGCGTGTTGGACACCACGGCCGAGGCCAGCACGACGAAGCCCAGCAGCAGCACGATGGCCCGCTTGGGATGGCTGCGCGCGTTGCGGTCGGCCACCGAGGTGAAGGCGTCGAGCGCACCCGTCCGCACCAGCGCGCCCATGACGATGAACATCGCCGCGATGGTCCAGGGCGCGGGGTTGGCCAGTACCGACAGCGCGGCATCGTAGGGCAGCACCCCCAGCAGCAGCAGGACCGAGGCGCCGCCGATCGCCACCACCTCGGCGGGATAGGTCTCGCGCACGAAGAAGACGAACATCACCGCGACGGTGGCGAGGGTCAGGAAGGCCTGCGCGTGCGGGGAAAGGGCCAGGTCGATCATGCGGGGTCCGGTCGTCTCTGTCTGGTCGTTTGTATGGGGCCGGTGGTCTCGGGTCGGTGGTCTGGGGCCGGTGGTCGGGGGCCGGTGGTCTGGGGCCGGTGGTCTCGGGTCGCTCGGTCAGGTGGCTCGCGTCTCGTCGCAGGGCGCGCCGGCCACCGGGCGCGGCACCGGCGGCAGGGCGGGCCGCGGCTGTACCAGTGCCAGACCCGAGAGCATCAGGGCAAGCGCCGTCCAGACATAACCCGAATAGGCCTCGCCCAGGATCAGCATCGCCCAGATCATGCCGAAACTGGTCACCAGGTAGGCAACCTGTGCGGCAAAGACGGACCCGGCGCGGCCCACCATCCAGACATAGCCGCAATAGATCACCGCGTGGATCAGCGACGAGGCGATCAGCGCCACATCCGCCGCGCCCCAGGGCGGGCGCGGGTCGATCCATTGCCCCGAGGCCAGCGTCGCCGGCAGCACCAGCACCATGCCCAGGACCGAGGCGCCGAAGAGCGTCTGCACCGGGTCCATCCCGGAGGTGCCCCAGCGCGAGACGAGGTTGCCCTCGACCGCGTAGAAGAAGGGGGCGAGCAGCGCCAGCGGGATGAAGGCGGCCATGGCCGGCTCCGGCAGGCTGGCCTCCGGCCCCACGATCAGCACCACGCCGCCGAGGCCAAGGCAGAGCCCCGCGATCCGGGTCAGGCTGAACCGGTCGTTGCCCAGCGCCAGCGCGATCGGGAAGGCGAACATCGGCACCATGGAGATCAGGATCGACATCACCCCCGAGGGAAGATGCGCCAGCGCCCGGTAGGAGACGCCGTTGGGCAGGATCGTCCCCACCAGCGCGATCACCGCCCAGAGCCCCAGCCGCCGCGGCGTGATCCGGGGCAGCCGGCCGCGCAGCAGGCAGACCAGCCCGAGCGCCACGCTGGCGATGACAAGCTGCCAGAAGATCAGGCCCAGCGGCTGGTAGCCCCCGTCCACGGCGATCTTGCTCAGCGGCTCGGTCAGGCCCCAGCCCGCTCCGATGACCACGAGTAGCAGGATCAGCCGGACGCGCCCTGCCCCGGGGACGGGTCCGCCGACGGCGCCGGCGCTCACAAACCGGCCTCGCTCAGCCGCCCCCCGAGGCGCACCATCTCGATCCGCGTGGCGGCGCCCGTGCGGTCGTCGGTCTCCACCAGCACGCCCGACAGCGTCGCCTCGCCCAGGGCTGGGGTGAAGCGGCCCTTCGCCATACCGGTGATAAAGCGGCGCATCGGCTCTTCGCGTTCCATGCCGATGACGCTCAGGTAATCGCCGCACATGCCGGCATCGGTCAGGTAGCCGGTGCCGCCCGGCAGGATCTGCGCATCCGCCGTGGGCACGTGGGTATGGGTGCCCACCACCAGGCTCGCGCGGCCGTCGCAGAAATGGCCCATCGCCATCTTCTCGCTGGTGGCCTCGCAATGCACGTCGAGCAGCACCGCCTGCACCTGCCCGCCCCGCGGATAGGCTTTGAGCACCTGCTCCACCGCCGAGAAGGGATCGTCGAAGGCCCGCTTCATGAAGACCTGGCCCAGCACTTGCAGCACCAGCACCTTGCGCCCGCGCCGGTCCTCGAAGACCCGGTGCCCGCGCCCCGGCGCGCCCTTGGCAAAGTTGAGCGGGCGGATGATGCGCGGCTCGCCCTCGATATATTGCAGCATGTCCTTCTGGTCGAAGGCGTGATCGCCCAGCGTCACGCAATCGGCCCCGGCCTCGAGCAGAAGCTTGGCATGTTCGCCCGAGAGGCCCATCCCGTTGGAGGAATTCTCCCCGTTGACCACAACGAAGTCGAGCTTCCAATCCTCGCGCAGGCCCGGCAGCCGGTCAGCCACCGTGCGCCGGCCGGCCCGGCCCATAACGTCGCCCAGAAACAGCAATCTCATGTTCAACGCCCTACGCCGGGCGGGCCGGAGTGGCAAATGAAATCCGCGCTGTAGGGCCGCTTCCGGGTGCCGAAACCGCCGCGCTGCCGTCCCCGTCGCCGACCCGGCTTGCAGCCCGCGCCCACAGGACGCACCATCGCGCGGCGAAGGCAAGGACAGGGAGACCGCAGATGCCAGAGACCATGATCGCCGTCATTGGCGGATCCGGCCTGTACGAGATCGAGGGGCTGGAAGACGCCGCATGGCGCGAGGTGGAGACGCCCTGGGGCGCGCCGTCGGACGCGGTGCTGACCGGGCGGCTGGACGGGGTGGCAATGGCTTTCCTGCCGCGCCACGGCCGGGGCCACGTGCATTCGCCCTCCTCGGTGCCGTACCGCGCCAATATCGACGCGCTGAAGCGCCTGGGCGCGACGGACGTGATCTCGGTCTCCGCCGTGGGTTCGTTCCGCGAGGAGATGGCGCCGGGCGATTTCGTGGTGGTGGACCAGTTCATCGACCGGACCGTGGCCCGCGACAGCAGCTTCTTCGGCGCCGGCTGCGTGGCCCATGTCTCGGTGGCCAGCCCGACCTGTCCGCGGCTCGGCACGGCCTGCGCCACCGCGGCGGAGGCGGCGCAGGTGCGGGTGCATCGCGGCGGCACCTACCTGGCGATGGAGGGGCCGCAATTCTCCACCCTCGCCGAATCGCGGATGTACCGCGAGAGCTGGGGCGCCGACGTGATCGGCATGACCAACATGCCCGAGGCCAAGCTCGCCCGCGAGGCGGAGCTCTGCTATGCCTCGGTCGCCATGGTGACCGATTACGACAGCTGGCACCCCCACCACGGCGAGGTGGACGTGACCGAGATCATCCGCGTGCTGACCGGCAATGCCGACCGCGCCCGCGACATGGTCCGCCGTCTGCCCGCCCTGCTGGGCCCCGACCGCGCGCCCTGCCCCCATGGCTGCGACCGCGCGCTCGACACTGCCATCCTCACCGCCCCCGACCGCCGGGATCCGGCGCTGGTGGCCCGGCTCGATGCCGTGGCGGGGCGGGTGCTGTGATGGGAGGGTGGACAAAATTCTATTGGGACGCCCTCGAACAGCTCTACTGGTCGCCGCAATATCTCGGCCTCAAGTCCATTCCGCGACGATACTGGGAGAGCGATGGAGACCGTGTCAGCATTCCCCGGGAGATGACCAACACGAGCGGCCCGCTCTATCGTCGCATCCGCTTTGGCGAGGAATACTGGGGCTATGCAAAACGTCAGGAAGAGCTCTTCAATCACATCTTCGACCTCACATTCGCGATCATGCCGCCAACCGAGATCGGACATCTGCTGGGCAAGCTCACAGGGACAGACCCGGGCGGAGCGTTCGAGACATTCGGCCGGGAGATACGCGCTCGGTATCGCTGGCCGAAGGTTGCGAATATCACGACGCCGGACGGCTTCTTTGTGTCCGACAGCGCGATTGTCAGCCTTGAACTGAAATTCGGCGCGATCACATCGCTCGACCAACTCGGAAAGTATCTCGCCCTCTTTATCCATGAAGAGCGCATGACGGGGCGTCGCGAACATCTGCTACTTCACTATGTCTTTCCAAAGGACGCCGAAAATGCGCTCGCGAAGTACTTCGGCTTCGCGGCTCGAGACCTTGCAAAGCAATCTCCCGAAACGATCATTGGCGCCGCCGACAATCGTCTCGTCAAAGACTTCCTGGTCGAGAACCGAAGCGAACTCGAAGATGTCATGGGGCGGGTCCGCCTCGGTGCGTCCAACTGGCTCGAGGTCTCGGAGCAGATCGCCCTGCGGATAGAAGAGCTTGAAGGCCAGGGTCGAGACCCGACACTCGCCCGCCTCCTGGAAGGGCTTCACTCCGCCATTCAGGACCACCCCCTTTCCGGCGTTCCGGAGAAATAGCTTGACGGACCGGCGACGACAGGGTGGTTAACCGACGTTCGATCCAGCCACCACTTCAAGCCTTCGATCCTAGGGAATCCTCATGAAAACCGTCCGCGACTATATCCGTACCATCGTCGATTTTCCCCATGAGGGGATCATGTTCCGCGACGTGACCACGCTTTTCGCCGATCCGCGGGGGTTCCGGATGGCGGTGGACCAGATGCTGCACCCCTATGCCGGGACCCGGATCGACAAGGTGGTGGGGCTGGAGGCGCGGGGCTTCATCCTGGGCGGGGCGATCGCGCACCAGCTGGGCACCGGCTTCGTTCCGATCCGCAAGAAGGGCAAGCTGCCCGGCGCCGTGATCTCGGAGGAATACACGCTCGAATACGGCGAGGCGGTGGTGGAGATCCACGACGACGCCATCACGGCCGGCGAGCGCATCCTGCTGGTGGACGACCTGCTGGCGACCGGCGGCACCGCGGCGGCGGGGATCAAGCTGATCGAGCGGCTGGGTGGCGAGATCGCGGGCTGCGCCTTCATCATCGACCTGCCCGATATCGGCGGCCGCAAGCGGCTGGAGGAGATGGGCATGGATGTCCACGCGCTCTGCGCCTTCGAGGGCGACTGAGGCGGCGCCGCCTCTTCACGGCGCTGCGAGCCGGCTGGCCCCGCGGGCCGTCGGCCCTAGCTCAGCCTCCTGACCGATTGCAGGAGGACCGATGCCCGATACCGACCAGCCCGCCAGCGAACTGCCCGACCTCGTCCGCCGCATCCTCGACGAGACCGGCGCGACCGACCTTGCCGCGCGCCTGTCCCATCCCCATCGCCGGCTTGAAGTGGCGGTGCCGGTGCGCCGCGACGACGGCTCCCTGTCGGTCTGGAAGGGCTGGCGCGTCCAGTACGACACCACGCTGGGCCCGGCCAAGGGCGGCATCCGCTTCCACCCCGGGACCGATGCCGACGAGGTCACGCGGCTGGCCTTCTGGATGACGGTCAAATGCGCCCTGCTCGACCTGCCTTTCGGCGGCGGCAAGGGCGGCGTCTGCGTCGATCCCAAGCAATTGTCGCCATTGGAGGTCGAAAGGCTCGCCCGGAGCTACGTCAAGGCGGTGGCCGACGTGATCGGGCCCGACCGGGACATTCCGGCGCCGGACGTGAACACCGATGCCCGCATCATGGGCTGGATGGCGGACGAATATTCCGACATCACCCGCGCCCACCAGCCCGCCGCCATGACCGGCAAGCCCCAGGCCCTGGGCGGATCGCGCGGGCGGCCGGCGGCGACCGGGCGCGGCGCGCTCATCGCCCTTCAGGAATGGGCCCGCCGGAAGGATCTGAAACCCGAAGAGACCACCATCGCCGTCCAGGGCTTCGGCAGTGCGGGGGCGCATTTCGCCTGTCTCGCCCACGAGGCCGGCTACCGGGTGGTCGCGGTGTCGGACAGCCAGGGGGCGCTTCATGCGAAGGACGGACTCGATCCGCGGGCGGTCTGGGCGCACAAGCAGGAAGAGAAGGAGCTGAAGGGCCTGATCTATTGCGGCTCTTCCGTGCGCGAGCAGGAGGATTACGAGACGCTGGACCGCGACGCGCTGATCGGGCTCGACGTCGATGTCCTGGCCCTCGCGGCGATGCAGGACGCGGTGGACGCGGAGAATGCGGGCGATGTCCGGGCGCCGCTGGTGCTGGAGCTGGCCAACGGCCCGGTGACGCCCGAGGCGGATGCGGCGCTGGCCGAGCGCGAGGTGACCATCCTGCCCGACATCCTGGTCAATGCCGGCGGCGTGACGGTGAGCTATTTCGAATGGGTGCAGTCCCGCAGCGGCGATTACTGGCCGGAGGAAGACGTGCAGTCGCGGCTCGAGTCCCGGATGCTCGAGGCCTGCGGCCGGGTCTACGACCGGGCGGATGAGGACGACATGCCGGTGCGCGAAGCCGCCTACCGGCTGGCGCTCGACCGGCTGGCCGAGGCGACCGAGAGCCGCGGCGACCGCACCTATTTCAGCGGCTCCTGAAGCGCGCAGGCCGGCGTTCAGACCGCCCCGCGGGCCGCGTCCATCAGGCGGCGCATCTCGCGGATGGCCGGGTCGAGTCCGCGGAAGATCGCCTCGCCGATCAGGAAATGGCCGATATTGAGCTCGCGGATCTCGGGCAGCGCGGCGATCGGGCCGACCGTGTCGTAGGTCAGGCCGTGGCCGGCATGGATCTCCAGCCCCAGCCCGTGGCCGAAGGCGGCCATGTCGCGCAGACCCGCCAGCTCGGCGTCGCGCTCGGCGAGGCGCCCCTCGGCATGGGCGTCGCAATAGGCGCCGGTATGCAGCTCGATCACCTGGGCACCGATCCGCTGCGCCGCCTCGATCTGCGGCCGGTCGGCGGCGATGAAGATCGACACCCGGCAGCCCGCCTCGCGCAGGGGCGCGATGAACCGGCCCAGCCGCGCCTCTTCGCGCAGCACGTCAAGCCCGCCCTCGGTGGTGCGTTCCTCGCGCTTTTCCGGGACCAGGCAGACGGCGTGGGGCCGATGGCGCAGGGCGATCGCCTGCATCTCGTCCGTCGCGGCCATCTCGAAGTTCAGCGGGACGGTCAGCGCGGCGGCCAGCCCCTCGATATCCGCGTCGGAGATGTGGCGACGATCCTCGCGCAGGTGGGCGGTGATGCCGTCGGCCCCCGCCGCCTCGGCCAGCTTCGCGGCGCGCAGCGGATCGGGGCTGGCGCCGCCGCGCGCATTGCGCACCGTCGCCACGTGGTCGATGTTCACGCCCAGCCGCAGGGTCTGCCCGGTTGTCATGCCCGCCTCCGTTTTGCGCGCAATTTCCACCGCGCGGCGGCAAAGGTCAATCGGCGCCGCTGCCCCGCGGGCGGCCCTTGCGGGGCGGCGTCTTCTTCAGCCGGCCGATGCCCTTCTGGATCGCGCCCTGGCGGCGGTTCTGATAGGCGCGGATCAGCGGGACCGACAGGTAGTAGCAGACGCTCGCCGCCACGATGCCGGGCAGGATGCCCCCGATCATGTAGGGAAAGAAGACCTGGTCGTAGAAGCCGATCAGCCCGTGCCAATCCGCCGGCTGGCCGGTGAACAGGGCGTAGAAGTTGTTCCACAGGTCGCCCCCGGCCTCGACGAAGCGGTGGCCCAGCGTCGTCTCCGGCCCCTCCTCGGCCGGGTGGTGGCGGATGCCGAGGATCCATTGCCCGGTCTTCAGCGACACCACCCCGATCGGGACGTAGGTCAGCGGGTTGCCGAAGAAGGTGGCCAGCAGCGCGGCGAAGATGTTGCCGCGAAAGATCTTGGCCAGCAGCGCCGCGATGACGAAATGCAGCCCGTAGAACGGCGTGAAGGTGGTAAAGACCCCGGCCCAGATGCCGCGGCCGATGCGCTCGGGCGACCCGGGCAGCCGGTGAAGCCTGTGCTGGACGTAGTAGAACGCGCGCTTCCAGCCGCCCTTGGGATAGACGACGTCGACGACGATCCTCCACCAGGGGCGTCTGTCGCGGCGTTTGAAGACCAAAGGTCCGTCCTTTCCCCTGCGGGTTACCCGGACTCCGCGCTGGTCCGCTGAGGGTCGCGGAACCGGCCGACGGCAGCGACATCGCTCTCCGCCTCGAGTGCGGAGATCAGCGAGTGCAGCTGTTCCGCGTCACGCAGTTCGGCATGGATGAGCAGGCGGAAGTAGTCCGGCTTGCGATCCATGAATTCGAGATCGGAGATATTGGCCTTTTGCTCGCCGATCAATGTGCAAATCCGTCCCAGTACCCCGGCGTCGTTGCCGATGGTCAGGTCCAGGGTCACATCATAGACCGGCGGATGCGTTCCGCCATGCCAATGCAGGTCGAGCCAGCGCTGCGGCTGGTCCTCGTAATCGGCGAGACAGGGGCAGTCGATGGCATGGACCACCACGCCCTTGCCCCGGAAGGTGATGCCGACGATGCGCTCTCCGGGCAGCGGCTCGCAGCAGGGCGCGCGCTCGAAGCTCTGGCCCGGCGACAGACCGATGACCGCGCGGTGGCGGTCGATCTCGTCGCCATCCTCGCGCTGCGCCAGCTCGGGATAGACCGCCTGCACCACCTCGCGGGTGGTCAGCTCCGCACTGCCCAGCCGGGCCAGGACCTGCGCGCCCGATTCCAGCCGCAGGGTGCGGGCGGCGGCATCGAGCGCCTTGTCCGTGGCCTTTTTCCCCACATGCTCGAACGCGGACCGCGCCAGTTCGCGCCCCAGCTTGACGAAGCGCGCGCGGTCGGCCTCGCGCAGGGCGCGGCGGATTGCCGACTTGGCCTTGCCCGTCCGCGCGATGTCGAGCCAGGTGGCCTGCGGCGCCTGCCCCTCGGCGGTGATGATGTCCACCGACTGGCCGTTCTTGAGCCGGGTCCAGAGCGGCACGCGGATGCCGTCGACCTTGGCCCCCACGCAGGCCGAGCCGATGCGCGTGTGGATCGCATAGGCGAAATCCAGCGGCGTCGCCCCGCGCGGCAGCTTCACCACGTCGCCCTTGGGCGTGAAGCAGAAGACCTGGTCGGAATACATCTCGAGCTTGACCGCCTCGAGGAAATCCTCGTGATCGTCCTCGCCCACGAATTGCTCGGTCAGCTGGGAAATCCAGCGCGCGGGATCCACGGCAAAGGGGTTCTCCGAGCGCACGCCGTCCCGGTAGGACCAGTGCGCCGCTACCCCGGTCTCGGCCACGTCGTGCATCTGGCGGGTGCGGATCTGCACCTCCACCCGCTTGCCGTCGCGCCCCGACACCGTGGTGTGGATCGAGCGGTAACCGTTGGTCTTGGGCTGCGAGATGTAATCCTTGAACCGCCCCGGCACCGCCCGCCACCGCTGGTGGATGGCGCCGAGCGCGAGGTAGCAGTCCCGCTCCGTCCGGGTGATCACGCGAAAGCCGTAGATGTCGGAAAGGCGGGAGAACCCCATCTCCTTTTCCTGCATCTTGCGCCAGATCGAATAGGGCTTCTTGGCGCGGCCGAAAACCTCGGCCTCGATCCCCGCCTTGTCGAGCTCCGAGCGCATGTCGCCGGTGATGCGGTGGATCACGTCCCCGGTCTCGCGCTGGAGCGTGATGAAGCGCCGGATGATGGAGGCGCGGCCCTCGGGGTTGAGGACCTTGAAGGCCAGGTCCTCCAGCTCCTCGCGCATCCACTGCATGCCCATGCGGCCGGCGAGCGGCGCATAGATGTCCATCGTCTCGCGCGCCTTCTGCACCTGCTTCTCGGGGCGCATCGACTTGATCGTCCGCATGTTGTGCAGACGGTCGGCCAGCTTGACCAGGATCACGCGAAGATCCTTGGACATGGCCATGAAAAGCTTGCGGAAATTCTCCGCCTGCTTGGTCTCGGAGCTGGAGAGCTGGAGGTTGGTGAGCTTGGTCACCCCGTCCACCAGCATCGCCACTTCCGAGCCGAAGCGCTGGTCGATCTCGGTATAGGTGGACTTGGTGTCCTCGATCGTGTCGTGCAGCAGCGAGGTGACGATGGTGGCATCGTCGAGCCGCTGCTCGGTCAGGATCGCCGCCACCGCGACCGGGTGGCTGAAATAGGGGTCGCCGGAATGCCGGTACTGCCCCTCGTGCATCGCGCGGCCGTAATCATAGGCCGCGCGGATCATCGCCTCGTCGGTCTTGGGATTGTAGTTGCGGACCAGTGCGATCAGGTCGTCTGCCGCCAACATCCGCTTCCGCCCGTCGTCCTTCGAAGCGGGCTCAGCCCTGCCCCTGAGCTTCCATCAGCTGACGCAGCAGCTTTTCTTCGCTCATGTCGTCCTCGGCCGGCTTGTCGGCCTCGGCGCCCATCAGCAGGGCCATGGCGTCGTCCTCGGGCTCGTCCACCTCGATCTGGGTCTGGTTCGACTCGATCAGGCGTTCGCGCAGCTCGTCGGCGGATTGCGTTTCCTCGGCGATCTCGCGCAGGGACACGACCGGGTTCTTGTCGTTGTCGCGATCCACGGTGAGCGGCGCACCGGAGGAGATTTCACGCGCCCGATGGGCGGCGAGCATCACCAGCTCGAAACGGTTCGGAACCTTGTCGACGCAATCTTCGACCGTCACACGGGCCATGCTGATCTCTCCGTTCACAGATCTTCGGAAGTGACTTACCTAATCTCTAACACCGGCCTTTACAAGTCGCAATTCACGAAGATGCGCCTTGTTTCAAAGGGGCCGCGCGGCCTTTCGCTGGTCCGGGTCCACGTGCTCCAGCATCTCCGCCACGCTGCGCCCCAGGAGCGGGTGACGCCACTCCGCCGCGATCTCGGCCAGCGGCACCAGCACGAAGGCCCGGTCCTGCATCCGCGGATGCGGCAGGATCAGCCGCTCCGGCGCTTCCCGGGCCTGGCGCTCCGGGGACAGATCGATCCAGCGACGCAACTCCCGCGCGTCCGGCAAAACCATGTCGTCGCAGGCCAGCAGATCGAGGTCGAGCGTCCGCTCCCCCCACCGCCGCGTCCGGGTGCGGCCGAACGTCGCCTCCACCCCGTGCAACGCCGCCAGGAGCGCGTCTGGCGTTCCCTCCCAGCCCCCCGAAACACAGGCATTCACGAAGTCCGGACCCGCCCCCGGCGGATGGGCCGGGGTGCGAAAAAACCTGCTGCTCCGGAGATTTGTCACACCGGCGTCGCGAATCGCTTCGACAGCCTTCTGGAGCGTTTCCGCCGGCCTGTCCGCCCCGGCGGCCAGATTGGAGCCCAAGGCGATGAGAACATTGTGAACCGTCACGTTTATTTCCGTCTCCCGATAGGTTAGTCTGTCAACTTGTATGACCGGCAAAATCGATTAATTTAACCGACACGTTTTGCTCCACCATTACACTCACTCACGGACGCCGGGCAGAACGGATATTCGGAAGGACATTTGATGTTTTACAAGGACGAACGGCTGGCGCTGTTCATCGATGGCTCGAACCTGTACGCCGCGGCCAAGGCGCTCGGGTTCGACATCGACTACAAGCTCCTGCGACAGGAATTCATGCGGCGCGGCAAGCTGCTGCGGGCTTTCTACTACACGGCCCTGCTGGACAACGAGGAATATTCCCCGATCCGGCCGCTGGTCGACTGGCTCAACTACAACGGCTTTTCCATGGTCACCAAGCCGGCCAAGGAATACACCGACAGCCAGGGCCGGCGGAAGGTCAAGGGCAACATGGATATCGAATTGACCGTCGATGCCATGGAGCTCGCCCCGCGGGTCGATCACATCGTGCTGTTTTCCGGCGACGGCGATTTCCGTCCGCTGGTCGAGAGCCTGCAACGCCAGGGGGTAAGGGTTTCGGTGGTTTCCACGATCCGCAGCCAGCCGCCCATGATCGCCGACGAACTGCGCCGCCAGGCCGACAATTTCATCGAACTGGACGAGCTGAAGGAAGTGATCGGGCGCCCGCCGCGCGACCGCGACCAGTCGGTGGAACGCGAAAGCACCTACGCGGGGGGCTGACCCCCTCCCGGCCGGGCGGCGTGCGTTGGGGAATTTGCGCCGCCCTGCCCCCCGGACCCGGCGGAGGCCCGCGTGGCCGCGCGCCCTCCTCCGGTCCCGGGAATGACCACTGGATCCACGGCCCGACGTCTCCTAGGTCTGGGGTGGAAAGGATATTGCATGACCGAACAGACCGCGACCGACCCGGCCGGCCCGCGCCGGGGCCCGCCGCTCACCGTGCTGCTGGCCGCGCCGCGCGGCTTCTGCGCCGGGGTGGACCGGGCGATCAAGATCGTCGAGATGGCCCTGCGCAAATGGGGCGCCCCGGTCTATGTGCGCCACGAGATCGTCCATAACCGCTACGTGGTGGACGACCTGCGCGCCAAGGGCGCCGTCTTCGTGGAAGAGCTGGAAGAGGCGCCCGACGACCGCCCGGTGATCTTCTCCGCCCACGGCGTGCCGAAATCCGTGCCCGAAAGCGCCCGCGCGCGCGAGATGGTCTATGTGGACGCCACCTGCCCGCTGGTCTCCAAGGTCCACGTCGAGGCGGAGCGTCACCACGCGAAGGGCCTGCAGATGATCATGATCGGCCATGCCGGCCACCCGGAGACCGAGGGCACGATGGGCCAGCTGCCCCCGGGCGAGGTCCTGCTGGTCGAGACGGAGGCCGACGTCGCCACGGTCGAGGTGCGCGACCCCGAGCGGCTGGCCTATGTCACCCAGACCACCCTCTCGGTCGACGACACCTCGGGCATCGTGGCGGCGCTCCGGGCGCGGTTCCCCGCCATCGTGGGCCCCCACAAGGAAGACATCTGCTACGCCACCACCAACCGGCAGGCCGCGGTCAAGGCGATCGCGCCCCGCGCCGATGCGCTGCTGGTGGTGGGCGCGCCCAACTCGTCGAATTCCCGCCGTCTGGTCGAGGTCGCCTCGCGCAATGGCTGCGCCTATGCCCAGCTGGTGCAGCGCGCCGCCGACATCGACTGGCGCGCGCTGGAGGGCGTGCGCAGCGTCGGCATCACCGCAGGGGCCTCGGCGCCCGAGATCCTCGTCGACGAGGTGATCGCCGCCTTCCGCGACCGCTACGACGTCACCATCGAGGAGGTGGAGACGGCGACCGAGGACGTGGAGTTCAAGGTGCCGCGGGTCCTGCGCGAACCGGCCTGACCCTCTCCCGACGCTTTCCCTTGCGCCGCCTCCCCCGCCTGAGTAAGCCGCCGCCATGACCCGTTTCTACGCATTCACCGACGGCGCCTGTTCCGGCAATCCCGGCCCCGGCGGCTGGGGCGCGCTGCTGCAGGCGCGCGAGGGCGACAAGGTCGTGAAAGAGCGCGAGCTCTCCGGCGGCGAGCCCGGGACTACCAACAACCGGATGGAGCTGATGGCCGCGATCTCGGCGCTGGAAACGCTGGGCCGCGCCACCGAGATCACCATCGTCACCGACAGCCAATACGTGAAGAACGGCGTCACCGGCTGGATCCACGGCTGGAAACGCAACGGCTGGAAGACGGCGGCGAAGAAACCGGTGAAGAACGCCGAGCTCTGGCAGCGCCTCGACGCCGCCGCCCAGCGCCACCAGGTTACCTGGGAATGGGTCAAGGGCCATGCCGGCCACCCCGAGAACGAGCGCGCGGACGAACTGGCCCGCGCCGGGATGGCCCCGTTCAAGAAAGGCGCCTCCGCCTGATCCCGCGCCCGCGAGTCGGGACCGGGTCAAGGAGGGCCGAAGGCCACCGCCGCAGGCGGCGCGGAACGCGTCCTTGAGGCGGGGGCGACTCGCATGACCATCGAGATGGCCTGCTGAGGGCAGACCTGCCCCTCAGCGGCCTCCCCGGCAAAGATCCCGCCCCTCGCAGCCGCCGCCCGGCCCGGGACAGCGCGTCGCCTCGCCGATATGGACAATGAGAGCGCGCGGAAGCGCCCCTTTGGATCACGCCCCCAGGACGTCGCCCCGCGCCACGGGAAAGCCGCGCAGGAACTCCTCCGCCGCCTGCTGCCCCTTGCCGGCCCGCTGCGCCCGGGTGATGCGGAGGGCGCCTGTCCCGCAGGCCACCAACAGCGCCTCGTCCAGCACCGCGCCCGGTCGGCCCTCGCCTTCCTCGACCCGCGCGCCCAGCAGCTTCACCCGCTGGCCCGCCACCTCCGTCCAGGCGCCCGGGAAGGGCGACAGCGCGCGGATCTGGCGGCTCACCGCCTCCGCGGGCTGCGACCAGTCCAGGGCCGCCTCGGCCTTGTCGATCTTGGCGGCATAGGTCACGCCATCCTCGGGCTGCGGCTCGGGCGTCAGCTCGTCCAGCCGTGCAAGCGCCTCGACGATGCTCTCGGCCCCGAGCATGGAGAGCCGGTCGTGCAATTCGCCCGCCGTCTCCTCCGAGCCGATGGGGATCTCGCGGCGCAGCAGCACCGGCCCGGTATCGAGCCCCGCTTCCATCTGCATGATGCAAACCCCGGTGCGGTCATCGCCCGCCATGATCGCCCGCTGGATCGGCGCCGCCCCCCGCCAGCGCGGCAGGAGCGAGGCGTGGATGTTGAGACAGCCGCGCGCCGGCGCGTCCAGCACCGCCTGCGGCAGGATCAGCCCGTAGGCCACCACCACGGCGACATCCGCGTCCAGCGCCGCGAACTCGGCCTGCGCCTCCGCCCCTTTCAGCGACAGCGGGTGGCGCACCTCCAGCCCCAGCGCCTCGGCCCGGGCCTGGACCGGCGAGGGGCGGTCGCGCTTGCCCCGGCCGGCGGGACGCGGGGGCTGGGAATAGACGCAGGCCAGCTCGTGCCCGGCCTCGACCAGCGCGTCGAGCACCGGGACCGAGAAATCCGGCGTTCCCATGAAGATGATGCGCATCAGCCCCTCCTCGCCGCCCTACAGGGCCAGCTTGCGGGCCTTGCGGATCAGCATGTCGCGTTTCGTCTTGCTCAGGCGGTCGAAATACATCCGCCCGGCCAGATGGTCCACCTGGTGCTGCACGCTGGTGGCCCAGAGCCCGACCAGGTCGCGTTCCTCCACCTCGCCGGCCTCGTTGAGAAACCGCACCGTGACCGCCCGCGGCCGCCGGATTTTCGCGGAAACGCCAGGCAGGTTCGGGCTCGCCTCCTCGTGCTCGCGCAGCTCGACCGAGGCGTGAAGGATCTCCGGGTTCGCCATGCGGATCGCCTGCCCCCGCTCGGAGGAGGCATCGACCACGGCCAGCCGCAGCCCGACGCCGATCTGCGGCGCGGCGAGGCCCACGCCCGGCATCGCCTCCATCGTGTCGATCATGTCGGCCCAGGTCGCGCGGATCTCGTCGGTCACCGCCTCCACGTCCGCCGCCGGCATCCGCAGCCGCCGGTCGGGCCAGGGGAGGCAGCTCCGGACGCTCATGCGCGTGCGTATTCCGCCAGCAGCTCGGCCCGCATCTCCGCGTCCACCCGGTCCAGCGTCACGATCCCGTCGAGGTGGTCGATCTCGTGCTGGATGCAACGCGCCTCGAACCCGTCGAAGTCGCGCATGTGCATGTCGCCCATCTCGTCGCGCCAGGCGAGCGTCACCGCCACCGGGCGCTCCACCGGGACCGACAGGCCGGGGATCGAGAGGCAGCCCTCGTCCATCACCGAAAGCTTTTTCTCGCGCACGGTGATCACCGGGTCGGCGAAGACTTCGGGCGTGGCCTCCCCGTCCTTCCAGCCGCAATCCATCACGAAAAGCCTGCGCATCACGCCCACCTGCGGCGCGGCCAGACCCCGGCCATTCGCGGCATAGAGCGTGTCGAACATGTCGCGGACAAGGCCCCGCAGGTCGTCCTCTCCCACCGGGTCGCAGGAGGTGGCGAGCCGCTCGTCGGGCCAGCGCAGGATGGGCAGGACGCTCATGCGTTCGGCCTCATGCCCGGGCCCGCTCGCGCTTGAGCTTCTGCATCCGGCGGGTGATCATCTGGCGCTTCATGGGCTTCAGGTAATCGAGGAACAGCTTGCCGTTCAGGTGGTCGATCTCGTGCTGCACGCAGGTCGCCCAGAGCCCGTCGAAGTCGCGTTCCTGCGGGTTGCCGTCCCGGTCGAGCCAGCCCACGCGCACCGCGGCCGGGCGGGTGACCTCGGCATATTGCTCGGGGATCGACAGGCAGCCTTCCTCGTAGGTGTTCAGATCCTCCGACGAGGACAGGACCTCGGGGTTGAACATCACCATGGGCTGGGGCGGCTTCGTCTCGTCCTTCTCGCAATCCAGCACGATCAGCCGGTCGAGCACGCCGACCTGGGGCGCGGCCAGGCCGATGCCCGGCGCGTCGTACATGGTCTCCAACATGTCGTCGGCCAGCCGGCGCAAATCGTCCGACAGGTCGGAGACCGGCGCGCAGACCTTCTTGAGGCGCGGATCGGGGTGGATGAGAATGGGCCGTTTCATGCCCTTCATCTAGGGCAAGCCCCCGGCGCGCGCAACGCCCCCGGCACCGCTTTGACGCGGCTTTCCCCCGGCTTTCGACCGGCTGTGCCGGCACCGCGCCCCCTGCCCTTGCGCTCGGCGCCTGATCCGGTAGCGTCCGGGCAATTCCGGGGCCGCCTCCGCGCGCCGCCCCTTCCCGGACCAAGGACGGCACTACATGAATTTCGACGAGATCATCGACCGGCGCGGCACCCATTCGGCGAAATGGGACAAGATGGAGGCGATCTACGGGGTCTCGGCCGAGAACGGCATCCCCATGTGGGTGGCCGACATGGATTTCCGCCCGCCCGATTGCGTGACCCGCGCCCTGCGCGACTACGTGGACCAGGGGATCTTCGGCTATTTCGGCGACGACGCGGCCTACCTGGAGGCGATCCGCTGGTGGCATGCCAACCGCCACGGCTGGGAGATCGATACCGACTGGCTCTTCACCACCCACGGGCTGGTCAACGGCACAGCCATGTGCGTCGACACCTTCACCAAACCGGGCGACGGCGTGATCCTGATGACCCCGGTCTACCACGCCTTCCACCGCATCCTCGAGGCCGCGGACCGGCGGATCGTGCAATGCCCGCTGGCGCTCAACGATGGCCGCTACGAGATGGATTTTGACGCCTGGGACGCGCAGCTCGACGGCTCGGAGAAGATGCTGGTGCTGTGCTCGCCGCACAATCCCGGCGGCCGGGTCTGGAGCCGGGCCGAGCTGGAGCAACTGGCGGAGTTCGTCAAACGCCACGACCTGATCCTCGTCTCGGACGAGATCCACAACGACCTGGTCATGCCCGGCCACACGCACACGCCCATGGCGCTGATCGAGGGGATCGAGGACCGGTTGATCATGATGGCCGCGACCACCAAGACCTTCAACATGGCGGGCTCACACCTTGGCAACGTGATCATCCCGGACGAGACGCTGCGCCGTGCCTTCTCCAGGCGCATGATGGCGATGGGCCTCTCGCCCAATGCCTTCGGGCTGCATTCGGCCACCGCCGCCTATTCGCCCGAGGGCGCGGAATGGGTGGACGCGCTGATGGGGTATCTCGACGGCAACCGGCGGATCCTCGACGAGGCGCTCAACGCGATCCCCGGCGTGCAGTCCATGCCGCTCGAGGGCACCTACCTCGCCTGGGTGGATTTCGCCGGCACCGGCATGGACCCGGACGAGCTCAAGCGCCGCATCCAGACCGAGGCCGGCGTGGCCCCGAACCACGGCCCCGCCTTCGGCACCGGCGGCGAGAGCTTCATGCGGTTCAACTTCGCCACGCCGCGCCCCCGGGTGGAGGAAGCCTGCGAGCGGCTGACCCGCGCCTTCGGGGATCTTCAGTGAGCGTGGACGGACCGGGCGCATGACCCCCGAACACCTGGCCGTCATCGCCATGGCCTTCGCGCTTGGCGGCGTGCTGAAGGGCGCGACCGGCTTCGGCGCGCCGGTCATCGCGATCCCGCTCATGGCGCTCTATTTCGACATGGGCTTCGCGGTGACGGTCTTTGCCGTGCCGAACCTCGTGCCGAATCTTTGGCAAAGCTGGCGCTACCGTCGCGACCGCCTGCCGGTGCGGAACTGGCTGCCGATCTGTGCCGGGGCGGTGGCCGGGATGATTCCCGGCACCTTCCTGCTGGTCTCGGCCGACCAGGAACTGCTGTCGGCGATGCTGGGCGGGCTGATCCTGACCTATGTCTGTTTCCGCCTGCTGCGGCCGACATGGCGCCTGGGGCTCGGGGCGGCGCGCTGGCTGGGCTTTCCGGTGGGGTTCGGCGGCGGTGTCCTGCAGGGCAGCACCGGCCTTTCGGCGCCGCTGTCGCTGACCTTTCTCAACGCGCTCGGGCTCGGGCGGCGAACCTTCATCTGCACCATCTCGATGTATTTCGTGTCGCTCGGCCTTTTGCAGATCCCGCTGCTGATCTGGTGGGGCGAGATGACATGGCCGCGGCTGGGGCTCGGCTTTGCCGCGCTGCTGCCGCTGCTCGCCGCGATGCCGGTCGGCACATGGGTGGCGAAATTTTTATCCGAACGGGCCTTCGACCGGCTTATCCTGGTCATCATGGCGGGACTGGGACTCAAGCTTGTGTCGGTTTTGCTGTAGCGTCGGGGAAAGCGGAACAGGATCAGGCCAAGGGACGTTAGGCAGCCGTGACACAAACCGAAAGCCAGACAATGCCGTTCGAGGCGCCCAGCCAGCCGCTCGAAACTCCCCAGTTCCTGTTGACCGCCGCCGAGGCCTACCCGGTCCTCGAGCGGGCGTTCCTGAACGCGCGCAAGGAGATCTGGGCCGGCTTCCGCATATTCGACCTCGACACCAAGCTGCGCTCTGACGAGGGGCGCGCCATCGGGGAGACTTGGTTCGACCTGGTCTGGAACACGCTCGCCCGCGGGGTCGAGATCCACATGTTCGTGACCGATTTCGACCCGGTCGCCTGCCCCGAGCTGCACCAGCGCAGCTGGCACACGATGCGCCAGTTCCGGGCCGCCGGCGAGGCGGCGGGCCGGCCGGAGCTGCTGGATGTCGATATCGCCATGCACCCGGCCCGCACCGGTCTGCTGCCCCGCGCCACCTTCCTGCCGCAGATCGGCAAGAAGCTGGGCGAGGCCTGCGAATGGCTGAACGGGCTGGACGGTCACGACTGCAGCGAGGCGCTGGAAGAGCTGCCCGGCCTGCGCGACGTGCTCTATCGCGACGAGAACGGCAAGGTCTGTTACCGGCTGACCCGCCTGCCCATCCTCTACCCCGCCACCCATCACCAGAAGCTTGCCGTCTTCGACCGCGAGACGCTCTATATCGGGGGGCTGGACCTCAACGAACGGCGCTACGACACGCCGGAACATCACCGCCCCGGCGAGGACACCTGGCACGACGTGCAGCTTCTCTTGTCCGGCGAGGTGGCCAAGGAGGCCCAGCAGCACCTGGAGGAGTTCCGCCAGGTCTGCGCCGGAGAGGCCAAGCCGACGCCGGCCAAGACGCTGATCCGGACACTCTCGTCCCGGCGCAAGCTGACCCTGCCCTATTTCGGCCCCGTCCCGGTCCTGCGCGAGATCCGTGATGCGCATATCGAGATGGCCGAACGGGCCGAGCGCTTCATCTTCGTGGAGACGCAGTTCTTCCGCGACCGCCGCTTCGCCCGCCGGCTGGCCCGCATCGGGCGCAACAATCCCGACCTCGAGATGATCATGATCGTTCCGGCCGCGCCCGAAGAGGTGGCGTTCGAGAATTCCGACGGGCTGGACGCGAAGTATGGCGAGGCGCTGCAGGCGGAGTCGCTCCAGATGATACAGGAGGCCTTCGGCGGCCGGCTGTTCGTCGGGGCCGCCGCCCAGCCGCGCGCCAACGAGGCGCCTGACGAGAACGGCCGGAACCTGCTTTACGGCGCGCCGCTGGTCTACATCCACTCCAAGGTCACCATCTTCGACGAACGCGAGGCGATCGTGTCGTCGGCGAACCTCAACGGCCGAAGCCTGGGCTGGGACACCGAGGCCGGGGTGAAGCTCACCCGGCACGAGGACGTGGCGCGCCTGCGGGAACGGGTGATGCGGCACTGGCTGCCCGACGACGCGGAAGAGCGGTTCTTCGATCCGACCCGCGCCGTCAGCGCCTGGCGCGAGCTGGCGCTGGAGAACGCCTCGCTCGAGCCGGCGGAGCGCAAGGGCTTCCTGCTGCCCTATGACCGCGAAGTGGCGGAGCGTTTCGGCACCTCCTATCCCGGGGTGCCCGAAGAGCTCGTGTAACCTCGGGCGAAGGTTGCGCAGCCGCTCGGACTGCGCCCGACCCGTCATACGTCCTCGATCCGCCTGCGCTACGCGTGGGCGCCTGCGCTAAGCGTGGGCCCTGCCGCGGTAGGCCCGTCCCCTGGGGGGAACGCGGGAGGTAAAGACCGCAAGGATCTGCGGCGACTCCCCCATTGTGTCCGCCCTGTGAGGCGCTACATTGCGGCGCATGAACAAGCCCAGCGACAACCCCGCGGATCCGTTCAAGAAGGCCCTGGCCGAGGCCACCAAGGTCATGGCCCACGACCCGGATCTGACCGTCTCCTACACCGTCGACCCTTCGGGGCTGACCGGCGATTCCATGCGCCTGCCGCAGATTTCGCGCCGCATGACGAAAGAGGAGGTGCTGGTCGCGAGGGGCACCGCCGACGCGCTGGCCATGCACCGCCGCTACCACGACGAGGGCGTCAACGCGCGCTACCGGCCGCAGGGCGACATGGCGCGGGAGATCTACGAGGCGATGGAGGTCGCGCGCTGCGAGGCGATGGGCGCCCGCGACATGCCCGGCACGGCCAAGAACATCGACGCCAAGATCGGCTCGGACGCGGACCGCCGCGGCTATGCCCAGATCCGCGAGGCGTCGGAGGCGCCCCTGCCCCAGGCCGCGGGCTACCTGGTGCGTCATCTCGCCACCGGGCGCGACCTGCCCAAGGGCGCCGAGAACGTGATGAACCTCTGGCGCAGCCATATCGAGCAGCAGGCGGGCGAATCCCTGTCCACCCTGCAGGAGCGGCTGGCCGACCAGACGGAGTTTGCCAAGTTCACCCGCCGCGTGATCTCGGATCTCGGCTACGGCGACCAGCTGGGCGACGACCCCGACGATGTCGAGGACGAGAGCGAGGACCAGGCCGAGCAATCCGAGGACCAGGACGAGGATCCCGATTCCTCCGGCCAGGAGGAACAGGAAGACGAGGCCGAGGCGTCCCCCGAGCAGAGCCAGGAAGAGACGCAGGACGAGTCGCAGGCCCAGGTCTCCATGGACGAGATGGCCGACCAGGAGATGGGCGAAGAGACCGAGATGCCCGAGGGCGAGGCCCCGCTGGAGCCGCCCACGCCGCAGCCCGTCTCGGACGCCGACCCGAACTACCTGGTCTTCGAATCGAAGTTCGACGAGGAGATCCGCGCTGAAGAGCTTGCCGACCCGGTCGAGCTGGAGCGGCTGCGCGCCTATCTCGACCAGCAGCTCGAACCGCTGAAGGGCGCCGTCTCCCGGCTGGCAAACAAGCTGCAGCGCCGCCTTCAGGCGCAGCAGAACCGGTCCTGGGAATTCGACCGCGAGGAAGGCATCCTCGATGCCGGCCGCCTGGCCCGGGTGGTGGCGAACCCGACGACACCGCTGTCGTTCAAGGTCGAGAAGGACATGGAATTCCGCGACACCGTGGTGACGCTCCTGCTGGACAATTCCGGCTCCATGCGCGGCCGCCCGATCTCCATCGCGGCGATCTGCGCAGACGTGCTGGCGCGGACGCTGGAGCGCTGCTCGGTCAAGGTCGAGATCCTGGGCTTCACCACCCGCGCCTGGAAGGGCGGACAATCGCGCGAGGCCTGGCTCAACGAGGGCCGCCCGCAGCAGCCGGGGCGCCTGAACGACCTGCGCCACATCATCTACAAGGGCGCGGATTCGCCATGGCGGCGGGCGCGGGCAAACCTTGGCCTGATGATGAAGGAAGGTCTGCTGAAAGAAAACATCGACGGCGAGGCGCTGGAATGGGCGCACCGCCGGATGCAGGGCCGGCCCGAGGCGCGCAAGATCCTCATGGTGATCTCCGACGGTGCGCCGGTGGACGATTCCACCCTGTCAGTGAACCCGGCCAATTACCTGGAGAAACACCTGCGCGACGTGATCGCCATGGTGGAGCGCAAGAAGATGGTGGAGCTTCTGGCCATCGGCATCGGCCACGACGTGACGCGCTACTACGACCGCGCGGTGACCATCACCGATGTCGAACAGCTGGCCGGCGCGATGACCGAACAGCTGGCCGCGCTTTTCGACAGCGATCCGCGGGCGCGGGCCCGCATGATGGGGATCAAGAAGGCGAGCTGAGCGCTACCAGTCATCGGCCGCCTCCATGGCGCGGGCGATGACCAGGAAATCCCCGCGCGCGATCTCGAACAGGCTGCGGCGAAAGACCAGCCCCCAGGACCGGCCCTCGGGCACGAAGCCGAGGTCGTGCAGCAGCAGCCGGACCGGAGCCTCGCGCACATTCTCGGCATAGGTCATGTCGCGGCGGAAGGGCTGCGCGTCCTGCCCATCCGCCTGCCGGACCTCGCCCTCGCCCACCCGGCCGATCGCCACGAAGGCGCTGACCGGGTGGCCGCCCTCCTCCTTGCTGCGGGTCGCGTAGCAGACCAGCCCGTCGCCGGGAGAGGGCCGGCGCAGCGGCTCCTCGCGCCCGTGGCCCAGCTGGATAAAGCCACCCGCCTCAGCCTGTTTCACGTGGTCGCGGCAAGCCACGCCGACCCAGTATCGCGTCATGCCCGTCCTTCCCGCGCCGGCGTTTCGGCTTGCAACCTGCCGGCGTTCGCTGTTCCCTCCCCGCCAAATCCGACCGCAGGAGGCGCGCCATGTTCCAGAGCTTCGAGGAAACCGCCGATCCGGGCAAGGGCCCCGACCGGCTGGAGGCGCTGCGGGCGGAGATGCGCCGCGAAGGGCTGGACGGCTACCTCGTGCCCCGGGCCGACGCGCATCAGGGCGAGTACGTGGCCGAATGCGACGCCCGGCTGGCCTGGCTCACCGGCTTTACCGGCTCCGCGGGGTTCTGCGCGGCGCTGATGGACCGGGCCGGCGTCTTCGTCGACAGCCGCTACCGGGTGCAGGTCAAGTCCCAGGTGGCCGATGTCTTCACCCCCGTGGACTGGCCCGAAGTGACGCTCGCCGCCTGGCTGGGCGAGCACATGAACGAGGGCGCGGTGCTGGGCCTCGACCCCTGGCTGCACACGGTGGACGAGGTCGCGCGGCTGACCGCGGCGCTGGAGCGGCAGAGGATTTCGCTCAAGCCGCTGGACGAGAACCTAGTCGATCGCATCTGGCCCGACCGGCCGGCGCCGCCGCGCAACCCGGTGACGCCCTTCCCGGCCGAGATCGCGGGGCTCACCGCCGCCGAGAAACGCGCGCTCTGCGCCGAGGATCTGCGCGAGTCGGGCGAGGATGCGGTGGTGCTGAGCCTGCCGGATTCCATCTGCTGGCTGCTCAACATCCGCGGCACCGACATACCGCGCAACCCGGTGGCGCAGGGCTTTGCCGTGCTGCAGTCCGACGGGCGCGTGGACCTCTTCATCGATCCCGAGCGGCTGCAGGACGTGGCGCTGGACGAGGCGGTCACCACCCATCCCATCGCCGGCTTCGCCGCGGCGCTGGCGGGTCTCACCGGCCGGGTGCGGATCGATCCGAAATCCGCGCCCCAGGCGGTGGCCGACCTGCTGCAGGCGGCCGAGATCAGCCATGGCGACGATCCCTGCCTGATGCCCAAGGCCTGCAAGACCGAGGCCGAGATCGCCGCCACGAGCGAGGCGCATCTGCGCGACGCGGCCGCGATGTGCGAGTTCCTGGCCTGGCTGGACGCGCAGGAGCCCGCCAGCCTGACCGAGATCGACGTGGTCACCGCGCTGGAGGGCTTCCGCCGGGCGACCAACGCGCTGAGGGACATCAGCTTCGACACGATCTGCGGTGCCGGCCCGCACGGCGCCATCGTCCATTACCGTGTCACCGAAGGCACCAACCGCGCCCTGCAGGAGGGCGAACTGCTGCTGGTGGATTCCGGCGGCCAGTACGAGGACGGCACAACCGATATTACCCGCACCGTCGCGCTTGGCGAGGTGGAGGAGGAGCCGCGCGTCAACTTCACCCGCGTGCTGCAGGGCATGATCGCGGTGTCGCGCCTGCGCTGGCCGCGGGGGCTGGCCGGCCGCGAACTGGAATCGGTGGCCCGCCTGCCGCTCTGGCGCGCGGGGCTCGATTACGGCCACGGGACGGGCCACGGAGTGGGCGTCTATCTCTCGGTCCACGAGGGGCCGGCGCGGCTGTCGCGGACCTCGGACGTGCCGCTGCGGCCGGGGATGATCCTGTCCAACGAGCCCGGCTTCTACCGCGAAGGCGCCTACGGCATCCGCATCGAGAACCTGCTGGTGGTGCGCGAGGCGCCTGAGCTGCCGGGGGCCACGGTGAAGGAGATGCTGGATTTCGCCACGCTCACCTGGGTGCCCATCGACCGCCGGCTGATCCTGCCCGGCCTGATGTCACGCGAAGAGATCGAGTGGCTGGACCGGTACCATGCCGAGGTGCTGCGGCTGGTGCGGCCGCGACTGGGCAAGCAGACCGCTTTGTGGTTGGATGAGGCCTGCGCTCCGATCCTGGACAGCGAAAGGGCCGTCTGACACGCCAGTGTCACATCCCCCCGCCAGATCCGCGGAGCACCCGTATCTCGACAGGACCGAAACGAAAGGAGCCGGCGATGGCAAAGACGATCACGATCCGCGAGGCCGACGGAAAATGGACCGTCCGCGCCGGTGGTGCGGTGCTGGGGGAAACGAGCCGCGCGCTGGAATTGTCGGAAGAGGGCTATCCCCCGGTCATCTACTTCCCGCGCGAGGATATCGCGATGGCCTTTCTCGATCCGTCGGATCACAGGACCCATTGCCCGTGGAAAGGCGACGCCGCCTATTTCTCGATCGTCGCCCAGAGCCGCCGGATGGAGAATGCCGCCTGGTCCTACGAGGATCCGAAGAAAGAGGTGGCCCGTATCGCGGGCCATATCGCCTTTCATTCCGACGACGGCGTGACGGTCGAGCAGATCTGATCACGCAATCTCCGGCGGACGGGCCAGGGCCCGCCTGCCGCGAATTGCACCGCCCGACGGGCCGGTCAGCGGATGAGCATTTCCTCGGGGTCGCGACCGTCGGCCAGCGCCTGCTTGAACCATTCCGGTTGCCGGCCACGGCCCGTCCAGGTGCGATCGCCATTGTCCGGGTCACGGTATTTCGGCGCGGACAGAGAGCGGCCCTTGGCCTTGCCCTTGCCGCTCGTCAGCTCGGACAGGGTAAATCCCATTTCCTTGGCTTTCGCCTCCAGTTCGACCAGAGCTTCCTGCTTCTTGCGGTCCTCGTAGCTCGCGATCAGGGTATCCACCTTCTGGCGCAGCTTCTTGAGGTCCTTGAGGGACATGTTCTGGAGTTCTGTATCGTTCATCTCAAATCCGTTCCTTGTGAGAGTTGGCTTGGACCGAACGGCCCTGGCATCGAAAAAATACAATCGGCACTCTCCACCCACGAAATTCCAAATAGATTATCATATCGCAATAATCCAGCCAATCCGTCACGTTGTTGCAATTTGCAACCATTTGGCGAAACTGCCCAAGACAATGCGGAATAGCTGAAAATTCATCGGTGACACGTGGCGAAACTCTCGCTGCGCGGAAACGATCCCTGCCCGAATGCAGATCGCACATTTTCGTGATAATTCCAGAACCTTGGCACCCGGAGAAAGCCGCGGAGCGTCAGCTATGCTCTTCCCGGACGGTGGCGGCGAGCGCCCGGTTGTAGCTCTTGAGCGCATCCAGATAGAAAAGCGCGCCCTGCAATTCCGGCTCCGTTCCATCCTGCGGGAAGGTTACCACCGGAATGAAGACGACACCCGACTTCTCGAAAATGGGAAAGGCATCTTCGAGCGTTGCTTTCGCATCGATATATATGCTGTCAGCAATTAATTTCCGGCAGGAATTCAGATCGACCCTTTCATCCGAAAGCTCGCGCATCACGCCGCCCACGCGGAACGTCGCCAGCAGGTAGGCCTGGGGCCCGGCCGCCAGGTGCATGCCCCGCCGCTCCAGCTGGGTCAGGAAGAACGAGCGGTGGACCAGCCGCGACGCGATCGCGGTGGAGAGCGAGACCGACACCATCACCGCCAGCCCCGTCTGCCAGTCCCCCGTCAACTCGAACACGATGAGCGTGGTCGAGATCGGCGCCCCCAGCACCGCCGCCGCCACCGCCCCCATTCCTGCCAGCGCATAGAGCGTCTGCGAGCCGGAAACCTCGGGGAAGACGCCGGTGGCGATCTCTCCGAAGGCCAGCCCGGTCAGCGCGCCCAGCATCAGCGAAGGCGAGAACACGCCGCCCCCCATGCGACCGCCCACGGTGATCGCCGTGGCGGCCGTCTTGACGATGGCGAAGAGGATGGCCTGCGCGAGCAGCAGCTGGCCCGTCAGCGCGGCCGAGGTCGTCTCGTAGCCCACGCCGATGATATGCGGGAACTTGAGCGCGATGACCCCGAGCAGCAGTCCCGCCACGGCAGGCTGGCTCCAGCGCGGCAGGCGCAGACGCGACCAGAGGGTCCGGCCGACATCCTCGGCCAGGAAGATCGAGCGCATCAGCACCACCGCCACGATCCCGCAGACGATGCCCAGGATCAGGAAGGCGGGCAGTTCGACGTAGAATTCCAGCGCGCTGTCGGTCCCGAGGTTGAATTCCGTCAGGCCGCCGAATTCCAGCCGGTTGATGACGGTGCCGGCGACGGCGGCGATGGTGATCGGCGCCAGGGCGTGCATCGCGAAATGCCGCAGCACCAGCTCCAGTGCGAAGAGCGCCCCGGCGATGGGCGCGTTGAAACTGGCCGAGACGGCGGCGGCCACGGCACAGCCCATCAGCTCGCGCGCGGTGATGCCGGTGGCGCCGATCCGGTCCGACACCCAGCTCGAGATCAGCGCCGCCATATGCACCACCGGCCCCTCCCGCCCGGAGGAGCCCCCGGAACTGAGCGTGATCCAGGAGGCGATGAAGGACGCGATCCCGGCCCGTCCTTCCACCCGCGCATCGCGCAAGGCGGCGCCCTCGATGACGTCGGCGACCGAGCGCACCCGCCCTTCCCGCGTGAACCGGTCGAGGATCAGCCCCACGATCAGCCCGCCGGCCGCCGGGAGCAGCAGCACCCAGTACCACGGCAGGGTGACCGCGTGACTGTGCAGGTGGGCGACGTCGTCGGTGCGGTAGAGGATGGATTGCAGCCAGTCGATGCCCTTTCGGAAGGCCATCGCGGCAAAGCCCGCGCCGGTGCCGATCAGCAGCGCGAGCAACCAGAACCCGACCCGCGCCGGCGCCCGGTCCACCAGCCGGTGCCAGCCCTGGCCAAGCGCCCTGCGCTGCTCCTCCGTCAGATGCGAGAGCAGCGTCTTCATCGCGTTGACCGCCCGGCCGCCGGACGGCGCATGGATGTGAGGCTGGCGGCTCTGCGATGGATCATGGCGCTTGTGGTCTCCCGGCTCCCTCCGCTCTGGCGCGGACGAAGCCGAGTAGAATCATAGCGATGCGGCTTGTCCACCCGCTTTCCGCCGCGATCGGGCGGCGGGAGGCGCCGCCCTCAGCTTCGATAGTCCCGCAGCACCGAGTCGGCGATCGCCTCGCGGGTCAGGACGCCGACCACGTTTTCCGGCCGGGGCATCGCGCCGGAGGGCAGCACCAGCAGCGCCGCGTGGCCGCGATCGGCCATGTTGGTCAGCGCTGCCCGCAGAAAGCTCGATTCCTGCACGTAGCCGACCGGGGCGATGATCGGGCCGTGCCGCCGGGTCGGATCCTCCGGGTGGACCCGGACGATCCCGACCAGCCGCCGGCCCTTGATCACCACCGCATAGACCCGCTCTTCCCCGAGCTCGGTATCCACCACCCCGCTGGAGCCCAGGTCCGATTTCTCGAAGACCGAGACGGCGGGCGCCATGAGGTCGCGTATTCGTCGGATCGAGAAGGAATGCGACCGGCTTTCCTGCGGGATATGGTGCCCCCGGCGGCTGAGCTTGGTGGTGTAGATGTCGTCGTCGCTGAGCCGGCGGCGGACCCCCACGGCGCAGACCACGGCGATGATCGCGGCCACGGTGATGGAATAGTCGCCGGTCATCTCGAACAGCATCATGATCGAGGTCAGCGCCGCCCCGGTGGAGGCGCCCACGATCCCCGCCATCCCGATCAGCGCGAAGGTCACCGGGTGAAAGCCCAGATGCGGGAACATCAGGTTCAGCACCCCGCCGAAGGCCCCGCCCAGCGTCGCCCCCAGGAACAGCGAGGGCGAGAAGACGCCGCCCGACGCCCCGGCCCCCAGCGAGACCGAGGTGGCGAACATCTTGAGGAAGAACAGCATCATCAGGAAGGCCGGCGCGGCCAGCTGCCCGGTCAGGATCGACTCGATGGTGGCGTAGCCCACGCTCTCGGTGTGGTATTGGCCGGTGGTCTGCAGCAGCACGTACATCAGGATGCCCAGGCTCAGCATCCCGGCGATGTTCTTGAGGTAAGGGTTGGCCTTCCAGTCGTCGAAGAAATCCTCGGTGCGGTAGAGGACCTTGACGAACATCCAGGCCGCGACCCCGGCCACCAGCCCGAAGATCACGTAGAGCGGCAGCATGTCCACCGACAGCGGCACGAAGACGTCGGGCCGCTTGTGCGCCGCCACCAGGAACGCAGGCGCCATGCCGAACGCCAGCCGGCCGACATAGGTGGCGGTGCCGGTGGCCAGCACCACGGGCAGAAGCGTGCGGGCGCTGAACTCGGGCAGCATCAGCTCCACCGCGAAGAGCACCGCGCCCAGCGGCGTGTTGAAGGTGGCGGCGATCCCCGCCCCCGCCCCGGCCGCGACCAGGGTGATGACCTGCCACGAGCGCAGGTTGAACAGCCGTCCCAGGACCGAGCCGATCCCCGACCCGATCTGGATGATCGGCCCCTCGCGCCCCACCGAGGCGCCCGAGCCGATGGACAGCGCCGAGGCCAGCGACTTGACCAGCACCACGGCCGGGCGGATGACGCCGCCGCGGTAATAGATCGCGTCCATCACCTCGGGCACGCCGTGGCCCTTGGCCTCCGGGGCATATCGGCGCACCAGCCACAGCACGATCACGCCGCCGACCACCGGGGCGAGGATCACCAGCGGCCCGTAGGGCGACGGGGGCGTCGGCAGGTTGGCGTCGTATTCGAAGGACAGGATCCCGAGGAAGAAGAAGTTGTGCAGCAACGCGATCAGGTAACGCAGCAGCACGGCCCCGATCCCGGTCACGATGCCGATCGCCACCGCGATGAGGGACAGCTGGATGATGCTCGCGTTGCGATTATCGTCGGGGGGCTCGGTGGACTCGGGGGTGCTCGTGTCTGTCATGTTCTGCGTGCAGCAATTGTAGAGGCGGAGCGCAAGGACTATAGAGTGCCCGCGGCCGGCCAGTGCCTCGTGAGTGATGAGCCCCTCAGCTACGACGTTGCGCCGGATAATGCAAAGGGCATCGCGTCGCGGCTCCGGATGCGGGCCGGACCAGCAGAGGACGAGACACGGCATGGCGAATACGAGACAGTGGCGACGCTTCCGGCCGAACCGGATGGAACTGCTGTCGATCGGGGGGGCCCTGATCGCGATTCCGCTTTACCTTGCGGTACTTTACGTGCTCGACGGGCGGGCCGAGACCTATTTCGAGAACCTGCGCGGCGAAGATACCGAACTTTACCTCACGCAGTTGCGCGAGAGCCGCGGCTTTTCGGCCTATGTGGACGAGTATCGCGACATCCTCGGCTACGACTCGGTCAAGGAGGCCGCGCCGAGCTTCCTCGTCGGGCGCTGGACCATGCGGCCGGAACCGCTTCGCCTGACGCCGGGCACCCCGCCGGGCCATTGCATCGACCCGATCACCTTCGATTACGGCATCGTGCTGATGGCCCAGGGCGGCGCCGGCGCCTTCGAGGCCGGCTACCGCATCGAGGGCCAGAAGGTCCAGATCGAGTCGCCCGGCGACCGTAGCTTTGCCGTTGACCTCGTCAGCTACGGCGCGCGGCTGGACCACCTGGAATTCCAGCCGCCGGGCCGGGACGAGCCGGTCTTCGCCTACAATTGCACCGGCTGAGGCCTGGCGGCCGACGGGCGCCCTCCCGCCCCGTATCCGCCAGCCTGTGCCTGCCCGGCTCGTCGCTGCCCGGCCCGTCCCTTCCCCACCCTGCAACCGTGGTTTTGTGCTTTCCGGACGGCTTCTGTAGGGTCCACGGACCACGCCATTTGCGAGCCCTGACATGAGCATCCCCGACGCCCTCGCGGCCCTTTCCTCCCTGCTTGGCGATCGCCTGGTCCGCGCCGGGTCCGACCTGGACCTGCACGGCCGCTCGGAGACCCATTTCCCCCTCACGCCGCCCGACGCGGTGGCCTATCCGCGCTCCACCGAGGAGGTGCAGGCCCTGGTGAGGATCTGCGCCGAACAGGGCTGCCCGGTCATAGGCTGGGGCGCCGGCACCTCGCTGGAGGGCCACGGCCTGGCGGTGCAGGGCGGCGTGGTGGTGGATTTCCGCGACATGAACCGCGTGCTGGAGGTGCGGCACGCGGACATGGATTGCGCGGTGCAGCCCGGCATCACCCGCGAGGAGCTGAACACCGAGCTGCGCGCCACCGGCCTCTTCTTCCCGGTCGATCCCGGCGCCAATGCCTCGCTCGGCGGCATGGCGATGACGCGGGCTTCGGGCACCACCGCGGTGCGCTACGGCACCATGCGCGACAACGTGCTGGGGCTGGAGGTGGTGCTGGCCGACGGCCGGGTGATCCGCACCGGCACGCGGGCGCGCAAGTCCGCCGCCGGCTACGACCTGACCGGGCTGATGGTGGGCTCCGAGGGCACGCTGGGGCTGGTGACCGAGCTGACGCTGCGCCTGCACGGCCAGCCCGAGGCGGTCTCGGCCGCGGTCTGCGGCTTCGACCGGATCGAACAGGCGGTGGCGGCGGTGATCGACACGATCCAGATGGGCCTGCCCATGGCCCGGATCGAGTTCCTCGACGCGGCCACGGTGGAGGCGGTCAACGCCTATGCCGGCATGTCGCTCGCCCCCCGACCCTACCTGCTGGTGGAGTTCCACGGATCCGAGGCCGGCGTGGCGGAGCAGGCCGAGGCCTTCGGCGAGATCATCGCCGATCACGGCGCCATCGGCTATGACTGGGCCACCCGGCCCGAGGATCGCAAGGCGCTCTGGACCATGCGGCACAACGCCTATTACGCCATGCTGGCCTGGCGGCCAGGCACGCGCGGCGTGGTGACCGACATCTGCGTGCCGATCTCGCGCCTGGCCGAGGCGGTGGAGGCCACCACCGCCGACATCGCCCGCAGCGGCATCCCAGGGCCCATCCTGGGCCATGTCGGCGACGGCAACTTCCACGCGGTGCTGCTGGTCGACCCGGAGAATGCCGAGGAGATGAAGATCGCGCAGGGCCTGTCGCACCGCATGGCCGAACGCGCGCTGGACCTGGGCGGCACATGCACCGGCGAGCACGGCGTGGGCCTGGGCAAGATGCCCTACATGGCGCGCGAACACGGCGACGGCTGGGACGTGATGGGGCAGATCAAGCAGGCGCTCGACCCGCAGAACCTGATGAACCCGGGCAAGCTGGTGCCGCCGCGCTCCTGAGTTGAGCGGGGTGCGAGTGGTTGGGTGGCAGGGGGCCCAGACTTGCCGAAAATGTCAGCGCCCCATGCTCCGTCGGCCCCAGTGGCTCGACCTGCCACCTATCGACCTGACGTTGAGAGAGTTCAAACGGTTGCAGGGGGCGCTGCCCCCTCGTCGCTGACGCTCCTCACCCCCGGGATATTTATGGTCAGAAGAAGCAGGGGATGGTGGCCAGGTTGGCGCTCAGGGGCGGAGGGCCTCGGGGGGCAGGTCGGGGGTGCCCTTGCCGGCGGCCTCGGCGGCGCGGATGAGCGTGGTGATGCGACGCATCAGCGGGGTGTCGATGCCCTGGCTTTCCGCGAGGCGCAGCACTTCGCCCTGCAGCGCGTCGATCTCGGTCGGGCGGCCGCCGGCGAGGTCCTGCGCCATGGAGGTCCGTGCCTCGGGATCGATGGTCAGCATGGAGGCGGCGACGCGGGAGAAGAGCGGCGTCGGCAGCGCCAGGATCCACGGCACCAGCGCGGCGGGGACCGGTGTGGTGCTTCGGACACGGATGTCGGCGCCTTTCAGCACCGACAGCGCCTCGGTCATCTGGCGGGCCATGATCCGGCGCCAGCGGCGATCCATGAGCTGGGCCCGCAGCGGCAGGCCGGAGAGCGCGTTCACCGCGTTGTTGAGGTTCAGGAGCAGCTTGCCCCAGCGAATCGCGTCGATCTCGGCGCTTTCGCGCAGCGGCAGGGTGGCCGAGGAGAGCGCGGCGGCAAGGCCCCCCGCGCCGGGGGCGATCAGGATCTCGCCCGAGCTGGCCCGGTGGAACCGCCCCTGCCCCATCGGCACCACGTTGAAGGGCACCATCCCCGCCCGCACGTCGCGGCCCGGCAGCGCGGCGCGCAGCACGTCCGGGTTGCCCATGCCGTTCTGCAGGCTGATCACCACGGCATGTGCGGGGGCGTGGCGCGCGATCTCGGCGGCGATGGCTGGCGTGGCGGGGGATTTGACCGTCACCAGCACCAGCTCCGCCCCGGCGAGAGCGGCGGGGTCTTCGGTGAGGGTCAGCCGCTCGGCCGGCAGGGTTGCGTCCAGACCGGCATAATCGGTGAGGTGGAGGCCGTGCTCGGCGATCTCGGCGATCACGCGGGGACGGGCCAGCAGCGTCACCTCGTGGCCCGCGCGGGCGAGAAGGCCGCCGCAGAAGCAGCCCACCGCCCCGGCGCCGGCCACGGCCACCTTCATTTTTCCAGGCACCAGCGCATGACGGCCTTCTGCGCGTGCAGCCGGTTCTCCGCCTCGTCGAAGATCACCGAATGCGGCCCGTCCATGACCTCGGAGGTCGCCTCGTCATCGCGGTGCGCGGGCAGGCAATGCATGAAGAGCGCGTCGGGCCTGGCGTGGGACATGAGCGCCGCGTTCACCTGGTAGCCGCGCAGCTGGTTGTGCCGCCGCTCCTTGGCCGATTGCGGATCATGCATCGACACCCAGGTATCGGTGACCACCAGGTCCGCGCCCTCCACCGCCTTGCGGGGATCGCGCTCGATCTCGACCTTGACGCCCTTCGCCCGCGCCTCCTCGACGAAGACCATCTCGGGGTCGAGCGGCGGCGGGCCGGTGAAGGTCAGGTCAAAGCCGAACTGCCCCGCCGCCTGGGCGAAGCTGGCAAAGACGTTATTGCCGTCGCCGGACCAGACGACCTTTTTCCCCTTGATGGGGCCGCGATGCTCTTCGAAGGTCAGGATGTCAGCCATGATCTGGCAGGGATGGGTGCGGTTCGTCAGCCCGTTGATCACCGGGACGGAGGCATATTCCGCCATCTCGTGCAGCGTCGCCTCCTCGAAGGTGCGGATCATGATGAGGTCGACGTAGCGCGACAGCACGCGGGCGGTGTCGGCGATCGTCTCCCCATGGCCGAGCTGCATCTCGGAGCCCGAGAGCACCATGGTCTGGCCGCCCATCTGCCGCACGCCCACGTCGAAGGAGACGCGGGTCCGGGTCGAGGGTTTCTCGAAGATCAGCGCGACCATGTGGTTCGCCAGCGGCTGGTCCGCGTCGGGGGTGCCCTTGGGCAGGCCGGCGCGCGCCTCCTTCATCGACCGGGCATTGTCGATCATGGACCGCAGGGCGGCGGCGTCCGTGGTGTTGATGTCGAGGAAATGGTTCATGTCATGTCGCTTCGTGTTGGCGGCGATCCGGGGCTCTGCACCCCGGCCGCCGCGGTATCTCCAAGCCGGGGGCAGGCCCGGCCGCGCCCCGGTCAGGCGGCGCTTTTCTCGAGCTCGGTGGCGGCGGCGTCGAGGCGGGTGACGGCCTCGGCGATCTCGTCGTCGGTGATGGTGAGCGGCGGCAGCAGGCGCACCACGTTGTCGCCCGCGGGCACGGTGATCACCTCGTTGGCGTAGCCCGCCTTCACCAGGTCCAGGTTGGTCGCGCGGCATTTGAGCCCCAGCATGAGCCCCTGGCCCCGCACCGACTCGAAGACCTGCGGGTGGCCGGCGACCAGCCCCTCGAGCTTCTGCCGCAGGAGGCCGGCCTTGCGCTGCACCTCGGCCAGGAAACCGGCATCGGCCACGTGGTCCATCACCGCCGCGCCCACGGCACAGCCCAGCGGGTTGCCGCCATAGGTGGAGCCGTGGGTGCCGGCGGTCATGCCGTCGGCCGCCTTCTCGGTTGCCAGCACCGCGCCCAGGGGGAAGCCGCCGCCGATGCCCTTGGCGACCATCATGATGTCGGGCGTGATCCCGGCCCATTCATGGGCGAACAGCCGCCCGGTCCGGCCCATGCCGCATTGCACCTCGTCGAGGATCAGCAGCGTGCCGGTCTCGTCGCAGATTTCGCGCAGGCCCTTCAGCGCCGCGTCGGGCAGCGGGCGGATGCCACCCTCGCCCTGCACCGGCTCCACGAGGATGGCGGCGGTCTTGTCGTTGACCGCCTCGCGCACCTCGTCGAGGTCGAACCACTTGAGATGCCGGAACCCACCGAGGACCGGCCCGAAGCCCTTGGTCATCTTCTCGGACCCGGCGGCGGCGATGCCCGCGGAGGACCGGCCGTGGAACGAGCCCTCGAAGGCGATGATCTCCACCCTCTCGGGCTGGCCCGCGTCGTAGAAATGCTTGCGCGCCATCTTGACCGCGAGTTCGCAGGTCTCGGTGCCGGAATTGGTGAAGAACACCGTGTCGGCAAAGGTGGCCGCCACCAGCTTGTCCGCCAGCTTCTGCTGCTCGGGGATCGTGTAGAGGTTGGAGACGTGCCAGAGCTTCTGCGCCTGCTCCGAGAGCGCGTTGACCAGGTCGGGATGCGCGTGGCCCAGCACGTTCACCGCGATGCCGGATCCCATGTCGAGAAAGCGTCGCCCGTCAGCCTCGACCAGCCAGGAGCCTTCGCCCTTCACGAAGGACAGCGGCGCGCGGGAATAGGTCGGCAGAACGGACGGGATCATCGGATCTTCCTCTGGATGAAAGCCTTTGAGTGCCGCAAGGGCAAGGCCAAGTCAACGATTTCGGGTGGTCGGGTTATGACGGAAATGCAGGCGGGCGCGCGGCGCGTGGGTCAGGTGCGGCGGGCTCGGCGTCGGGTCGACAGGGTATGTTGCATTGCGGTCATTCCGGGATCCTATCGCGCGGCGCAGGGGATGGGAAGCGAAAAGCGGCCCGGTCCGCGCGCGGGGCCTGCCGGGGCGCTTTGAAGCGCCCTGCCCCGCCCCTATATCCGCAGCACGTTCCAGCATCGGAGAGGCAGAGATGGGCTACGTGAAGACCGGGATATTGATGGCCGCGATGACCGCGCTCTTCATGGGGCTCGGCTATCTCCTGGGCGGCACGGGCGGCGCGCTGATCGCGCTGGCGGTGGCCGCCGCGATGAACGCCTGGTCCTGGTGGAATTCCGACAAGATGGTGCTGCGGATGCACAACGCCCGGCCCGTCAGTCCGGGCGACCGCTCGGGGCTGAACGAGCTGGTGGGCGACCTCGCGCGCAATGCCGGCCTGCCGATGCCCAAGGTCTACATCCTGGAGACCGAGCAGCCCAACGCCTTCGCCACCGGCCGCAGCCCCGAGAACGCCGCCGTGGCGGTGACCACGGGGCTGATGCGCAGCCTCCCGCGCGAAGAGCTGGCGGGCGTCATCGCCCACGAGCTGGCCCATATCCGCAACCGCGACACGGCGATCATGACGGTGACGGCGACCTTCGCAGGGGCAATCTCCATGCTGGCGAACTTTGCCCTGTTCTTCGGCGGCAGCCGCGAGAGGCTGGGGCTGGTGGGCACGCTCGCCATGATGATCCTCGCGCCGCTGGCGGCTGGGCTGGTGCAGATGGCAATCTCGCGCACCCGGGAATACGCGGCGGACAAGGCGGGGGCGGAGATCTGCGGCAACCCGCTGTGGCTCGCCTCGGCGCTGGAACATATCCAGCGGGGCGCGGCGCGGATCGACAACGACGCGGCCGAGCGCAACCCCGCCACGGCGCACATGTTCATCATCAACCCGCTGCACGCCCACAAGCGCGACAGCCTGTTCGCCACCCACCCTGCGACCGAGAACCGGGTCGCGGCCCTGCGCGCCATGGCGGGCGAAGGGTCGCGGGGCGCGCAGGCGTCGCGGCCCGTGGCGGCGGAACGGTCGGAGATCCCGCGCGCCGGCCATCGCAGCGGCGGCGCGGGGCGGCGCGAGGGACCGTGGGGGTAGGATCCGGGGGCTGAGGCTCAGCCGCGCGGCACGTGACCCATCTGGCGGTCGATCCAGGTCATGATGACGGCGACGACGCGGTCCTGTTCGGCGGGTTCCAGTTCCCGCCCCGGGGTCATGCCATGCCATTTCACCAGGCAGGAGCGGCAGCAGGTGGCGGTGGCGTGCTGCGCGACAAAGACCGGGTGGCCGCGCATCGGCGTCTGCTTGCCGTCGTTCTTCGGCGCCTCTGGGGCGAGCCTTTGCGCGATGAAATCCCGCGCGTGACGTTCGATCACCGCGCGGCCCTTCGCGTCGGCATAGTCGCGCTCCTTCGGCCCGAGGCGAAAGCGCGCGCGGAATTTCGACCGCGCCAGCCGGTCCCAGAGATCGCCGCTCATGCCTCCCCCTGCCCCGTCTCCTGCGCCGAGCCGAGACCGGCTTCCGCAAGGTAGATGCGCACCGCCTCCTGCACGTGGCGGAACCGGTCGCCGCCCAGATGCTTGCCGCCGAACCAGCGGGTGACGACGACCAGGTGATCGGTCACGCCCTCGCGCTCCAGCATCCGCAGGATGACCATGCCCGCGCCGCTTTCGCCGTCGTCGTTCTTGACCGGCGCCTCGGCGGTCAGCAGGGCCCAGGTGTTATGCGTGGCCTTGGCGAACTTCTTGCGCCGGCAGAGTTCCTTGACCAGCGCCTTGGCCTCGGCCTCCGACCGGCAGGGGGCGCCGGCGACGGCGTATTTCGACCCCCGGTCGCTGATGATGTTTTCCAGCACACGCATGAGGACCGGAGGTAGCGGCCCGCGCCGATCCCTGCAAGCGCCCCGCCGGGCCCTGCGGGCCCAAATCCCGCCCGCATCGGCGAAAATTCCGCATCGGCAGGGCCCGGCGACGCTGCATCCCGCTTGCCCTCGGGGCAAAGCCCGCGTACACCGCGCGGCGACTTTGACGGGGATGCGACATGCCCATACTCGTGATGAAATTCGGCGGCACCTCCGTCGCCACGCCCGACCGGATCCGCCGCGCGGCCAAACGCGTGGGGGTCGAGGTGGCCAAGGGCTACGACGTGATCGTGATCGTGTCGGCCATGGCGGGCGAGACCAACAAGCTCGTGGGCTACGTGGGCGAGACCTCGCCGCTTTACGATGCGCGGGAATACGACGCGGTGGTCAGCTCGGGCGAGAACGTGACCGCCGGGCTGATGGCGCTGACGCTGCAGGAAATGGACGTGCCGGCACGCAGCTGGCAGGGCTGGCAGGTGCCGGTCAAGACGACCTCGGCCCATTCCGCGGCGCGGATCGAGGACATCCCGCCCGACAACATCCTGCGCAAGTTCGGCGAGGGCATGCGTGTGGCCGTGGTCGCGGGCTTCCAGGGCGTCAGCCCCGAGGGAAGGATCACCACGCTGGGCCGCGGCGGGTCGGATACCACGGCCGTCGCCTTTGCCGCCGCCTTCGACGCGGAGCGCTGCGATATCTACACCGACGTGGACGGGGTCTATACCACCGACCCGCGGGTCAGCCAGAAGGCGCGGAAACTGGACCGCATCGCCTTCGAGGAGATGCTGGAACTGGCCTCGCTCGGCGCCAAGGTGCTGCAGACCCGGTCGGTGGAACTGGCGATGCGCTACAACGTGAAGCTGCGGGTGCTGTCGAGCTTCGAGGAACAGTCGGACGAGGCCGGCACGCTGGTCTGCGACGAGGAGGAAATCATGGAAAACCGTCCCGTGAACGGCATCGCCTTTTCCCGCGAGGAGGCCAAGATGACGCTGGTTTCCGTGGCCGACCGGCCCGGCATCGCCGCGGCGATCTTCGGCCCGCTGAGCGAGGCGCAGGTCAATGTCGACATGATCATCCAGAACATCTCGGAAGAGGGCCGCACCGCGATGACCTTCTCCTGCCCCGTCGACCAGGTGCGCCGCGCCGAGAAGGCGCTGCAGGACGCGAAGGAGCGGGGCGAGATCAACTTCCAGGAGCTGATCGCCGATACCGACGTGGCCAAGGTCTCGGCCGTGGGGATCGGCATGCGGTCGCAATCCGGCGTGGCGGCGAAGATGTTCAAGACGCTCTCGGGAGAGGGCATCAACATCAAGGTCATCGCCACCTCGGAGATCAAGATCTCGGTGCTGATCGACCGCAAGTACATGGAACTGGCGGTGCAGGCGCTGCACGACGCCTTCGAGCTGGAAAAGGCCTGATCACGGCGGCTCCGGCATCGGCGCGCGTTTGCCCGGCCGGGGCGCGGGTGGAGATTGCGGGAGCCTCCGGCGGGAGTTTTTCGGGCAAGATGAAGCAGGAGCCGCGCGCGGCGGCCCGGCGGCGGCGCGGGCGGATATGACGTGGACCGCCGGTGAGCTTTCCGGGAGGATGCGGGGGAGCGGCGGCGGCGTCTGAGCTGGGCCTGCCCCGGTGACGCGCGCAAGCGACGGGCCCGACCGTCGCCTGCCCATCCGGTAGACAGCCACGCGCGGCTTCCCCCGGGTCAGGCGGCGCATTCGCAACCGCTGCGCGTATTACCCGTTTCGCTCCGGGGCGGCATATGCTCTATTCGCTCCCGGCACGCGTTCCGGAAGGGGGGACAGGCCAGAATGGCAGATGGATTGGAGACCGAGAGTCGCAAGCTGCTGGTGCGGTTGCGCGACCTCATGGCCGAAGAGGCGGCGGGCCAGGCTCGGCTTGACCGGATCGTGTCGCTGACCGCCGATTCCATGGGCACCGAGGTCTGCTCCATCTACCTGTTCCGCGACACGGACACGCTTGAGTTGTGCGCCACCGAAGGGCTCAAGGCCGAGGCGGTCCACCAGACGCGGATGAAGCTGGGCGAGGGCCTCGTGGGTCGCGTCGCGCGGACCGGGCGCACGGTGAACGCCGCCGACGCGCCCTCGGTCCGGGGCTTCCGCTACATGCCGGAGACCGGGGAGGAGGCCTATTCCTCCTTCCTCGGCGTGCCGATCCAGCGGTTGGGCGAAAAGCTGGGCGTGCTGGTCGTGCAGTCCCGCGAGAAGCGCGAATTCACCTCCGACGAGATCTACGCGCTCGAGGTGGTGGCCATGGTGCTGGCCGAGATGACCGAGCTGGGCGCCTTCGTCGGCGAGGGCGCGGCGCTGAAGGCCCGCCACCAGCAGGCCGAGGTCTTTCGCGGCACCACCGCGCAGGAGGGCACGGCCGAGGGCCATGTCTGGCTGCACGAGCCCCGCGTCGTCATCACCAACCCCGTGGCCGACGATCCCGAACGCGAATCGCAGCGCCTGACCGAGGCGGTGGAGCGTCTGCGCGTCTCGGTCGACGACATGCTGGATGGCGCCAAGGGCGGCGACACCGAGCAGATGCAGGTGCTCGAGGCCTACCGCATGTTCGCCAATTCCAAGGGCTGGATGCGGCGCATGGAGGAAGACATCCAGCGCGGCCTCTCGGCCGAGGCGGCGGTGGAGAAAGAGCAATCCTCGGCCCGGGCCCGCCTGACCCAGGTGCCCGACGCCTATCTGCGCGAACGCCTGCACGACCTCGACGACCTGTCGAACCGGCTGCTGCGCATCCTCACCGGCCAGGGCAGCGCGACGGGCGCCGAGATGCCCGCCGACCCGATCCTCGTGGCGCGCAATATCGGCCCGGCGGAGCTGCTGGATTACGGCCGCGCGCTCAAGGGGATCGTGCTGGAGGACGGCTCCGTCGGCTCGCATGCGGCAATCGTCGCCCGGGCGCTGGCGATCCCGCTGGTGGTCCATGCCTCGCGCATCACCAACGAGGCGCTGAACGGCGACCACATGATGGTGGACGGCGACCAGGGCATCGTCCACCTGCGCCCGGACGAGACCATCGTGGCGGCCTTCCGCGACAAGATGGCCATGCAGGAGGAAGCGCAGAAGCGTTATGCGACGATCCGCGACAAGCCGGCGGAGACGCTGTGCGGGGCGCAGATCGCGCTGGCCATGAATGCCGGGCTGATGGCCGACCTGCCCTCGCTGGAAAGCTCCGGCGCCGAGGGGGTGGGCCTGTTCCGCACCGAGCTGCAATTCCTCGTCCGCAACCAGATGCCGCGCCGCTCGGAGCTGTCGGCGCTCTATGGCCGGGTGCTGGACGCGGCGCAGGGCAAGCGCGTGGTGTTCCGGACGCTCGACATCGGGTCGGACAAGGTGCTGCCCTACATGAAGCCCAACGACGAGCCCAACCCGGCGCTTGGCTGGCGGGCGATCCGCGTCGGGCTCGACAAGCCGGGGGTGATGCGGATGCAGCTCCAGGCGCTGATCCGGGCCGCCAATGGCCGGCCGCTTTCGGTCATGTTCCCCTTCGTGGCGCAATATGACGAATTCCGCGCCGCCCGCGCGGAGGTCGACAAGGCGATGGAGCGCGAGCGCATCCTCGGCCATGCCCTGCCCGCCTCGCTGGAGATCGGCGCCATGCTAGAGACGCCCAGCCTCGCCTACGCGCCGCAGCGCTTTTTCGAAGAGGTGGATTTCCTGTCGATCGGCGGCAACGACCTCAAGCAGTTCTTCTTTGCCGCGGACCGCGAGAACGAGCGCGTGCGCCGGCGCTACGACACGCTGAACCTCAGCTTCCTGACCTTCCTCGAGGGGATCGTGAAGCGCTGCGCCGAGACCGGGACGCGGCTCTCCTTCTGCGGCGAGGATGCCGGGCGGCCGATCGAGGCCCTGTGCCTCGCCGCCATCGGCTTCCGCTCGCTCTCGATGCGGCCGGCCTCCATCGGGCCGGTCAAGCACCTGCTGCGCCGCTCGCGGCTGGCCGATGTCCGCGCCGCCATGGACGAAGCGCGGAGCCGCGGCGACCAGTCGGTGCGCGAGGCGGTGATGGACTACCTGCGCAACCGCTGACCGGGGCGCCGGCCAGGCGGTGCGGCGGCGGCGGCGTTACCGGCCTGCCCTCTCCGATGACTTGGCAAGACGGCGGGGCATCGGCGGATGCGATGCCCCTGCCTCCGGCCGTCAGTCCCGCGCCTTGGCCTGCAGCCGGCGGCGATGCAGCACAGGCTCGGTATAGCCGGAGGGCTGTTCGCGGCCGCGGAACACCAGGTCGCAGGCCGCCTGGAAGGCCAGCCCGTCGTAATCGGGCGCCATGGGCCGGTAGGACGGGTCGTCCGCGTTCTGACGGTCCACCACCTCGGCCATGCGGCGCAGCGTCTCCATCACCTCGGCCTCGGCCACCACGTCCTGGTGCAGCCAGTTCGCCAGCGCCTGCGAAGAGATCCGGCAGGTGGCGCGATCCTCCATCAGGGCGATGTCGTTGATGTCGGGCACCTTGGAACAGCCCACCCCCTGGTCCACCCAACGGACAACATAGCCCAGGATGCCCTGCGCGTTGTTCTCGATCTCGCGGGCGATCTCGTCCTCGGACAGGTTGCGGCCGGCCATCAGCGGGATCGTCAGCAGATCCTCCAGCCGGGCGCGCGGCCCGCCCTGCTTCAGCTCGGCCTGGCGGGCCGGCACGTCCACCGCGTGGTAATGGGTGGCATGCAGCGTCGCGGCGGTGGGGGACGGCACCCAGGCGCAGTTGGCGCCGGACCGGGGATGGCCGATCTTGGCCTCCAGCATGTCCGCCATGCGGTCGGGCATGGCCCACATGCCCTTGCCGATCTGCGCCTTTCCCTGCAGCCCGCAGGCAAGGCCCACATCGACGTTACGGTCCTCGTAGGCCTCGATCCAGGCGGCGCCCTTCATCTCGCCCTTGGGGATCATCGCGCCGGCTTCCATGGAGGTGTGGATCTCGTCCCCCGTCCGGTCGAGGAAGCCGGTATTGATGAAGCAGACCCGCGCCTTGGCCGCGCGGATGCATTCCTTGAGGTTGACGCTCGTGCGCCGCTCCTCGTCCATGATGCCGATCTTGACCGTGTTCGGCGCGAGGCCGAGGGCACGCTCCACCCGGGTGAAGATCGCGTCGGCAAAGGCCACCTCGTCGGGGCCGTGCATCTTGGGCTTGACCACGTAGACCGACCCGGCCTCGGAATTGCGGGGGCCTTCCGTCTTCTTCAGGTCGTGCATGGCGATCATCACGGTGCAGATCGCGTCCATCAGCCCTTCGAAGACCTCGTCGCCCTCGCGGTCCAGCACCGCCGGGTTGGTCATCAGGTGGCCGACGTTGCGCACCAGCATCAGCGAGCGGCCCCTGACCGGCACCTCCGACCCGTCCGGCGCGGTGAAGACGCGGTCGTCATGCAGGCGGCGGGTGAAGGTAGTGCCGCCCTTGCTGACCTCCTCCGCCAGGTCGCCCTTCATCAGGCCCAGCCAGTTGCGGTAGGCCAGCGCCTTGTCCTCGGCATCGACGCAGGCCACGGAATCCTCGCAATCCATGATGGCCGAGACCGCGGATTCCAGCCGCAGATCGGCGATATGGGCGGGGTCGTCGCGGCCGATCCGGTGTTCGGGGTCGACCACCAGCTCGATCTTCAGCGCGTGGTTCTCGAACAGGAAGCTGCGGGTCGCGCCCTGCTCCGCCTGGCCGAGATATTGCGCGGGGTCCTGCAGCCCGACGGTGCCGGAGGCTGTGGTCACCGTCAGCGCGCCCTCCTCCACCGAAAGCGCCGTCGCCTGCGCCCAGCTTCCGCCGGCAAGCGGCAGCGTGCGATCAAGAAAGCCCTTGGCCCATTCGATCACGCGCGCCCCGCGCTTTGGATCGTAGCCCCCGCCCTGCGGCAGGTCGCCCAGCGCGTCGGTGCCGTACAGCGCGTCGTAGAGCGAGCCCCAGCGCGCATTGGCGGCGTTCAGGGCAAAGCGGGCATTGGTGATCGGCACCACCAGTTGCGGCCCGGGGATGATCGCGATTTCCGGGTCCACGTTCTGCGTCTCGACGGCAAAATCCGGTCCCTCGGGCAGGAGATAGCCGATCTCCTCCAGGAAGGAGCGGTACTCTACCGGATCGATGGCGCCGTTGCGCCGGGCCAGGTGCCAGTTGTCGATCCGCTCCTGCATGCTCGTGCGCAGGTCCAGCAGGCGGCGGTTCTCCGGCCCCAGTTCGTGGACGAGATCGGAAAAGCCCTTCCAGAAGGTTGCCGGCTCGACGCCGGTGCCCGGCAGCGCCTCTGCTTCGATGAAGCGGGCCAGCTCCGCGGCCACCTGCAATCCTTCGCGTTCCACCCGTTCGGTCATTATCCGTCCTGTCCCTCGATCTGCGTTTCGTCACAAAATGGAACGGAAGTTTCCGATAGGCAACAGAGCAGCGGGCAGGAATTGCCTCGTCCGGACTACAAGTGCTTCGCGGCGGAATTGTTAGTCACATGCCTAAGTTTTCTCTTGCCGACTCGGGGCCAGACGCGCATTACTTAGCCATTGCCCTAAGTAAAGCGCCGCCATGAACCTCGCCCCCGGTCAGCTCGACACCCTGTTCACCGCGCTCGGCGATCCGACGCGGCGCGCGATGCTCGAGCGGCTGGCCCGCGGCCCGGCCACCGTGACCGAGCTCGCGGCGCCGGCCGGGATGGCCCTGCCCTCCTTCATGGCGCATCTGCGGCGGCTGGAGGCGGCCGGGCTGGTCACCACCCGCAAGGAAGGCCGGGTGCGGCACGTGGAGCTGGTGCCCGGCGCCTTCACCCCCGTGCGCGGCTGGCTGGAGGAGCAGCGCGCGCTCTGGGAAGGCCGGCTCGACCGGCTGGACGATTATGTCACGAGGCTGATGAAGGAACGCGACAATGGAACTGGACCCGAAGACTGACCTCAGCTTCACCCGAACGCTGGAGGCCCCGCGCGACCTGATCTGGGAATGCTGGACCAGCGAGGAACATATCCCGCACTGGTTCATCCCGCGCCCGCACAGGATCGCCGCAGTCGAGATCGACCTGCGCGTCGGCGGCGCCTTCAACACCACGATGGAGGTCGAGGGCAAGCTGATGGAGAACAGGGGCGTCTGGCTGGAGGTGGAGCCGCTTCGCAGGCTCGTTTTCACCGACGGGTACGAGACCGGCTGGAAACCGGCGCCCGATCCTTTCATGACCGCCATCGTCGAGATGGAGGATGCCGGCGAGGGTCGCACGCTCTATACCGCCACCGCGCGGCACCGCAGCGCGGACTCTGCCAAGCGGCACGAAGAGATGGGCTTCTACGATGGCTGGGGCACCGTCGCGGACCAGCTTGCCGAATATGCCCGGAGTCTTGCGAAATGACCGACGATGCCGACCGCACAATGGTGCTTACCCGCGACATCCCGGCCCCTGTCGGGCTTGTCTGGCAGGCCTGGACCGATCCCGACCGCCTGCCGCTCTGGTGGGGACCGGAGGGGTTTTCCTGCCGCACCCACCGCATCGACCTGCGCGACGGGGGCGAATGGGTCTTCGACATGATCGGCCCCGACGGGACGGTCTTTCCCAACCACCATGACGCGCTCCGCTACGAGCACGAGGCGCGGATCAGCTACATCCTGCGGTGGGGCGAGAACGGGCCGGAACATGCCCGCGCCTCCGTCCGGTTCGAGGATCTCGGCGCGCAGACCCGCGTCACCCTCAACATGACCTTTCTCACCGTCGAGGAATTCCGCACCGCGCAGGGGTTCGGCGCCGAAGCGCTCGGCCAGCAGACCCTGGCCAAGCTGGAACGCGCGGTCGCGGAATCCGACGCATAGCAGGCGCATGCAAAACGCCGCGCGGGCCAAGTGGCCGGCGCGGCGCCATGAATCCCGTTGAAAGAGAGGATCACTCCTCGGGTTGGGTGGTCTGCTCCAAGGCGCGTTCGGTATTTTCCGCGCCGGTATCCTGTTGCTCCACCTCGCCGGTGCGATCGTCGATCTGCGGCTCGTTGTTGCCCTCCGGCGCCGTGGAATAGACGGCCAGCCAGATCAGCCAGCCCACGAACAGCAGCAGGACGACAACGATCGACCCCTTCACACCGAACAGTGCTGGCTTGTGACGTTTTTCCTCTTTCTCGACATTGGTATCGGGGGCTGACATGCTGACACTCCTTTCCCCTGCCTGCGTTCGAGACGCCATCGTCGGCGCCCGTTGAGACAGGAACGTCTGCAGCGGGAAAAGGTTCGGCCCGATCACGCCGTCGTCACCCGGATTCATGGGAGCATGCAGAATGAAAGACGCCTCGCCGCAGACGTTTTACCTCAAGGATTACAAGCCCTTCGGCTGGACGATCGAGGAGGTGCAGCTGACCTTTCGGCTGGATCCCGCCGCCACGCGGGTGATCAGCCGGATCCGTTTCGTCCCGCGCGGCGACGCTCCGGCCGAGCGGTTCTTCCTCCACGGCGAGGATCTGCGCCTGGTCTCCGCCCGGATCGACGGGCAGGAGGTGACGCCCGAGGTAACATCCGAGGGGCTGCGCTGCGACGTGCCGGACGCGCCTTTCACCTGGGAGGCCGAGGTGGAGATCGCGCCGGCCGAGAACACAGCGCTCGAAGGGCTCTACATGTCGAACGGCATGTATTGCACCCAATGCGAGGCCGAGGGCTTTCGCAAGATCACCTATTACCCGGACCGCCCCGACGTGATGGCCCCCTTCTCCGTCCGGATCGAGGGCCCCGAGCCGGTGAAACTGTCGAACGGCAACCCGTCGGGCGCGGGCGACGGCTGGGCCGAGTGGCGCGACCCCTGGCCCAAGCCCGCCTACCTCTTCGCGCTGGTGGCGGGCGAGCTGGTCAACCATCCCGGCCGGTTCACCACCCGTTCGGGCAAGGAGGTGGAGCTGAATGTCTGGGTCCGCCCCGGGGACGAGCACAAATGCGCCTGGGCCATGGAAGCGCTGAAGAAGTCGATGAAGTGGGACGAGGACGTCTATGGCCGGGAATACGACCTCGACGTCTTCAACATCGTCGCGGTGGACGATTTCAACATGGGCGCGATGGAGAACAAGGGGCTGAACATCTTCAACTCCTCCGCGGTGCTCGCCTCGCCCGAGACCTCGACCGACGCCAATTTCGAGCGCATCGAGGGGATCATCGCGCATGAGTATTTCCACAACTGGACCGGCAACCGCATCACCTGCCGCGACTGGTTCCAGCTGTGCCTGAAGGAGGGGCTGACCGTCTTCCGCGACAGCCAGTTCACCGCCGACATGCGCTCGGCCCCGGTCAAGCGGATCGGCGACGTGGCGGCGCTGCGCGCGCGGCAATTCCCCGAGGACCAGGGCCCGCTCAGTCACCCGGTGCGGCCCGAGGCCTACCAGGAGATCAACAACTTCTACACCGCCACGATCTACGAGAAGGGCGCCGAGGTGATCGGCATGCTCAAGCGTCTGGTGGGCGACGACGGTTACAAGAAGGCGCTCGACCTCTATTTCGAGCGGCATGACGGCGACGCGGCCACGATCGAGGACTGGCTGAAGGTCTTCGAGGATGCGACGGGCCGGGACCTGTCCCAGTTCAAGCGCTGGTACTCGCAATCCGGCACCCCGCGACTGAACGTGGAAGAATCTTTCGACAACGGCACTTACACCCTGACCTTCACGCAGGAGACGAAGCCGACGCCGGGCCAGCCCGACAAGGCGCCGCAGGTCCTCCCCATCGCGGTGGGCCTGCTGGGCCAGAACGGCGACGAGGTGGCCGAGACCCGCATCCTGGAGATGACCGAGGCCCGCCAGAGCTTCACCTTCGAGGGGCTGGGCGCGAAGCCGATCCCGTCGATCCTGCGCGACTTCTCCGCCCCGGTGGTGCTGGAGCGCACGACGACGCCCCGCGAGCGCGCCTTCCTGCTGGCCCATGACACCGACCCCTTCAACCGGTGGGAGGCCGGCCGGTCGCTGGCGCGCGAGGTGCTGCTGGGCATGATCCGCGGCGAGGAGGCGGAGGCCCCGCTCTGGCTGGACGGGGTGAAGTCGGTGCTGCGGGACGAGACCCTCGACCCCGCCTTCCGCGCCCAGGTCCTGTCGCTGCCCACGGAATCGGAACTGGCGAACGCGATCTTCGAGGCGGGCGAAACCCCCGACCCCATGGCCATCTGGGAGGCGCGCGAGGCGCTGCGCCAGCGGCTGGCCGAGGGGCTGCAGGACATCGCGCCCCCGCTCTACGCCGAGATGCAGGTCGAAGGCCCCTACTCGCCCGAGGCCGGCCCGGCGGGCAAGCGGGCGCTGGCGGGGGCGCTGTTGGCCCTGCTCACCCGGCTCGACGGTGGCACCACGGCGCGGGCGCAGTACCAGCGCGCCGACAACATGACGCTTCAACTGGGCGCGCTGGCCTGCCTGCTGGATGCGGGCACCGGCGAGGCCGAGCTGCGCGCCTTCCACGACCAGTGGCAGGACGACCGGCTGGTGATGGACAAGTGGTTCATGCTGCAGGTCTCCTGCGCCGCGCCCGAGGCGACGGCCGAGACGGCGCGGGAGCTGACCGAGCATCCGGCCTTCGACTGGAAGAACCCCAACCGCTTCCGCTCGGTGATGGGCGCGCTGGCAGGGAACCATGCGGGCTTCCACGACCCGTCGGGGGCGTCCTACGACCTGCTGGCCGACTGGCTGATCAGGCTCGACCCGGTGAATCCGCAGACCACGGCACGCATGTCCACCGCCTTCCAGACATGGCGGCGCTACGACGAAACCCGCCGCGAAAAGGCCGAGGCCGCCCTGCGCCGCATCGCCGACACCCCGGGGCTGAGCCGCGACACATCGGAGATGGTGGCACGCCTGCTGGACGGCGCCTGAGCCAGGGGCCAGCCCGGCGATGACGTTCCGCCGAAGCAGCGGGCGGGGGCGCGCCTGGCCGGCCTGCCCGTCCCGCGCGGGCCAGGTCCGGGGTGGCACCCCCCGCTGCCCGGCGGCTCATGCTCTCCCTCGCGCGTGCGTCCGTCGTCGGGCGCCAGCGCCTGCCCACCCGCCAGGACGAGAAACACCGCTCGCAAGAGGGCGACGCCGCCTCTGCCGACCTGTCCGCACAGACCCCCAAAAATTCCCGCAAGGGCCATGTTTAGGCCGCAAATCCCGACAATCCTCCCTGCGACCGAAGGTCCCTCGCCAGGGAAAGAGTGACAGTGTTTCAACGTATGACCTCTCTCGGGCGGGAGATCCGCCGCGCTCGCAAGGTGGGCCGCAAGCCGCAGGCCCCCGGCACCCCCCAGGACCTTCCCGATCCGCGCGACCTGCTCGAGGGGCGGCTGGTCATCCCGGTGGCCGAGGTCAACGCCGAGGAACACGAGCGGGCAAGCCACCATGAACGCGGCCTCTACCTCGCGCGGCAGGACCGCTGGGACGAGCTGGGCGAAGCGCTGCGCCGGGCCGACCAGGCGCGGATGATGACCTCGGGCGGGATGGCGGTGGCCGATCTGCTGGCCTACGGGGCGCGCGCCGATGCCATGGCAACGATCCTGCCGGGCGATGGGCAGACCGCGCCGGCGACAGGCGGGCTGGCCCAGCTCGAGGAGGAGCTGGAGGAGAACGCGGGCGATTACGGCGTCGCGCTGACCGTGGCCCTGGCCCATGTGGATGCCGGCTGGGCCTGGCGCGGGCCGGGCTGGACCCATGACATTCCGGCGGAAAAATTCGCGCGCTTCCGCGCCCATTTCGACCGTGCGGGCGAGATCCTCGACCGCTTCGACCCGTTCGAGCTCAATTCCGCCGCACTGGCCTCCGCCCGCTGTGCCTTGCTGGCCGGGATCGACGACCCCCGCGACCGGGTGGCGGACGATTTCGAGGACCTGATCGACCTCGACCCCGCCAATCCGCGCCACATGCGCAGCCTGGGCTACCACATGCTGCCGCGCTGGTTCGGCAGCTACGAGACGCTGGAGGCGCAGGCCTGCCACACCGCCCGCCGCACCGCCGACATCTGGGGCGAAGGCGGTTATGCCTGGACCTGGTTCGACGCGCTGGCCATCGATCCGCAGGCGCTGGCCCAGCTGGACGTGGAGCATTTCCTCGACGGGATGACCGACATCCTGATCACCCGCTCGGACCAGTATACCGCCAACCTGCTGGCCGCCTTCACCGGCGCGCTGATGGCCGCCGGCGCGACGCCCGACCTTCCGCCCGCGGCGGAGGGCGCGCGGGCCAAGCTGCACGAGGCCTTCGGCTGGGTCCTGCGCCACCACCTGGGCGAGGTGCATCCGCTGGTCTGGGCCGATGCGATGAACCGCTTCCGAACCGGCCCCGGCCTGGCGCCGCCCCGTTCCGGCGCCACCGAGCGCAGCGGCCATGCAAGGGCGCTGCAGACCATCGCGCGGGAATTCGGCACCGAGGCCGGGCCCGACCGCGCGCTGAGCGTCTCGCCGCGCGGCATCGGCATCGAGCCGGCCGCCCCCGCCCCCCGGCGGCCCGTCCGCGTCATGCGCCCCCGCCGCGGGACGCAAGCGGCGCATTGAACCCGCCCGCCGCTTTGGCTATTGCCTGTGGCGGAATATTGCAGCCGCGGGACACCCCATGCTCGACCTGACATACGACTCTCCCAAGCCCAAGGTGATCGCCGGGGCGAAACACGACTGGGAACTGGTGATCGGCATGGAGGTCCATGCCCAGATCTCCTCCAGGGCCAAGCTGTTCTCCGGCGCCTCCACCCGTTTCGGGGCGGAGCCCAATTCCAACGTCTCCTTCGTGGATGCGGCGATGCCGGGGATGCTGCCGGTGATCAACGAGTACTGCGTCGAGCAGGCGGTGCGCACCGGGCTCGGGCTCAAGGCGCAGATCAATCTCTGGAGCGCCTTCGACCGCAAGAACTATTTCTACCCCGACCAGCCTGCGGGCTACCAGATTTCCCAGCTTTACCATCCGCTTGTCGGCGAGGGCGAGATCCTCGTGGACATGGAGCCGGGGATCGCGCGCAAGGTGCGGATCGAACGCATCCATGTCGAACAGGATGCCGGCAAGTCGATCCACGACATGGATCCGGCGATGTCCTTCGTCGACCTCAACCGCGCCGGGGTGGCGCTGATGGAGATCGTGTCGCGCCCCGACATCCGCGGCCCCGAGGAGGCGGCCGCCTACATCACCAAGCTGCGCCAGATCCTGCGCTATCTCGGCACCTGCGACGGCAACATGCAGAACGGCAACCTGCGGGCGGATGTGAACGTCTCGGTCTGCCGGCCCGGCGCCTACGAGAAATACATGGAAACGCAGGATTTCGCCCATCTCGGCACCCGGTGCGAGATCAAGAACATGAACTCCATGCGCTTCATCCAGCTGGCCATCGACCACGAGGCCAAGCGCCAGATCGCCATCCTCGAGGGCGGCGGCACGGTGGAGCAGGAAACCCGGCTCTACGACCCCGACAAGAACGAGACCCGGTCGATGCGGTCCAAGGAAGAGGCGCACGACTACCGCTACTTCCCCGACCCCGACCTCCTGCCGCTGGAGATCGAACAGGGCTGGGTCGACGACATCAGGGCCGCCCTGCCCGAGCTGCCGGACGAGAAGAAGGCGCGTTTCGTCAAGGATTTCGGCCTGTCGGAATACGACGCGAGCGTGCTGACCGCGGAACACGAGAACGCCGCCTATTTCGAGCAGGTGGCCGCGGGCAACGACGGCAAGCTGGCCGCCAACTGGGTCATCAACGAGCTGTTCGGCCGGCTGAAGAAGGACGATCGCGATATCACCGACAGCCCGATCGCGCCCGAGAATCTCGGCCAGATCGTGGGCCTCATCAAGTCCGAGGAGATCTCGGGCAAGATCGCCAAGGACGTCTTCGAGATCGCCTATACCTCGGGCCGCGAGCCGCGCGAGATCGTGGAGACCGAGGGCATGAAGCAGGTCACTGATACCGGCGCCATCGAGGCCGCGGTGGACGAGGTGATCGCCGCCAACCCGGCGCAGGTGGAAAAGGCAAAGGCCAATCCCAAGCTCGCCGGCTGGTTCGTCGGCCAGGTGATGAAGGCCACCGGCGGCAAGGCAAACCCCAAGGCGGTCAACGAGATCGTGCAGGCCAAGCTGGGGCTCTGATCCCCGGCCACGGGCCTGGCGGAGAGGGGGGCAAGGGGGCGCTGCCCCCTCGTCGCTGACGCTCCTCACCCCCGGGATATTTATGGTCAGAAGAAGCGGGTTGGCGCGGGGGCAGCTCCTTGCGCTTCCACCCTGCCGGGGCGGTTCCGCGAAGGGCGCGCTTGCCTCGCCGGCCCGCGCCATGGCCGGGGGCGGCGCGCTCCCCTGCTTCATCTTGCCAGAAAAACTCCCGCCGGAGGCTCCCGCAATCTCCGCCGGAGCGGAGGCCGGGACGGGGCGCCGCGGGGACGCCCCGGAGAAGGTCGGGCCCGTATCAGACCGGCGTGGAATCGTCCTTGCCCGGGGTGGGTGACGGCCCGTCGGAGGGGGCCTTCATCTCCTCGATGGCGTCGGTCATGCGTTTCTGCGCCTCCTGGAAGACCTGTTCATTGGCGCTTTTCGCGGCCTCGGCCATTTCGCGCATCAGGTCGAAGGCGGTCTGGGCGGCGCGGGTCGTGGCCTCCGCGTTCTTGTTGACGGCGCCGGGATTGACCGGGCTCTCCATCGTGCCCGCGTAATCCTGCGCGGCCGTGGTCATGCGGTTGAAGATCTCCATCTGCTTTTCGAGCATGTCGCGATAGGTTCCGGCCGCCGCCTGGTTCGCCGCCACCATCGCCTCGTATTGCCGCCTGTTGGCGTCGATCAGCGAGGACATGTCGGACATGGATCCCATCTGGCCCATCTGGCCCATCATCTTCTGGGGATCGAACATGGCGGCCACCCGCTGGGGGTCGAACATCGCCATCATGTCGGCCATGGGATTGGCGCCGGAGGCCCCGCCCCCGCTGCCGCTGGTGCTTCCGCTGGACGTGGTCTTCCTGGCCATGGGGCTCTCCTTTCGCCGGGTTGCCGGGCAAGCCTAGCACAGCTCACCCGGCTGCTGTCATCACTTCGTCTTCGACGCCTTCTTCTTCGGCGGCATCAGGTCGGTGATCGTGCCCTCGAACATCTCGGCGGCGAAGTTCACCGTCTCGCTGAGCGTCGGGTGCGGGTGGATCGTGTGGCCGAGATCCACCGCGTCCGCCCCCATCTCGATGGCCAGCGCGACCTCGGCGATCAGGTCGCCGGCATTCGGGCCGACGATGGCCGCGCCGATCACGCGGTCGTCCTCGGGGTCGAAGATCAGCTTGGTCACGCCTTCCGAGCGGCCCAGCGACAGCGAGCGGCCCGAGGCGGCCCAAGGGAAGACGCCCTTCTCGACCTTCCGGCCCTCGGCCTTGGCCTGCGTTTCCGTGACGCCGCACCAGGCCACTTCCGGGTCCGTATAGGCCACCGAGGGGATCACGCGGGCGTCGAAATGGCGCCTCTCGCCCGCCGCCGCCTCGGCCGCGACCTTTCCCTCGTGCACGGCCTTGTGCGCCAGCATGGGCTGGCCCACCACGTCGCCGATGGCGAAGATATGGCTCTGGCCCGTGCGCTGCTGGCTGTCCACGGCGATGAAGCCGCGCTGGTCCACGTCCACGCCGGCCTTCTCTGCGCCCAAGCCTCCGCCATTGGGGCGGCGGCCCACGGCGACCAGAACCTTGTCGTAGATCGAGGAGCTGCGTTCGCCCTTCTCGTCCTCGAAGGTGACCTTGAGCCCGTTCTTCTGGGCCTTCACCTCGGTCACCTTGGTCTTCAGCATGATCTGCTCGTAGCGGCCCTCGATCCGCTTCATCAGCGGCTTGACGATGTCGCGGTCGGCGCCGGGGATGAGCTGGTCCATCAGCTCTACCACCGAGACCCGCGAGCCGAGCGCATCGTAGACGCAGGCCATCTCCAGCCCGATGATGCCGCCGCCCAGCACGAGCATCCGCTTGGGGATGTCCTCGAGCTCCAGCGCGCCGGTGGAATCCACCACCCGCGGATCGTCATGGGGCACGAAGGGCAGCTTGACCGGCTCGGAGCCCGCGGCGATCACGCATTGGTCGAAGCTGACCTTCTGCGTGCCGTCCTTGCCCTTGACCTCGAGCATGTTCGGGCCGGTGAAGGTGCCGCGGCCCTGCACGACCTTGACCTTGCGCTGTTTCGCCAGCCCGTCGAGCCCGCCAGTGAGCTGCTTGACCACCGAGTCCTTCCAGCCGCGCAGCTTGTCGAGGTCGGTCCTGGGCTTGCCGAAGGAAATGCCGTGATCCGCCATCTCCTCGGCTTCGGTGATGACCTTGGCGGCGTGCAGCAGCGCCTTGGACGGGATGCAGCCCACGTTGAGGCAGACACCGCCCAGCGTCGCGTGTTCCTCGATCAGGACCACGTTCAGCCCGAGATCGGCGGCGCGGAAGGCCGCGGAATAGCCGCCGGGGCCGGAGCCCAGGACCACGAGGTCGCCATGCACGTCGCCCTTGACGCTGGCGCCCTTGACCGGGGCCGGTTCGGCGGGTTTTTCGGATTTCGCGGGGGCGGAGCCGGAGGATTTCTCCTCCTTCGGTGCCTTCTGGGCTGCCTCTTCCGAGCCACTGCCCGAGCCTTCGTCCGACCCTTTCTCCGCCGCGTCATCCGAACCCTCGGCGCTCTCCAGCACCATGATCACGTCGCCCTGGGAAACCTTGTCGCCCTCGCTCACGCGGATCTCGGTGATCTTGCCGGCGCCGGGGCTGGGGACTTCCATCGTCGCCTTGTCGGATTCCAGCTCGATCAACGGGTCCTCTTCGGCCACCTCGTCGCCGACGGAGACCAGAACGGTCACCACCGGCACATCGGTGAAATCGCCGATATCGGGGATCTTCACATCCATCGCTGCGTCCCTCCCCTTACAGCATCAGCCGGCGCACGTCGCCGAGCAGGTATTTCAGCCGGGCGCAGAACCGCGCCGCCAGCGCGCCGTCGATCGCCCGGTGGTCGTAGGAAAGCGACATCGGCAGCATGTTGCGTGGCACGAATTGCTCGCCATCCCAGACCGGCTTCATCGCGGAGCGGGTGAGACCGAGGATCGCCACCTCGGGCGCGTTGACGATCGGGGTGAAAGAGGTGCCGCCGATCCCGCCGAGCGACGAGATGGTGAAGGAGGCGCCCTGCATCTGGTCGCCCTTCAGCTTGCCGTCGCGGGCAGCCTGCGACAGCTCGCCCAACTCCTTGGAGATCTCGGTGATCCCCTTGCGGTCGGCATCCTTGATCACCGGGACCACCAGCCCGTTCGGCGTGTCGGCGGCAAAGCCGATATGGTAGTAATCCTTGCGGATCAGCTTGTCCCCGTCGGGGTGGAGGGAGGAATTGACCTCCCAATGGGTCTTGAGCGCCGAGACGCTGGCCTTGATCACGAAGGACAGCAGCGTGACGCGGTAGCCCTCTTCCTTGGCCTCGGTGTCGAGCTCTTTACGGTAGCGGTCGAGCTCGGTGATGTCCGCGTCCTCGTTATGCGTCACATGCGGGATGTTCAGCCAGGAGCGGTGCAGCGCGGGACCGGAGATCTTCTTGATCCGGCTCATCTCCACCTCTTCGACCGGGCCGAACTTGGAGAAGTCCACCGGCGGGACCGGCGGGATGCCCATGCCGCCCTGCGCCTGCCCGCCCTTCGCGGGGGCGGCGCTTTCGGTCGATTGCTTGAAATAGGCGGTGACGTCCTCGCGCAGGATGCGGCCCTTGCGGCCCGAGCCGTTCACATGGGCCAGGTCCACCCCGAGGTTGCGGGCAAAGGCGCGGACCGACGGCGAGGCATGGGCCTTGCCGAAGCCCGCATCGGTCACCGCGCTGGAGGCGGCCGGCTGCGGGGCGGCCTGCGGGGCCTCTTCCTTCTTCGGCTGCTGCTTGGGCTCGTCCCCGGACTCTTCCTTGGTCTCTTCGCTCTTCGCTTCGGATGTACCCTCCGCCGCGTCGTCCGAGCCCTCGTCGTCCCCGTCAGAGCCGCCCTCAGCGGCCTCCACCGTCAGGATGACGCTGCCCTGGCTGACCTTGTCACCCTCGCTCACCTTGATGTCGACCACCTTGCCCGCGTGAGAGCTGGGGACCTCCATCGTGGCCTTGTCGGATTCCAACTCGACGATCGGATCCTCCTCGGCGATCTCGTCTCCGACCGAGACCAGGACGGTGACCACCGGGACATCGGTGAAATCGCCGATATCGGGAACCTTGACTTCAGTTGCCATGCTTGAACTCCTCTCCCTCACGTCACACCAGCCGCGGGTTCGGCTTGTCGCCGTCGATGTCGTATTTCTTGAGCGCCTTCTGCAGCTCGGACTTGCTGACCGCGCCCTCGCGGTAGAGGTCGGCCATGGCCGCCGCCGCGATATGGTTCGCGTCCACCTCGAAGAAACGGCGCAGGTTCACCCGGCTGTCCGAGCGGCCGAAACCGTCGGTGCCCAGCACCGTGTAGCGCCCCGGCACCCAGGCGCGGATCTGTTCCGCGTAGGTCTTCACGTAGTCGGTGGCGGCGATGAAGGGCCCCTTGGACCCGGCAAGCTGCTGCGCCACGTAGGGCTGCTTTTCCTCTTCCGTGGGATTGAGCCGGCTCCAGCGGATGGCGTCCTGCCCGTCGCGCGCCAGCTCGTTGAACGAGGTGGCCGACCAGATGTCGGCGCTGACGCCGAAATCCTCCTTCAGCATCTCCGCCGCCTTCATGGCCTGCACGAGGATCGTCCCGGAACCGATGAGATTCACGTGCTTTTTCCCCGGTCGCGACGCCTTCTGAAGGCGGTAGAGGCCGCGGATGATCCCCTCCTCGGCGCCCGCGGGCATCTCGGGGTGGTGATAGTTCTCGTTCATCAGCGTGAGGTAGAAGAACACGTCCTCGCGGTCCTGGTACATCCGCTTGAGCCCGTGCTGGATGATCACCGCCACCTCGTACTGGAAGGTCGGGTCGTAGCTGATGCAGTTCGGGATGGTGGAGGCCAGCACATGGGAATGCCCGTCCTCGTGTTGCAGCCCCTCGCCGTTCAGCGTGGTGCGGCCCGCGGTGCCGCCCAGCAGGAAGCCCCGCGCACGGCTGTCCCCGGCGGCCCAGGCGAAATCGCCCACCCGCTGGAAGCCGAACATCGAGTAGTAGATGTAGAACGGGATCATCGGCACGCCGTGGTTGGAGTAGGACGTCGCCGCCGCGATCCAGTCCGACATGGCCCCGGCCTCGTTGATGCCTTCCTGCAGCACCTGGCCGGTCTTGGATTCCTTGTAATACATCATCTGGTCGGCATCCTCGGGCGTGTAGGTCTGCCCGAGCGGGTTGTAGATGCCGACGGAGCGGAACAGCCCCTCCATCCCGAAGGTGCGGGATTCATCCGGCACGATGGGCACCACCTGCTTGCCGATCTGCTTGTCCCGCAGAAGCGTCGTGAGGATGCGCACGAAGGCCATGGTGGTGGAGATCTCGCGATCCCCGGTGCTTTCCAGCTCGCGCTTGAACTTCTCGAGCGCGGGGATCTCCAGCTTCTCCACCTCGTGGATGCGCTTGGGGAAGTCGCCGCCCAACTCCTTGCGCCGGTCGGCGAGGTAGGCCTTCTGCGCGTTGTTCAGCGTGACGAAGGGCGCCTTGGGCAGGTCCTCGTCCGACACCGGGATCTCGAAGCGGTCGCGGAAGGCGCGCAGCTGGTCCTCGGCCATCTTCTTCTGCTGGTGGGTGGTGTTCTGGCCTTCGCCGGCCTTGCCCATCCCGTAGCCCTTGATCGTCTTGACGAGCAGGCAGGTCGGTTTGCCCTCGACCTTGGTGGCATGCTTGAAGGCGGTATAGACCTTTTCCGGGTCATGCCCGCCGCGGCGCAGGGCCCAGATCTGGTCGTCGGTCCAGTCCTCGACCAGCTTGGCGGTCTCCGGGTACTTGCCGAAGAAATGTTCGCGGATATAGGCGCCGTCGCGGGACTTGAAGGTCTGGTAATCGCCGTCGACCGTCTCCTCCATGAGCTGGCGCAGCTTGCCGGAGGTGTCGTTCTCCAGCAACTCGTCCCAGCCCTGCCCCCAGAGCAGCTTGATCACCTCCCAGCCGGAGCCGCGGAAATCGCCCTCCAGCTCCTGCACGATCTTGCCGTTGCCGCGCACCGGGCCGTCGAGCCGCTGGAGGTTGCAGTTGACCACGAAGATCAGGTTGTCGAGCCCCTCGCGCGCGGCCAGGCTGATGGCGCCGCGGCTTTCGGGTTCGTCCATCTCCCCGTCGCCGAGGAAGCACCAAACCTTGCGGTCGCCCATGTCGATCAGCCCGCGGTGGTGCATGTATTTCATGAACCGCGCCTGGTAGATCGCCATCATCGGGCCAAGCCCCATGGAGACGGTGGGGAACTGCCAGTAATCCGGCATCAGCCAGGGATGCGGGTAGGAGGACAGCCCGTTGCCCGCGACCTCGGAGCGGAAGTTCTCCAGCTGCTCCTCGCTGATGCGGCCCTCCATGAACGACCGCGCGTAGATGCCGGGGATGACGTGACCCTGGAAGAACACGAGGTCCCCGCCATGGGTCGCGCTGCGCGAGCGCCAGAAGTGGTTGAGGCCCACGTCGTACATCACCGCGGAGGACGCGAAGGAGGCGATGTGCCCGCCATATTCGCTGCTTTCCTTGTTGCGGCGGACGACCGTGGCCATGGCGTTCCAGCGGTTGATCGTGCGGATGCGCCATTCCATCCGGGCATCGCCGGGGAACGGGTCCTGGTCATCGACCGGGATGGTGTTCTGGTAGGGGGTGGTGGCGGAAAAGGGCAGCATGGCGCCCGCCGCCCGGGCCTGCGACACCGCCTTGTCCAGAAGGTAATGCGCGCGGTCCGCGCCGTCCCTCTCGATCACGTCCGATATGGCGTCCTGCCATTCCTGCGACTCGATCGGGTCGATGTCATCCTCTTGCTTCGTCATGCATCCTCTTCCCTGATCACCGCCCCGACATGCCGGGGGTATGGTTTAACACTAAACCATCCGGATCGCATCGCCTGCCGCCCGCTTTCGGGCAAGCTGCGACGCCCGATGCGGATGACGCGCCGTTCTGCCGGTAACACAGCCTTGCGGGGTATGGTAGGGCGGCGGGCGCAATCCGGCAAGACGCACCACGCATGGCGCTCCGCCGGCATTCGTTCACCCTTAAACCACTCTGCGGCGCAGCATCCGGGGCTCAGCCGGGACGTCGAACATGAAAAAGGCCCGGGCGGCATCACCGTCCGGGCCTTGTCTCGTACTGTCGTCGCGCGTCAGGCGCGTTCGGAATATTCCATGGATTCCGTGTTGACGATGATGTCCTCGTCCTGCCCCACGAAGGGCGGCACCATGACCTTCACGCCGTTGTCCAGAACCGCAGGCTTGAAGCTGTTGGCCGCGGTCTGCCCCTTCACCACAGGCTCGGTCTCGACGACCTTGCAGGTGACCTTCTGCGGCAGCGTGGCGTTCAGCGCCTCGTTCTCGTAATACTCGATCTGGATGGTCATCCCGTCCTGCAGGAACGGGCGCCGCTCGCCGAGGATGTCGGCGGGCAGTTCGATCTGTTCGTAGGTCTCGCTGTCCATGAAGACCAGCATCCCGTCCGTCTCGTAGAGGAACTGCTGGTCCTTCTGTTCCAGCCGGACACGCTCCACCTTGTCGGCGGACCGAAACCGTTCGTTAAGCTTTGACCCGTTACGAAGGTTCCGGAGCTCGACCTGGGCAAAGGCCCCGCCTTTCCCCGGCTTCACGTGGTCGACCTTGACCGCGGCCCAGAGGCCGCCGTTGTGCTCCAGGACGTTTCCCGGGCGGATTTCGTTTCCGTTGATCTTGGGCATTATGGCAAAACCGTGGTGAATTGGTTGATCGCACTCTTGGCCGCTCTATATCTGGCGTGTTGCGCGCTGGCAAGACAGCGATATCTCGTGTGCGCCCACGACAAGCTATGCATCAGGTGCAACGAAGGTATGCAATATCGGGGTATCCGAATCGTGCTTTTTGGGTCATAAGGCCATTCACGCCAGAAGCACAAGAGCAATAATAAAAGGACGACGAGATGCAAGATTTCGTTGATGGCACGGCTTTCAATAGCGAACAGGGGAACCGTGCCCGCAAACTATTCGCAGCCGTGGTGCTGGCTGCGCTGGACGACGCGATTGCCGACGACAAGAAATATGGCAACGGTCCGGACCAGATCGCCCGCTGGGCGCGCTCTCGCGATGGCCGCGAGGTGCTGTCCTGTGCCGGGATCGACCCGAACGAACGTGTCGTTTCGGGCCTGATGGAATTCGTCGCCAAGGGGGTCCGCACGTCGGTCGCCCTGTCGCGCGAAGAAAGCGAGCGCCGTCAGGCGGCTCAACAGGCGGAAGCGGCCTGAACCACAAAACGCTTCACGGCAAAAAGCGCGTCCCGATCGGGGCGCGCTTTTTCATTTCCGGGTGATGGGGTCGGTCTAGTTGGCCAGGCGGCGCCTGCCGCTATTCGAAGTCCCGCGCCGCCAGGGCGCGCTGGATCTCGCGCCGCACCAGTTTGCGCACGTTGCGGGTGATGCGCTCTCCCAGGGCGCCCTGAAGCTCCTGGCGCAGGATCTCCGCCACCATCTCGCGCAGCGTCTCCTCGTCGATCACCGCGTCTTCCAGCGGCGCGGAGAGCTCGTCCGCTGCGGGGTCTTCGGTGTCGTCGGCGTCTTCGGTGTCGGCGGGGGTCTCGTCCAGCCAGTCGCCCGCGCGCTGCCAGGCATCCTCCGCGGGCCGGTCGCCGCGGTGGCGTCCCCGGGCCGAGGTGAAGGCGGGGGTCGCCTCGACCTCCCGCTCGCTCCGGACGGCGCTGAAATCAAAGGGCGCATCCTCTTCGAACGCGTTGTCGGGGGTGTCAGAGGCACTCCCCTGCCCGTCATCCGGCTCTTCGGAGAAATCCGCGTCGAATTCCTCCGGCGCCGGCCGACCGGCAAAATCGGTCTCAGCCCCGGGCTCGGCGTCGCTCCAGTCCTCGGCTTCGGGCGCGGCATCGATCTCCGCCTCGTCTCCGGCCTCGGTCTCCGCGTCGGAAAAGCGGTCCTCCCACTCCATGGTCTTCACATGGGTGAAGGCCGCCTGTTCCTCGCCCTCGGGATCCCATTCCTCTTCCCGGTCGCCGATCAGCGCTTCCAGCTCGGCGATCTTGGCCTCGAGCGCGCTGCGCATCTGGAACGGGGGCCCCGCCTCCTCGCCGCTCTCCGCGGCGCTGGCGGGCTCCTCACCCGCTCCTTTTGAGAGCCCCCCGAGGGCCGTCACCAACGTCGCCTCGGCCGGCGCGGCAGGATCGCGCCCCGCATGGTCGGACGCGGGCTCCGACGAGGCAGTGTCCGGCGCAGATGCCTCGGGCGCAGATGTCTCGGGATCAGGGGTCTCGGCCGCGTGATGGACCCGCAAGGCCGGGGTCAGGACCAGCCGGCCCCCCGCCTCTGCGCCCTGCGGCGGCGGCGTGTCGTCCTCCGCCCGCGCCTCCGCCCGCACGGGGCGCGCCGCCTCGCGGCTCTCGGGCCGCTGGCTACGCGCATCCTCGGAAACCAGTCGCCTGATCGAGATCAGGACATCCTCGATTTCCCGGTGGGGGGCTGGATCGGACATGTTCGCGGTCTTCTTGCTGCTCGACATCACGCGGGACCTTTTCGCCCGGAGTGTAGACCGGGCGAAGGATTCCCACAACCGAAAGCGCGGGCCGCGAAACCCCGGCTATTTCTTGCCCAGGGCCTCGAGCACGCGGTTCAGCTTTTCGCCCTGCGAGGACAGCGCCGGGCCGTCCTTGACCAGGTTGTAATACTCGGTCGGGTCGTACTGGCGGACATTGAGGTTCAGGTGATCCGCCGTCAGCAGCCCCATGGAGGCCAGCAGCGAATAGGCCGCCACGTATTCGTTCGCCGCCGCCGAGATCTGGCCGGCCTGCGCGTTCAGCAGCTCCTGCTCCGCATCCAGCACGTCGAGCGTGGTGCGGGCGCCCAGCGTCGCCTCTTCGCGGACACCGCGGAAGGCGACCCGCGCGGCGCGGATCTGGTCGGCCGAGGAGGACAGCGCCGCCTGCGAGACCAGGAGCTGCGCCCAGGCGGTGCCGGCATTCTGCTGCACCTGGTCACGCACGACGTAAAGCCCGCCGCGCGTCGCGTCACGCTGGGCCTGGGCCCGGCGCAGGGCGGCGGACAGCCGGCCGCCCTGGTAGATCGGGCCGCTCGCGGTGACGCCGATCTGCCCGCCGCGGCTGGAACTGACAGAGTCGAAGGTCTCGGACACCGAAAGCTGACCGTTCAGGCTGATATTCGGCTTCATCGCCGCCTGGGCGCGCAGGATCGCGAGGTCGGCCGCCGCCACCTGGTGCTGCACCTGCTTCAGGTCGGGATGGTTGCGCACGGCCAGCGCCTTGGCCTGCTCGACCGACGCAGCGGTGCGCGGCAGGCTGCTGGGCGGCACGAGGTTGCCCGGCGGGTGGCCGACCGCGGCGCGATATTCTTCCTGCGCGATGGCCAGGTCGCCCTGGGCCGCGGCAAGCTGGCTCTGGGCCTCGGCAAGCCGCGCCTCGGCCAGCGACACGTCGGTGCGGGTCACTTCTCCCACCTCGAAGCGGTCGCGCGCGGCGCGCAGTTCCTGGGTGATCAGCCGCATGTTGCTCTGGCGCAGGGCGACGATCTCGGAATAGGAGCGCAGGGTCATGAAGGCCCGGACCGCCCGCAGCAGCACCTGCTGCTCGACCGAGATCAGCGACTGGCGGGTGGCCAGCACGGTTTCCTTCGCCGCGTCGGTGGCAAAGTTCGATGCCCCGAAATCATAGAGCAGCAGGTCGGCCGAGATGCCGAGCGTCGCATTGGTGCTGTTGCGCGAGACATAGACGCCACCGGTCGTCGCGGAGGCCTGTTCCCCGAACGACTGGCTGACGCTGCCGGTCCAGTTGATGATCGGGCGCAGCGCGGCCATGGATGCGGCGACATCCTCGTCCGCGGCCCGCAGGAGCCCGCGGTTCTGCTCCAGCAGACCGCTTTCGTTGTAGGCGCTGGCCATCGCGTCGGCCAGCGTTTCCGCGCCGGCCGGGAACGCCGCCGCCACGCTCAGCGCCGCGGCCGAAACCCAGGCGGAGACCCTATTCTTAAACCTGCTCGTCACTTGCGCCTCCTTCGGTGGCCGCGAACTCTTTGGTTCTGTTATCGGCCCCACCCTCTGTCGCGGGACCGCTGGTCTAGAGGGCGAACGCGGTCTCGCGCTCGAACCCCGGCAGTACGGGAGCGCCCGCGTTGAACGCGAAGCGCCAGCTGATCTCTCCGTCGATCTTGTAGCCGATGCGGACCACGCCCAGCCGGTCCTCGGAAAACAGGCAAGCGATGCGGCCGCCATCCTTCACCTGCTCGGTGATGGCCTCCGGCAGACGCTCCACCGCACCCTGCAGGATCACCACGTCGTAGGGGCCGTGCTGCGGCGCGCCCTCGGCCAGCGGCCCGTGATGGACCACGACGCTGTCGGCGCCCTGGTCGGCCAGCGCCGATTGCGCCTCGGTGGCAAGCGTCTCGTCCTCTTCGACGGCGACCACGGCCTCGGCCAGGTGGGCCAGCACGGCAGAGGAATATCCCAGCCCGCAGCCGATATCGAGCACCAGCTCGTCATCCTGGATGTCCAGGCCGTCCAGCATCTTGGCCAGCGTCCGCGGCTCCAGCACGACGCGCCCCCCGCCCAGATCGACGTTTTCGCCGACATAGGCCGCCTCGCGCTTGGTCCGGGGCACGAAGCTTTCTCGCGGAACGGACAGCATCGCCTCGATGATCGGAAACTTTGTCACGTCGGCGGGCCGCACCTGGGTGTCGACCATAATGGTCCGGCGGGCGGTGTAGTCGGTCATGCGCTCTACTCTTGTGGTCTCTGACAGGAGCCTATTGCCACATCAGCTCATGCGCGGCAATCTCGCGACGCCGCACATATTGGGACACATTTGGCCGCAATTGTGGCAGAAATTCAAGCTATGCGTGCCGGTTCTCCGGCCGCCTGTGGCACAGGAGTCACCCTTCGATCAGGCTGACCGTGGCCACCAGGATCGGGATGGCGACGATGGCGCCCAAGGGTCCCCAGAGGAAGAACCAGAACACGATCGACAGGAAGACCAGCATCGGGTTCAGGTCCACGTGCTTGCCGACGAGCGACGGCGTGACGAACTGCGCCTCCACCATGTTGATCAGGAAGAAGGCCAGCGCGGGGGCAAAGCTCATGAGCCCGTCGAAGGCCAGCAGCCCCGCGACCAGCAGCGCGCCGATCACCACGGTGGGCCCGAGGTAGATCACGTAGTTCAGCAGCATGGCCGCCGCGCCCCAGACCAGCGCGTAATCCATGCCCAGCAGGGTCAGCACCCCGGCAAGGCAGGCGCCGAGCCCCGCATTGATCATCGTCACGGTAATGAAGTAGCGCGCCACCAGCCGCTCGGCGTGGCGGATCCGGTCCAGCACGGCGTTGCAATGATGCTCTCCCACGCAGCGCACGGCGATCGAGCGGTAGAGATCCTCGCGCCCGATCAGGAAGAAGAAGAACCCGCCGACGAAGATCAGCACCTGCGACGCCACCAGCGGCGCCATGAACAGCGTGTCGGACAGCGAGGGCATGACCGAGGCCGCCGCGTCGCCCTCCTCGGCCGCTCCGGCGGCGCCGCCCTCGCCCAGCGTCTGCTCCACCTCCGTCGAGATCTGGTCGAGCCCCTGCACGAAGGCGCGGAAATCGCCGATCATGCTCTTCATCTCCCACCGGATGCGCGGAATGACATCGACCAGCCGCCAGACCAGCGGCTCGATGAGAAAGATCAGCGCGGCCAGCACGAAGACGGCAACGATCAGGACGATGATCGCCGACAGGCCGCGCGGAATGCCGATCCGCTGCAGCCGCTTGGTCAGGGGAAGCAGGATGATGCCGGTGAAGACCGACAGCACGAAGGGCGCCGCGATATTGGCGATGTAGTCGAGCCCCGCCAGCACTGCGAGGGTCGCAATGGTGATCAGGCAGACCCGCACCGTACGATCGGCGGGCCGGGTCCTCTCTGCGTCGGCGCCGGGGCGGCCGCCTCCGGCTTCGCCCGCCCGCTCGCCTGCCGTGACATCCGGAATGGCTGCGTTTCCTTCTTCTCCGACAGGCCCTCGGCCGCCCGCCCATGATGGTTCACAGACGAACCCCACCCCGCCGCCGGGGGTTCCCCTCGGTCCGGCGACGCGGCGGAATGGCGGGGAGTGGGGGGGAATCGAACAGAAGGCGCTGGCGGCTAACCTGCCCACCGACCGGCTCGCGCGGCCGAGCATAGGTCCGACCGGCACCTTCAGGAAAGATGCCGCTCTCGTTCACAACATGTGGCGGGAAATGGAGGCGAGTACCGGAATCGAACCGGTGTACACGGATTTGCAATCCGCTGCGTAACCACTCCGCCAACTCGCCGCAGGATGGTTCGGTGGACCTAGCTCATGTCCGATGGGGAAGCAAGAGGGTCCGTTAGGGTCAACGGTGGCGGGCACGCGGCCGCGCGGCGAGGCGGGCTCTGCAGAATGGCCGGCGGGAGGTCCGAAAGGCGGCGCGCGGGCGCCAGGTTCAGGGGCGGGAAAGCTCGCCGCCACCAACCGCCGCGCGGACGCCCGTGGTGCCGGGGGCCGAGCTGGGCAGCCCCATGGCCACCCGCACCGCGAGATGGGCGAAGGCTTGCGCCTCCAGCATGTCACCGTCGAGGCCCGCCGCCTCCACCGGCTCCACCGGGCAATCGAGCCCGGCCGCCAGCATCGCCATCATCACCGGGTTGTGCCTCCCGCCGCCGGTCACCAGAAGCCGCTCGGGCGGGGACGGGCAATGCTCCATCCCGCGCATCACCGCCGCCGCGGCCATGGCCGTCATCGTGGCCGCCGCATCCGCATCGCCCAGTTCGCGCACAAGATCCAGCATCAGGGAGAAATCGTTCCGGTCCAGAGACTTGGGCGGCATCTTCAGGAAATACCCCTCGTCGAGGAACAGCTCCAGCGCGCCGTCCACCACCTCCCCCTGCCCGGCCAGCGCGCCGTCGCGGTCGAACTCCTCGCCGCGCCGCTCGGTCATCAGGTCGTTGAGCGGCGCATTGGCGGGGCCGGTGTCGAAGGCCAGCAGCGCGCCCTCCGCCTCCGGCAGATCGGCGGTCGGATCGACCCAGGTCAGGTTGCCCACGCCCCCGAGATTCAGGAAACAGAGCGGCGCCTTGGCCCCCATCCACTTGGCGCAGGCGAAGTGGAAGAACGGCGCGAGCGGCGCGCCCTCGCCCCCCAGCCGCACATCGGCGGAGCGGAAATCCCAGACCACCGGCAGGCCCAGCGCCCGGGCCAGCGCCGCGCCGTCGCCCGCCTGGTGGGTGCCCCGGCCCCGCGGCTCATGCGCCAGGGTCTGGCCGTGAAACCCCACCAGGTCGACGCCGCCGAAGCGCCGCAGCAGCTCCAGATGCGCGGCCTCTGTGACCCGCGCGGCCGCCTCCACCCCCGGCTCTCCCGGCCAGTGGCCGAGGGCGGCGCGCAGCACCCCGCGCTCCTCGCCCGTATAGGCGCGATAGCCGCTTTCGCCGAAGTCGAGAATGCGGTGCCCGTCGCTCACCAGAACCGCCGCATCCACGCCGTCCAGCGAGGTCCCCGACATCGCCCCAAGCGCCGTCACTGCCTGCCCCTTCAACATGGCCTTTTCCTTTGCCCTGCCGCCCACTATAGACATGCCGCCGAAGCGCCGGAGGAACAAGACATGACCTACCATCCCAAGTCGGACTTCATGCGGGTGATGATGGAGCGCGGCTATCTCGCCGACTGCACCGATTACCAGGGCCTGGACGACGCCCTCTCGCAGGGGATGGTCACCGCCTATATCGGCTACGACGCGACGGCCAAGTCGCTCCATGTCGGGCACCTGCTGAACGTCATGATGCTGCGCTGGCTGCAGAAGACCGGCCACCGGCCGCTGACCCTGATGGGCGGCGGCACCACGAAGGTGGGCGATCCGTCCTTCCGCTCCGACGAGCGGCCGCTTCTGGGGCCCGAGCAGATCGCCGAGAACATCGACGGGATGAAGCAGGTCTTTGCCAAGTACCTCACCTATGACGAGGGCGAGAACGGGGCGCTGATGCTCGACAACGCCGAATGGCTGGACGGGCTCAACTACCTGGAATTCCTGCGCGATATCGGGCGGCACTTCTCCGTCAACCGGATGCTGTCCTTCGAGTCGGTGAAGTCGCGGCTCGACCGGGAGCAATCGCTCAGCTTCCTCGAGTTCAACTACATGATCCTGCAGGCCTACGACTTCCTGGAGCTCAATCGCCGCTATGGCTGTGTGCTGCAGATGGGCGGGTCGGACCAGTGGGGCAACATCGTCAACGGGATCGACCTGACGCGCCGGGTGCTGGATACCGAGATCTTCGGTCTGACCTCGCCGCTGCTGACCACCTCGGACGGGCGCAAGATGGGCAAGTCCGCGGGCGGGGCGATCTGGCTCAATGCCGACATGCTGAGCCCCTACGAGTTCTGGCAGTTCTGGCGCAACACCACCGACGCGGATGTGGGCCGGTTCCTGAAGCTCTATACCGAGCTGCCGGTCGAGGAATGTGACCGCCTGGGCGCGCTGGAGGGCTCGGAGATCAACGAGGCCAAGATCCGGCTTGCCAACGAGGTCACCGCGCTGTGCCACGGGCGCGCGGCGGCGGAGGCGGCCGAGGCCACGGCGCGCGAGGTCTTCGAGAAGGGCGGCGTGGGCGACGACCTGCCCACCCTGGCGCTCAGTCCCGCCGAGCTGGGCGAGGAGGGCATCTCCATCGTGCAGCTCATCGTGCGCTCGGGCCTCGCGAAGTCCGGCAAGGAGGCCAAGCGCCTGATCGCCGAGCATGGCGCGCGGATGGATGACTCGCCGCTGACCGATGCCGGGCTGATGATCGACGCGGCGGCCCTCGCCTCGCCCATCAAGCTGTCGGCCGGCAAGAAGCGCCACGCGCTGGTCACGCTGGAGGGCTGAACGCCCGGCCGGCCTGCGCCAGCACGGTCTGACCCTGCCCGGCCAACCCTTGCACCTGATCACCGACCGGAGCGCCCGCCGCTCCGGTCCGTGCCTGCCGTCATGCGCCCCTCAGAACAGCTGCCACAGCGCCAGGAGCACGAAGGGCAGGCTCAGCCCGCAGGAGAGCAGCATCAGCGCCGCCAAAGTCGGGCGGGCGCGCGGTGCGCTCTGCCCCATGATCCGATCCTGTTTCATACCTCCGATTCCCTTTCCATAGGCCCATTAGGCCCGCGTTAGGTTTCGATCCGGTAAAGTCGGGCATGGACGATCAGCGCCCGGTTCCCCTGCTGCAATCCCTGGCCTGCGCGCGGGCGCTGGCGGCGATGGGCGCGGCCTGCGACCTGCGCCCCCTGCCCTTCGGCGGTCGCGCGCTCGCCCTGACCCGGCGCTGGCCCCTGCTGGGGGCGCTCACGCTTGTCTCGCGCGGACCGGTCTGGGCGGGCACCGGATCGGCCTCCTGGCCGCGGGCCCTGCGCAATGCGCTGCCCGGCGCGCTGGTCCTGAATGCCGGCACGGGCTGCGACGACCGGCTTTGCGAGGCGGGGTTCTTTCCGCTTCTCACCCCGGTCTCCGTCGCGGTGATCGACCTCGCCCCCGACCGAGCCACCCGCCGCGCGCGGCTGCACTCCAAGTGGCGCAACCGGCTGGCCCGGGCGGAAGAGGCGCCGCTGAGGGTCACCCGCAGCACCCTGCCCGCCGATCCCGGCCACTGGCTGCTGCGACAGGAGGCGCGGCAACAGAAGCATCGCGGCTACCGCGGCCTGCCCCCAGCCTTTTCGGCCGCCTTCGCCGCCACCAACCCGCGACAGGCGCAACTTTTCACCGCCAGCGACCGTGACGGCACGCCGGTGGCCGCCATGCTCTTCCTGCGGCACGGGCGGATGGCAAGCTATCAGATCGGCTGGTCGGGAGAGGCCGGGCGGCGGCACCACGCCCACCGGCTGCTGCTCTGGCGGGCGATGGACTGGCTGGCGGAGCAAGGGCACAGCCAGCTCGACCTCGGGGCGCTCAACGCGCAGGACGCGCCGGGCCTTGCCCGGTTCAAGCTGGGCACGGGGGCGACATGCCGGCCGCTCGGCGGGACCTGGATCGCCCACCCGACGCTGGCCCCGCTGGCCCGCAGGTTGCCCCGCCGCGCCGGTCCCCCCGGCGCGGCGTCACATGTTCACAAGGCGCTCACTCGGTGACGCGCACGTCCACCATGCGGTCGGGCTGACCGATCACGGCGCCGTTCGGGCCCTCGCCGCGCTTGATGGCGTCGACCACGTCCATGCCGCCCGTCACCTCGCCCACGACGGTATATTGCCCGTTCAGGAAGGGCCCGTCGTCGAACATGATGAAGAACTGCGAATTGGCGCTGTCCGGCGATTGCGAGCGGGCCATGCCCAGCACGCCGCGCTCGAACGGCAGGTCGGAGAACTCCGCCGGCAGGTCCGGCAGGTCCGAGCCGCCGCGCCCGGCCATGGACATGTCGCCGCCCGACTTGCCGAACTCCACGTCGCCGGTCTGCGCCATGAAGCCGTCGATCACGCGGTGGAAGACCACGTCGTCATAGGCGCCGTCCTCGGCCAGGGTGGTGATCCGCTCCACGTGCCGGGGGGCCACGTCCTCGAACAGGTCGACGGTGATGGTGCCGTTGGCTCCCTCGCCCGCCACGTCGATTTCCAGCCCCGTGGCCCCCGCCATGCCGGCGGGCAGTGCGGCGGCCAGGGCGAATGCAACCAGCTTACGCATCGGCGGCCACCTTGACGCTGATCATGCGGTCGGGCTGTGCCGGCGGCTCGCCCCGGGTGATCGCGTCCACGTGCTCCATCCCCTCGATGACGCGGCCATAGACGGTGTATTGCCGGTTGAGGAAGTGGTTGTCCTTGAAGTTGATGAAGAACTGCGAATTGGCCGAGTTCGGATCCTGGCTGCGCGCGGCGCCCAGCGTCCCCCGGTCATGCGGCACGCCGGAGAATTCCGCCTTGAGATCGGGCAGGTCCGACCCGCCGGTCCCGGCGCGGCGCAGGTTGAAATCCTTTTCCATGTTGCCGTTGGCCACGTCGCCGGTCTGCGCCATGAAACCCTCGATCACGCGGTGGAAGGCCACGTTGTCATAGGCGCCGGCGCGGGCCAGTTCCTTCATCCGCTCGGCATGGCCGGGGGCGATGTCGGGCAGCAGCTCGATGACGACCGTGCCGTCCTTGAGCTCCATCAGTATCGTGTTCTCGGGATCCTTGATCTCGGCCATGCCGCGCTCCTTGTGCATTCGTCGGGTCCGGGCGATACCTATGACGGTGATGCGGCCCGGGCAAGACAGGACCGGCAAGACGGGACCGGCCGATCACGACCCGGCGAGAGCCATTGACCGCCATCGCCAGAGTGCGACATGGGGTCCAGGAGCAGGAAAGCAACGGCCGGACATGGCCACAGACGGAGGTGCCGATGGGCTGGAAGACGCTCGACGACATGGAGCTTGAGGGCAAACGCGTGCTGACCCGCGTGGACATCAACGTCCCGCTGGAGGACGGCCGGGTGACCGACGCCACGCGGATCGAGCGGGTGGCCCCCACCATCGCCGACATCCTGAAGGCCGGCGGCAAGCCGATCCTGCTGGCCCATTTCGGCCGGCCCAAGGGCAAGCGCGTCCCCGAGATGAGCCTCGAACAGCTGGTCCCGGCGCTGTCCGAGGTCTTCGGCGTGCCCGTGGTCTTCGCCCCCGATTGCGCGGGGCCGGAGGCACGATCGGCCGCGGAAAAGCTGGAGGACGGACAGGTCCTGCTGCTGGAGAACACCCGCTTCCATGCGGAGGAAGAGCAGAACGACGAGAGCTTCGCCGAAGAGATGGCCAAGCTGGGCGACATCTACTGCAACGATGCCTTTTCCGCCGCGCACCGCGCCCATGCCTCGACCGAGGCGCTCGCCCGCAAGCTGCCCTGCTGCGCCGGCCGGCTGATGCAGGCCGAGCTTGAGGCGCTGGAAAAGGCGCTTGGCGATCCGAAACGCCCCGTGGCGGCGGTGGTGGGCGGCGCCAAGGTCTCCACCAAGATCGACCTGCTGTCCAACCTCGTGGAAAAGGTCGACCGGCTGATCATCGGCGGCGGGATGGCCAACACCTTCCTCTCCGCACAGGGGATCGACGTGGGCAAGTCGCTGTCGGAGGCGGACCTCGCCGCTACCGCCAAGGAGATCCTGCAGAAGGCCGAGGATATCGGCTGCGACGTGGTGCTGCCCTGCGACGTGGTGGTGGCGCGCGAGTTCAAGGAGAACGCGGAGCATGAGACGGTGGGCGCGCTCGACTGTCCCGCCGACGCGATGATCCTCGACGCGGGCGAGATGTCGGTGGCGCGGATCAACGACATCCTCGACCATTCCTCCACGCTGATCTGGAACGGCCCGCTCGGCGCCTTCGAGATCGCGCCCTTCGACGCCGCCACCAACGCCGCGGCGAAACATGCCGCCGAGCTCAGCCGCGACGGCAAGCTGATCTCGGTCGCAGGGGGCGGCGACACGGTGGCCGCCCTGAACCGCGCCGGCGCGGCGGAGGATTTCACCTATATCTCCACCGCCGGCGGCGCCTTCCTGGAATGGATGGAGGGCAAGACCCTGCCAGGGGTCGCGGCGCTCGGCGCCTGAGCGGTCATCAGGCCGGGCGGGGGCGACAGATGCGCGCCCTGCCCGGCTGCACCGCCCGCGGGGGCGCGGCCTAGCTGTCGCGGCTTTCCTCGCCCCCGTTGCCCTCGCCCCGGTCGCCTTCCGGCTCGATCCGGCCCTCGCGGCCCAGCAGCACCGCCACCAGGTAGCAGCCAAGCGCCCAGGCCCCGCCCAGCGTCCAGCCGCCCAGCACGTCCGAGGGCCAGTGGACGCCCAGATAGACCCGGCTCACCCCCACGGCGATGGCCAGCAGCACCGCCAGGGCGAGGTAATAGATCCGCAGCGCCCGCGAGGATTCGACCCGCGCGAACATCACCGCCAGCGTGAGATAGGTGGTGGTCGCCATCATCGAATGCCCCGACGGGAAGGACAGCGTGACCACCTCCACCCCGTGCGGCACCAGGTCGGGGCGCGGCCGGGAAAATCCGAACTTCGCCAGGTGCGACAGCAGCTGCCCGCCCGCCACCGCGGCCAGCAGCACCAGCGCCGAGGCGGGCTTGCGCCGCAGCGCCATCAGCCCCGCCACCGCGAGCGTGACGAAGCCCAGCACGGTGAAGCCCCCGAGCGCCGTGAGGTCGCGCATCGCGGTCTCGACGTAGCCCGGGCCGATGGGATCGGCATGGTCCGCGGGGTTGCGCAGCGCCAGCAGGATCGCCTCGTCGAAGCCCTGCAGATCGCCCTCGATCATCTCGGCGGCCAGCGCCACGAAGGCCCAGAGCGCGCCCGCGATCAGCAGGGCCACGGCGAGCATCCGCGCCTCGGGTCGGCGGGCAAGGGAGACGAGGGTCGAGGTCAGGGAAGTCGTCGGTGGCAAGGGCAGGCTCCGGTCGGTCGGGCAGGTTTCAGGGTTCGGGGCCAAGGATGGCCCGCATCCGCCCCGAGACAAGGGCTCGCCGGAAACGGAGAGGGTCCCGCGCCCGGGCCGGCCGGGACGGGCGCCCCCGCCGACCGACATGCGCAGTGCCGCGAACAACACCTCGGTCCTAGAAGAACATGCGCCGAGGCAGCCATGGCGGGCTCTGGTCGCGGGGCGGGCGTCCCCCACCCGTGCGGGCCCGGTCAGGCGCCGTCGCCGCTCGACATCTCCAGCGCCGGAAACGCCATCCCCTCGGCGCTGAACTCCGCGCAATCGGCACTTTCGAAGAAGGCCAGCTGCCGCTTGTGGCGCGCCTTGGCCAGGGTGCCGCCCGGGGCCTGCTCCAGCAGGTAGCTCTCGGTGATCTCCGAAAACCACACCCGCCCGTCGAAGCGCGCGCAGAGATAGGCGTATTCCACCTCTCCCACGTTCGAGGAGACGCTTTCGTCCATCAGCCCGACAACGGATTCCCGCGCCCCGATCGCCATCGGGTAGGGAATGAAGCGGCCCATCTCGCCCTCGGGCACCTCATCGGCCTCCAGCGGCACGCCCTCCTCGTCGTAGAGCGCCACGTCGATCCGCAGGTCGACCATGTTCAGGTCCGAGCGGTTGGCGAGCTCCATCTGCAGGATCTCGCCCTCCGTATCCGGATAGGTCCCCGGGTCGAGCAGGATGCCCCCCGGGCGAAAACACCGCGCCGCTCTGAAGCACGTCGGCGTAGAGCAGGCCTAGGCAGGCGGAGGTCGTGCCGACCAGCCCGGTGAATCCGGCCGCAGCCCGTTTCGTGAACTTTCTCAATGTCTTACCGCGAGAACTTCTTGTGCTTCATCCGGGTGGGCTCCATCGCGGCATCGCCGAGGCGGCGCTTCTTGTCCTCCTCGTAATCCTCGAAGTTGCCCTGGAACCATTCCACATGCGCCTCGCCCTCGAAGGCGAGCATGTGGGTGCAGATCCGGTCGAGGAAGAAGCGATCGTGCGAGATCACAACCGCGCAGCCGGCGAAATCGACAAGCGCATCCTCCAGCGCCCGCAGCGTTTCCACGTCCAGATCGTTGGTCGGTTCGTCGAGCAGCAGGACGTTGCCGCCCTCCTTCAGCAGACGCGCCATGTGGACCCGGTTGCGTTCGCCCCCGGACAGCAGGCCGACCTTCTTCTGCTGGTCGCCGCCCTTGAAGTTGAACGCGCCGCAATAGGCGCGGGAATTCATCTGCGCATCGCCCAGCTCGATCACCTCGGCCCCGCCGGAGATCGCCTCCCACACGGTATCGTCGGGGTTCAGCGCGTCGCGCGACTGGTCCACGTAGGACAGCTTCACGGTGTCGCCGTATTCGACCGTGCCCTCGTCCGGCTCCTCCTGCCCGGTAAGCATCTTGAAGAGCGTCGTCTTGCCGGCGCCGTTCGGACCGATCACGCCGACGATGCCCCCCGGCGGCAGGGAGAAGGACAGGTCCTCCACCAGCAGCTTGTCGCCCATGTGCTTCTTGAGGCCCTCTACCTCGATCACCTTGGCGCCCAGCCGCGGGCCGTTGGGGATGACGATCTGCGCCTTGCCGACGCGCTCGCGCTCGGACTGGCCCGCCATCTCGTTATAGGCGTTGATCCGCGCCTTGGACTTGGCCTGCCGAGCCTTCTGCCCCTGCCGGATCCACTCGAGTTCGCGCGAGAGCGTCTTCTGCTTGGCCTTGTCCTCGCGGGCCTCCTGCTCCAGCCGCTTGGCCTTCTGCTCCAGCCAGGAGGAATAGTTGCCCTCGTAGGGAATGCCCCGCCCGCGGTCGAGCTCGAGGATCCAGCCGGTGATCGAGTCGAGGAAATAGCGGTCGTGGGTGACGATCAGGATCGTGCCCTTGTAGTCGATCAGGTGCTGCTGCAGCCAGGCGATGGTCTCGGCGTCCAGGTGGTTGGTCGGTTCGTCGAGCAGCAGCATGTCGGGCGCTTCGAGCAGCAGCTTGCAGAGCGCCACGCGGCGCTTCTCACCGCCCGAGAGCGAATCCACGTTGGCATCGTCCGGCGGGCAGCGCAGCGCCTCCATGGCGACGTCGATCTGGCTGTCGAGATCCCACAGGTTCTCCGAATCGATCTCGTCCTGAAGCTGCGCCATCTCGTCGGCGGTCTCGTCGGAATAGTTCATCGCCAGCTCGTTGAAGCGTTCGAGCTTGGCGCGCTTGGCGGCGACGCCCTCCATGACGTTGCCGCGCACGTCGAGCGCGGGGTCGAGCTCGGGCTCCTGCGGCAGGTAGCCCACCTTGGCGCCGGTCGCGGCCCAGGCCTCGCCCGAGAAATCCTTGTCGAGACCGGCCATGATGCGCAGCAGGGTCGATTTACCGGCGCCGTTGGCGCCCACGACGCCGATCTTCACGCCCGGCAGGAAGGACAGGCGGATGTTCTCGAAGGTCTTCTTGCCGCCCGGATAGGTCTTGGAGACGCCATCCATGTGATACACGTACTGGTAGGATGCCATGGTCGGACTCCGCTGGAATAAGGTTCGCGCATCCATAAGCCCAAGGGCTTCCATGTTCAAACGGGATATGGGCCCAGTATCGGATCATGCGGGGGATGCTTGCGTCCTGGCGCTCACCCTACGGGGCGATCATCGGACGCGGCCCGGACGCCCGCGGCACAGAGACCGGACCGCACGAAAAAACGCGCCGCCCCCTTGAAGGGGACGACGCGTCTGGGGGGGGGGGGGGTGTGGCGGCGTTGAGCGCCGCCACGAAACAGGCTCAGCCCTCGTCGGTGCTGTCCTGCATCTCGGATTGCTGGGCGCGGGCCATCTCGACGATGCGCGCGCTCAGGTCCTCGTCCTTCTGCGCGGCCTCGCCGATCTCGTTGAACGTCTCCACGTCCATGCCCTCGACCGCCTCGATGGCGGCGATCATCTCGGACTGCGCCTCCTCGGCCAGCGCCTGCTGGTCCTCGGGCGTCTCTGCCGACTGGATGCGCGGGGTGTAGGAGCGGCGCACGTTGCTGATCTCCATCGCCGCGGTGACGAAGGTTTCGAGCTCCTCGTCGGTGTAATCCCCGGCGGAGGCCTGCGCGGACTGCCCGTCGGCGTCGTCCTGCGCGGTCCCGGCGGTGCCGTCCTGGGCCATGTCGCTGCTGCCGTCCTGGGTCATCTCGGACGTGCTGCCCTGGGTCATGTCACCGGAGCTGTCGGCCGATTGGGCGAGCACCGGGGCCACGGGTGCCGCCACGAGACCCAGCACCATGGTGGAGCCGAGAAGCGTCTTGCGAAGGGTCATGTCTCTTCCTTTCCGTCTCTCTGCCACGGGATGATCCCGCCGCTTGACCCGCACCTAAGATCCATGTGGCGGCGTTCAACCACCCCCATGGGCCGCGCCGGGCCGGGACGGCGGCGCCTTGCCGGGATGGCCCCGCCCCGGCGGCGGCGCCCCGCCCGCCCGTGGCGACCGGCGGAACCCCGCGAATGTGCCGCCTCTCCAGCCGTTTCTTGCCAATGACAGGGGGCGCTCCATCTAGTAGCATGACGCCCATGCGGCGCGTCTCCCGCAGGCAACATGACAGGACCGACATGCCCACTCTGGACGACATCCTCTCCTCCATGAACACCCCGGTGGAGCGCGACCCCCGCGCCGCCGGCGACGCATCCGGAGAGCGGCCGAAGAACCCGGCGGAGACCAAGGCCGACCGCACCGACCGCGCCGCCCGCGAGATCCTCTCCGCGGAAAAGACCGCGCGCGACGAGGCCACCGCACGGCTGCGCGCCGCCCGGCTGCAACGCGACAAGGGCTGAGCCCCTCCCCGGGGCGGTCCGCTCCGGGGCCTCGCCCTGCCCCCACCGGAATCACTTGCATTCTGCTGCAAAGGCTGACATGTATCGCGAGCTTACGATCTTCTCTCGACCTTCTGTTTTCCCGCAACGGCACTCAGTCTTTCGATACGGACGTGACTTTGCCGGGCTGCCGCATGTTGCGGGCAGCGCAAACCAGAAGGAATTTTCACATGGCCAATGGCACCGTGAAATGGTTCAACGCAACCAAAGGCTTCGGCTTCATCGCACCTGAAACCGGTGGCAAGGACGTCTTCGTCCACATCTCCGCCGTGGAACGTGCCGGCCTGCAGGGCCTGAACGACGACCAGAAGGTCACCTACGACGTGGAAGCCGGCCGCGACGGCCGCGAGAGCGCGACCAACATCGCCCTCGCCTGAGCCGATCGCCCAGCGATCCCGCCGGCCCTGCCGGTCTGCTGCGCCGCCCCCCGGGGCGGCGTTTCGCGTTTCGGCCCCATGCCGGCCGATGCGCGGGGACTCACCCATTTGTCAGGCGGGTGATCTTTGACTTCCTCCCCGATCGTGCCAATCTCAGGCTCAAAGACAGGCAAATATCGAGGAGATCACTCATGATCGACCGCCGCGCCCTCCTGACCGGCGCCGCCGCCTTGCTGGCCGCGCCGCAGATCGTTTCGGCCCAGACCGCAAGCGACGGAGGCTTCCAGCTCGCGCCCGAACTCCAGCCGCAGATGGTCCGCGTCCGCCAGCAATACGCGCCGGGACAGATTTTCGTCCTGCCGCGCAGCCACTTCCTCTATCACATCACCGAGCCCGGGCTCGCCCGGCGCTACGGCGTGGGCGTCGGCAAGGCCGGGCTCGATTTCCAGGGCGAGGCGGTGATCCAGGTCAAGAAGGAATGGCCCACCTGGCGCCCCACCGACGAGATGATCGAACGCTCGCCCGAGGCCTACGGCAAGTTCAAGGACAGCGATTACGTCCAGCCCGGCGGCCCCAGCAACCCGCTCGGCGCGCGGGCGCTCTACCTCTTCAAGAATGGCCGCGACACCTATTACCGCATCCATGGCACGACCGAGCCGCAAAGCATCGGGCGCTCGGTCTCCAATGGCTGCATCCGCATGCTCAACGCCCATGTGAAGGAGCTGTACGAGCAGGTGCCCGTCGGCACCAAGGTCACGGTGTTCTGAGCGCCACAGCCAGCGGCGTCTTCTTGCCCACACGCCCCGCCCGGGTAGCGACCGCCCGGCCGGGGCGGCTATGGTGACAACCATGGGGCGCAAGAGGGCGGCATGACCGAATTCGACATCGTGGTGATCGGCTCCGGCCCGGCCGGGGCCGCGGCGGCGACCACTGCCGCGCGCGCCGGGCTGCGGGTCGCGCTGGTCGACCGTCATGTCTTTCCCCGCGACAAGCTCTGCGGCGGCGGGGTCACGGGCCGGGCGCTGACCGCCTACCGCGAGATCTTCGGCGCCGAGCCGCCCGAGCTGGACCGCAAGACGCGCTTCACCTTCCATGCCCATGGCCAGCACCTCGCCGATCTCGAGGACATGCCGGCCATGTACATGACCACCCGGCTGTCGCTGGACAACGCGATGCATGCGGCCGCCTGCGCCGCCGGCGCCCTCCCCTTGCAGGACCGCTTCGCGGGCTTCGACGAGGCCACCGGGACGGTCACCCTGAAATCGGGCCGAACCCTCACCTGCCGGCTGCTGATCGGCGCCGACAGCGTCAAGAGCGCGGTGGGCCGGGCCCTGTTCGGCCGCAGCTTCGATCCCGGCCGCATCGGCTTCGCGCTGGAAACGGAAGCCCCGCCCATCGCCCCCGACGCCCCCGTCCGGATCGATTTCGGCGCCGCCGACTGGGGCTATGGCTGGCATTTCCCGAAAAGCGGCACGACCACCATCGGCGTCGGCGGCATCCAGTCGCGCAACCCGGACATGAGCACCGCGATGCGCCGCTATCTCGACCTGTTCGGGATCGGTGCGGAGGCGAAGATCAAGGGCCACCACCTGCCCTTCGGCGACGTGCGCCGCCGGCCCGGGCGGGGCCGCGTCCTGCTGTGCGGTGACGCGGCGGGGCTGGTGGACCCGATCACCGGCGAAGGCATCGGCCACGCCCTGCGCAGCGGCGCCATGGCGGCCGAGGCGGCCCGCGAGGCGCTGGAGGCCGGCCGCCCGGAGACCGCGCTTGCCCTCTACACCGCGCGGCTGCGCCCCATCCACCGCGACCTGCGGCTCGCCCGGCGTATCCGCTGGCTGCTGTTCTCGCCGGTGATGCGTCGGCTCTTCATCCGCGCCTTCCGGGGCACCGGCGGGCTGCGCCACGACTACATGCGCCTGCTGGCCGGAGAGATCGACTATCCGCAGCTCACCTCGCGGCTGCTGCGGCGCCTGCCCTCGTTCCTTTGGCGCGGCCTGAAACCGGCTCTGCCACAAAGGCGCAAGACATCGCCTTAGAAATTCGCGCAGTGAGCCACATTCCTGCCCGATTTCTATTCTTTAACGATTGGACGTTAGGCTCGCAGGGGCCGAGCTAGACAGAAACGAAACAAATCGCACCAGGACGCGTTGTTCCGGTAGCCGATGAAAGGCTGGTGACATGGCATTGGTTGCATTCCTGATAGGCGGCGTTATCGGAGTGTTCTCCGCAATCGTCGGCCTGTTCTTCGGCCTCTCCCTTCTTTCCTGCTTCGGACTCTACATGGCCGTCGCCACCGTGGTGCCGCTGATCCTGATCTTCAGCGTCCGGCACGACGATACCGGCCCGAAGGAACGCGACCACGTGAATGGCCGCATGCGCACTCAATCCGCCTGACCCCGGCCCCGCCGCCCTGGCATTGGGCGGCCCGATTGCGTGGCGCAGACAACTCCGAAAAACATACGGTAACGCACCGATAGCTTGTCGAGCATGAAGGACCCCGCCCCTCGCGGGGTCCTGTTCATTTCGGCTGCCTGATGTGGCGGGAGCGGTGCCCACGGGCAAGGCGCGCCTTACCCATGGGTAATGTTATCGCGGGATGGTACAACTCATAAGGGTATCCTACCCCAGCTCCGACAGCCGCGCATGGGCGGCCTGCAGCGCCGCCGCCTCTTCCTGCTTGGCGGTCAGCAGCTCGCGCGTCTCCTCCACCACGTCGTCGGGGGCGCTTTCGACGAATTTCGGGTTGTTCAGCCGCCCTTCCAGCCCGCGCATGTCCTTGGCGAGCTTGTCGAGCGACTTTTCCAGCCGGGCCTTTTCCTCGGCCACGTCGATGATCCCCTCGAGCGGCAGGCCGAAGCTGGCCCCGCCCACGGCGATGGTGGCCGAGCCCTTGGGCATCGCCCGCGCCTCTTCCAGCGCCTCGACCCGGGCCAGCCGCTTGATCAGCGCCTCGTTGCGGGCAAAGGCCGCCTTCTGATCCTTGGTCCAGTCCGTCACCACGAGGTTGACGTGCAGCCCCGCGGGCACGTGCATCTGCGCCCGGACGGAGCGGATTTCCTCGATGAGCTGGATCACCCAGTTCATCTCCGCATCCGCGGCCGGGTCCACCAGCTCGGCGCCGTAGCTGGGCCAGTCGGAATGGATCAGCATCTTGTCGCGGGTGCCCAGGCCCTCCCACAGCTCTTCGGTGATGAAGGGCATGATCGGGTGCAGCATCAGCAGGCACTGGTCGATGACCCAGGCCATGGTCGCGCGGGTCTCGGCCTGCGCGGATGCGTCGGTGCCCGAGAGCAGCGGCTTGGAGAATTCGACGTACCAGTCGCAGACCTTGCCCCAGACGAACCGGTAGAGCGCGTTCGCGGCATCGTCGAAGCGGAAGGCGTCGAGCGCCGCGTCCACCTCTTCGCGGACCTTGGCCGTCTCGCCGACGATCCAGCGGTTCACCGTCTCCGTCGGCTGCGGCACCGTGCCGTCCGAACCGGCGGCCTCGTTCATCTCGGCAAAGCGCGCGGCATTCCAGAGCTTGGTGCCGAAATTCCGATAGCCCGCAATGCGTTGCGTGGACAACTTCAAGTCCCGTCCCATGGCCGCCATGGCCGTGAGCGTGAAGCGCACCGCGTCCGCGCCGTATTCGTCGATCAGCTCCAGCGGGTCGAGCACGTTGCCCAGAGACTTCGACATCTTCTTGCCCTTCTCGTCGCGGACGAGCGCATGGACATAGACCGTGTCGAAGGGTTTCTCGCCCACCACGGCGTATTGCATCATCATCATCCGGGCGACCCAGAAGAAGATGATGTCGAAGCCGGTGATCAGCACCGAGGTGGGGAAGTATTTCTGCAGCTCCGGCGTCTGCTCGGGCCAGCCCAGCGTGCCGATGGGCCAGAGCCCGGAGGAGAACCAGGTGTCCAGCACGTCGGGATCGCGCCAGACCGGGTAGACGAGCTGCGTCGGGTCCTGCGTGACGTTGTACTGCGCGAGGCTTTCGGCCAGGGCGTGGATCGCGGCGGCCTTGTCCTCCACCTCGATGACGCGGGCATGGTCGATGGGCGTGGGCGTGTCGGCCAGCTCCAGCCGGAAGGCATCGACGACACCCTCGAAATCGGCGGCGCAGTGATGGACCTCGCCCGCATGGACCATGTGGTCCTTGATCAGCAGTTCGCCCAGCTCCACCGCGTCGAGCGCGCCGTCGCCCTCCTGGTCGCGGAAATCGGGCGCCGAGAGGTCCAGCCCGTACCAGACGGGGATCTGGTGCCCCCACCATAGCTGGCGCGAGATGCACCAGGGCTCGATATTCTCCAGCCAGTGGAAATAGACCTTGGCGTCGCGCTCGGGCAGGATGCGGGTGTCGCCGTTGCGGACGGCGTCCAGCGCGGGGCCCACGATCTTGTCGGTGTCCACGAACCACTGGTCAGTCAGCATCGGCTCGATCACCACCTTGGAGCGGTCGCCGAAGGGCTGCATGATCGGCTTGGCCTCGACCAGCGGCACGAGGCTTTCCTCCTCCACCCGGTCTTCGCCCCCCTCTTCGGGGGCCAGCGGCGTGCGGGCCGCCTTGCCGAGCCGCGGGTCGCTTTCCTGGGTCATCACCGCGAGGCCCTCTGCGGTGATCTGCTCCACCACGCGCTCGCGCGCCTCGAACCGGTCGAGCCCGCGCAGGTCGTCGGGCACGAGGTTGATCGCGTCGGCCTCGTCCACGCTCAGGCTGCGCTCGCCACGGGCCACCTCGAGCGCGGTCTCGGCGGCCTCGGCATAGGGCTTGCCGTCGCTGCGCATGGTGCCGGTGGTGTCCATCAGCCGGTACATCGGGATGCCACCGCGGCGCGCCACCTGGTAGTCGTTGAAATCATGCGCGCCGGTGATCTTCACCGCGCCCGAGCCGAAGCTGGGATCGGGATATTCATCGGTGATGATCGGGATCAGGCGGCGATGTTCCTTGGGCCCCACCGGGATCTCGCAGAGCTGGCCCACGATGGGCGCATAGCGTTCGTCCGAGGGATGCACCGCCACGGCGCCGTCGCCCAGCATCGTCTCGGGCCGGGTGGTGGCGATGGAGATATAATCGCGCTCCTCCTCGAAGAGCACGTTCCCCTCCTCGTCCTTCTCCACGTAAGTGTAGGTGGCGCCGCCGGCGAGCGGGTACTTGAAGTGCCACATGTGGCCCGGCGTCTCCACGTTCTCGACCTCGAGGTCGGAGATCGCGGTCTCGAAATGCGGGTCCCAGTTGACCAGCCGCTTGCCGCGGTAGATCAGGCCCTTCTCGTACATGTCGACGAAGACCTTGATCACCGCGTCGTGGAAGTTGCCCTCTTCCCCGGCGGGCGCACCCGGCGCGCCAGACATGGTGAAGGCGTTGCGCGACCAGTCGAGCGAGGCGCCGAGGCGGCGCAGCTGGGACATGATGGTGCCGCCGGACTGGCTCTTCCACTCCCAGACCTTTTCGAGGAAGGCCTCGCGCCCCATCTCGCGGCGGGTGACGTTGCCTTCCTTGGCCAGTTCACGCTCCACCACCATCTGGGTGGCGATGCCCGCATGGTCCTGCCCGGGCTGCCAGAGCGTGTCGTGGCCGCGCATCCGGTGCCAGCGGACGAGGATGTCCTGCAGCGTGTTGTTGAAGGCATGGCCCATATGCAGCGAGCCGGTCACGTTGGGTGGCGGGATCATGATCGAGAAGGTCTCGGCCCCCGGCCGGGCATTGGCGCCCGCGCGGAAGGCGCCTGCCTCTTCCCATTTCGCGTAGAGCCGCGGCTCGGCGTCTTTGGCGTCGAAGGTCTTGTCCATGGCCATCGGAAGGCATCCCGTCGCTCTGTTTTCCGGTCCCGATGCTCTACCCCCTGAAAGGCGCGAGGAAAAGGGCGGTTCGGGGGTGTGGCGGTCCGGTCCGGGGCTGCGGGCGCCTCGGGACGGGGTCGGCCCTTCGTACCGGAGGGCTCCCCGGACCGGAGCGGCGGCAGGGGGCGCTGCCCCCCGTCGCTTCGCTCCTCCCCCCGGAGTTTTTCGAGCAAGATGAAGAGGGAGCCGGGGGGGGGCGGGCGGCCGGGCGCGGGCCAAGCCATTCCGAAATTGCATGGCAGCTACCCATCTGCGCCGGTACCGGCTGGTCGCGTTCCGCGATAGGGACGCACGGACAGATTCCCCGAGAAGCCGAGGTTTTCATGAGCCGAGCCATGCTGGCCGCGCTGGCCAAACGTCTTGACGAGTCCGATCTCAGCCTCAAGCCGCAGGAAAAGCTGACCCCCGCGCGGATCCGCACCGAGCTTTTGTCGGGGCTGACCGTGGCGCTCGCGCTGGTGCCCGAGGCGGTGGCCTTTGCCTTCGTCGCAGGGGTGAACCCGCTGGTGGGGCTCTACGCGGCCTTCATCGTGGGGCTGGTCACCGCGCTGATCGGCGGCCGGCCAGGCATGATCTCGGGCGCGACCGGCGCGCTGGCGGTGGTGATGGTCAGCCTCGTGGCGCAGCACGGGGTGGAATACCTCTTCGCCACCGTGGTGCTGATGGGGATCCTGCAGGTGATCGCCGGCGTCATGCGATGGGGCAAGTTCATCCGGTTGGTGCCGCACCCGGTGATGCTGGGCTTCGTCAACGGGCTGGCCATCGTGATCTTCCTCGCGCAGCTGGGCCAGTTCAAGGTGCCCGGAAGCATGGAGAATACCGGCCACGGCGCGGGCGGCGGAGAATGGCTGCCCCTGCCCGAGCTCGCGCTCATGCTGGGGCTTGTGGCGCTGACCATGGGGATTATCTGGATCATGCCGCGGATCACCAGGGTGGTGCCCGCGCCGCTCATGGGGATCGCCGTGGTGGCGGGACTGGTCCTGGCCGTCGGGCTCGACGTGCCGACGGTGGGCGACCTGGCCTCCATCAAGGGCGGGCTGCCGGCCTTTCACGTGCCGATGGTGCCGCTCAACTGGGAGACGCTGGAGGTCATCCTGCCCTATTCGGTGATCCTCGCTGCCATCGGGTTGATCGAGTCGCTGCTGACGCTGAACCTCGTGGGCGAGATGACCGGCAAGCGCGGCGGCGCCAGCCAGGAATGCGTGGCGCAGGGCACCGCCAACATGATCACAGGCTTCTTCGGCGGCATGGGCGGCTGTGCCATGATCGGCCAGTCGATGATCAACGTGAAATCCGGCGGACGCACGCGGATCGCCGGGGTGGCGGCGGCGCTGTTCCTGCTGGGCTTCATCCTCTGGGGCGCGCCGGTGATCGAGCGAATCCCGCTGGCGGCGCTGGTCGGCGTGATGTTCATGGTGGTGATCGGGACCTTTGCCTGGAACTCCTTCGCCATCCTGCGGCGGGTGCCGCTGGCCGATGCGCTGGTGATCGTGCTGGTCACGGTGGTCACCGTCTGGTCGGACCTCGCCGTGGCCGTGGTGGTGGGCGTCATCGTCTCGGCGCTGAACTACGCCTGGCAGAACGCGACGCGCATCCGGGCCAGCACCTACGTGACGCCCGAGGGGGCCAAGGTCTACCAGGTGACCGGGCCGCTCTTCTTCGGCTCGGCCGAGGGCTTCAACGAGCTCTTCGACCCGGCCGGCGACCCGTCGCTGGTGATCGTGGATTTCGCCGACAGCCGGGTGGCCGACCAGTCGGCGCTGAACGCGATCGAGGCGCTGGCCGCCAAGTACAATGCCGCCGGCAAGACCCTGCAGCTTCGTCACCTGTCACGCGACTGCCACCGGCTGCTGCGCAAGGCGGGCCAGCTCATGGTCGACAGCGCGGATGACCCGGATTACGAGATCGCCACCGACTACCATGTCCGCACCGGGGTCTTCGGCGCCGCCCACTGAGCGGCGCGGGAGCTCCGGTTGAGGACACGGATCGAGATCGCGGCAAGGGGCCCGGCCTTGCGGGCACTCGCGGCACCCATGTTCCGGCGGGGCCGGTGGCTCCGAGTTCCGCCCCACCGACCCGGCGTTGTGAAGGCTTGAAACCAGGCAAGGGGGCGCTGCCCCCTCGTCGCTGCGCTCCTCACCCCCGCCATATTTATGGACCGAAGAAGATGCCCCCGCTTCTTCTGACCATAAATCTCCCCGCCGGAGGCTCCCGCCCCAGACAGCGGCGCCGCGGGCAGAAAGCCGGGCGCGGCGCCTCAATCGTCGGGGCGGGCCAGTTCGAACACCTCGGTGACCCGCGCGTAATCCCGGTAGCCGAGGCGCGAGAGCGGCTGGTAGAGCGTCACGTCGAGCCGGCCGTCGCGCAGGCAGGCATCGTCGATATGCACGCCCGTCACTTCGCCGATCACCATGCGGTTGGCCTCGCCGCGCAGCTCGATCACCTCGACCAGCCGGCATTCCAGCACCGCCGGAGAGGCGGCCACCCGGGAACAGGCGATGGTCTCGCATTCCGCCTTCTCCAGCCCGGCATGGGCGAACTCGTCCACATCCTTCGGCAACAATTGCGACGAGGCATTCATCGCGTCGCGCAGGGCGTAGCTGACGATGTTGCAGGCAAAGACCCCGGTCTCGCGGATATTGGCCACGCTGTCCTTGGTCCCGTCCTGGTCCTCCTTGGCGGAGGTGGAGGAGAACATCACCTGCGCCGGCTTGTAGGCCAGGGCGTTGAAGAAGGAATAGGGCGCCAGGTTGTCGACCCCCGCGGCGCTGCGGCTCGAGATCCAGCCTATGGGGCGCGGCGTCACGATCGCGTTGAACGGGTTGTGGGGCAGGCCGTGGCCATCCTCGGGGCGGTAGAACATGGGCACCTCGCTTGGTTTGCCCCCGACATAACGCCGTGCTACGCCCGGGGCCACCGGAATTCCGGGCGGGCCGGGTCACGGCAGAGAGGGTCCCGATGCAGGGATCCAGGGGCGAAACGGGGGCGGCCTTGTCCGGACTGGCACGCGAGACCGAAGACGATTGGTGGGAGGTGGAGGCGCTTTACGACCTCTGCTTCGCGCCCGGCCGCGAGGCGCTAAGCTCCTACCGCCTGCGCGACGGGGTGCCGCCGGTGGCGGAGCTTTCCCGCATCTCGCGCGACGCCTCCGGTATCCTGGGCGGCGCGATCCGGTACTGGCCGGTCCGGGTGGGCGGCGTGAAGGCGCTGCTGCTGGGGCCGGTGGCGGTCCACCCGACGCGGCAGGGCGAAGGGCTGGGCGGGCTGTTGATCCGCGAGAGCCTGCATGCCGCCGAGCGTCTCGGCTGGGAACGGGTGATGCTGGTGGGCGATGCGCCCTATTACAGCCGTTTCGGCTTCGCGCGGCTTGAGGGCGTGGAGATGCCTCCGCCGACCAATCCCGAGCGCGTGCTGGGACTGGCACTGCAGCCGGGCGCCTGGGACGGCGTCACGGGCGAGGTGACCCGGTTCGAGGGCTGAAGCGCGGGTCGGGCCGGGCGGAAAAAGACTTTTAAATTAAAAGTCTTGGAAAGAGTTTTTCTTCAAAACTCTTTGGCCCGGCCGTGGCGCCCTGCTCAGACCGCCTTGCCGTAGATCTGCGCGATCTTCTCCACCGCCTGTTCGGGCGGCAGTTCTTCGCTTTCGCCGCTGCGGCGCGAGGTCAGCTCCACCACGCCGTTCTTGAGGCCGCGCGGCCCCACGGTAATCCGCCACGGCAGGCCGACCAGGTCCATGGTGGCGAACTTCGCCCCGGCCCGTTCGTCCCGGTCGTCGTAGAGCGGCTCCAGCCCCAGGGCCTCGATCGCCTCGTAGAGCGCCGTGCAGGCCTCGTCCGCCTGGGCGTCGCCCTGCTTGAGGTTGACGATCCCGCAATGGAAGGGCGTCACCCCCTCGGGCCAGATGATGCCGTTCTCGTCGTGGTTGGCCTCGATCAGCGCGCCGACCAGCCGGCTCACCCCGATCCCGTGAGAGCCCATATGCACCGGCACCGGCTTGCCGTCCGGGCCCTGCACCGTGGCGCCCATGGGCTCGGAATACTTGGTGCCGAAATAGAAGATCTGCCCCACCTCGATGCCCCGGGCCACGCGGCGGCGCGCCTCGGGGATCTCGTTGAACAGCGCCTCGTCATGGGTCTCGTCCGTGCGGGCATAGCGCGAGGTGAACTCCTCCAGCACCGCGCGGCATTGCTCGTGGCTCGTCGGGTCGATCTGGCGGTCGCCGAATTTCAGGTCGGTGATCTCGGAATCGTAGAAGACCTCGGACTCGCCGGTCTCGGCCAGAACGAGGAATTCATGGGTGTCGTCGCCGCCGATGGGGCCCGAATCCGCGCGCATGGGGATCGCCTGCAGGCCCATCCGCTCGTAGGTGCGCAGGTAGCTCACCAGGTGGCGGTTATAGGCGTGGAGCGCATCCTCGCGCGTCAGGTCGAAATTGTAGCCGTCCTTCATCAGGAATTCGCGGCCCCGCATCACCCCGAAGCGGGGGCGGACCTCGTCGCGGAATTTCCACTGGATGTGGTAGAGCGTCAGCGGCAGGTCCTTGTAGCTGCCCACGTGGGACCGGAAGATGTCGGTGATCATCTCCTCGTTCGTCGGCCCGTAGAGCATGTCGCGCTCGTGCCGGTCGCGGATGCGCAGCATCTCCGGCCCGTAGGCGTCGTAGCGCCCGCTCTCGCGCCACAGGTCGGCCGATTGCAGGGTCGGCATCAGCATCGGGATATGGCCCACGCGCTGCTGTTCCTCATGGACGATCCGCTCCACGTTGCGCAGCACCTTGTAGCCCAGCGGCAGCCAGGAATAGATGCCGGCGCTCGCCTGCTTGATCATGCCCGCCCGGAGCATCAGCCGGTGCGAGGCGATCTGCGCCTCGGCGGGCGTTTCCTTGAGAACCGGCAGGAAGTAGCGGGAAAGACGCATGATGTTTGGACCCGATGTGACGTCTGGTCCGGCTCGTCTAGGCGATTCCGCGCCGCCTCACAAGCGGCGGCGGGTGGGGCGGGGCCTGCTCGCGTGGCGCTTCGGGGCTCAGCCGCGCCCGCCGCCCGGCACCGCGGCCGGCGTCACGAAAAGACGGAAGGCCACGCCCGGCGCCTGCCCGGCCGCTGCGGTTGGCATCGGCAACGAAAGCGCGGCGCGGGCTCGGGGCGCGCTGGCCTTTTCGTGCGGCACATGCCCGATCCGGGCGGCATGGGACAGCGCCACGAGCGCCGCCAGAACGAGTATGGATTTCGCGAAACGAGGCATCACGGCCCCTCAAAGGATGAACGATCTGCAATGCGCGCATCCTACCTCCGCGGCCGCCGCCCGGGCAGTCGGGTATTCCACACCCCGGTTCAGGGGGTCAGGATTTCGTCCAATCCTGCCCCCAGACCGAGTAGATGAAGGTCGCGGACCAGGTGAGGATCATGAATCCGCCCAGCGACTGCATCATGGAGATCAGCTTTATCGCGCCGTCGGTCTTGATGTCGGTATAGCCCAGGGTGACGAAGTTCATGCCCGAGAAATAGATCAGGTCGGTCCAGGTCTGGCTGGGCATCTCGTCGAGACCGCCGAACCAGCCGCCGGCGATCAGCCCGCGATAAATGGCGGCGAAGACGAGGATTTCCAGCAGATGCACCACCAGCAGCCCGCCGAAGACCGTCACGATGGACAGGTGCGGCCGGTCCTCGCGGCGCGGCGCGCCCTGGCGGATCGCCATCAGGCCGAGATAATGCAGGATCCCGAGGGCGAAGACGAGCAGAAGACCGGTGATCAGTGCCATGTAAACTCTCTTTTTCGTGACGTGACGCGGGTTCAACACCCTGCCCCGGCCCGCGGTTTCAGAGCCCCTGCCCGGGCGCCACACCGCTTGCCAAAACCGGCCCCATCGGCGATGACGGAGCCATAGCAGGCGGGGATCCGGCGATGGCGCTACCGGTCAGGGAACAGTTCAAGTACTGGGGGGCCGCGGCTGCGGTCTTTGTCCTCGTGCTCTACCTGCTGGGCGACGTCATCCTGCCCTTCGTGCTGGGCGCGGCGGTGGCCTATTTCCTCGACCCGGTGGCCGACAAGCTGGAAGAGCTGGGCTTCTCGCGCGCCGCGGCAACCGCGATCATCACCATTTTCGCCGTGCTGATCTTCGTACTGGCGGCGCTGCTCGTTGTGCCCACCCTCGTCAACCAGGCGGTCGACCTGTTCAACATCGCGCCGGAAGTCTTCCAGAACCTGCGCAACTTCATCAGCGAGCGGTTTCCGACCATCGCCGACAACGAAAGCACGCTGCGCCAGACGCTGGATTCGCTCGGCCAGACGATCCGCGACCGCGGCGGCGAGCTGCTGAACACGGTGCTGACCTCGGCGCGGTCGCTGATCAACGTGGCGCTGCTGCTGGTGATCGTGCCGGTCGTGTCGGTCTACCTGCTGCTCGACTGGGACCGGATGGTGGCCCGCATCGACGAGCTTCTGCCCCGCGAACATGCGCCCACGATCCGCCACCTTGCCCGGGACGTGGACCACACGCTGGCGGGCTTCATCCGCGGCATGGGCTCGGTCTGCCTGATCCTCGGGACCTATTACGCGCTGGCGCTGTGGCTGGTGGGGCTGAACTTCGGCCTCGTCGTGGGGGTGGTCGCGGGGGTGCTGACCTTCATCCCCTATGTCGGCGCCATCGTCGGCGGCGCGCTGGCCATCGGGCTGGCGGTGTTCCAGTTCTGGGGCGAGTGGTGGTGGATCGCGAGCGTGGCCGGCATCTTCTTCCTCGGCCAGTTCGTGGAGGGCAATTTCCTGACGCCCAAGCTGGTGGGCTCCTCGGTCGGGCTGCACCCGGTCTGGCTGCTGCTGGCCCTGTCGGTCTTCGGGGCGCTGTTCGGCTTCGTGGGGATGCTGCTGGCGGTGCCGGTGGCCGCGGCGCTCGGGGTGATCGCGCGGTTCGGGGTGGCGCAGTACAAGTCCAGCCTGCTCTACCGCGGGACCGAGGGCGTGAGCGACGGCCCCCCGGGCCAGCCGGTCGAAAGCCCGATCGACAGCGCGCCCGGCCGGGGCCCCGACCATGCGCCCTCCCCCACGGACACGCCCGGCCCGGCCCACGGCCCCGGCGCGGCGGACCCGGCCCGCACCGGGGACGGGCACTGACATGGCGCGCCAGCTGAGTTTCGACCTGCCCGTGCGCACCGCACTGGGCCGCGAGGATTTCTTCGTCTCCCCCGCCAATGCGCTGGCGGTGGCGCAGATCGATGCCTGGCGCGACTGGCCCGGGCGCAAGCTGCTGCTCTACGGGCCGGAGGGCGCGGGCAAGACCCATCTCGCCCATGTCTGGGCGGCGGAGAGCGGCGCGCGGGTGATCGCGGCCGACGAACTGCCGGGGGCCGATATCCCGGGCCTCGCCGCCGGCCATGTCGCGGTGGAGGATGTGGACCGCATCGCCGGCAACCGCCCCGCGCAGGAGGCGCTGTTTCACCTGCACAACCTCGCCCTCGCCGAGGGCCACGCCGTGCTGCTGACCGGCACGGCGGCGCCCGCCGGCTGGCCGCTGACCCTGCCCGACCTGAAAAGCCGCATCCAGGGGACGCAGGCCGCGCGGCTCGACCCGCCGGACGATGCGCTGCTGGAGGCGCTGCTGCTCAAGCTCTTCGCCGACCGCCAGCTCGCGCCGCGCACGCGGCTGATCCGCTGGCTGGTGCCGCGCATGGGCCGGTCCTTCCGCGATGCGCAGGAACTGGTGGCACGGCTGGATTCGGCGGCGCTGACGAGCGGCCGGCCGCTGGACCTCGCTTTGGCCCGCAGCGTTCTGGACAGCGACGGGGCCGACGCCTGATACTCATGTCATTCAACCTTCATATCCGGCGCCCATAAGCCCCCCATGACCAATGCCGATTTCCTGTCCGCCCCGTTCGAGCCCGCCGTGGAGATGCCCGATCTCGACATCTCCGGCGCCGGCCGCTTCTACAATCGCGAGCTGAGCTGGCTGGGCTTCAACTGGCGGGTGCTGGAAGAGGCGGAGAACCCGCGCGTGCCGCTGCTGGAAAAGGTGCGCTTCCTGTCGATCTCGGCCACCAATCTCGACGAGTTCTATACCGTGCGGGTGGCCGGCCTGCGCGAACTGGCCCAGGCCGGCAACACGACGCCCGCCGCCGACGGGCTCAGCCCGGCCGAGCAACTGGTGCTGATCAACGCCGATGCCCGGCGGCTGATGCAGTCGCAGCAGCGCATCTTCCGCGACCTGCGCCGCGAACTGGAGGCGGAGGGCCTTGCCATCCTCGCCCGCGAGGATCTGAGCGAGGACGACCGCGACTGGCTGAACGAGGTCTTCCTGAACCGGGTCTTCCCGGTCCTGTCGCCGCTGGCCATCGACCCGGCCCACCCGTTTCCGTTCATCCCCAATACCGGCTTCTCGCTGGCGCTGCAGCTCGAGCGGACGCGCGACAAGCGGCCCTTGCAGGCGCTTCTGCCGATCCCGGCGCAGATCGACCGCTTCATCGCCCTGCCCTCGGAGCCCGGCACCTACCGCTTCCTGCCGCTGGAGGAGCTGCTGCTGGAGAAGTTCGACAGCCTCTTCCCCGGCTACCGGATGAAGGAATTCTGCTCGTTCCGGGTGCTGCGCGACAGCGACCTGGAGCTGGAGGAGGAAGCCGAGGACCTGGTGCGCGAATTCGAGGTGGCGCTGAAACGCCGCCGGCGGGGCGAGGTGGTGCGGATGAAGATCTCCGCCGGCGCGCCCAAGGCGCTGAAATCGGTGATCATGCGCGAGTTGCATGTCGGCCCCGAGGAGGTGATCGAGGTCGACGGTATGATCGGCATCGCCGACGTGAAGGAGCTGATCGTCGAGGGCCGGCCCGACCTGCTCTGGCCCAGCTTCACCCCGCGGGTGCCCGAGCGGGTGCAGGATCACGAGGGCGACATGTTCGCCGCGATCCGGCAGAAGGACATGCTGCTGCATCACCCCTACGAGACCTTCGACATGGTGGTCCGCTTCCTGCAGCAGGCGGCGCGCGATCCCGACGTGGTGGCAATCAAGCAGACGCTCTACCGCACCTCCAAGAACTCGCCCATCGTCGAGGCCCTGTGCGAGGCGGCGGAGGACGGCAAGTCGGTGACCGCGCTGGTGGAGCTGAAGGCCCGCTTCGACGAGGCCGCCAATATCCGCCAGTCCCGGCGGCTGGAACGCGCGGGCGCCCACGTGGTCTATGGCTTCCTCGACTGGAAGACCCATGCCAAGATCTCCACCGTCGTCCGGCGCGAGGGCGACCGGCTGGTGACCTATACCCATTACGGCACCGGCAATTACCACCCGATCACCGCGACGATCTATACCGATCTCAGCTTCTTCACCTGCGATGCGGCGCTTGGCCGGGACGCGACCAAGGTGTTCAACTACCTCTCGGGCTATGCCCTGCCCGAGAACCTGGAGAATATCGCCATCTCGCCGCACACGCTCAAGCAGCGGCTGCTGGAGATGATCGAGGCCGAGGCGGCCAATGCCGAGGCCGGCCGGCCGGCGGCGATCTGGGCCAAGATGAATTCGCTCATCGAGCCCGAGGTGATCGACGCGCTCTATGCCGCCAGCCGCGCGGGGGTGCGCATCAGCCTGGTGATCCGCGGGATCTGCGGGTTGCGGCCGGGGATCGCGGGGCTGTCGGAGAACATCCGCGTCAAGTCCATCGTCGGGCGCTTCCTGGAGCACAGCCGCATCGTCTGTTTTGGCAACGGCCACGACCTGCCGCACAAGAAGGCGCGGGTCTTCTTCTCCTCCGCCGACTGGATGGGGCGGAACCTGAACCGCCGGGTGGAGACGCTGGTGGAGACCACGAATCCCACGGTGAAGGCCCAGATCATGGAGCAGATCATGGCCGCCAACATGGCCGATACCGCCCAGAGCTGGGTGATGAAGCCCGACGGTCACTTCGCCCGCGAGCCGCTGCCCGAGGGCGAGTTCGCCTTTTCCTGCCACCGGTTCTTCATGGAGAACCCCTCGCTTTCGGGGCGCGGCTCGGCCGGGGCGGCGGACGTGCCGACCCTCACCCATAGCGAGGACTGAACCGGCGCGTGGAGGGGGCTCTGCCCCCCGTCGCTTCGCTCCTCCCCCCGGGATATTTATGGTCAGAAGAAGCGGGGGCGGTGGGCCGGCGCCGGGAGAGGGTCCGGCGGGGCGCTTGTGGCGGGGCGGCTTGGAGGTGACGCGACGGCGGAAGAGGGCCGCCGCGCATTGACGATGCGCCGGGGCTGACGCATTGTCGCCGCGCACCGTATCCAGGAGGTCGGATGGACGGCAGCAAGGAAGGCATCGGCGCCGAGTGGGAACCTTTCGGAAAACCGCTCTTCGACGATCCGCAGGCCCGGCGCCTGTCGCGCGTGGGCGTGGTGGATGTGGGATCGAACTCGGTCCGGCTGGTGGTGTTCGACGGCGCGGCCCGCTCCCCGGCCTATTTCTACAATGAAAAGATCATGTGCGGCCTCGGCGCCGGCATGTCGGAAACCGGGCGGCTGAACCCCGAGGGGCGGGTGCGCGCGCTCTCGGCTTTGCGCCGCTTCCAGAAGCTGGCCGAGGGGATGGGCATCGCGCCGCTCTCCGCCGTGGCCACCGCCGCCGTGCGCGACGCCGAGGACGGGCCGGACTTCCGTGCCGAGGTGGAGCGCGAGACCGGGCTGAGGCTCTGGGTGATCGGCGGCGAGGAGGAGGCGCGGCTCTCGGCGCAGGGCGTGCTGCTGGGCTGGCCCGGCTCCTACGGGCTGGTCTGCGATATCGGCGGCTCCTCGATGGAGCTGGCGGAGATTCGCAACGGCCGGGTCGGCAAGCGGGTCTCGTCCAATCTCGGGCCGCTCAAGCTGCAGGGGATCAAGGGCGGCAAGAAGGGCCGCAAGCAGGTCATCAAGGAGACGATGGACAAGCTGCTGGAGACCATGGGCCCGCAGCATGACCGGCTGTTCCTGGTGGGCGGCTCCTGGCGGGCCATCGCGCGGATCGACATGGAGCGGCGGGGCTACCCGCTGCACGTGCTGCACGAATACCGCATGTCCGCGCGCTCGGTCTCGGCCACGGTGAAGTTCATCGAGAAATCCGACCTGGAGGAGCTGCGCGGGCGCTGCAACATCTCGCAGGCGCGGATGAGCCTCGTGCCGCTGGCCGCCGAGGTGCTGAGCCGCCTGCTGCGCACTTTCGGGCCGAAGGACATCGCCATCTCGTCCTACGGGATCCGCGAGGGGCTGCTTTACGAGCAGATGCCGCAGGTGCTGCGCGACCGCGACCCGCTGATCGAATCCTGCCGCTTCGCGGAATCGAAGGACGCGCGGATGCCGGGCTTTGGCCGGGTGCTCTACAATTTCGTCATGCCGCTGTTCAAGAACGCCCCGCCGCCCCGCCGGCGGCTGGTCAAGGCGGCCTGCCTGCTGCACGACGTGAGCTGGCGCGCGCATCCCGATTACCGGGCCGAGGTGACCTTCGACAACGCCACCCGCGCCAACCTGGGCGGGCTGAAACATTCGGAGCGGATCTTCCTCGGGCTGGCGCTGCTGCACCGCTACAAGAACAAGCGCGAGGGCACGCCCTTCGATGCGCTGTTCGACATGGTCGAGGACCGCGACATCCAGGAGGCCGAGGTGCTGGGCAAGGCGATGCGCTTCGGCGCGATGCTGTGGATGTCCGACCACGAGGCCCCGGGCGAGCTGCGCTGGTCGCCGCGCAAGAAGAACCTCGAGCTGCGGCTGTCGAAACGGGCGGAGCCGCTCTTCGGCGAGGTGGCCGAGGCGCGGTTCCTGTCGCTGGCCCAGTCGCTGGGGGCGACGACGGAGGTGAAGATCCTGCGGGATTAGGGTTGGTGGGCCTTTTCTCGGTCAGGTGAGGCCGTGGATGGTCGGGGGTGGTTTTCGCCCGGCGCTCTTGGGCTTGGGCGGCCTTATGGGTCGGTTTTCTTAACCGCGGGTCAGTCCCGATCAGTTGGGTGGCGTGGCCCCGCTCCGGGCGCTGTCCCGTTTGCGCGTTCTCTGCAAATCGCGGCTCTGACGTGTCGAGGGAACGGTAGATCCGGACCAGGCCGGCGTCCCTCGCGGGCGCGCAGCTACCACATGGTCCACGCCTCCCAGCTCACGGGCGATGTCCGCGTCACCCCCGCCGCTCCGGGCAGGATGATCAGAGCTCGATTTCCTCGCCGGGGCCGATCGGATCGGTCTCGTCCTCCAGCGGCTCCTTGCGGCGGATGATGATGTCGCCGTTGGGCAGCATCTCGGGCGCCTCGTAGACGCTCCAGTCCTCGACCTTGGAGAAGATGTCGCGCAGGGCCGGGCCCATCTCGGCCACGAAGCTGCGGATGGCGGGCCGCATCTCTCCGGCCATGCGGTCCAGTTCCTCCAGGGCGGGGCCGACGCCTTCCATCAGGCCCTGCATGAAGAGGTTGGCCCCTTCCTCCATCAGGCCGAGGCTGTCCTCGGAGGGCGCCTCCTCGTCCTGCTGGGCGTGAAGCGGGGCCGCGGCGAGCGCGAGGCAAAGGCAGAGCGGTGCGAGGGCAAAGCGTGTCATGCGGGACAATATAGCACGCCTCGGGCGCCTGTTAAGAGCGAGGGGGCAAGTTCCGCGCCGCTCGGGCGGGCGCCTCGGCGGAGGGCGGCCGGCTAGGCTCGGCCACACCGGCTCAGGCGCGTTCGGCGGAGATCGTGTCCCAGGCCTTGTTGATGGCGATGAGCCGCTTCTCGGCCATCTTCACCGCCTCGGCGGGCACGCCGCGCGCCACCATGCGGTCGGGATGGGCCTCGCGCACGAGGCCGCGCCAGACGCGGCGGATCTCGTCGGTCTTCATCCCCGGATCCACGCCGAGCACCGCATAGGGGTCCTTGTCCCAGTTCGGGACGAATCGCGCCCGGAGCGCGCGGAAGGCCCCCTGCTCCATGCCGAAGATGACGGCCACGCGCTGCAGGAACTCGTCCTCGGCCGGGTGGTAGGTGCCGTCGGCCATGGCGATGTGGAACAGCCCCTCCATCAGGTCCGACAGGGCCGGGTCGTCGGAGCCGAACATGCGGTGCACCCGGGCGGCGTAATCCTCGAATCCCGCCACGTCCTGCCGGGCGAGGTTGAAGACGCGGGCGGCGCCGGGCTCGTCCTCCTTGGCGATCTGGAAGACCTCGCGGAAGGCGGTGACCTCGTCGCGGGTGACCTGGCCGTCGGCCTTGGCCATCTTGGCGCCGAGCGCCACCACGGCGATGGCAAAGGCCACCGTCCGCTCCGGCGGGGTGCGGAGCGCATCGAACACCGTGGCCAGGCTCTCGCCCTGGCGAAGCGCGGACAGGGCGTCGGAAATTCGAGTCCAGATCGACATGGGGCGCACCCTATCCGCCATGGCCGGGGATGTCAGCGCGGCAAACGGCTCCGACCACCGCGTCAGAGCATTTTCTGCATCAGGACGAGATCCATCCAGCGGCCGAACTTGCGCCCCGCCTCGGGAAGGCGTCCCGCCTGGGCAAAGCCGAGCGCCGCGTGGAAGGCCAGGGCCGGGGCGTTCTCGGCGCTGATGGCGGCGATCAGCGAATGCGCGCCGGCCTCGCGCGCGGCCTGCGCCAGCCCCTCCATCAGGGCGCGGCCCGCCCCCCGGCCCCAGCTTTCGGGGGCGAGGATGATCGTATGCTCCATCGTGTGGCGATAGCCCGGCCCGCCACGGAACTGGAAGCAGGTGGCAAATCCCAGGACGCGGCCCCCGTCCTCGGCCACGAGGAAGAGCGGGCCGCGCGCCGCGATGTCCTCGGCAATGCGCTCCGGCGTGCGCTCCTCGGTGGAGAAGGTGACGGCGCTGTCGCGGATCATCGGATTCCAGAAGGCGGCGATGGGTGTGGCATCCGCGGGCGCGGCGGGGCGGATGATCATTGCAGGCTGCGCCGACCGTGCGGCGTGTCGAATTCCGCCATCAGCTCGGGCATGGGACCGCTTTCCACCACCACGCGCGGATCGGTGATGTGGCCGTTCATCAGCTCCGCGAGGCTTGCCGCGTCGGGATGGGCGATGACCAGCCGCAGCAGGCGGCATCCGCTGGGCGCCAGCCGCTGGGCGGGATGGGCCGGGCCCTGCCATTCGATCAGCGCGGGAAAGACGCCGTCATAGGGCAGTCGGCCATCCGCCGGGACCGCCATGCGCCAGGCGAGGTCGCCGCGGGTGATCGAGACCGGCTCCCCGGTGCCGCGCGGCAGCTCGGCGAGCCTTTCGTCGAGCGCCCCGGTACGGATCACCCAGTTGGTCAGCCGGGCCACGCCGGCGAAGTCGTCGAGCCCGAACCACCGTGGACGCGACGGCGCGGGCGCGGCCGGGTCGGCTGCGATGGCCTCCAGGTACAGGCCGTCGGCAAGGCCCAGCAGGCGGTTATGGGTGGAAAAGAGCGCGTGGCGCCCCCCCTCCTGCAGGGTGACGCCAAGTGCCTCTTCGATATGCGCCGCCGCCTCCTCCAGCGTTTCGCCGGAGACGGCGAGGTGATCCAGTTCCATCGGCAGCCCGTCCAGCCGGTCGCGGTTCGGGCCATGTTACGCAGAGGGGCCTGAAAGGCCACAGGAAAATGGCCCCCGGCCCTCCGCAGCGACGGACATGCCTCAGCCGCGGGCTTCGCGCACCAGCTGGAGGATGTTTTCCGCTGCCTGCGGGATGTTCGTGCCGGGGCCGAAGATCGCCTTGACCCCCGCCTTCTTGAGGAAGTCGTAATCCTGCTGGGGGATCACCCCGCCGCAGATCACGATGATGTCGCCCGCGTCGCGCTCCTTCAGCGCCTCGATCAATTGCGGGGCCAGCGTCTTGTGTCCCGCCGCCTGGGAGGAGATGCCGATCACGTGGACGTCGTTGTCCACCGCGTCCTGCGCCGCCTCGGCCGGGGTCTGGAACAGCGGGCCCACGTCGACGTCGAAGCCGATATCGGCAAAGGCCGTGGCGATCACCTTGGCGCCGCGGTCGTGGCCGTCCTGGCCCATCTTGACCACCAGCATACGGGGGCGGCGGCCTTCTTCCTCGGCGAAGTCCTCGACCGCCTTCTGGATGCGGGCAAAGCCCTCGTCGCCCTCGTAGGCGGCGCCGTAGACCCCTGCCAGCGTCTTCACCTCGGCGCGGTGCCGGCCGAATTCCTTTTCCATCGCCATGCTGATCTCTCCCACCGTGGCGCGCGCCCGCGCCGCCTCCACCGCTGCGGCGAGCAGGTTGCCGCCCTCTTTCGCGCAGCGCGTCAACTCCGCCAGCGCCGCGTCGCAGGCCGGCTGGTCCCGCTCGGCCCGCAGCCGTTTCAGCGCCTCCACCTGGCCGTTGCGGACCTTGGTGTTGTCGATGTCGCGGATGTCGAGATCCTCGTACTTGGCCAGCCGGTACTTGTTGACCCCCACGATCACGTCGGTGCCGCGGTCGATATCCGCCTGCCGCCGCGCCGCCGTCTCCTCGATCCGGAGCTTGGGCATGCCGGAGGCCACGGCCTTGGTCATGCCGCCCATGCCGTCCACCTCCTCGATCAGCTCCCAGGCCTTTTCGGCCAGGTCATGGGTCAGCTTCTCGACGTAGTAGGAGCCCGCCAGCGGATCGACCACGTGGGTCACGCCGGTCTCTTCCTGCAGGATCAGCTGGGTGTTCCGGGCGATCCGGGCGGAGAACTCGGTGGGCAGCGCGATGGCCTCGTCCAGCGCGTTGGTGTGCAGCGATTGCGTGCCGCCAAGCACCGCCGACATCGCCTCGTAGGCGGTGCGGATGACGTTGTTGTAGGGGTCCTGTTCGGCGAGGCTGACGCCCGAGGTCTGGCAATGGGTTCGCAGCATCTTGGAGCGCGGGTTCTGCGCGCCCAGATCGGTCATGATCCGGTGCCACAGCAGCCGCGCCGCGCGCAGCTTGGCCGCCTCCATGAAGAAGTTCATGCCGATGGCGAAGAAGAAGGACAGCCGCCCGGCGAAACGGTCCACGTCCATGCCCCGATCGATGGCCGCCTGCACGTATTCCTTGCCGTCGGCCAGGGTATAGGCCAACTCCTGCACGAGGTTCGCCCCGGCCTCCTGCATGTGGTAGCCGGAGATCGAGATGGAGTTGAACTTGGGCATCTCGTTCGAGGTGTACTCGATGATGTCCGCGATGATCCGCATGGAAGGTTCGGGCGGGTACACGTAGGTGTTCCGCACCATGAACTCCTTGAGGATGTCGTTCTGGATCGTCCCCGACAGGACCGACTTGTCGTGGCCCTGCTCTTCGCCCGCGACGATGAAGCTGGCGAGGATCGGGATCACCGCGCCGTTCATGGTCATCGACACCGACACCTTGTCGAGCGGGATGCCGTCGAAGAGGATCTTCATGTCCTCTACCGAATCGATGGCGACGCCCGCCTTGCCGACATCGCCGACCACCCGCTCGTGGTCGCTGTCGTAGCCGCGGTGGGTGGCCAGGTCGAAGGCGACCGAGACGCCCTGCTGCCCGGCATCCAGCGCCGCGCGGTAGAAGCGGTTGGATTCCTCGGCCGTGGAAAAGCCCGCATATTGCCGGATGGTCCAGGGCCGGCCGGCATACATCGTCGCCTTCACGCCGCGGGTGAAGGGCTCGAACCCCGGCAGGCTACCCAGGTGCGGCAGGCCCTCGGTGTCTTCTTCCGTGTAGAGCGGCTGGACGGGGATGCCCTCCAGCGTGTTCCAGACGAGGTCCTCGGGCTTGCGGGTCTTGAGCTCCTTGGCCGCAAGCTCGGCCCATGTGGCGCGTTTGCCGGAATTGCCTTTGTCGGTCATCACCCTCTCCTGATCTCGGCGCGGCGCGGCATGGCATCGCCGGCGGCCCCTTCCCGCTGCGGGCCACCTCGGCCGCACCGTTGCACATTTCCTTGAATTTCCACCCTTTGCGGCGGTTCACACTTCGCAAGTCGGCCCCGGTTCCCTATATCTGGACAGGAAGGGACACCTATGAAGAAACTCCTGATCCTCTTGCTCGCAGGCTCACTGGCCTCCACCGCCATGGCGCAGGACAGCGCGGCGGCGGAAGACCCGGAGGTCATTCGCGAGGCGTACGGCCTGGCGATCGAGGATTTCCACTGGGTCAAGCGCCCGGTGGTGGTCTTTGCCGACAGCCCCGCCGATCCGCGGTTCCGCGAGCAGATGGAATATATCGAGGCCCGGCTGCCGGAACTGGCCGAACGCGACGTGGTGGTCCTGACCGACACCGACCCGTCGAAGAATTCCGCCGTGCGCCAGAAGCTGCGGCCGCGGGAATTCGCGCTGGTGCTGATCGGCAAGGATGGCAGCGTGTACCTGCGCAAGCCCTTCCCCTGGTCGGTGCGCGAGATCACCCGCTCCATCGACAAGATGCCGCTGCGCCAGCAGGAGATCCGCGACCGCCGGGTGCCGGTCGAGACCTCGCCCATCGAGGTGGAGCCGTAGGGCCCCCGCGCGCTTGCTTCACCCGGTGCGGCCAGCGCCATCCCCCTGCCCTCACTCGAATTCCATGATCACGTCGTCCACGGCCAGGCTGTCGCCCGCCCCGGCGTTGATCCTGGTCACCACGGCCTTGCGCTCGGCGCGCAGGATGTTCTCCATCTTCATGGCCTCCACGGTGCAGAGTGCCTGGCCCTCCTGCACCTCCTGGCCCTCCTCCACGTCGATCTTCACGACGAGGCCTGGCATCGGGCAGAGCAGCATCTTGGAGGTGTCGGCCGCTTCCTTCTCGGGCATCAGGCGGGCCAGTTCGGCCTGGCGCGGGGTGCGGACATGGACCTTGAGGTCGGCGCCCCGGCTGCGGATGCGGAACCCGCCCGAGATTTTGCCGACCTTCAGCACCAGCGGCATGTCCTCGACCATCATCTCGGCCAGCGTGTCGCCCGGCGTCCAGTCGCCCGAGACCTCCAGCGTGTGGCCGCCCTCGAAGGTCACCTTGGCCCCGCCCTTGTAGGCGTCGATGGTCACGTCGTAGCTGACGCCCTGCAGCGTCACGTTCCAGTCGGTGCCGATGCGCCGCTCGTGGTTGTCCATGCGGCCCGAGATGCGGGTGCGGCGGATCTCGGCCACGCGGTGCATGGCCGCGCAGGCCGCCGCGATCCGGCGCAGCGTCTCCTCGCCCAGTTCGACGCCCTCGAACCCTTCGGGCCAATGCTCGGCGATGAAGGCAGTGGTGAGATCCCCGCTGACGAATTTCGGCTCGTCCATCACGGCGCTCAGGAACGGCAGGTTATGCCCGATCCCCTCCACCTCGAAACTGTCGAGCGCGTCGCGCATGGCGACGATCGCCTCTTCCCGCGTCGGCGCCCAGGTGCAGAGCTTGGCGATCATCGGGTCGTAGTACATGGAGATCTCGCCGCCCTCGAAGACGCCGGTATCGTTGCGCACCACGTGGGTGTCGAGGCTCACCTCCTCCGGCGGGCGGTAGCGGGTCAGCCGCCCGATGGAGGGCAGGAAGCCACGATAGGGATCCTCGGCGTAAAGCCGGTTCTCGATGGCCCAGCCGTTGATGGTCAGGTTCTCCTGGGCGAAGGGCAGCTTTTCCCCGTTCGCCACGCGGATCATCTGCTCCACCAGGTCGACGCCGGTGATCAGCTCGGTCACCGGGTGTTCGACCTGAAGCCGGGTGTTCATCTCGAGGAAGTAGAAGTTCTTGTCGCCGTCGACGATGAATTCCACCGTGCCCGCGCTGGTATAGCCCACGGCCTTGGCCAGCGCGACGGCCTGTTCGCCCATCGCCGCCCGCGTCTCGGGGTCGAGGAAGGGGCTCGGCGCCTCTTCCACCACCTTCTGGTTCCGGCGCTGGATCGAACATTCACGCTCGTGCAGGTAGACCGCGTTGCCGTGCTGGTCGCAAAGGACCTGGATCTCGATATGGCGCGGCTGGGTGACGAATTTCTCGATGAAGATCCGGTCGTCCCCGAAGGAGCTTGCCGCCTCGTTCTTGGACGACTGGAAGCCCTCGCGCGCCTCCTCGTCGGACCAGGCGATGCGCATCCCCTTGCCGCCGCCGCCGGCGCTGGCCTTGATCATCACCGGGTAGCCGATCTCGGCCGAGATCTTGACCGCCTCGTCCGCGTCCTCGATCAGGCCCATGTAGCCCGGCACGGTCGAGACGCCCGCCTCCTGCGCCAGCTTCTTGGAGGTGATCTTGTCCCCCATCGCCTCGATCGCGCCCTTCGGCGGGCCGATGAAGGCCACGCCCTCGGCCTCCAGCGCGGCGGCGAACTTCGGGTTCTCCGACAGGAAGCCATAGCCCGGATGCACCGCCTGGGCGCCGCTCTTGCGGATCGCGTCGAGGATGTTGTCGATCACGATGTAGGATTGGTTGGCGGGCGGCGGGCCGATATGCACCGCCTCGTCGGCCATCTCCACGTGCAGCGCATTGGCGTCGGCGTCGGAATAGACCGCCACCGTCTTGATGCCCATCTTGCGCGCCGTCTTGATGACCCGGCAGGCGATCTCGCCCCGGTTCGCGATCAGGATCTTGTCGAACATGCCGCTCCCTTCCGTTCCTCTGGGCCGCGCGCCGACAGCGCCGCGGCCCCCCTGAAATGCAAAGGGACCACCGGGGCGCCGACGGCCCCGATGGTCCCTGGATTGTCTTCATGCCCGGCGCGGAGGGCCGGGATGGCGCGGGTCAGCGCCTCAGTTGCAGCGGCCCGGGTATAGCTGGCAATAGGCCACGTTGGCCGCGCCGCCGACCACGGCGCCGGTGACCGGGTCAGCGCCCGCCACGATCGAGGCGCCGGCCCCGCTGGCCCCGCCGAGGACCGCCTGTTCGCCGAGCGTGTCACCACAGGCCGAGAGCCCAAGCGCCGCGGCGCCGATGAGAATGAAATGTCCGATACGCATCCTGTCCTGCCTTCCATCTTGGTTCTTACGGATGGAGAACAAATTTCCGCGCGGGCCACCGGGTTCCAGCACAAATGCGTCAAAAGACATATTTCAGCGGAAGCCTGCCGAATGGCCGTCGAAGGGGATGGCCGGAAAAAAGCGGGCGGCCGGCAAAGGGACGCACCGGGCCGCCCGATAGGGGAAGGGTAACGGTGAAACGTCGCGGCCCAGACAGGGCCTGACACCACGCGTCTGGAGATGGAGACTACGCCTGTCGGACGATGGGCCAAGGGGCCGCGGACGGCGCGCCGGGTTTCGGCCGATTCACGCTCAGATCCCGGGGGTGGCGGCGCGATCATGCCCAGAGCTCTCCGTCGAAAGCCTCGGGGAAGGATGCGCGCGCGGCCGCCTCGTCGATGACCAGAAGCGCGTCGTAGCTTTCGGGGTCAAACGGGTCGTCGTAGGGCAGCACCTCGCGCCCGAAGAGCCAGGACAGACGCCCGGCATCGAGGTTGCCACGTTCGAAGGGTTCGGTGCCGAAATGCTCCCACAGGGCCGCCATGAAATAGAGGTCGGCCCGCCGGTCCACCCCCTTGCGGTCGCGATAGCGCTCGCGCCGGGTGATCGGGGTCACACCGCGGGGATTGGCACGTCGGATGGTGAATTGGTAATCACTGCCCGGCAGTCGGCCGGGGAAACCGCGATGCTTCAGCATGGCACCCTCCGCAGGGTGTCGCCGGTCGCGGCAAGGGGGGTATCGGGGGCGGGCGGAACCCGCCCCCAAGCCGGCTTATTTGTATTTGCCGGTGTAGACGGGCTCTTGGGAGATGGGCTCGGGCTCAACGACCACGAACTCTTCTTCCTGCTGAGCGCATGCGCCGAGTGCGGAAACGAACCCAACGAGTGCAAGCAGCTGAATGCTCTTCGACATCTGTCTCTCCTGTTCCAGTTACGGGGAGCCGCTGCCATTTGCGGCTCGGCCTGCCCCTTGTCAGAGGTAATGGTCACTTGGGTGCAACCGTTCCACAGAATAGTGAAAAAATGCCGCACTTCATATCGAGATAGCGCAATCCGGTCACTCTGTGACGCCAAAGCATCAGTCTGGCCGGTGGATGAGCGGTTTCCCGCAGAGGCCTGGGCTCGCATCAAAACATCTCCCAGATGCAGCGGTCGTTTTCGAGCCGGAAAGCGTCGAAATGTTGGCGAATTGCGGGGGCATGCTCTCCGAACGGGGTCTGCGCCTCGGACAGCGAGATGACGATCTGCGCCTCGCGGTCGGCGCCCTTGAGGAAGGGCGCGACATCCTCGGTGCAGATCCGGGCGATCTCGTCCAGCGCCTGCTGGGTATCCAGCTTGTCGAGACCCGGCATCACGTAGCGATAGCGCAGAATCGGCGGCTCCTCCTCGCGCAGGACCTCCTGCAGGTAGAGCCCCTCCTCCGCCGCCTCTTGCGACAGGGCGGGCCCGGCCCCGAGGGGGACCAGGAGGGAGAACAGGATCGGGCGAAGCGGCGGGCGAACCATCTGCGAAAGGGCTCCGGGGCTGGCGGGGGCGGATGTCGGGATCACAGCGGGATGTTGTCGTGCTTCTTCCAGGGATTTTCCAGCTTCTTGTTGCGGAGGCTGGCAAAGGCCTTGGCCACCCGGCGACGGGTGGAGCGCGGCTGGATCACCTCGTCGATGAAGCCGCGTTCGGCGGCGACGAAGGGATTGGCGAAGCGGTCCTCGTAATCCTCGGTCCGGCGAGCGATCTTTTCCGGGTCGCCCAGCTCCGAGCGGTAGAGGATCTCCGTCGCGCCCTTGGCCCCCATCACCGCGATCTCGGCGGTGGGCCAGGCATAGTTGAAATCGCCGCGGATATGCTTGGACGACATCACGTCGTAGGCCCCGCCATAGGCCTTGCGGGTGATGACCGTGACCTTCGGCACCGTCGCCTCGCCATAGGCAAAGAGCAGCTTGGCCCCGTGCTTGATGACACCGCCGAATTCCTGCCCCGTCCCGGGAAGGAAGCCGGGCACGTCGACGAAGGTGAGAATCGGGATCTCGAAGCAGTCGCAGAACCGCACGAAGCGCGCCGCCTTGCGTGAGCTGTCGATGTCGAGGCAGCCGGCCAGCACCATCGGCTGGTTGGCCACGACGCCCACGGTCTGCCCCTCCAGACGGATGAAGCCGGTGATGATGTTCTTGGCGAAATCCTCCTGGATCTCGTAGAAATCGGCCTCGTCCGCGACCTTCAGGATCAGCTCCTTCATGTCGTAGGGCATGTTCGGGTTGTCGGGGATCAGCGTGTCGAGGCTGGGCTCCACGCGGCCGGGTTCGTCGAAGAAGGGCCGCACCGGGGGCTTCTCGCGGTTGTTGAGCGGCAGGAAATCCACCAGCCGCCGCACCTCGGCCATGGCCTCCACGTCGTTGTCGAAGGCGCCGTCGGCGACCGAGGACTTCTTGGTGTGGGTGGAGGCGCCGCCCAGCTCTTCGGCCGTGACCTGTTCGTTGGTGACCGTCTTGACCACGTCGGGGCCGGTCACGAACATGTAGGAGCTGTCCTTCACCATGAAGATGAAGTCGGTCATGGCGGGCGAATAGACCGCCCCGCCCGCGCAGGGGCCCATCACGACCGAGATCTGCGGCACCACGCCGGAGGCCATGATGTTGCGCTGAAAGACGTCGGCATAGCCCGCGAGGCTCGCCACGCCTTCCTGGATGCGGGCGCCGCCGGAATCGTTGAGCCCGATCACCGGGGCGCCGTTCTGGACCGCCATGTCCATGATCTTGCAGATCTTCTGGGCATGGGTTTCCGAGAGCGAGCCGCCGAAGACGGTGAAATCCTGGGAAAAGACATAGACCATGCGGCCGTTGATCGTGCCCCAGCCGGTGACCACGCCGTCGCCGTAGGGCCGCGTCTCTTCCATGCCGAAATCGGTGCAGCGGTGGGCGACGAACATGTCGAACTCTTCAAAGGAGCCCTCGTCCAGCAGCAGCTCGATCCGCTCGCGGGCGGTCAGCTTGCCCTTGCCGTGCTGCGCCTCGATCCGTTTCTCGCCGCCGCCCAGCCGCGCCTCGCGGCGCCGGCTTTCCAGCTCCTGCAGGATGTCCTTCATGGCGGTCCTCCTTCTGCCCCTCGGCCTGGGCTGCACCCTACAGGCGGGGCGGAGGCGGGCAAAGCGGAATCGAGCAAATTTGCAAACCATATCAAGCACCCGCCAGGCAAATTGCAAATTTGCGAATGCACGGAAATTCGTTACCCGTCAAGATGGACAAGGCCGGGCCGCCTCACTACCGATCGCTGCATGTCGCAATTGCCCCGCAGAGTGTTCCTGGACCGGTCCACCGGCCCCCATACCGCCACGCTGATCGTCCTCGCCTCGATCTCCGCCCTGGCCAGCAATATCTTCCTACCGTCCCTGCCCAGCATGGCGGACCATTTCGGCACCACCGCGGCCGTCATGGGGCTGAGCGTCGGCGTCTTCCTTGCCGCCAGCGCCGTGGTGCAGGTCATCGCCGGGCCGGTCTCGGACGCGATCGGGCGCCGGCCGGTGATCATGGCGGGGCTCGCGATCTTCCTGGTCAGCACGGTCGCCTCGATCTTCGCGCCGAATGTCACCGTCTTCCTCGTGCTGCGCGCCTGCCAGGCGGCGGGGGCGACCGCGATGGTGCTGTCGCGGGCCATCGTGCGCGACATGGTCCCGGCCGAGCGCGCGGGCTCGATGATCGCCTATGTCACCATGGGCATGGCGGTGATCCCGATGCTGAGCCCCGTGCTCGGCGGCTATATCGACCTGTGGTTCGGCTGGCAGGCGAATTTCTGGCTGCTCGCCGCCTCGGGGCTGGGGGTGATTCTGCTGGCGCATTTCGACCAGGGCGAGACCGCGCCGCTCTCGGGCGGGGGATTGCGGGCGCAGGCGGCCAATTACCCGGAATTGCTGACCTCCTACCGGTTCTGGGGCTATTGCATGGCCTCCGCCCTCGGGTCGGGCGCCTTCTTCGCCTATCTCGGCGGCGCGCCCTTCGTGGGCGACCAGGTGTTTCACCTGTCGCCGCAGCAGCTGGGCCTCGGCTTCGGCGCGCCCTCGGTGGGCTATTTCTTCGGCAATTTCCTCACCGGCCGCTATTCCACCCGGATCGGCATCAACCGCATGGTGCTCTGGGGGCTGATGATCACGGTCTCCGGCGTCGCCGTCTCGCTGGTGCTGAGCTATGCCGGGGTGAACGGGCCGCTGACCTTCTTCGGTCTGATCTGCTTCGTGGGCCTGGGCAACGGCATGACCATCCCCAACGCCACGGCGGGCATGCTGTCGGTGCGGCCGCACCTGGCGGGCTCCGCCTCGGGGCTGGGCTCGGCCATCATGATCGGCGGGGGCGCGGTGCTCTCGTCGCTCGCTGGCGTGCTGCTGCGCCCGGGCACGGGGGAATTTCCGCTGCTCTGGATCATGGGCCTGTCCAGCGGCGCGGGGATCCTCTGCATCCTCTTCGTCATCCGGCGGGAGCGGCAACTGGGCCTGTGAGGGGCTGGACGGGGAAAATTTGCAAATGTAGCTTTCGCGAATTGCAAATTCGTCCCGGAGCGGCGCCTTGCCCACCCAGAAACTCTATGCCGGCTCGAAACTGCGCGAGGTGCGGATGCGCATCGGCCTCACGCAGAAGGATTTCGCCGCGCGGCTGGGCATCTCCCTGCCCTATCTGAACCAGATGGAGAAGAACTCGCGCCCGGTCTCCACCACCGTGGTGCTGGCGCTGGCGCAGAATTTCGGCGTCGACGTGACCGAGCTTGCCACCGGCGACAGCGAGCGGCTGGTCTCGGACATGCGCGAGGCGCTGGCCGACCCGGTCTTCGGCGACGATCCCCCGCCACAGGCCGACCTGCGGCTCGCCGCCTCCAACGCGCCGGCGCTGGCGCGCGCCTTTCTCGACCTGCACCGCGCCTACCGGCAGGCGCATGAGAGGCTGGCCTCCATGGACGAGGCGCTCGGGCGGGAGGAAACCCGCGCCCGCCCCTCGCCCTGGGAGGAAGTGCGCGACTTCTTCCATTATTGCGACAATTACCTCGACGCCGTGGACCGCGCGGCCGAGACCTTTTCGGCCGGGGCCGAGCCGGGCCAGGGCATCGCCGCCCATGCCGCCCGGCACCTGGAGGCCGCGGGCATCACGATCCGCACCGCCCCGCAGGACAAGCTGCGCCGCTTCGACGCCGCCCGGCGCGAGCTGAACCTGTCGGACCAGGCCGGGACCGAGACGCGGAGCTTCCAGCTCTTGCTGCAGGTGGCGCTGCTATCGCAGGAGACGCTGCTGGAAGCGACGCTGGATTTCGCCCGCTTCCAGTCCGACGAGGCGCGCGCCATCGCCAAGCTGGGGCTCGCCAACTACTTTGCCGGGGCGGCGATGATGCCCTATGGCCGGTTCCTTGCCGCCGCGCAGGAGACGCGCCACGACCTGGAGCGGCTGGCCCACCGGTTCGGCGCCTCGATCGAGCAGGTGGCGCACCGGCTGTCCACGCTGCAGCGGCCGGGCGCGCGGGGCATCCCCTTCTTCTTCGTCCGGGTGGATCAGGCGGGCACGATCACCAAGCGGCATTCAGCGGCGCGGCTGCAATTCGCCCGCTACGGCGGGGCCTGCCCCCTTTGGAACGTGCACCGCGCCTTCGAGACGCCGGGCCGTTTCCTGCGGCAACTGGCCGAGACCCCGGACGGCGTGCGCTATATCTCCCTGGCGCGGGACGTCTCCAAGCCCGGCGGCTCCTTCGGCGCGCCGGTGCGCCGCTTTGCCATCTCGCTGGGCTGCGAGATCGAGCATGCGGCGCAGCTCGTCTACGCGGACGACCTCGACCTCGGCAATGCCCGCGCCTTCGAGCCGATCGGGATTTCCTGCCGGATCTGCGAGCGCGCCCATTGCCATCAACGCTCCGTCCCGCCGCTGGAACGGCGGATCCGGGTGGATGCGGATGCCCGCGGCGTCCTGCCCTACGAGGTGGAGTGACCGTCGGCGCGGCGTTGATTTCATCGTCGCGTGGAGCGAACCCCGCGACTGCGAAACCGGGGGAGCGGCATCGCCGCAGCGCGCTTCCCCGCGTCCACGTGACGGTCGGACCACCCGGTCTCAGGCGGGCACGGGGCGCTCGGTCTCCTGCGCCTCGGCGCGCTTCTCGGCGCGGCGGGCGCGACGATGGGCGCGCTCGCGCTCCAGCGTCGCGTTCAGCGTGGCGCCCAGCAGCACCACGTAGGCCGAAAGGTAAAGCCACATCAACAGTGCCGCCACCGCCCCGAGCGAGCCGTAGACCTCGTTGTAATGGGCGAAATTGCCCAGGTAGTAGGAAAACGCCACCGACACGCCCAGCCAGAGCGCGGCCGCCAGCACCGCCCCCGGCGTCAGCCAACCGGGCCGGTCGCCGCGCCGGTTCGGCCCGTAGCGATAGATCAGCCCGAGCGCGAAGATCACCGTGAGGATCGAGATCAGCCAGCGCCCGGCCTCCACCAGCATGGCCGTCATGCTGCCCAGGTGCAGGAAGTTGAAGAAGATCGGCAGCAGGATCACCAGCGCGAAGGTCACGATCGCCGCCCCGCAGAGCGACAGGGTGATCAGCATGGCGACGAAGTAGCGGCGGATCGTGTTGGGCCGGTGGGTCACCTGGTAGACGGCGTTCAGCCCGCGGATCAGCGCGGCCACCCCGGCGCGCGCGGACCACAGGGTGATGCTCAGCGACACGACACTGGCCCAGCCCAGCGTCTCGCGGCTGGCGGCGGTGGTCAGGTTGACCAGCTGATCGTTCAGGATCGCGTAGACGTCGGGCGGCACCACCTCCACCACCATATCCATCATGATGGTGATCTGGGTGGGGTCGGAAAAGACGCTCCAGACCAGCACCACGGCGGCGAGCGCGGGAAAGATCGCGAGGGTGGAGAAGAACCCGATCCCGGCGGCGATCAGGCCGACATTGTAACGGTCCAGGAGGTCGATGACCTCCCAGCTGCGCGCGTAGATGCGCCCGATCGCCTTGCCCGCCTTGCGTCCCTTCCTCATCGCGTCGCCCCCGCAGCGATCCGCGGCGCGGGGCCTGGCCGGTTCAGACCGGGTTGCGTGCGGATCTCGGCCCGGCGATCAGCCAGACGATGAAGCCGATGAGCGGCAGGATGATCACGAAGAGGGTCCACAGTACCTTCGCTCCGGTGGAGGCGCGCGACCCGATGATGGACACGATGGCCCAGATATCAAGGGCAAGCAGGATGAGGCCGAAAAGGCCGGTCAGTTCGAACATGAATACGCTTCCTCTGGATGGCCGGGGCCGGGTTCGGCCCCTCGTTGCCTTTGCGCGAAAACGCCGGCGTCAACCGGGCGGTTCCGGTCTGCGCCGTTCTCCGCCGGAAATGCGTGGCATGAATGCAGCGGCGGGAACCGGCGGGCAGAATTCCACGTTTCACTGCCAGACGCGCAAATGCGCATTAACAAGGAGTTAAACCATGCTTGGTTGGGCACTCACTTTTCTGGTCATCGCGCTGATCGCGGCGCTTCTCGGCTTCGGCGGCATCGCCGGCGCTTCGGCAGGCATCGCGCAGTTCCTCTTCGTGGTCTTCATCATCCTCTTCGTGGTGGCGATGATCGCACGTGCAGTTCGCGGCAACCCGCCCGTCTAGGACGGAGCCCCTGAACAGGGCGCGCCCGCGCGCCCCGGCAAAGGCCGTCGGACCCCACTCCGGCGGCCTTTCCCGTTCCGGGCGACTGCCCGAAGCCTTGAAGTTGCGCTGCCGAGACTGTACCTATTTTGTTCAAAACAGAACGAGCAGTGTCAATGAGTAACATGTTGCAGAAGGCATGGGCCGGCATGCTGCGTCCCCTGCTCCGCCGGCCGGAGCGGTTTCAGGTTGCAGCGCTGTGCCATCGCCAGGGCCCGGAGGGGCTCGAGATTCTCCTGATCACCTCGCGTGATACCGGGCGCTCCGTCCTGCCCAAGGGCTGGCCCATCGCCGGGCTCGACGCCCGCGACTCGGCGGTGCAGGAAGCCTGGGAAGAGGCCGGTGTCATCCCCGGCAGCATCGGCCGCGAGCCGATCGGCACATACGGCTACGACAAGCGGCTGCGGGGCGGCGTGCCCGTCCCCTGCGAGACCACGGTGTTCCCCGTCGCGGTCAAGGCGCTGGCCGAGGAGTATCCCGAAGCCGCCGAGCGCAGCCGCGAATGGGTCACCCCCGAGGTCGCGGCGCAACGGGTGGACGAACCCCGGCTCAAGGAATTGCTGCGCAACCTTCCGCCCAGCCTTCCCGCCTGATAGGAGCACCGGGCGCGGCGGGCACCCCTCGCCCCGCGCAGATCCAGACCCTGCCGGCTGAGAGGTAAGCGTGGCCGACCGAACGACCAATGATCCCGCCCAGGTGTCGGGCAACGACTACCAGTGGAAGACGCTCGACAAGGACCTCAACCGGGTCAGTCGGGTGGAATACGCGACGATGTACGTGTCGCGCCCGATGGTGGGCATCGGCATCTCGCTGGCCTTCATCGTGCTGACCACGCTGGCGGCGGCGCTGGTGATGGGCCACAGCTCGGGCACGCTGTTCGTGGTGGCCGGCGCGGCCTTCGGCGCCTACATGGCGCTCAATATCGGCGCCAATGACGTGGCCAACAACATGGGGCCGGCCGTGGGCGCGCGGGCGCTCTCCATGGCGGGCGCCATCGCCATCGCTGCGGTCTGCGAAAGCGCGGGCGCGTTGCTGGCCGGGGGCGACGTGGTCGCAACGATTTCCAAGGACATCATCACGCCCGAGGCGGTGGCCGCGCCGCGCGTCCTGACCTGGGCGATGATGGCGGCGCTGCTGGCCGCCGCGCTCTGGGTCAATATCGCCACCTGGATCGGTGCGCCGGTCTCCACCACCCATTCCGTCGTCGGCGGGGTGATGGGCGCCGGCGTGGCCGCGGCCGGGCTGAGCGCGGTGAACTGGCCGACCCTCGGCGCCATCGCGGCCAGCTGGCTGATCTCTCCGGTGATGGGGGGCGCGATCGCGGCGGCCCTGCTCGCCTTCATCAAGAAGCGCATCACCTACCAGGACGACAAGATCACCGCCGCACGCCGATGGGTGCCGATCCTGATCGGGCTCATGGCCGGGACCTTTGCCACCTACCTGGCGATGAAGGGGCTCAAGCGGGTGATCTCCGTCGACCTGAGCGTCGCGCTGCTGATCGGCCTGGGCTCGGCGGTCGTCGCCTACGCGCTGTCCGTGCCGCTGATCCGGCGCCAATCCGAGGGGATGGAGAACCGCGTCCGCTCGCTCAAGCAATTGTTCGGCCTGCCGCTCGTCCTGTCCGCCGCCCTGCTGTCCTTTGCGCATGGCGCCAATGACGTGGCCAACGCGGTGGGGCCGCTGGCCGCCATCGTCAGCGTGCAGCAATCGGGGCTGGTCTTCGGCGAGGTGCCGATTCCGGTCTGGGTGATGGTGATCGGGGCCCTGGGGATTTCCTTTGGCCTGATGCTGTTCGGGCCGCGGCTGATCCGGATGGTGGGCAGCCAGATCACCAAGCTCAACCCAATGCGCGCCTATTGCGTGGCGCTGTCGGCGGCAGTGACGGTGATCGTCGCCTCCGCCCTGGGCCTGCCCGTCAGCTCCACCCATATCGCGGTGGGCGGCATCTTCGGCGTCGGGTTCTACCGCGAATGGCATGCCGAGCGGCGCGCCCGCCAGGCCAGCCAGCAGCGCCCGCCCGCCAAGCGCATCGCCCGGGAAGAGCGCCAGCGCCGCAAGCTGGTGCGCCGGTCGCATTTCATGTCGATCGTCGCCGCCTGGGTGGTGACGGTCCCCGCGGCCGCCATCCTCTCGGCGCTCAGCTACCTGGGCCTGCGCGCCATTTTCGGCTGACGAGTTCGTCTGAGGCCGGGGCGGCTGACGCACGGCATGCTCATCCCGCGACCATGTGCGGCGCGGTTGTGTCGGGCTGTGATTTCCTTGAAGGGAATAGCTGCCGGGAGGCGAATTTCGGGACGGACGCCCCCCGGCAGAATGTGGTGAACCGAGAGAGGGAAGGGGAAGGTTCACCCAAGGTCCCGGCGCTGCTTCGGGGATGAAATGGGCGCCGGTCTGAAGGAGGAACCACCGGGGCAATACTTGGTTCCGCCGGTTTCGAGATTTTTTCGACTTAACTCGAATTTTCTTTCCGACCCCGCAGGCACGCCCGGCAAAGCATGGGCCGAGGGCGGCCCTGCCCTCCCCCAACCCCTTGTCAGAGCTCAGTAATCCAGCGGGTCGGGTTTGAAGTTCTCCGCCTCGAAGGCGACCTTGACGCGGTACTCGCCGTCTTCGGGCCCGGTCTCTGTATTGGCACCAAGCTGCATCGCGAAGGCACGGATGAGCTGCGAGCCAAGCCCGGTGCTCTCGTAATCCTCTTCCTTCGGCGCGACGCCCTCTCCGGCCAGCGAGTTGGCGATCTCCATCGTGACGCGGCCATCCAGCTCGCGCGCCAGCGTCAGCCGCACCACGGCCTCGCCACCCTCTTCCGCCGGCTGCACGAATTTCAGCGCATTGGCCAGCGCCTCGGACATGAGCAGGGTCAGCGGGATCGACTGGTCGGGATAGAGGACCACGTCCTCGATATCCTTCTCCACGCGAACGGTCAGGTTCTGCGGCATGGAAGAGGCCAGCAGCTGGTCGGAGATGTCGCGGATCAGGGGGCCGGTATTGATCCGGCCCTGGTTCTCGATCTGGTGCAGGTTGCGGTGGATCGAGGCGAGACCGAGCACCCGTTCCTGCAGGCGGCGCAGGACGGTCTGGGTCTCGGGCGACTTGGTCTTGCGGATATGCATGTTCATGATCGACGAGATCATCTGGAGGTTGTTCTTCACCCGGTGGTGAACCTCCTTCAGCAGCACGTTCTTCTGGCGGACGGCATTTTCCAGCTCCGCCTCGTCCCGCAGGATCGAATCGGCCATGGCGAGGAAATCCTCCTCCATCCGCACCAGTTCGCTCGACATCCCGCGCGAGACGGAGGCGTCGGGCACGTAGCGCGTGGTGGCAAAGCGGCGCATCTGCTGGCCGAGGCCGCGGATATGCCGCACCACGACGCGGTCGATGGCGAAATAGGCCACCAGGACGGAGGCCAGCCACATCAGTATCGGGAACAGGGCCGAAGAAATGGTAAAGCCGGTCTGGTTCCGCGGCATCGCCGACCAGACCCCGAGCGCATAGACCGTATCGCGGATCACCGGCGCGATGACGTAGAGCTGCCGCTCGCCCGCCGCGCTTTCGGCGGTGAAGGCCACCGGGGCCTGCATCGATTCGGTGGCCAGCCGCCGCGACATGGGCAGCACCTCGTTGGCGTTCTCCAGCCCGATCGAGGCGGTCAGCACGCTGCCATCGGCGTTGAAGGTCAGCAGGGCAAGCGGATCGGCCGCGCCCGGCGGCACGGACCTCACCTGGATGATCCGGTGCGGGACCGAGATCGCGACGAAGCCCTGCAGTTCCTCGTCGGCATAGATCGGCTGCCAGACGACAAGGACAGACACGCCGCTCACCGCGCCGCGGGCATTGACCGTGACCAGCGGCTTGGGATCCTTGGAAAGCTGCTGGAAATTGGTGTTGTCCCGCATGTCGAGCACGCGGTCGGCAGAGGAGCACCGCATCATCCCGTCGGTCGGCAGGAACCCGATGAAGCTGAACTCCGACCGCTGGCCGAGGAAGCCGTCCATGTAGTCGCGGCAGGCGTCCATGTCGGTCGAGAGGACCGAGATCATGGAGCCGAACGCCTCCGCCGCGCCGAAGGCACGCTGGATCACCTGGCGCTCTTCCGCCGCCGCGCGTTCCGTCAAGGCGAGAAGCGATTGCTGAAGACGCTGCTGCGCCTCCTGCGCGACCTTCTGGGTCTGGTAAATCGCGATCACACCGATCGGGAACAGCGCGAACGAAAGAAACAGCGCCAGTTTGAAGCCGATGCTTCGAAACCAGGGAGCGGTGTTCGACTGCTGCATCATGAAATGGACGTAGCGTCAGCCCTTCCAGGGTCCGCCGCCGGAGACGACGGCCATGGTGGCAGGGTCCGTGAGCTCCATGCGCTCGTGTTCGTCGAGGTCCAGCAGCTCCGCCAGCTTGGCGCGGCCGCGATTCGCCCGGCTCTTGATGGTGCCGACGGCCACGCCGCAACTGTCGGCCGCTTCCTCGTAGGACGCACCGAGCGCACCGACCAGCACCAGCGCCTCGCGCTGTTCGTCGGGAAGCTGGTCGAAGGCCTTCTTGAAGTCGGCAAGTTGCAGGCGTCCGTCATGAGCTGGCTTCTCCGAGAGCTGTCCAGTTGCAATCCCATCGACATCCGCCACCTCGCGCTTCACCTTTCTCCGACTCGAATAGTAGGTATTGCGCAGGATCGTAAAGAGCCAAGCACGCATATTCGTGCCGGGCTGGAATTTCTCGATGTTCGTCCACGCCTTGACCAGCGTGTCCTGTACCATGTCGTCGGCAGTCGCCCCGTTCCGTGTCAGACCCAGGGCGAACGCCCGGAGAGCTGGCAGATGCTCCACCAACTCGTCGCGCGGATCGGCCGTGCTCATTCCTGCTCCTCCGAGCCGCGCTCCTGATCCTTGAGCTGATTCAGCAAATTCTTGAAGCGATCCGGTATGTCTTCGTCCAGTGTTTGCTGGAATACCCGCTTCAAGTTCTCATCGATCTGCGACTGCCCGCTCGATTTTGTGTTTTCAGACCCCATCTGACCTCTCGACTTCACAAGTCATGGCAATTTCTGCAAGTGACATCGGAACCGCAACTCGGTTTATGTAGTTTGGGTTCCGAAGATTCGAGAAAAAGAGGACGCTAGATGCCTGAAGACACGCCTGATGCAGATCTGACAACGGTCATCGGGAGCCATCTGCCGTATCTGCGGCGTTACGCGCGGGCACTGACCGGCTCGCAAAGTTCGGGGGACGGTTACGCGGCGGCGACGCTGGAAACGATTCTTCAGGATCGCTCCATGTTCGACAGCGGACGCGACCCCAAGGTGACTCTGTTCTGGGTCTTCCACACGATCTGGAACTCCACTGGCCGGCCCGTCGAGATCGAGGCCGAGGGACTTGAGGAGCGCGCGCAGAAACACTTGGCGCGGCTGACCGAGAACACCCGCGAGGCCCTGCTCCTCCATACGATCGAGGATTTCAGCTACGAGCAGATCGCCCAGATCATGGAGATCGAGTCGAGCGAGGTCGAGCACCTGATCGGCGTGGCGCGGCACGAGATGGAGGACGGCATGTCCGGCCGCGTGCTCATTATCGAGGACGAGGCGATCATCGCCATGGACCTCGAGGCCATCGTTGCCGACATGGGGCACAAGATCACGGGCGTTGCCCGGACCCATCGCGGCGCGGTCGAGCTGGGCCAGAAGGAAAAGCCGGACCTGATCCTTGCGGACATCCAGCTTGCCGACAATTCCTCGGGCATCGACGCCGTCAACGAACTGTTGGAAAATTTCGGCCTGCTGCCGGTGATCTTCATCACCGCCTTCCCCGAACGGCTGCTGACCGGCGACAAGCCGGAGCCGGCCTTCCTCATCTCCAAGCCCTACCGCGAGGAACAGGTGCGCTCGGCCGTGAGCCAGGCGATGTTCTTTGCCTCCACGGAAACGCTGAAAGCCTGATCCCTCGGAGCCTTGAGCGTGAAGGACCCCGCCCGTCACATGACCGGCGGGGTCCTGTCGTCTTAAGGGTCGGACACGGGCGGCGTTCCTGTGGTTCCGAAGGCTCGGGACCGTGTGGGCCCCTGCCCCGAGGGTCGCGCCTGCGATCGTCATGTCCGTTCCGTTCATCGGCCGTGATGGCCGGTCTTGGGGTCGCGCAGTTGCCGAATGGCCGAGATCAGCGCTCTCTGCGACGGCCCCTCTGCTGACGTACACCACTCTCCCGCATTCCACCTGCGGCAAGAGCGATCAGCCCGAGGGCACCGAACAGCACGAAGATGATCTGGGCCACGCCGGACGATACGGTGTCGATCCCGAGAAATCCGAAGATCCCGGCGATCGCGGCAACCGCAAAGTAGACTAGGGCCCAGTTCAGCATGGTTCGCTACGTTCCTTTCCAGACGTTTTTCCGTTGCACGGCGTCTTCAGTCAGGAATTGAACGGGTGTGTGGAGGGACGGGTTCCATGTCCTTCGGCGGACTTTGCGGCTTCGGACAAAAAAGCCACGAACCGGGTCGGCCTAGCTGCGCAGGCCCAGCCGTTCCAGCGCGTTCAGGATCATGGCGGAGGTGAAGGGCAGTCCCACGCGCTGCCAGGTCGAGGCGCTTTCCTCTTGGCCGTTGGCCGGCTCCTCGTCGCCCAGGACAAGGAGGCTGGTCCCCGAACCGGACAGCGCCCGATCCAGGCCGGAATCGCGGATCTTGCCATTGGACAGGTGCAGCACGGCGAGGTCGATCCGCGGCAGCTTGTGCGCGAAGGCAAGCGCCTCCTCCACGGAGCCGGCATGATTCACCGCCGCGCCGGGGCTGGCGGCGACGAGCGTCTCGCCGATGTCCTGCGCCACGAGGACATCAGGTTCGAGAACGAGAAATGTTCGTTGCATCCTGTCTCCCAATCTGAGTGCCCTCTATGGAACCTGGCGCCCCGATCCGCATTTAACTTTGACATACGGACGGGGGAAAGATGGTAGTCAATTGCAGCAATTGTCCGCTGAGGCGTCGCGCTCTCTTCGTGGACATGACGGACGAGGAAATCGAGTTCATGGAGCGCTTCAAGGTCGGCGAGATGGTCGTCGAGCCGGGAACAGCGATCCTGATGGAAGGTTCCAACTCTCCGCAGCTCTACACCGCGCTCAGCGGGATGGGCGTGCGCTACAAGTCACTGGAGGATGGCCGCCGGCAGGTCATCAACATGGTGCTGCCGGGTGACTTCCTCGGCCTGCAGGCCGGCGTCATGGGCGAGATGGGCCATTCGGTGGAGGCCACGACGGCGATGACCCTCTGCGTGTTCGACCGCGCGCGGCTGTGGGAATTCTTCTCGACGCAGCCGGAGCGGGCCTACGACCTTACCTGGCTGGGGGCGGTGGAGGAGCATTTCCTCGGCGAGGCGCTGGCCAGCATCGGGCAGCATTCCGCGCTGGAGGCGCTGGCCTGGAGCTTCATGCAGTTCTACGAACGCGGGCGCGCCCTGCGGCTGCTGCGCAACGAGGGCATGCCCCTGCCCTACCGCCAGCAGGACATCGCGGACACGCTGGGCCTGTCGCTGGTCCACACCAACAAGACCATCGCCAAGCTGCGCAAGATGAAGCTCGCCACCTGGAGCGACGGGATCCTCACCGTCCACGATCCCGAGGGCCTGGCCGCGCTCGCCGGCGTGGAAGGCCAGCAGCTGAAGCCGCGGCCGCTGATGTGACGTCGCCGTCGTGAGGCACTGTCAGGCCATGAGCCGTCCCCGCACCCGCGCGGGCAGGCCCGCGAAATCGTCGAAGACGAAATCGTGGCGCAGCTCTTCCACCGGCCGGTTGCGGTACCCGCCGGAATAAAGCCCGAAGGGCAGCCCGGCGCGCCCCGCGCATTCCGCGTCCACCTCGCTGTCCCCGAGATAGAGCACCGGCCCCTCGCCCAGCGCGCCGGCCACGTGGATCAGCGGCGCCGGATGCGGCTTGCGCTCGGCCAGGCTGTCGCCGCCAACCAGCGCGTCGAAGAAGGTGTCGATGCCGAACTGGTGCAGCACCTTGCGCGCCGGCGCCTCGTGCTTGTTGGTACACAGCCCCAGCCGCGCCCCGCCCGCCTTGAGCGCCTCGAGCGCCTCGCTCACCCCGGGATAGAGCGCCGAATGGGCGCCGCTCACCGCCTCGTAATGGGTCATGACGCGGGCCGTCATCGCGTCGTGGCGGGCCGGGTCCAGATCGGCCTCGTCGATCACCAGCGCCACGAGATGCGGCAGCCCGTTGCCGATGAAGCCGGTGACCGTGGCCAGGTCGAGCGGCGCGCGCCCCTCTTCCTCCAGCATGGCGTTGACCGCGGCCCGGATGTCGGGTGCGCTGTCCACCAGCGTTCCGTCGAGGTCGAAGATCACCCGCATCGCGCCGCGGATCCCGCTGATATCGTCGCGCATGGCCGTTCCCGAAATTCCCTTGTTGAAACTGCCCCCGCAGGGCGCCCGCCTTCGACACCGCTTTCACACGGACCCGGGCAGCGGTACTCTCTCCCGTCTCGCGCCCGGGCGCAACCGGCCCCGGCGCAACCGGCGCCGCGCCCTCCCTGACGCGGAACGGCCGCCTCCTCCCCCCTGCTTCTTCTGACCATAAATATCCCCGCCGGAGGCTCCCGCAGCCGCAAGCCGCGCCGTCGCCGGGCCGTCTCGCCGCCCGCACCCAAGGAGCACTCGCGAGGGCCCGGCCTCAGAGCTGCGCCAGCGCCTTCTCGGCCTTGGGCAGCCGCTCCGCCAGGGCCTGCTCGCGGACGGGGCCGTAGCCGCGCACCTCGAGCGGCAGGGAAAGGACCTCGCGCACTGCTTGGTCGCTCTCTTCCGTCCAGCCGGCCGCGGCCGTCTCCATCGCGCCCAGGTACCAGTCGCGCAGCTCGCGATGCGCACGGGCCTCCGACGACCAGCGGAACGGGTCGAGCATCGTGCCCCGCAGCCCCTTCATCCGCGCCATGACCCGCAGCGCCGGGGTCATCCAGGCGCCGAACTGGCGCTTCCTCGGCCGCCCCCGCCCGTCCGTGCGGAAGTTCAGCACCGGCGGGGCGAGGTGGTAGTTGACCGAGAAGCCCGGCTCGAACTGGCGCTCAAGCTCCTTCGCGAAAGCATCCGAGGTCTGCAGCCGCGCCACCTCGTACTCGTCCTTCGCCGCCATCACCCGGAACAGCCCCTTGGCCGCATCCATCGCCAGGTCCTCCGGCGCGCCCGCGGGCAGGGCCTTGCGGAAGCGGGCCATGCGGTCGCGATACTGCTCGGCATAGGCCGCATCCTGGTAATCCTCCAGGTAGGCCGCGCGATGGGCGATCAGCGCGTCGAGGTCGTCGTCGGGTTCCGCCACCGCGTCGGGATGGGACAGCTTCTCGGGCGCGGCGGCCATGACCCGGCCGAGGTCGAAGGCGCGGAAGTTCTTCTCCGGCGCCACGCCGTTCAACTCGATCGCGCGTTTCAGCGCCGCCTCGGAGCAGGGCACGATCCCCTCCTGCCAGGCAAAGCCCAGCAGCATCACGTTGGCAAAGACCGCATCGCCCAGCAGATGCTCGGCCATGCGGTTGGCATCGAACGCCGCCAGCTCGCCGCCGCCGATCGTGTCGATGATCTTCTGCACCCGCGTCGGCACCTCGAGCGAGGCGTCGCGGCGCAGCACGAGGTCGCCCGTGGGCATCTCGGCAAGGTTCAGCACCATGCGCGTCCCCTCCCTGTAATGGGCCGAGGCCTTGGGCGCGGAGCTGACCACCACGTCGCCCCCGATCACCGCATCGGCCGAGGCATTGTCGATCCGCACCTGGTTGATCGCGGTCCCCTTCTCGCCCAGCCGGACATAGCTCAGCACCGTGCCGAACTTCTGCGCGAAGCCGGTGAAGTCGAGCACGCTGGCCGCCTTGCCCTCCAGGTGCGCGGCCATGGTGATCAGCGCACCGATGGTCACCACCCCGGTGCCGCCCACGCCGGTCACCAGCAGGTCGAAGGGCTTTTCCAGCCCCGGCAGGTCCGGCAGCTTGAGCGTCGCGGCCAGCCCCGCGGCGTCCACGTCCGCCTCGCCCGCCTTCTTCCGAACCGCACCTTCCAGCGTCACGAAAGACGGGCAGAAGCCGTTCAGGCAGGAGAAATCCTTGTTGCAGGTCGAGAGGTTGATCTTGCGGCGGCGGCCGAACTCCGTCTCGCGCGGCTCCACGCTCAGGCAGTTGGATTCGACCGAGCAATCGCCGCAGCCCTCGCAGACCAGCGGGTTGATATAGGCGAAACGCTTGGGGTCCTCCATCGTGCCGCGCTTGCGGCGCCGGCGCTTCTCGGTGGCGCAGGTCTGCTCGTAGATCAGGACCGAGACGCCCTTCACCTCGCGCAGCTCGCGCTGGACCGCGTCCATCTCGGCCCGGTCATGCAGCGTGGTCCCCTTCGGGAAGTCGCCCAGGTCGAATTTCTTCGGCGTGTCCGAGACCAGCGCAATCCGCTCCACCCCTTCGGCGCGGGCGTTCCAGGCGATGCCCTGCACGCTGACCGGCCCGTCCACGGGCTGGCCGCCGGTCATGGCGACCGCGTCGTTGAAGAGGATCTTGTAGGTGATGTTGGTGCCCGCGGCGATGGCCTGCCGGATCGCGACGGAGCCCGAGTGATACCACGTCCCCTCACCCAGGTTCTGGAAGTGGTGCCGGTTGCCGGTGAAGGGCGCGGCGCCGACGAAGGGCACGCCCTCCGCCCCCATCTGCGCAAAGCCCACGGTGTTGCGCCCCATCCAGCCCGCCATGACGTGGCAACCGATGCCCGAGCCCGCGATGGAGCCGTCGGGCACCTTGGTGGAGCTATTGTGCGGGCAGCCCGAGCAGAAATAGGGCGTCCGCGTCGCGCCCGGCACGTTGAGCTGCGGCACCGGCATCTCGGTGATCGCGCGGGCCTTCTCCGGCAGGTTCTCCTCGGGGAAGAACCGGTCGAGCCGTGCGGCCACGATGGGCAGCAGCAGCCGCGGCGACAGCTCCCCGGTCCAGGGGACCAGCGGGTTCATCTCGCTGTCATGCTTGCCCACCATCTTCTCGGGCTTGCGGCCGGGATAGTCGTAGAAGCTTTCCTTGAGCTGGCTTTCGATGATGCCGCGCTTTTCCTCGATCACCAGCACCTCGTCCTTGCCGGAGACGAAATCGAGCGCCGCGTTGCGCGCCAGCGGCCAGACCATGCCCACCTTGTAGATGTCGATGCCCAGCCGGCGGCATTCGGCCTCGTCGAGCCCCAGCAGCCGCAGCGCCTCCATCAGGTCGAGGTGGCCCTTGCCGGTGGTGACGATGCCGAAACGCGCGTCGTCCTGGCCATAGATCGCCCGGTCGATCGGGTTGGCCTCGACGAAGGCTTCCACCGCGCGCAGCTTGTGCTGGATCCGCGTCTCGATCTCGGCGCTCGGCAGGTCGCCGCTGCGCACGTAAAGCCCGTTGGGCGGGCCGTCGAAGGCAGGGGTGATAAAACTCCGCTCCGGCGGGAGCGTCACGGTCTGGCCGGATTCCACCGTCTCCGACACCGCCTTGAACCCGACCCAGGTGCCGGAAAAGCGTGACAGAGCAAAGCCATAGGCGCCGTATTCCAGGTATTCCGCGACCGAGGCCGGGTTCAGCGTCGGCATGAACCACGCCATGAAGGCGACGTCGGATTGGTGCGGCATGGAGGACGACACGCAGCCGTGGTCGTCGCCCGCCACCACCAGCACCCCGCCCTTGGCCGAGGAGCCATAGGCGTTGCCGTGTTTCAGCGCATCGCCCGAGCGGTCGACCCCCGGGCCTTTGCCGTACCACATGGAAAAGACGCCCTCGACCTCGGCATTGGGGTCGAAACTGGCCTGCTGCGCCCCCAGCACCGCGGTCGCGGCGAGATCCTCGTTGACGGCGGGCATGAAGGTGATGCCGCTTTGGGTCAGCAGATCGCGCGAGCGCCACATCTCGAGGTCGAGCGCCCCAAGCGGCGAGCCGCGATAGCCCGAGACGAAGCCCGCCGTGTTGAGCCCCGCCGCCTTGTCGCGCCGCGCCTGGTCCAGCATCACCCGGGTAAGCGCCTGCGTCCCGGTCAGAAACACCTGGCCCGCGGGCTGCGTGTAGCGGTCGGAGAGTTCGTAACCGGAAATGCCCTCGTGGGTGTCTTTCATGGCTCTGCGCCTCCCAATACCTTCGAGTCCTCCTTCAATGTAGTGCGGAGCGGGCGGAAATTCCGATCAGATTTGCCGGTTATTCCCGTATATAGTGGAATTATGTTTCCTTCAGAGGAGATATCCGGATAAACTGACCGGATGGAGCCCCTGACCCCTCGCGACACCGACCTGCTGCGCCTGTTGCAGCGCGATTCCCGCATTTCCAATGCCGACATGGCCCATGCGGTGGGCATGTCGCCCTCGGCCTGCTGGCGCCGGGTCCGCGCGCTGGAGGAGGCGGGGGTGATCGAGGGCTACACGATCCGCATCAACCCGGCGGCGGCGGGGCTGCAGTTTCATGCCATCGTGCATGTGCAGCTGGTGCGCCACGATCCGGACGCCGTCGCCGCCTTCATCGAGGCCATGCGGGGCCGCGACGAGGTGCGCGAATGTTTCGCTACGACCGGCCAGGCCGATTACCATCTGCGGGTGCTCTGCCGCGACGTGGAGGCCTATAACCGCTTCCTGGAGGAACGGCTCTTTCCCCTCACCGCGGTACAGAGCGCCAATACCCACATGATCCTGCGGGACCTGAAGTCGGAGACGCCGGTCTCGCTGTGATCCGGGGGTTGAGCCTCGCGGTCGCGGCATTCCGCCCTCCGCGGACATGCGCTGCAGCCCCGCCCGAGGGTCACATTGACCGGTAACCGTGCCACATCCCAGCACATGGGTCCCGTTGCCCGGCAGCCGAGCCGCAGTCCCACCAGGGGTCCCGTCGGCCGGTACCCCGCCGCAGCCCCGACGACGCCCGCGTTCCCCGGTACCGGCACCGCGGCCCGATGGGGAATGCCGTGGCAGACAGCCCTCCTCGGGCGTACGCCGCCACCCCGCCGGGGACGCACTGCCCGGTAACAGCGCCACGGCCCCGCCGAAGGTGCGGTGTCCTCCTGCCTTTCGCCGGCGCCGCGCGCGGTCAGGTCAGGACGGGCGGGTGCCGCGCCGGATCGGCACGCGGAGGAGTGTCCAGAGGCCGAGGCAGCGCCGCTCCACCGCGTCGAGTTGGGCGAGGAATTCGGCGTCCTGCTCCCCCGCGGCGAGGCGCAGCTGGCGCAGGTCGCGCACGATGCGGGCCAGTTCCGGCTGCAGGGCGCGCGCATGGTCGTCCATGGCGCGATGCATCGCGTTCCGCATGTCGCCCACGCGTTCCCGGCTGGAGCGGCCGGCCTCCATCACCCGGAGGATGGCGTTCTTGAGCCGCTGAGCGTTCAGCTCGTGCTTGGTCAGGTAATCGCTGCATCCCTCCTTCAGGGCGCGGACCGCGACGCTGGGCTGATCACCCCCGGCCACCATGATCACCGGGCAGCCGGCATTGCGGGCGCTGCGGCGCACCATCTCCAGCGCCTCCAGCCCGTCACCCTCCGGCAGGGCGTAGTCCAGCAGGATCACGTCGAAATCCGCCGCCTCCAGCCTGTCGGGCAGAGCCCGGATCGAATCGGCCTCGTCGAGATCGATGTGAAGCGCCGTCTCCACGCTGAGCCGGCGGATGCGTCGGCGGTCGAATTCGCTGTCATCCACGATCAGGGCGGCGACATGTCCCTCCGCGCGCCACGGATTGAGCTCCTCCTGCGAGGTCTTTGCCACAAGTTCCATCGCCTCTCCTATCCCGCCTGGGCCGGGTGCCCGAAACCGGCGCGCCGACGTCGCCGATGACCCTAGCCCCGGGACGTTTCCCGATCCTTAAGCTGCGCGGCAAGAAAGGCCGGTTTCTAAGAAAATTCGCCGCACCCGCCTTAACCGCCTGTTAGCCCGACCGCTTTAGACCGGGCAGGCAACGCAACGGGAGACGGCAGATGGCAGGCGCGGCGCAGCGCGAGACGAGCGTGACGCATTTGAAGACGGGGGCGGGGCAGCCGCCACCCTCCACGGCGCAGCAGGAGGCGGAAGAACTCGACGCCTTCATCTACCTGGTCAGCCATGACGTGCGGAACTCGGTCCGCGCGCTGATGGAGATCCCGCAATGGATCGACGAGGACCTGCGCGAGGCGGGGTTCCGGCCGCGCGGCAACCTCGCCGACAGCTTGAACCTGATGACCACCCATGCCCGGCGGCTTGACCGCATGCTGCACGACCTGCTGGCCCATTCCCGGATCGGCCGGATGCAGGTGGTGCGTCAGGTCGACCTGGATGCCGCACTCGACACGGTGCTGACCCAGCTCCCCGTGCCGCGCGGGTTCCGCGTGACACGCGACCTGGCCCTGCCCCGCATCAAGCTCGGCGACCGCGACCTGCTGACATTGCTGACCGCCCTGATCGGGAACGCCGTGCGCCATCACGGCGGCGAAGAGGGCGAGATCGTCATCCGCTCCCGCGAGGAGGCCGGGATGGCCGTGCTGCAGGTGGAGGATGACGGCCAGGGCATCCCCGAGGCGTACCGCGACCAGGTCTTTGCCGCGATGCGCACCCTTCGCCCCCGCGACGAGGTGGAGGGTAGCGGCATGGGGCTGGCCCATGTCCGCAAGATCATGCGCCAGGCCGGCGGCAGCGCCACGATCCTGGAACCGGAGGGCGGCAGGGGCACCTGCGTGGAGTTGCGCTTTCCCCGGTCGTGATCTGCCTGGGCCCGCCCGGGGGGCGATGGCGGCAAGAGATGCGCGGCGGCAGGCTGCGCAGTGGTAGGCTGTGCAGCGGCAGGCCATGTAGCGGCCCGACCTGCGGCGGGGGTTGCTACGGCGACAACCGGCACAGGGGCAAGCCGGGCGGAGGGCATTCTTGCAGGGACAGGCTTCGACAGCGCGCCCCTGCGCGAGGGAATGCCCGCACGACAAGCGGTGTCGGCGGCACTTCGCCTTGCGACCGGACGTCCCATCGTGCGTTTAGGGCGAATTGCAGATAACCAGCACGCGAACCTTAATCACATGGAAAGGATCCTGGGACAGCCTCCTGGCGGGGGTGCAGGACAGGGGCGAGGCGATGAGCCGTCACGAAATATTGCCGGATGTGGGGCCGCTGCTCGGCCCGCTTCGGATCCGGACATTGCTGGTGGAAAACAGCGCCTTCGACCGGCAGCATATCCTGCGCATGCGCCCGCATCTCGCCTTCCCCCTCGCGGTGGAGGAGGCGGCGGATATCGCCATGCTGCACGAGCGGCTGGCCACGCGGCATTACGATCTGATTCTCCTGGATTACGGCCTCGACCGGAGCGACGGGCTGCAGGTGCTCCAGACCATCGCCGCCTGCCCCGGCAACCGCTTCGCCGCGCGGATCATGATCACCGGCAATGCCCGCACCGAGCTTGCCGTCGCCGCCATGCACCGGGGCTGCCACGACGTGCTGCTCAAGGACCACCTGACGCCGGACGTGCTGTCCCGCGCCATTGCCGGTGCGCTCGCCCGGGCGGCTGCCGCCACCGCGCCGCCGCCCGGACCGGCCTCGGCCCGCGCGACGACGACGCAAAAGGCCCCGCGCCCCGCCGCGACCCCGCCCCGACGTCGAAAGGCCGGGCCCCTCGTCCTGCAGGATCCGCTGACGTCCGGAGGCGGCGACGGCTATGCCGAATTCCACCAGCAGGACGAGTTCGTCTTTCCGTTCAAACCCGGCTGACCGCGACCACCCCGCCACGCGTCCGACCTTCGACCGCACCCGGCGACATCGGCCGCGCCACAGGGCGCTCGCCGCGCGGTTGTCTCAGCGATCGAATTGAGGCTATCCTCCTTCGGGGAAGAGGACGGACCGGCCGGCCAGGCGGTCCCGGCGCTTGCCCATCGCGGGCCTTGGGGCGCGCGCCGGAGGACGCCTTCGCGACAGGACCTGTCGGGACCAGGCCACCGGTGCGGACGGAACGGGGCAGACTGGAATTCATCGTCCCGTCACGGAGGCGGGCCAGAAGAAGCGGGAAAACCCGCATGAACCGGGCACAGGCCCGAACCAACTCCAGACAGGGAGAGACCATCACATGACATTCCTCAACCGCTACGGAAAGCCTCTGCCGAAGACGATCGTCGACCAGGCGGCCAAGGTCGGCGACGACCGGGTCAACCGGCGCGAGTTCCTCGCGCTGGCCAGCGCCTTCGGGGCCACCACGGCGACGGCCTATGCCATGCTGGGCAGCGCCGCGCCGGCCTATGCCCAGGACGCGGAGAAGAAGAACGGCGGCACCGTGCGTATCCAGATGGAGGTCCGGGCGCTCAAGGATCCGCGCACCTACGACTGGTCGCAGATCGCCAACTTCACCCGCGGCTGGCTGGAATACCTCGTCCATTACGAGAATGACGGCACCTTCACCCCTCGCCTGCTCGAAGGGTGGGAGATCAACGACGACGCCACCGAGTACACGCTGCATGTCCGCCAGGGCGTGAAGTGGAACAACGGCGACGACTTCACGGCCGAGGACGTGGCGCGCAACATCACCATGTGGTGCGACGATAACGTGGAGGGCAACTCCATGGCGAGCCGCTTCACCACGCTGATCGACCCCGAGACCAAGACCGCGCGGGAAGGCGCGATCGAAGTGGTGGACGACCATACCGTCATTTTGCGCCCGTCCAGCTCCGACATCTCGCTGGTGCCGAACATGGCGGATTACCCGGCGGCCATCGTCCACAAGGATCACGACCCGGCCACCATGCTGGAAAACCCGATCGGCACCGGCCCCTACCTGCCCGAGAGCATGGAAGTGGGCGTCAAGGGCGTGCTGGTGAAGAACACCGATCACACCTGGTGGAACGAGGAGAACCAGGCCTGGCTCGACCGGATCGAGTATATCGATTACGGCACCGACCCGGCGGCCTTCGTCGCGGCCTTCGAATCCGAAGAGATCGACATGGATTACGAATCCGTGGGCGAATTCATCAACATCCTCGACACGCTGGAGCTGGCGAAATCCGACGTGGTGACCGCCGCCACCGTGGTCATCCGGCCCAACCAGCTGGCCGAGGTCAACGGCCAGAAGCCCTATGAGGACAAGCGCGTCCGCCAGGCGATCTCCATGGCGGTGGACAATGCGATCTGCCTGGAGCTTGGCTATAACGACCGGGGCGAGGTCGCGGCCAACCACCACGTCGCGCCGGTGCACCCGGATTATGCCGATGTGGGACCGGCGGCCTATGATCCGGCCGCGGCGGCGAAGCTCATGGAAGAGGCCGGGATGATGGATTTCGAGCACGAGCTCATCTCCATCGACGACGATTACCGCAAGAACACCACCGATGCGGTCGCCGCCCAGCTGCGCGATGCGGGGTTCAAGGTGAACCGGACGATCCTGCCCGGCTCCACCTTCTGGAACGACTGGACCAAGTACCCGTTCAGTTCCACCAACTGGAACCACCGGCCGCTGGGCGTGCAGATCTGGTCGCTGGCCTATCGCTCGGGCGTGGCGTGGAACGAGTTCGGCTATTCCAACCCCGAATTCGACGCCAATCTCGACAAGGCGCTGGCCACGGCCGACGTCGATGCCCGGCGCGAGCTGATGGCCAAGGGCGAGAAGATGCTGCAGGAGGACGGCGTGACGATCCAGCCCTACTGGCGCTCGCTGTTCCGCCACTACGTTCCCGGGCTGGGCGGTGCCGGCATGCACATCACCTACGAGATCCGGCCCGAAGCGCTCTACTGGGAGGCCTGATCCCCGGCATTCAGGGGCGGACGCGCGCCGCCCCCGGACCCGCCCTGCCCGGCCCTGCCGGCGGGGCGGTTTTTTCTTGCGCGGCAGCGGCGGGGCGATGCCGATCGACGGCAAAGAACACTGCAGCGTCGCGCGGAATCGGCTAGGATCGGGGCGAACGACCCGCAAAGGGCGCGACGAGGTCCAGAGGAGAGCAGCCATGTCCATCACCCGACGCCAGATGAGTGTCAGCCTTGCGGCGCTTGCCGGTCTCGCCGGCTGCGGCGGCCTGCCCGACCTGCGGAGCGGCGGTGTCGCCCCCGCGGCGGAGCCCGCGATGCGCGCGGTGCCCAATACCGGCTACGAGGCCTGGGTCGCCTCCTTCCGCGGCCGGGCCGCCGGCGCGGGCATCCCGCAATCCACGCTGGCCGCCGCCTTCCGCGATGCCGGCTACCTGCCCGACGTGATCGAGCGCGACCGCAACCAGACCGAGTTCACACGCACGCTCGAGGATTACCTCGCCATCGCCGCCAGCGACGAGCGGGTGACGACCGGGCGCGCCAAGTTCGCGCGCCACGCCGACACGCTGGCCCGGATCGAAAGCACCTACGGGGTGGAGCCCCGCATCGTCACCGCGATCTGGGGCCTGGAAAGCCGCTACGGCCAGCGCATGGGCGACGTGCCCGTGGTCTCGGCGCTGTCGACGCTGGCCTATGACGGGCGGCGCGGCGCCTTCTTCGAAAAACAGCTCCTGGCGGCGCTGCGCATCCTCGCAAACGGCGACATCACCCCCGCCCGCATGACCGGAAGCTGGGCGGGCGCGATGGGGCATACCCAGTTCATCCCCACCTCCTACCAGGCCTATGCGGTGGATTTCACCGGCGACGGGCGGCGCGACATCTGGTCGGAGGATCCCTCCGACGCGCTGGCCTCCACCGCCGCGTACCTGTCGCGCTCGGGCTGGCAACGCGGTCAGCCCTGGGGGGTGGAGGTCACCCTGCCCGGCGATTTCCCGGCCGGGATGCTGGGCCGCGGCACGACGCGCAGCGCCTCGGACTGGGCGGCGATGGGCGTGCGCGCGGCGGGCGGCGGCACGGTGGGCGATCACGGCCCCGCCTCCATCATCCGGCCGCAGACGCCGGGGCCCGCCTTCATGGTGTTCCGCAACTTCACCGTCATCACCCGCTACAACAACGCCGAGAAATACGTGATCGGCGTTGGCCACCTGTCGGACCGCATCGCGGGCGGCGCGCCGGTGCGGGCGAGCTTCGGCCCCGACGCCTACGGGCTGACGCTGGAGGACCGGATGGCGCTGCAGCGCGGCCTGACCCGGGCGGGCTTTGACGCGGGCGGCGCGGACGGGGTGCTGGGCTCGAAGACCGAGGCGGCGATCCGCGCCTACCAGCGGGCCAACGGGCTGGCCGAGACCGGCGAACCTTCGCGCGGATTGCTGCAGAGACTGGCCTGACGCGGGAAATTCGGGAACCCCCTCCGCCCCCCGGCGTTAATGCGCGAAAGGGGGCGGGATGGTGTCTTTTGACATGGGACTGACAGATGATCGGACAAGGTGCCACCGGCGCCTTGCCACCGTTTGAGTCCGCCCGCGCGCGCGCTTCGCGCGCTTCCCCTCCTCCTGATCTGCGCGGCCTGCGAGGGCCGGCAATCGGCGCTGGACCCGGCGGGCGAGGATGCCGCCGTCCTGCTGACGCTGTTTACCGTGATGCTGATCGGCGCGGTCATCCTGTGGCTGGCGATGAACGGCATGTTCTACGGCTTCACGCGGGTGCATCGCAGCCAGATCTCCAAGACCACCGCGAATTCCATCGTGATCGGCGGAGGCATCCTGCTGCCGACGCTGCTGATCGGCGCGCTGCTGGGCTGGGGCCTGTCGATCCTGCCCGACCACCAGAAGCCCGGCGACGGGCTGCGCATCCGGGTGATCGGCGAGCAATGGTGGTGGCGCGTGGAATACTGGCCCGAAGGGGCCGATACCCCCGTGATCTCGGCCAACGAGATCCGCCTGCCCGCCGGCCAGCGGACAGAGTTCACGCTGACCTCGGACCGGGTGATCCATTCCTTCTGGATCCCCGCGCTCGGCGGCAAGATGGATATGTTCCCGGGGCGCGAGACCACCCTGTCGCTCAAGCCCGAGAAGCCGGGCGTCTACCGGGGTCAATGCGCCGAGCTCTGCGGCGCGAGCCATGCCTGGATGGCCTTCGAGGCGGTGGTGATGCCGCCCGGGGAATTCGACGCCTGGCTGGAGCAGGAGGCGGCCGGCGCGCAGCCCGCGGAGGGCACTGAAGAAGGCCGCGACATCTTCTTCCGCGAGGGCTGCGCCGCCTGCCACACGATCCGGGGGACGCAGGCGCAGGGCCAGGTGGGTCCGGACCTGACCCATGTGGGCAGCCGCCATTCGCTGGGCGCCGGGCGGCTGGGCGTCACCATGGAGGAGTTCGCCGCCTTCGTGACCCATACCGAGGACCTGAAACCCGAGGTGCGGATGCCCGCCTACGACCACCTGAGCGAGGATGAGCGCGCGGCGCTCGCCGCCTACCTGAAGGGGCTGGAATGAGCGACCGCAACGGATATCCGGTGATCGACCGCTCGCGCCGCGGCCCCTACCCGCCCACCGAGGAGATGCTGGCCGAGCCGGTCCCGCAGGAGGAGCAGGAGGCGCAGCAGCGGCGCCTGCGCGAGGTATGGGCAACGCCCAAGGGCTTCCGCTACTGGACCGCCGTGAACAATACCGAGGTCGGCGTCTGGTACACGATGACCGCCTTCGCCTTCATGCTGATGGCGGGGGTCATGGCGCTGATCATCCGGGTGCAGCTGGCCGTGCCGGAGAACGACCTGGTCAGCGCCGACCGGTTCAACCAGCTCTTCACCATGCACGGCTCGGCGATGATGTTCCTGTTCGCCGTGCCGATGTTCGAGGCGATCTCGATCCTGCTGCTGCCCGGATTTCTCTCCGCGCGGGACATGCCGTTTCCGCGGCTCTCGGCCTTCGGCTACTGGTGCTTCCTGATCGGCGGCGTCTTCGTCATCGGCTCCATCTTCTTCGACGCCGCGCCCAATTCGGGCTGGTTCATGTACCCGCCGCTCGCCACCCAGGCGGAGGGGCCGGGCAGCGACATCTGGCTGCTGGGCCTGTCCTTCATCGAGGTCGCCTCCATCGCCGCGGCGGTGGAGCTGATCGTGGGCTCGCTCAAGTGCCGGCCGCCGGGGATGCGGGTGAACATCATGCCGCTCTACGCCTGGTACGTGATGGTGGTGGGCGGCATGATCCTGTTCGCCTTTCCGCCGCTCATCGCGGGCGACTTCCTGTTCGAACTGGAGCGCAGCCTCGACTGGCCCTTCTTCGACCCCGAGCGCGGCGGCGATCCGATGCTCTGGCAGCACCTGTTCTGGATCTTCGGCCATCCGGAGGTCTACATCATCTTCCTGCCCTCGATCGCCATCGCCTCGATGATCGTGCCCACCGTCGCGCGGCGGCCCATCGTGGGCTATTCGTGGATCGTGCTGTCCGCGGTGGGCACCGGGTTCCTGAGCTTCGGGCTCTGGGTGCACCACATGTTCACCACGGGGCTGCCCAACATCTCGCTCGGCTTCTTCTCGGCCGCGTCGGAATCGGTGGTGATCCCCACCGGCATCCAGATCTTTGCCTTCCTCGCGACGCTGATGGTGGGACGGGTCAAGGTGAACCTGCCGATGCTGTGGATCGCGGGCGGGCTTGCCATCTTCACCGCCGGCGGGCTGACCGGGGTGATGATCGCCGTGGCGCCTTTCGACTTCCAGGTGCACGACACCTATTTCATCGTCGCCCACCTGCATTATACGCTGTTTGGCGGCATGGTCTTTCCGGTGATCGCGGGGGTCTATTACTTCTTCCCGTTCATCCGGAAGGTGCAGCTCTCCGAACGGCTGGGCCGCTGGGCCTTCTGGCTGATCTTCGCGGGGTTCAACATCTGCTTCCTGCCCATGCACCTGACGGGGCTGAAGGGGATGCCGCGCCGCATCTACGCCTACCCCGAAGGGCTGGGCTGGGACTGGCTCAACATGATCTCCACCGTGGGGGCCTTCATCATCGCGGCGGGCTTTGCGGTCTTCGTCTGGGACCTGCTGCGGCCCAAGGGGCACCAGCCCCAGATCCCGCGCAACCCCTGGGGCGGCGGGACGCTGGAATGGACCCATGACGTGCCGGCAGAGAACTGGGGCGTGCGGTCGATCCCGCACGTGCATTCGCGCTACCCGCTCTGGGACGATCCCAAGCTGCTGGAGCGGGTGGATGCCGGGCGCTACTACCTGCCGGATTCCAAGCAGGGCCAGCGCGAGACGCTGATCACCTCGGTCATCGACGCGGAACCGATGCAGGTGCAGAAGGTCACCGGGCCCTCCTGGATCTCGATCTGGGCGGCGATCTTTACCGGGGCGTGCTTCATCCTGCCCACCTTCCACATCTACTGGCCCGCCGCCGGGGCGGGCGCGCTGGCCGTGGCCTGCATCATCTGGTGGCTGTGGCGCGACACGGCCCGCCCGCCCGAGGTGGAGCGCAAGGATGTGGGCCTGGGCCTGTCGCTGCCGACCTATGCCTCCGGCCCCGCCTCCGTCGGGTGGTGGGCGATGTGGATCACCATGCTGGGCGACGCCACGGGCTTTGCCTCGGTGATCTTCGGCTTCTTCTTCTACTGGACGGCGCGGCCCGATTTCCCGCCCGAGGGCGCGGCCCATGCGGACGGGCTGATGATCGCGGCGGCGGCGATCCTGCTGCTGAGTTCCTGGGCGCTGACCCTGGGCGCGCGGCGGCTCAACTGGTCCGGCCGGATCGCCGGCGCGCGGATCGCGCTCGGGGTGGCGCCGGTGCTGGCGCTGCTGGGCGCGGCGGCGCTGGCGGCCTCGGTGCTTCATCTCAGCCCGTCGAGCCATGTCTACCCGGCGATCCTCTGTGCCGTGGTCATCTGGGTCGGCGCACATACCGGCGTGGGCGTGGTGATGCAGCTCTATTGCCTCGCCGGGAGCCTGGCGGGCAAGCTCACCCCCAACCACGATGCCGACCTGCACAACGTCACCCTCTTCTGGCATTTCCAGGCCCTCTCGGCGCTCGTCGCCTGCGCCGTGATGGGGCTTGCGCCGCTGTTGCTGGAGGCGCCCGCATGACCGCAGAGAACGACACCGAACACGGCCAGCCCGCCGAGCCCGAAAAGGACCGCGAGCTGGCGGAGTTTGCCGAGGAACGCGAGAGCCTGCTGCGCATCACCTTCGCGCCGCTCACCTGGGCGCTGCATTTCGTGCTGTGCTACGGAACGGTCTCGCTGGCCTGCATCAAGGGGCTGATCCCGCTGCCCTATACCCGCGCGGGGCTGATCGCGGCCACCGGCCTGGCGCTGGCGCTGATAGCCCTGATCGGCTGGCGCGCCTTCGTGCAATGGGACGTGCGCCGCACCGGGGACTTCACCAACCCCGAGGGCCATGCGGAGCACCGACACCAGTTCCTCGGCCATGCCGGGTTCCTGCTGGCCATTATCTCGGCCATCGGGGTGATCTATACCGGCCTGCCCCTCTTCATCCTGGCGAGCTGCAAATGATGCCGCGGCCCCATACCCGCGCGGGGCGGACCGCCGTCTCCGGCCTTGCGCCTGCCGTAGGCGCGTTCGGCTGGCGCGCCCTTATACAGGGCGGCGTGCGACGTCCCGGGGACGTCACAAACCCCGGGCGCCATGGGGAGCAACGGCTTCAATCCCTCGGCCCCGCCCGGTTCCTGCCGGCGAGGACCCCGGCGCTCGGGGAAATCCATATCCTCCTGCCCGTCCCGGATCCGGGAGGCCGCTCATGAAACGCGCCCTGCTCAGCACAGGTATCCTGCTGCCCCTCGCCCTCTGGAGCCTGCCGCTCGACGCCTGGCTGGGCGTCTTCCCCGCGCATATGCTGCGGCACATGGGCCTGATCGCGCTGGCCGCGCCGCTGCTGGTGCTCGGCTCCGAACGGCTGGGTCGAGCCTTCACCCTCAACCCGCTGGTGGCCGCGGCTCTGGAATTCGGCGTGGTCTGGGCCTGGCACCTGCCCCGGGCGCACGGGCTGGCCTATACCTCGACCGCCGGCTACGTGGTCGAACAGGCGGCCTTCCTGCTGGCCGGGCTGCTGACCTGGGCGGGCTGCCTGCGCAGCGTGCATCCGCTGGCCGGCGCCGGGGGGCTGCTGGTCACCTCGATGCACATGACGCTGCTCGGGGCGCTGCTGATCCTCGCGCCGCGCGACCTTTACGCGGAGTTCTGCGGCACCGCGCCGGACCTGACGGGGCAGCAACTGGGCGGGATGCTGATGCTGGGGATCGGCACGCCCGTCTACCTGGTGGCGGGACTGCTGCTGACCGCCCGCGTCGTCTCGGAGGATCAGCGCGCATGAAACAGGTCATCCTCACCCTCGCCACCCTCGCCGTGCTGGGCCTTGTCGGCGCCGCGGCGGTGGTCGGGCTCGGGCTTTACAACGTCTCGGCGCGGGTGGGCCACCTGCCCGGGGTGAGCTGGGTGCTGCACACGACCTTCCGCAACTCGGTCGATCTGCGCGCCGAGCGGCCGGAGCGGATGCCGGACCTGGCCGATCCCGCGCTGATCGCGCTCGGGGCGAAGCATTACGAGACCGCCTGCCTGCCCTGCCACGCAGAGCCGGGGCGCGAGCGGACGGCCACCATGGCCGCGCTGGTGCCGGAGCCGCCCCATATCGACGAGGCGGTGGGCGACTGGACCCCGGCAGAGTTGCACTGGATCGTCTATAACGGCGTGAAGATGAGCGGCATGCCCCACTGGCCCGCGGAACGGCGCGAGGAGGAAGTGTGGTCCGTCGTCGCCTACCTGGAGGCGGTGCAGCAGGGGATCGAGCCGCAGGCCCAGCAGGCGCTGACCGCCGATCCGCAGGTCGAGGGCCCGGAACATGCCGCCTGGTGCGCCTCCTGCCATGGCGGGGTCGAACGGCACGTGCCCCGGCTCGACATCCTGACCGAGACGCAGATCGCCGAGGCGCTGGAAGAGTACCGCAGCGGCGCGCGGCCCTCGGGCATCATGCAGCAGGCCGCGAGCATCCCGACCGAGGCGGAGCTGAAGGAGCTCGCCGCCTGGTTCGGCGACCGTCAGCCGCGCGGCGCGGGTTCGGGCGGCGGCGGTGCTGCGGAGCGGGGCGCGGTGCTGGCGCAGCGCGGGACCGAGGAGGTTCCGGCCTGCACCGCCTGCCACGGGCCCGGCGCGACCGAGCCCAACCCGCATTTCCCGTCCCTGGCCGGGCAGGACCGCGCCTATCTCGCCACGCAACTCCGGCTCTGGCGCGACGGCACGCGGCACGGCTCGGCCCTGATGACCAAGGCGGCGCGGGCGCTGGAGGACGACCAGATCGCCGAGCTGGCGGCCTGGTTCGCCTCCCTCCCGCCGCAGAAGGGCACCGGCGCCCCGGCCGCCGCGGAAGAGTGACACCCGCCATGGCACGGGGGCGCGGCACGCCGTCACGGCACCGGGAACCGCCGGCCATGGCTGGCCGTTCCGGAGATATGCCGGGGCAGGAACGGGCAGAGCAGGACAAGAGATCATGACGCAGGACCCCAAGATGCCGGACAGCGTTTCCGCGGTCGTCGAGAGCGTGGCCGAAACCGCGACCGGAGAGGACGTGGCCTTTCAGGACCTGGTGGAATCGCTGGGCCAGGCGTCCTTCGTGCCGGTGCTGATGGCGCCGGCGCTGGCGGTGGTGACGCCGCTGTCGGGCATCCCGCTCGTGTCGAGCTTCTGCGGGATCCTGATCGCGCTGGTGGCGGCGCAGATGCTGTTCAACCGCCACCACCTGTGGCTTCCGGGCTGGCTGATGCGGCGCAAGATCCCCGGCGACAGGCTGCGCGACGCGCTCAAGCCCATGCGCAAGGGCGCCGCCTTTCTCGACCGCTGGTCGAAGGAGCGGCTGCGGATCTTCGTCCGCCGCCCCTTCCGCTGGATCACCGAGCTGGCCTGCCTGATCTGCGGCGCGGTAATGCCCGCGCTGGAATTCGTACCCTTCAGTTCGTCGATCCTCGGGGCGGCGGTCGTGCTGTTCTCGCTCTCGCTGCTGGTCAAGGACGGGCTGTTCGCGCTGCTGGCCTTCGGCTTCATCGGCGCGGCGCTCTGGGTGATCTGGACACTGGTCGGCTCCTGACCGGCCGATCGGCCCCGACCCAGCCCTACTTGGTCAGGATCAGCTTGCCCGCGCGGGTGATGCGCAGGAAATAGACCTGATCGCCCAGCACGATCTGCGCCATGTTCCCGCCCTTCGTCAGGTCCTCGGCACTGTATTGCGGCAGGCGCTCGGCGGCCGGCGTGGCGTCCGGCTTGATCTCGCGGGTCATCATCATGGCATTCCTTTCTCGATACGATCGAACAGGGAGTTGAGGCTCCGCCGGCGCGAAGGCGGCTGCACCATCAGGCGAATCAAGGCGCGTTTCACGGGCGAAGTCCTCGGTTACAACTGGGTCACTGGCTCCCCTCGGGCCGATCGGCGGATCGAGCAGGTGGCTGGATGCATAATTTCTGACTGAATTAGTCGGATTGGTCAAGACTTCGTCATTCCGCCTTGACGTTTCCTGCCGATCTGGCCCAGACCATGCGCGGTTCCTGTGCAAAATTGTCGGGAACATGTAGCATCTGACTCGACCGCCCCGGACCGGCGGCGCGAACCGACGGGAGAGCCGAATGGCAGCAGGAGCACGAACCACCGGATTGACGGGCGCAGCCCTTCTCTGCCTCCTATTGGGGACCGGCTCCGCGGCGCTGGCCCAGGCGACCGACCCCGCGGGCGACGCCCCCCAGGTGCCGCAGATGAGCGTGCCAGACATGCCCTCCTCCCCAGGCATGGACGGAAGCGAGGCGGCACCGGCCACCGGCGAGAGCGCGCCGCAAGCCGGGCAGACCGACGCGAGCCCCGAGACGGCCAGCCCCGCCGGGACGTCCGGACCGGAGGCCGAGACGGCGCCCGCCGACGCGGAACAGCCGGTCATCACCGACACCACCGCGGGCGGGGACGCACCCGCTGCCACGGCCCCCGGCGCCGAGACCTCGGAAACCGAAGTTCCCGCCACCGACCCTGCCGGGTCGCAGGCCGAGTCGACGCAGCCCGCCGACCAGCCCGCCCCCGCGACCGACGGGGCCGACAGCACGGTGATCGACCTCGGCGACCAGGCCCAAAGCCCCGCCCCCGCCACCACGCAGGAGGCGCTGCAGCAGGCCGCCGCGCGGGCGGTGGACTTCCTGCGCACCGGCGGGCCGGCGATCTGGGCCATCGCCGCGCTCTCGGTCGTGACGCTTGCGCTGATCCTGTGGAAGATCTGGCGGCTGGTGCAGATCGGCGCCTGGTCTCGCCGCCATGCCCGCCGCGCGGTCAGCCGCTGGGAGGCCGGCGAATTCGAGGCCGCCTTCCAGTCGATCCGCCACCGGCGCGGCATGCGCTCGTCGCTGACCAAGGCGGCGATGCGCGCCCGGCTGACCCTGCCCGAACCGCAGGCGCGCGAGGAAACCGCCCGCGTCGCCAAGGACGTGCTGTCGCGCTCCCAGGGCGGTCTGCGCGCGCTCGAGCTGATCTCCACCATCGCGCCGCTGCTGGGTCTTCTCGGCACCGTGATGGGCATGATCTCGGCCTTCCAGGCACTGCAGGAGGCCGGCAACCGCGCCGATCCCGCCATGCTTGCCGGCGGTATCTGGGAGGCGCTGCTGACCACCGCCGCCGGCATGGCCGTGGCGATCCCGGCCTCGGCCGCGCTGACCTGGTTCGAGGCAGTGATCGGCAATGTGCGCCAGGACATGGAAGACCTCGCCGCGCGGATCTTCATCGCCCGCGATCCCGCGCTGGTCGAGGACGAGGACGAGACCGGGGATGCGAGGATGGACCTCGCCGCGCAATGAGCTTCCTGCCCGACCCTCCCAGGCCGCGCCGCAAGCCGAGCCTCACGCCGATGATCGACGTGGTGTTCCTGCTGCTGGTCTTCTTCATGCTGGCCTCGCGCTTCGGCATGGACGCGGTGGTGCCGCTGCCGCTGACCTCGGGGGCCGGCCAGACCGCCTATGAGGGCCCACCCCGGCTGGTCGACATCCTGCCCGAAGGCGTCCGCGTGAACGGCGTCGCGGTGGCGGAGGACGGGCTGGCCCGGGCGCTGGAGCCCCTGATGACCGGCCCGGAGGACATCGTGATCCTGCGCGGCCGCGACGGCGCCACGCTGCAACGGGTGGTGAGCGTCAACGACGCGCTGCAGGCGGCAGGCATCCGCAAGATCGTGCTGGTGGAGTGACCATGGATTTCTCGCCCGAACCCAGGCGCCCGCAGGCCGAATCCATCGTGCCGATGATCAACGTGGTCTTCCTGCTGCTGGTCTTCTTCCTGATGACCTCGCGCCTCGCCCCGCCCGAGCCGGTCGAGGTGGAGCCGCCGGTCTCCGCCCAGGACAGCCAGGCCGAGGAGGCGCCGGTGCTCTACCTCTCCGCCGAGGGCGAGGTGGCGATCGAGAATCTGCGCGGGCCCGAGGCCGTGGCCGAGCTTGCCCGCCGGGCCGAGGGCTCGGACGCACCGCCGCTGCTGCGCGCCGATGCCGGGGCCGAGGCGGCGAAGGTGGCCCGGGTGCTCAAGGACCTGGCCGCGGCCGGCCTGTCGGACGTGGCCCTGGTGGTGGCGCCGCAATGATCCGGCTGGCCGAGCTCATCGTCTTCCCGGCCCTCGCGCTGGCGCTGCACCTGCTGCTTGCCCTGCAGATGCCGGAGGAGGAGGACGGCGCCGATGCCGGCGGCATGGGCGGCGACGCCATGGTTTCCATCACCGCGGCGCCGGAACAGGTCGAGACCATGGTTGCCGAATGGGAGGAAACGCCCGAGACCGAGCAGCGCCCGGAAGAGATGCAGGCCCCCGAGACGCCGCCCGACGAGACCCGCCCGGACCAGACGCGGCCGGACGATGCGGCGCAGCGGCTGGCGGCGCTGGATCAGCCCGACATGCCGCAGCCCGAGGCCGCGCGCCCGCAGGTGGAAACCGAGACCCAGGCCCCGCCCGAGGCGCCCCGCCCGGAGACGAGCGAGGTGGCCCCGCCTCCCGAGGCCCCGCAGGAGGTGACGGAGACGCCGGTTCTGCCGCAGGCCGCGCCGGAAAGCGCCCCG